>NZ_JBFOCZ010000032.1:0-498914 GCF_040908015.1 Aeromonas sp. R7-5 | reverse complement strand
GACTCCGTCGGTGTGTAGCGCAGCCAGGTAGCGCATCTGCATGGGGTGTAGAGGGTCGGAGGTTCGAATCCTCTCACACCGACCAAATTCCCCGAAAATAGCCCAGTCAAACGACTGGGCTATTTTTTTGCCTGCACGCCCGACGCTTGCCTCTTTTCCTCTCGCCTCCCCCGTTCATCGGGTCGCCACTTTTTATTGGCATGAATTTTATACAGAACCACTTGAAGCTTTCATAAAGTGCCGCTAGGATACGCAACTTTTCCGCCGGCCATAAAAACAGGGAGGTGGACACTAGGGTGATGGAATCACCGACCGGCTTGCAATCAATGAGGCAAGCATCCATGACCCAAGCTGTTGACTCCCAGCCCGTTCAGCCCCTGATCTCCCCCACGCCCTCCGAGCTCGATTCCGCAGAGCACGGGTTTGGCAGTTCAGTGCACCTCGATGTGATCGATCTCGCCGCCCCGGATGAAGATTACTGAGACGAGCCCGTACCATAGTGCGGTTCAAGACGCCGGTTTTGCTGTCCGGCACCGCCCTTGACCCCGGCCAACAGACCGCCACCGCAAATAACGACAAAATGCTGGTTTTTCTTCAAAAATCAGTTTAATTGACCATCTTCTGCGCCCCAACCTCCCTCTCCTTCATGGACACGCCGTGATACAAACCTACGTTATTGCTCGTCATTTCCCTCTCTCCTGTTCGCCTTCGCCATTTTGACCCAATTTGACATTTTAGTTTTAAACACCGGTTCACTACCCGGTCACTTCATAGCCCTCATGCAGGCTGGATTGAACGAAGGCATTTCATACAGCTGTTTTTGCAAAGCTTGGAGTAATGTCGGGATTTGTTTTTGCATTTGTAATTTTATTACGTAATTAGTTACATTTTTAACCCATCCCCTCTACCGAAATCCTCCCCCCTGCCGCCCCGGCAACCCAAGAGCATAACCATCTGCAAAGAGCTTTTACACTAATCACATAAATCCATTTAAAACAGCATCTTAACTATCATCAAAAAACACCTGTTTTAAAAATCAAGTTGACGAATCCGCCATTCTTTTGCACCTTATGAATCGTGTTACCCCGCTGTTACGGGGAGTTTGAAAGAAAGGGATATAGACGTTAGTCGTAGTTAATAAATTCAAAATGTAACTTTTGGAGGAGTACCCACTATGTCGGCACCGGCCCAGACCATCAGCAGCACCCGCCTGCGCATTCAAGGCGAGATGCTTCCCGATTACGCGCAGATCCTGACGCCGGATGCGGTGGCCCTGGTGTCCGAACTGGTGGAACGTTTCGCTCCCCAACGCAATGAGCTGCTGAAGCAGCGAGTCGCACGCCAGGCCCGTATCGATGGCGGTGAGTTGCCGGACTTCCTGCCAGAGACCGCCCATATTCGCGATGGTGACTGGACCATTCGCGGCATCCCCGCCGATCTGCAGGACCGCCGTGTGGAGATCACCGGCCCGGTCGAGCGCAAAATGGTGATCAATGCCCTCAACGCCAACGTCAAGGTCTTCATGGCCGACTTCGAGGACTCCCTGGCCCCGGCCTGGAACAAGGTGATCGAGGGCCAGATCAACCTGCGCGATGCGGTCAACGGCACCATTGCCTACCAGAGCCCGGAGGGGAAGGCTTATACCTTGAATCCCAATCCGGCCGTGCTCATCTGCCGGGTGCGCGGTCTGCATCTGCCGGAGAAGCACGTCACCTTTGATGGAGCCCCCATTCCCGGCGGCCTGTTCGACTTCGCCCTCTATTTCCTGCACAACCACAAGGCGTTGCTGGCCAAGGGCTCCGGTCCCTACTTCTACGTACCCAAGCTGCAGAGCCATCTGGAAGGGCGCTGGTGGAGCGAGGTGTTCGCCTGGACCGAGGACAAATTCGGTCTGCCCCGCGGTACCATCAAGGCCACCGTGCTCATCGAAACCCTGCCGGCGGTGTTCGAGATGGATGAGCTGCTCTATCAGATGAAGGATCACATCGTCGCCCTCAACTGCGGTCGCTGGGACTACATCTTCAGCTATATCAAGACCTTGAAAAGCCACCCGGATCGCGTCCTGCCGGATCGTCAGGTGGTGACCATGGACAAGCCGTTCCTCTCTGCCTACTCGCGACTCCTCATCAAGACCTGCCACAAGCGCGGCGCGCTGGCGATGGGGGGCATGGCTGCCTTTATTCCGGCCAAGGACGCGGCCGTCAACGAACAGGTGTTTGCCAAGGTACACGCGGACAAGCAGCGCGAGGCCGACAACGGCCACGATGGCACCTGGGTGGCCCACCCCGGTCTGGCCGATACCGCCATGGCGGTGTTCAACGCCACCATTCCGGCGGGTGCCCAGAACCAGATCGGCGTGCTGCGCGAGCAGGATGCCCCCATCACGGCCGCCGACCTGCTGGCCCCCTGTGAGGGTGATCGCACCGAGGCGGGCATGCGCACCAATATCCGCGTCGCCCTGCAATACCTGGAAGCCTGGATCAACGGCAACGGCTGCGTGCCCATCTACGGACTGATGGAAGATGCCGCCACCGCCGAGATCTCCCGCACCTCCATCTGGCAGTGGATCCGCCACGGCAAGACCCTCTCCAACGGTCAGGCGGTGACCAAGGCGCTGTTCCGCCAGATGCTCGCCGAGGAGCAGGAGGTGGTCAAAGCCGAGGTGGGTGCCGAGCGCTGGCAGGCGGGTCGCTTTGCCGAGGCAAGCGCGCTGATGGAAGAGATCACCTGCGCCGATACTCTGATCGATTTTCTGACGCTGCCCGGCTACGAGCGGCTGTGAGACCCGGGCCGGTAACGGCCCCCATAACAAGTCAATGGAAACGTGAAATCAATGAAAGAGGGAACTGATATGGCACTGACCCGTGAGCAACAGATCCAGGCTATCGAGAAAGACTGGGCAGAAAACCCCCGCTGGAAAGGGATCAAGCGCGGCTACAGCGCCGAGGACGTGGTGAACCTGCGTGGCAGCCTGCAGCCGGCACACACTCTGGCCCAACGCGGCGCCGACAAACTGTGGGAGCTGATCCACGGCGGCGCCAAGAAAGGCTATGTAAACTGCCTCGGCGCCCTGACCGGCGGCCAGGCGGTGCAGCAGGCCAAGGCCGGCATCGAAGCCATCTATCTCTCCGGCTGGCAGGTGGCGGCGGACAACAACCTCTCCTCCACCATGTACCCGGATCAGTCCCTCTACCCGGCCAACTCCGTCCCCTCCGTGGTGGAGCGCATCAACAACTCCTTCGCCCGGGCCGACCAGATCCAGTGGGCCAACAAAGTTGGACCAGAGGACAAGGGCTTCATCGACTACTTCCTGCCCATAGTAGCGGATGCGGAGGCAGGTTTCGGCGGCGTGTTGAACGCCTTCGAGCTGATGAAGGGGATGATTGAAGCGGGCGCCGCCGGCGTGCACTTCGAAGATCAGCTCGCGTCCGTGAAAAAATGCGGCCATATGGGCGGCAAGGTACTGGTCCCGAGCCAGGAAGCGGTGCAAAAGCTCATCGCAGCCCGCCTCGCGGCAGATGTCTGCGGTACCACCACCCTGGTCATCGCCCGCACCGACGCCAACGCAGCGGATCTGCTGACCACGGATGCCGATCCCTACGATGCCGGCTTCCTGACCGGTGAGCGCACCAGCGAGGGCTTCTACAAGGTGCAGGCTGGCATCGAGCAGGCCATCTCCCGCGGCCTGGCCTACGCCCCTTACGCCGACATGGTGTGGTGCGAGACAGCCAAGCCCGATCTGGACGAGGCGCGCAAATTTGCCGAGGCCATCAAGGCCCAGTACCCGGACAAGATCCTGGCCTACAACTGCTCCCCGAGCTTCAACTGGAAGAAAAACCTGGACGATGCCACCATCGCCCGCTTCCAGCAGGAGCTCTCCGACATGGGCTACAAGTACCAGTTCATCACCCTAGCGGGTATCCACAACATGTGGTTCCACATGTACGAGCTGGCCTACCAGTACGCCCGTGGCGAGGGAATGAAGCACTATGTCGAGATGGTGCAGCAGCCGGAATTCGCCGCTGCCGAGCGGGGCTACACCTTCGTTGCACACCAGCAGGAAGTGGGTACCGGTTACTTCGACAAGGTGACCACCGTCATTCAGGGCGGCCAGTCGTCGGTGACCGCGCTGACCGGCTCGACCGAAGAAGATCAGTTCCACTGATAGCTGTGTAATGCTCGCAAACAAACCCCGGCCAAGTCCCGGGGTTTGTCGTTATGGGGCTTAGAACCTATCCCAGTAGGCGTAATCGTTGAAGGCAGTTTGAACACGGACAGCGCGCAGAAACCGGATCGTACTGTAGTACGTGAGGATTTCGAGCACTGCCCAGGTTCAAAATGGCGAATAAGTTAGCCTAATGGGATAGGTTTTCAGAGCTCGAGGATCTCTTTGACGAAAGGGATGGTGAGCTTGCGCTTGGCGCGAAAGGAGGCGTTGTCGAGACGATTGAGGGTGGCAAGCAGGGTGCGCATGTCGCGGGAGAGGCGGTTGAGCAGGAAACGGCCCACGTCGATGGGCAGCTTGAAACCCCGCAGCTCGGCGCGCAGTTGCAGGGCGCTGAGTTTGCCCTCGTCGTCCAGCTCGTCGAGGTGGAAACTCACTCCCCAGTCGAGACGGGACGCGAGATCCGGCAGTTGCAGCCCCAGCTTGCGTGGCGCGCTGCAGCCGGTAACGATGAGCGTCCCCTCCCCCTTCTCCTTCCAGCGATTGTAGAAGTCGAACAGGGCCCGCTCCCACAGGGCGTTGCCGGCGATCGCCTCCAGGCTGTCGAGACAGACCAGGGGCAGGCTCTCCAAAGCATCGAGCATGCTGGGGTCAAGCTGTTCGAACTGATCGAGGGAGAGATAGGCCGCCGCCGCGTCGCGGGCGTTGACCTCGGCACAGGTGGCATGGAGCAGATGGGAGCGGCCCGACCCCTTGGCTCCCCAGAAATAGAGGAAGGGCGAGCCCTGACCGATGGCCGCATTCTTGAGGGCGGTGATCAGATGGGCGTTGTTGCCGGGATAAAAACTGACGAAGGTTTCATCATCCGGTAGTTGTACGGCTAAAGACAGTTGGGCCGGTTGCTTCACTCGTTGGGCTTTGACTGTGATATTTGCGGGCAAGTGTATCACCAGCGGGGCAGATAGAGAACCGCCCGGACCATGCCGGGCGGTCAGGATCCTTCCCCGGGATCAGGGCTGCGACCATTGATAGCGCAGGCCGTTCTCGTTGTCTTCCACCTGATGAAGGCGGCTCTCAAGTTGCAACCCCCTCACCAGCTCGGCCTTGTCCCCCTGCAGCGAGAGGTTGAAGGTCACCTTGTCCCCTTCCAGCTTGCCGATGGCCACCTTGGTGACACTGGCCATCCCCTGCAGCAGCTTCTGGATCTGGATCATGCCATCGATATCGGACAGCCCCTCCACCACCAGGGTCTGGCTGGAGGCGACACCGGAGAGACGGGTACCGTACTGCTGCACCAGCCAACCGGCCAGGGCATCGGCAAAGCCCTTTGCCACCTCGGCCTGGGTACCTGAACCCGAGCCCTTGGTCAGCTCGGTCAGCTCTCCTGCCTGCGCCCCCGGCTTGGTACCATAAAGACCCCAGTCGATGCTCCAGGCCTCCCCCTCCGGGCTCAGTTTGCCGAGCACCACCATTTCGGCGCCGTAACGCTGGCTCGCCTTGAGCACGGGATCGGCAAAGCGGCCCCAGACATCGGTGGCATTGACTGCCATGTTGTCATCCAAGTCCATCAGCGGGAGACTGACCGGCAGCCCCATGGCCTGGGTCTGGGCACGCAGCGCCTCGGACCAGCCATCGCCGGACTGATCCGGCAGAATGCGCCGCTCCCCTTCGTCGACCACCAGCCAGATGGCGACCTGCGGCCGCACCGGGCCAAGCAGGGCAAACTTGCTCTGGCCGACCAGGGCGTTCACCTTGACCACATTGAAATCCGCCTTGAGAAACTTGACCGAGCCGATGTCCTGATAGCTGTATTGCTGCACGTAATCCGCCGGCGCCGCCAGGGCCTTCACCACATCCGGCTGGGTGAGGATATCGCGCTTGCCCGTCACCTTGACGAGCACATCCCCCAGCGCCTGGGACTGGGCGGCCGTCATGTCGCCACTGGTGGGAGCCTTGCCCTGATAAAGGTCGGTTACCTGGGCGGCCGACACCACGAGTGGCAGACAGCAGCAGAGGAGAGTCGCTAAGCGTTTCAGCATAAAGAAGATTCTCGAAATGGGGGATGGTGCTTATGGTAGCGGCAAGGCGCGCATGGCAGCAAGCAAAGGGGGGAGAAACAGCGGAGCCGGCAGGGTGCCGGCTCCGTTTGCGCGCCTTGGGCGCGGCGATGGGGTGATGCTTACTTGGTGCCGAAGATCTTGTCGCCAGCATCCCCCAGACCCGGGACGATATAGCCCTTCTCGTTCAGCCCCTGGTCGATGGAGGCACAGAACAGCTCCACGTCCGGGTGAGCGGCTTCCAGGGCCTTGATGCCTTCGGGGGCGGCAACCAGCACCAGCACCTTGATGGACTGGCAACCTTTCTTCTTGAGCAGATCGATGGTGGCGATCATGGAGCCACCGGTGGCCAGCATGGGGTCGATGACCAGGGCCAGACGCTCTTCGATGTTGCTGACGATCTTCTCGAAGTAGGGAACCGGCTGCAGGGTCTCTTCGTCACGGTAGATACCGACCACGCTGACGCGGGCACTCGGCATGTGCTCAAGCACCCCGTCCATCATGCCAAGACCGGCGCGCAGGATGGGCACGACGGTGACCTTCTTGCCCTTGATCTGGTCGACTTCCACAGGGCCGTTCCAGCCATCGATGGTCACTTTTTCGGTTTCGAAGTCAGAGGTCGCTTCGTAGGTCAACAAACTGCCCACTTCCTTGGCCAGTTCACGGAAACGCTTGGTGCTGATGTCGCCTTCGCGCATCAGGCCGATCTTGTGCTTGACCAGGGGGTGTTTGACTTCAACGACTTTCATTATTATCTCCTCTAACCGGCGCCAAAAAAATCGCGGAATCATACAACAAAAGCCACGGCTTGTAGAGCTTTTCGATTCAAAAACGCGCAAACGATTTTCTTTCTGGTTTTTCGTGCCCGCTGGTAGAATACGCCCCGAATTTTACCCTCCACTTCTTTATATGACGGGGAATACGCGTGACTGACAAAACCTCACTGAGCTACAAGGATGCTGGCGTAGATATCGATGCCGGCAATGCACTGGTTGAACGTATCAAGGGCGTGTCAAAACGCACTCGTCGTCCTGAAGTCCTTGGTGGTCTTGGCGGCTTTGGGGCCCTGTGTCAAATCCCTGCTGGCTACAAGGAACCGGTACTGGTCTCCGGTACCGACGGGGTGGGCACCAAGCTGCGTCTGGCCATCGACCTGAAGAAGCACGACACCGTGGGGATCGACTTGGTCGCCATGTGCGTCAATGACCTCATCGTGCAGGGCGCCGAGCCCCTCTTCTTCCTCGACTACTATGCCACCGGCAAACTGGACGTGGACACTGCCGCTGCCGTGGTCACCGGCATCGGCGCCGGCTGCGAACAGTCCGGCTGTGCCCTGGTCGGCGGTGAAACTGCCGAAATGCCTGGCATGTATGAAGGGGAAGATTACGACATCGCCGGTTTCTGCGTCGGCGTGGTGGAAAAGAGCGAGATCATCGACGGCAGCAAGGTTGGCGAAGGGGATGCCCTGATCGCCCTGGCCGCCAGCGGTCCCCACTCCAACGGCTTCTCCCTTATTCGCAAGATCCTGGAAGTCTCCAAGGCCGACGTGCAGCAGCCGCTGGGTGACACCACCCTGGCCAACGCCCTGCTGGAGCCGACCCGCATCTATGTGAAGCCAGTGCTCAAGCTCATCAAGGAGTGCGAGATCCACGCCCTGTCCCACATCACCGGCGGCGGCTTCTGGGAGAACATCCCGCGCGTGCTGCCCGCCAACACCCAGGCGGTCATCGACGAGCAGAGCTGGCAGTGGCCGGCGGTGTTCAGCTGGCTGCAACAGGCAGGCAACGTCACCCGCCACGAGATGTACCGCACCTTCAACTGCGGCGTCGGCATGATCATCGCCCTGCCGGCGGATCAGCTGGACAAGGCCCTGGCCCTGCTCAAGGCCGAAGGCGAGAACGCCTGGCACATCGGCCACATCGCCAAGGCGGCCGATGGTGAGGAGCAGGTCATCATTCAATGAATGATCGTATCAACGGCCAGATGACCTCCCCTATGAAACGCATCCTCGTCCTCATCTCAGGCAGCGGCAGCAACCTGCAGGCCATCCTCGACGGCTGTGCCGGCGGCAAGATTGCCGGTCAGGTGGTCGGCGTCATCAGCAACAAGGCTGATGCCTATGGCCTGGTGCGTGCCAGGGAAGCCGGGGTGGCAACCGCTATCCTGGCTCAGCAGCAGTTCGCCAGCCGGGAGGAGTATGATGCCGCCCTGCTGGCCCTGATGGCGGATTATCAGCCGGATCTGGTGGTGCTGGCCGGCTTTATGCGGATCCTGAGCGCCGACCTCGTGCGCCACTTCGCGGGGAGGATGATCAACATCCACCCCTCGTTGCTGCCAAAATACCAGGGGCTGCACACCCACCAGCGCGCCATCGAGGCCGGTGATGACGAGCACGGCGCCAGCGTCCACTTCGTCACCGAAGAGCTTGACGGCGGCCCGGTGATCCTCCAGGCACGGGTCCCCATCTTCGAAGGGGACAATGCCGACGAGGTCGCCGCCCGGGTCCAGGTGCAGGAGCACAGCATCTACCCCCTGGTAGTGCAGTGGTTCTGTGAAGGGCGCTTGCAGATGCGAGAAGGGTCTGCCTTCCTCGATGGCAAGCAGCTTGGCCTGGCAGGCTATGCCAGCGAGTAACCGCTAGCAGCAGTAAGACACAACAAGGGAGGCTCAGGCCTCCCTTGTCATTTCCATCGACCAGCGCAATGGCTGTCATCACGTCCGATGACGCCGCTGCGCGGCTAATCGGCCCTACACCGGATTGTCGATATCGATAAAGGTCACCTCCAACCCGTGTACAGTGGCGAGCCACTCTCCCAGCGCCTTGACGCCGTAACGTTCGGTGGCGTGGTGGCCCGCGGCGTAGAAGTGCATCCCCATCTCGCGGGCGGTGTGGATGGTCTGCTCGGAGGCTTCGCCGGAGATGAAGGCATCGATGCCCTGCTCCGCCGCCTGGCTGATGTAGCTCTGGCCACCGCCGGTGCACCAGGCCACGGAGCGGATGAGCTCGGGGCCACTGTCACCACAATGAAGCGGCTCGCGACCGAGACGCTCGGCAATCAGCTTGGCAAAATCGCTGCCGCTCATGGGCTCCTCCAGCTTGCCCACCATGGCGACGCTCTTGCTGTTCCAGGGTTCGAGGCCGCGACGCACCTTGATGCCGAGCAGCCTGGCAAGCTGGGCGTTGTTCCCCACCTCGGGGTGCACGTCCAGCGGCAGGTGATAGGCAAACAGGTTGATGTCGTGGGTCAAGAGGGTCTTGAGACGACGCTGCTTCATGCCGGTGATCTGGGCCGGCTCGCCGCTCCAGAAGTAGCCGTGATGGACTAGGATGGCGTCAGCATCGGCGGCCACGGCGGCATCGATGAGGGCCTGGCTGGCGGTGACGCCGGTCACCACCTTGCGAATGCGCTCGCGCCCCTCCACCTGCAGGCCGTTGGGGCAGTAATCCTTGATGGCATGGGGTTCGAGCAGGTGGTTGAGCAGGCTTTCCAGTTTACGATGAGAGATCATGGGGGTCTCCTAGCTGGGCTCCCCATGTACTGCGCGGGGAACCGGATTCCGATCGTCAGGGCCCATGATAATCGAGCCGGACCGGCAAGGCCATGCGCCTGTCAGGCCTAGGCGGGCAGCTCGATGCCGGCGTCACGCATCTGGGCCAGCTTGTAGCGCAGGGTGCGCGGGCTGATACCGAGCTTGTCGGCCACCGCTTTGCGACTGCCGTTGCACTCCTGCAGGGTGTCCAGAATGATCTGGTGCTCCTGCTGCTTGAGTTCGCCACCGAGCCCCTCCCCTGACAACCGCTCGAGCGGGCGCACCAGGGTCTCGTCCGTCTCCTCCAGGATCAGGTGCTCACAGTCGATGAGGCCGTCTGGGCAGAGGATCAGGGCCCGCTGCACCACGTTGTCGAGCTCGCGCACGTTGCCGGGCCAGGGGTGAGCCATCAGACGCTCTCGGGCGTCCTCTGCGAGCTGCGGCGTCGGCAGCCCCATCTGGCTGGCATGCAGCGCCAGCAGATGCTCCGCCAGGGGAAGAATGTCCCCCGGGCGCTCCCAGAGCGCCGTCCAGCGCAGGGGGAAGACGTTGAGGCGGTAGTAGAGATCCTCGCGGAACAGCCCGTCCTGCACCGCTTTTTTCAGATCCCGGTTGCTGGTGGCAATGACCCGCACATCCAGGGGGATCATCTTGCGGCTGCCGAGCCGCTCCACCTCTTTCTCCTGCAAGACCCGCAGCAGCTTGGCCTGCAGCCCCAGATCCATCTCGGTGATCTCGTCGAGCAGCAGGGTTCCTCCCTGAGCCTGCTCGAACTTGCCAGGGCACCCCTGCACCGCACCGGTGAAGGCGCCCTTCTCGTAGCCAAACAGAGTCGCTTCCAGCATGTTCTCCGGAATGGCGGCGCAGTTGATGGCGACGAAGGCCTGCTCTGCCCGGCTGGAGTGGTCGTGAATGTAGCGAGCCAGCACCTCCTTGCCCGTCCCGCTCGGTCCGGTCACCATGACGGTGGCTTCGCTTCTCGCCACCCGGGTCGCCAGCTGGAACAGCTCCGCAGTCCTGGGGTCCCCGTACACCACGGCCCGCTTCTCCACCTTCTGGGCCGGCACATAACGGCTGACCTGGTTGAGCAGCACCTCGGGGGAGAAGGGCTTGGCCAGATAGTCGATCGCCCCCTCGCGCATGGCGCGCACCGCCCCGTCGATGTTGGCGTAGGCAGTCATCAGGAGCACCGGCACCTGGGGATATTGCTGGCGGATGTTGGCGAGCAGGGTCAGACCATCCATGCCCCCCATCTGGATGTCGGAGATCACCATGTCAAAGCGCT
Source organism: Aeromonas sp. R7-5 (assembly GCF_040908015.1). Lineage (NCBI taxonomy): Bacteria > Pseudomonadati > Pseudomonadota > Gammaproteobacteria > Aeromonadales > Aeromonadaceae > Aeromonas > Aeromonas sp. R7-5. Next base: position 487,876 of record NZ_JBFOCZ010000032.1, on the reverse strand, counting down.
GACGGGACAGGGCAAGCAGGGCCCGCTCGCCGCTGTCCACCTCGCGGCACTCATAGCCACCGAGCAGCAGGGTATCCACCAGCGCCTCGCGCAGGCCGTTGTCATCTTCCACTACCAGAATGCGAGCCTGGGTCATGCCACACCTCCTACAACCAACATGGCCTTGTCGAGAATCATCTTCACCGGCGCTCCGGCTTTTGCGCGCCTCATGCCACGCCCCCCAACTGAACCTGTTGCTGATGCAGGGGGAAGGACAGGGTAAAACAGGTGCCCTCGCCAGGGACCGAGGCCACGCTGACCTCCCCCTGATGGGCTCGTACCACCGACTGCACCACCGCAAGACCGAGGCCCGTGCCCTGAGATCGGGTGGTAAAGAAGGGTTCGAAGATCTGGTTGAGCAGGGAGGGGGCCATCCCCTTGCCGTTGTCGATGACCCGCATCTCCACCCGGTTGCCGCTGCGCACAGCGCTCACCAGGAGCGAATCGGCGCCGGCCTGCCGGGCATTGGCGATGAGGTTGTTGATGGCCCCCGCCAGGGCACTGCTGTTAGCAAGCAGACAGAGATCGGGCTCAGGGGCCTCCAGATGCAAGGCGCACCCCTGCTGCTGGCAGAAGGCTTCGGCCCCCGCCTGCACTTCCGCCAGCAGGCCCTGCACCGAGAGGGGCGCCACCACCTGGTTGTCGCCATTGCGGGCAAACAGTAGGATGTCGTTGATCTGCTTCTCGAGATCCTGCAGGCGCGCCATCAATTTTTGCTGGAACTGGCTGCGGGATTCAGGCTTGAGGGTGCGGTTGGCCAGGTTGGCCGCATAGAGCATGGCGGCGGAGAGCGGGGTGCGGATCTGGTGCGCCAGGGAAGCCGCCATGTTGCCAAGGGCGGAGAGGCGCTTCATGTGGTTGACCCTGTCCTGCAACTGGCGGGTCTCGGTCAAGTCGGTAATGAACACCAGTTGGCCGGGCTGATCCGGCAGCGGCTGGGTCGACAGCTGGACCCGGCGGCCGTCGCGCAAGGAGATCTCGTGACCGTCATCCTCACGGGGTTCGAAGCAGCGGGCGATGATCTGGCGCCAGGAAAGGCCTTCCAGTGGCTCTCCCAGCAGCGCCAGGGCGGCAGGGTTTGCGCGGGTGATCAGCCCCTCGCCATCGAGCAGCAGCACGCCGGTCGGCAGCGCCGTGAAGATGGCGTAAAGCTGACTCACTTCATGTGACTGGAGGGGGGCATCCTGCTGCAAGATTGTCATAAAGCTGACCTCAAACTGGCGATTGAGTCAGCTTATTCAATTTCCATGCCAGCAAAATAGACGTTATTTATCAATGTATTGGGTCAATGCGTCAAAGCATTGACCTCAATTGTCCTTGCTCATGCCGTACTTCTTCATCTTCTCCACCAGGGTGGTGCGGCGCATGCTGAGCAGGTCGGCGGCGCGGGCCACCACCCCGTCCTGGGACTCCAGGGCCTGGCGGATCAGCTCCACCTCGAGGTCGGCCAGCATCTCCTTGAGGTTGACCCCCTCTTGAGGCAACTGCATGGGCAGGGGCATGGCGATGCCGGGATCCAGCTCTGGTGGGGACTGGAACACGGCAGCCAGGGCGTCCCGCTCGTCCATCTCGGTGAGCCGTTCATCTCGTGGCTCGCAGGGCAGCAGGCGATAGCGGCCGGGCAGATCCGCCACATCGACGATCTGGTTCGGATAGAGGATGAGCAGGCGCTCGATGAGGTTGGACAGCTCGCGCACGTTGCCGGGCCAGGCGTACTGCATCAGGGACTCCATGGCGCGCTGGGTCAGACGGATGATCCCCTTGTGCTGTTCGGCATGGCGATTGAGCAGCTCCTGCAGCAGCAGCGGGATGTCGTCGGCCCGATCCCGCAGGGGGGGCGTCTCGATGGGGAACACATTGAGGCGGTAGTAGAGATCTTCGCGAAATGCCTGGGTGCGGATCATGGCTTCCAGATCCCGGTGGGTCGCCGCGATCACCCTCACATCTGCCTGGACGGCCTTGCCGCCCCCGACCCGGTCGAACTGGCGCTCCTGCAGCACCCGCAGCAACTTGACCTGCATCGGCAGCGGCATGTCGCCGATTTCGTCGAGGAAGAGGGTGCCCCCCTGGGCCAGTTCGAAGCGGCCGCGCCGGGCGGCAATGGCACCGGTGAAGGCCCCCTTCTCGTGACCGAACAGCTCGCTCTCGAGCAGTTCAGCCGGAATGGCGCCGCAGTTGATGGGCACGAAGGGGCCCGCGCTTCGGGCGGACAGCTCGTGGATGGCGCGAGCCACCACCTCCTTGCCGGTCCCGGACTCACCGAGGATCAGTACGTTGGCGTCGGTCTCGGCCACCTGGCCGATGAGACGACGCACCTCCTGGATGCCCCTCCCCTTGCCCACCAGCAGGCGCAGCAGGGTCTGACCCTTGTCGTGGGTCTGATGACGGGGATGCAGGGAGATGAAGGCCTGGCAGAAGTGCAGATGACGGGTGAGGGACTCATAGGTAAAGGGGGCCTCGGCCACCCCGATGAAGTTGCTGCAACCATGGCTCGCCGGCATCAGGGAGAGGAAGGGCAGACGAGGATGGGCGGCAAGCAGCTCACTCAGGGCGCGCTCGCGCAGTTCCCCGGCCAGAATCCCCTGCAAGGGCCCGGCAGTCTCGATGGCCACATCGAGATCGCTCTCCACCACCTCCTGCCAGGGGATCCCCATGAAGGAGAGCACAGTCCCCAGTTGCTGGCGCCGCACATCATCGGCATCAACAAGCAGCACACCCATAGCCATCCTATCCATATTTTCACACCTGACGCCAAGTTATTGTTTTTTAAGTGCTTATTAAAACCAATTTCGCACTGTGTCATAAGGGGGACAAAGTGCCAAAATTCTGGCGGATTGTCAAAACTTGTCGCATCCTCCCGGACCCTGGCGGGACGGGGATCACGCTTCCAGCCAGATTGAGTATCGGATGAAAACCAGCGAAGGGGAAAGAATGACGCCGACAGGGCGCGGCGTCAGAGAAGGGATCAGTGTTTCACGCTCTCCTGGGGTGCGGCATAGCGGCACTCGGGAAACCGGCTGCAGGCGAGGAACAGGCGACCGGCATGAGGACCCTTTCGTGCTTCCCGTGCCACCAGGGGCGCGGCACAGCGGGGGCAATGAGGGGTCGTCTCCCGGGGCTCCTCCTCATCCGGATCGAGGAAGGGATTCTCCCCCATCAACACGGGCATTGCCTCTTCGGCCTGGGGGGGCGGCACCTGGGGCTCCCTGGCAGCCCCCGGGTGTGACGTGCCCAGATCGACACCATCGAGCAGCAGCGGGCTGAAGGTCGGTTCGCGGCGCTCGCCGGGCAGCAGGTCATCCACCGGCGCCGTCGTTCTCGCCAGCAGGGGCAGCAGTTGCTCCCGCAACTCGTCGACCTGGTAGTGGCTGCTGGCCGGGATCTGCAACAGCGGCAGACCGGCGCCATCGCAGGCCGCCTTCAGGAAGAGATCCCGCGCCTTGCGCTTCTGGTGGCGGTGCCCCTCGTCATCCAGCTCCACGGCACACAGGAAAGAGAGATCCGCCGGGTGGCAGAGCAGAAAATCGAAGTGCTTCTCCCCTATCTTGCCGAGGGCCTGCTGGCGCTTGCCCTTGCCAAGATGCGCCTCGGGCGCCAGTACAAAGGAGGCTCGTACCTTGGCAAAGACACGGGCCTTGTCCCCCACCGCCTGATCCAGCACCCCGAAGAAGGTGCGCTCGGCTGGGCTCATCAAGGTTTCCTGCAGATCATAGGGCTCGGCCTTGCCCCCTTTCTCCCTGCGCCAGACGATCACCAGCAGGAGCAACCCCAGCAACACGGCTCCCGATACGACAAGGCTATTCATACACGCACATCCCGTTTACAAGACAAATTCAGTTCACACCAGAGGAAGGGGCACACTCTACCACGGGGAAAGCGACTCAGGCAGCGCAGAAATCAAGCCCGTCCCGGCATTCGCGTTTTTTCACTGAATTTGCGCAAGGCGGGCTTCATATGGCCTGTCACAGCAGGCACAATGCTAGAGCCCATGGACGTTCTGGCGCGCACCCCGTCGCCGCCAGGCGTCAACGGACCCCACGCAGCCCCATTCAAGGAGAGCAGGATGCAAAAGCAATTGGTCGTCACCGTGATCGGCGCAGACAAACCCGGGATCGTCGAGAGCCTGGCCGATACCATCACCCGGCAACAGGGCAACTGGCTGGCCAGCTCCATGAGCGAGCTGGCGGGGCAATTTGCCGGCATTTTGCACGTCGCCGTGCCTGACGAGCATTACCGCAGCCTGTGCGAGGCCCTGGTGATGCTGCCTGGCCTCACCGTGAGCTTCGCCGAAGGGCAGCTCAGCCCGCAACCGGCCCATCAGGTGATGCTGAGCGTCACCGGCAACGACAGACCGGGCATCGTCCACGAAGTGGCCAGCATCCTGCGACAGCTCAACATCAACGTCGCCGACCTCACCACAGGTTGCGAACCTGCGCCCCACTCAGGCGCCCCCCTCTTCTATGCCCACGCTCTGGTGGCCCTGCCGCCGCAGCTCGAACTGGACGATCTCGTCACGGCCCTGGAGTCCCTCTCCGACGACCTCGTCGTCGACATCGATCAGGATCTGAGCGAATAGTGTCGCCTGTCATAAATTTGTCATGGTTTGACGCCATAACTTCCGCGCAGACGCAACCAGAGCAAAGAGGCACCAGATGAGCACCGACAAGCAGTATGAAGAGAAAGAGCTTAGCTGGCTCTCATTCAATGAACGGGTGTTGCAAGAGGCGATGGACAAGACGGTACCCCTCATCGAGCGGGTCCGCTTCCTCGGGATTTTCTCCTCCAATCAGGACGAGTTCTTCAAGGTACGGGTGTCGGACGTCAAGCGTCGCATCCTCATCAACGAAGTCCACGGCGGCGACGACGAGGCCAAGGTGCTGCTGCGCGCCATCCAGCAGAAGGTGATGGCGCTCGGCGAGGCATTCGACAACACCTACAAGGAGCTGCTGATCGCGCTGGCCCGCCACAACATCTTCCTGGTGAACGAAAGCCAGCTCTCCGAGTCCATCCAGCAGTGGCTGCGGGTCTTCTTCCGGGAAAAGGTGCTGCGCCACATCATCCCGATCCTGCTCAACAAAGAGGTCAACCCGGTCAAGTTCCTGAAAGACGAGCACACCTATCTCGCCATCGAGATGAAGAAGAACGGCCAGGTGATCCAGTACGCCCTGGTGGAAGTACCCACCGACGATCTGCCCCGCTTCTTCCAGCTACCGCCGGAGGGCACCCGTCGCAAGAAGCAGATCATCATCCTGGACAACGTTATCCGCTTCTGTCTGGACGAGATCTTCAAGGGCTTCTTCGACTACGACGAGATTGCCGCCTACGCGGTCAAGCTGACCCGGGATGCCGAATATGACCTCTCCGACCAGCTGGACCTCAGTCTGGTGGACAAGATGAGTGACGGCTTGAAACAGCGTCTCACCGCCATGCCGGTGCGCTTCGTCTACGAGCGGGAGATGCCGGCGGCCATGATAAGCTTCTTGAAGCTCAAGCTGCAGATCAGCTCCTACGACGCCATCATGCCCGGTGGGCGCTATCACAACTTCAAGGATTTCATCGGCTTCCCCAATGTGGGCCGGGATTATCTGGAAAACCCCAAGCTGCCGGCCCTGGACTGCCGCGACTTTGACGGCTTCGTCAACGCCTTTGACGCCATCGCCAAGCAGGACATCCTGCTCTACTACCCCTATCACAAGTTCCACCACTTCACCGAGCTGGTGCGCCAGGCGGCCTTCGACCCGGCGGTCAGCGCCATTCGCATCAACATCTACCGGGTGGCCAAGAAGTCGCGGATCATCCACTCCCTCATCGACGCCGCCAACAACGGCAAGAAGGTGACCGTGGTGGTGGAGCTGCGCGCCCGCTTCGACGAGGCGGCCAACATCGACTGGGCCAACATCCTGACCGACGCAGGCGTCAAGGTGGTGTTCGGGGTGCCCAGCCTCAAGATCCACTCCAAGCTCTGCCTCATCACCCGCCACGAGAACGGCGAGGCGGTGCGCTACGCCCATATCGGGACCGGCAACTTCAACGAGAAGACCGCCAAGATCTACACCGACTTCTCCCTGCTGACCCGCCATCCGGACATCACCGCCGAGGTGGAAAGCGTGTTCGAGTACATCGAGTACCCCTACCGGCGCTACAAGTTCAACCACCTGCTGGTCTCCCCCATCAACAGCCGCCGCCAGCTCTATCGCCTCATCGACAACGAGCTGGCCAACGCCAAGGCGGGGCAACCCAGCGGCATCACCCTCAAGATCAACAACCTGGTGGACAGAGACCTCATCAACCGGCTCTATGCCGCCGGCCAGGCCGGGGTGCCCATCCAGATGATCATCCGGGGCATGTGCGCCCTGCGCCCGGGGGTGCCGGGCCTGAGCGACAACATCCGGGTCATCAGCATCATCGACCGTTTCCTCGAACATCCGCGGGTGATGGTGTTCCACAACAAGGGCAATCCCCAGCTTTATATCTCCAGTGCCGACTGGATGAGCCGCAACATCGACGGTCGCATCGAGGTGGGCACCCCCATCTATGACGAGCGGCTCAAGCAGCGCATCCTCGACATTCTCGAGCTACAACTGAGTGATACCTGCAAGGCGCGGGTGATCGATGCCGACCAGAAGAACGAGTACGTGAAGCGGGGCAACCGCCGCAAGGTCCGTTCCCAGGTGGCGATTTACGACTACCTCAAACGCATAGAGTCAAACCATGGACAATAGTCTGTACGCCGCTGTCGATCTGGGCTCGAACAGCTTCCACATGGTCATTGCCCGCCTCACCGAGGGGCGGATGCAGATCATCGATCGCATCAAAGAGCGAGTGCGCCTCGCCGAAGGGATGGATGAGCAGCGCCGCATGTCCCAGGAGGCCATGGCGCGCGGGCTGGACTGCCTCGCCCTGTTCGCCGAGCGGCTCACCAACATCAAGCCGGATCAGATCCGCATCGCCGGCACCTACACATTGCGCCGCGCCAGCAACGCCCGCGACTTCGTGCGCGAGGCGGCCAAGGTGCTCAACCACCCCATCGAGATCATCAGCGGCCAGGAAGAGGCCCGCCTCATCTATCAGGGGGTCGCTCATACCCAGCACATCGAGGGCCAGGTGCTGGTGGTGGACATCGGCGGCGGCAGCACCGAGCTCATCATTGGCGAAGGGTTTGAGCACAAGGCGCTCACCAGCCGCAAGATGGGCTGCGTGAGCTTCACCCAGAGCTTCTTTGGCAACGGCAAGCTCGGCGAGAAGGCCTTCAACGCCGCCGTGTTGGAAGCCCAGCATCAGCTCGCCCCCATCATCAACCAGTACCGCAAGCTGGGCTGGCAGAGCTGCCTCGGCAGCTCGGGCTCCATCCGCACCGTGCGCGACGTGTTGCAGGGGGAAGAGTGGACCGATGGTGCCATCACCCTGGCGGGACTGGAGCGGCTGAAAGAAGAGATGCTCAAGCACAAGCGGGTCGACCAGCTCAAGCTGGCGGGCCTCACCGAGGAGCGTCAGGGGGTGTTCGCCGCCGCGGTGGCCATCCTGCTCGGGCTCTTCACCTCCCTGCCCATCGAGCGGATGGAGTACTCCGACGGCGCCCTGCGCGAAGGGTTGCTCTACGAGTTCGAGGAGCGCCTGCAGCATCACGACATTCGCGAACGCACCGCGCTTGCACTCAGCACCCACTATCGCATCGACAAGCGCCAGGCCACCCGGGTAGAGAGCAGCGTCCTCTCCCTGTTCGACGCCCTGAGCGGCCCCTGGGAGATGCCGGAAGAGCCCTATCGCGCCATCCTCGGCTGGGCGGCGCGGTTGCACGAAATCGGCCTTGCCATCAACTACAGCGGCATCCACAAACACTCCGCCTACATCTTGCAAAACACCGACCTGCCCGGCTTCAACCAGGACGATCAGGCCCTGCTGGCGGCCCTGGTGCGCTTTCATCGCAAGGGGCTCAAGCTCTCCGAGCTGCCGGCCCTGCCCAACCACGACGAGCAGACGGTGCTGCGCTGCATCCGCATCCTACGCCTCGCGGTGGCGGCCCACCACAGGCGTCAGGACAACCTGCTGCCCGAGTGGAACGTGCAGGCCGCCGGGGATCAGCTGGTGGTCACCCTGCCTCTGGACTGGTGCGACGAGAACAAGTTGCTGATGCAGAACCTGGAAAAGGAGCACCGCTACTGCCACGAGCAGGGTTGGCCCCTGCTGTTCCAGCTCGGGTGATCCGCCCCTCTGTGCAAAAAGGCAGCCGATGGCTGCCTTTTTTGTCTCTTGTCCTTTCCTACTGCAGATCCGGCAGGATCAGCTTGGCTATCTCGAAGTAGATGATGAGGCCGGTACCGTCCACCAGGGTAGCGATGAAGGGGGCGGAGACCACCGCCGGGTCGATGCGAAAGCGACGCAGCACCATGGGGATCACCGAGGCGACGGTGGCGCTCCAGAGCACGATGGCGACGATGGTCAGGGTCACCACCATGCCGATCTCGGGCCCCACCCCCAGGCTCCAGGCCCGCACCCAGGCCGCCAGTGCGATGGCGGCCGAGATGAGCAGACCGGTGGAGATCTCCTTTTTCAGCACGGTGCCGAGGTTTTTCAGGCTCACCTCCCCCACCGCCATGGCGCGCACTATGGTGGTGGTGATCTGGGTACCGCTGTTGCCACCGGTGCCGATGAGGAGCGGGATGAAGAAGGCCAGGGCGATGGCTGCCTCCAGCTGCTCTTCAAAGGCCCGCAGCACGGTGCCTGTGTAGGCTTCCGCCACGAACAGGATCAGCAACCAGCCCACCCGCTTGCGCCACAACTGCCAGGGGGTGGCCTGCAGATAGGGGGTGTCGAGTGGCGAGGAGCCCCCTTGCAGCTCCGCATCCTCGGTGGACTCCAGCTCCAGGATATCGGCGGCATCATCCACGTGGAAGACCCCCACCAGACGACCCTGATCTTCCACCGGCAGGAGCGAGAGGTCGCGGTCAATGAGCAGGCGGGCCGCCAGCTCCTGATCCGCCCGGGCGTTGATGCGCACCGCCTCCCCCTCCATCAGCTCCCCCACCGGCAGCAGCGGATCGGCGATCAGCAGCGACTTGAGGGAGACGCTGCCAAGCAGGCGCTGCTCGCCGTCAACCACATAGAGATGACCGAACAGCCTGGCCTGATCCCAGGCGCCGTGGATCAGCTGCTTGGCGCTTTCCACCGTCGCATCGGCCTCCACTGCCAGGTATTCGTGGCGCATGTTGGCCCCCACCGACTCGTTCGGCCAGGCCAGCAGGGACTGGAAAGCTTTACGGGCGGGGTCTGGCAGCCGGGCGAGCAGGGTCTTGCGATCGTGCTCGTCGAGCCTGCGCAGGATGGCCAGCAGGTCACGACGGGCCAGGGTGCCCTGCAGTATTCCCACGATGCTGCCATGCAGCCTGAGCAGCAGATGGCCGGCACACTCCGCCGGGAGGGAGGCGAGCAAGGACGCCCCTTCCGGCATGGAGAGGGTATCGAAGATGCAGTTGAGCTCTTCCGGGCGCAGGGTCAGAAGCTGATCGGCACGGGCCACCGGATCCAGGTTGTGCGCCAGCCAGTTGCGCAGGGCAACCGGGTCGAGCAGTTGATGACGATTGAGCAGGGTGTGTGTTTTCTTCATCACAGATGTCCTCATGTGATTTCAGGCGAACCTGAACGCCTCCGGCACCTGGCCGGATGCAACGGCAAGAAAACAGCAATTTGATTGACGAGTAACAGGCAGGAAATGACGCCGTCCGGCGTGTTTTCATCCCCACGTACCAGCTTTAGCACTGCATAACGTATCCGGCATGCCGGAAGCCACTTGGGTTGACACCTTAATCCGATGAAAACTGTCCTGATCTTGGGCGTCTCTGGACGTCGTGAGATCAGTGGCCTGTGTTTATGCAGGAGCCTCGCCTAACGAGATGCTGCGAACATTGATTGCACGGCGCTACCGTGCGGGCGGCATCATCTGCCCAGGCGCATGTCGAGTCAAGGCAAACGGGCCCCTGGCAACGGGTTGTTACAAATTGGCCGGACGACGGGCCTTTCATGAAACGAGGCTCCCCCGTGCGTGGCACGGGGGAGCCTGCGGTCAACGGACGAACGTCAGCGGATATAGTCGAAGAGGGTCAGCTTGCTTATCTTGCTGAAGGCGAGCTGGGAGGCGCTCATGGCTGCATCCTCCTTGGAGAGGGCCGCGATCACCTCGTACATGTCCGCCTCGGACACCTTGGCCCGCGCCTGCTGGTTCAGGGTGCTGAGTCCGTCGTTGGAGCTCATCACCTGCTCCAGGCTGTTCATCCTTCCCCCCAGCTCCCCCAGTCCCCGGTCTATCTTGGTTCTGGCGTTGCTCATGTGGGTGGTGGCATCGGAGACCGCCAGCTGGAAATCGCTCTCGGACAGGGTCGGATCGCGCATGGCGGAGATGAAATCGGACATGCCATTGAGGATGTTGTCGTTTTTCGGGGTATCCAGCACGAAGTTCTGGGTCGCCGACCCCGCAGGGAGGTCGAGGGTGAGCGCCAGGCCGTTGAAGGGGATCTTGTTGCCCGCCACATAGTCGCCGCTTTGCAGCAGGGTGCCACCGCTGTCACGGATCTCGTAGGTGTCCGGCGGCCCGGCCAGGGTGCTGACCGCATACTGGTTGCTCGGCAGGGAAGCATCATAGTTGTTGCGATAGAAGCTCTCGAAGTTCCCCTGATCCGCCACCGACACCTGGATGTTGCCACTGGCGGCGCTGGCGGTGCGCCGGGTCGCCACCATCTCGAACAGATCGAAACCGGAGTCGTTGGCCGGGATCTGCACCGTGGGAGAGACCTGGATGTTGCGCTGCCCCGTGTCCCCCTGAAACACATAGTTGCCGCTGGCATCCTTGACGAAGGGCTGGGTCTTGCTCTGATTGCCGCCGAAGATGTACTCCCCCTGGGAGTTCTTGCTGTTCATCAGGTCGAACATCTGCTTTTGCAGCCCCTCCAGTTCGCTCGCGATGGCGTTGCGCTCCTCGGAGCCCATGGCGGAGTTGTTCGCCTTCTGGATCAGGGTCTGGGCACTCAGCATGGCGTTGTTGAGGGAGGTCAGCACCGTCTCCTCGTGGCCCAGGCTGTTCTCCAGCAGGCTGCCGTTGACGCCGTACTGCTTGAAGAGATCGATCTCCTTGGTCAGCGCCATCTTCTGGCTCATGCCGGCCGGGTCCTCCCCGGAACGGGAGAATTTATCCCCCGTCATCAACTGGTTGTAGGCGGTGTTCTGGCGCTCGCTCACCTTGCTCATGGAGGCAAGGTTGCGGTCATAGATCATGTTGGTGGTGATGCGCATGACTTACCTCACGGAGGAGAGCAGGGTGTCGAAGATGGTCTTGGCGGTATTCACTATCTGGGCCGAGGCCGCATAGGACTGCTGGAAGCGGATGAGGTTGGCCGCCTCCTCCTCCAGATTGACGCCGGAGACACTCTCGAAGATGGCGGTACTCTGGGTCAGCTTCGCCTCGTTGGCCTGCAGCAGGGTCTTGGCCTGGCTGGTCTTGTTGCCAATGCCGCTCACCAGACCCGAGTAGGCATCGTTGAAGGTCATCTTGTCGTTGCTGGTGGCGGCGTTGTTGTTCTTGCGCACCAGCTCCTTGTTCTGCAGCTCCGCCAGCGCCAGGCCGTTGGCGTTGTCCGCAAAGCCGTCCTTGTTGTAGCTGAGCGTGAAGCTGTCGCTGGCCTCCACCTTGCCGGTGATGCTGAACTCATAGCCCGGGCTCTGGGTCGGATCGGCGTAGACCTTGGGCCCCCCCAGGGGGCTCTCGAGGGCGGCCATCAGGTTCTTTCCCTTGCTGGAGGCGGGGGCCACACCGAGCAGGTTGTTGTTCTTGTCATAGACCTCGTAGTTGCCGCTGCCGTCGATCTTGATGACCTGGGGTGCACTCGGGTCCAGAGTGTTGGTGCCAAAACCCGAGCCCGTGCCGGTGTTGTAGACACCGCCCAGCGTTATCTCGCCCGAGCCCAGGTTCTGGGATCCCTTGTCCGCCTTCAAGGGGGATGCCAGCGCGATATCCTCGGGACGGGTGATCGCCTGCTCCAGGTTGGCAGCCGCATTCCGGGTGGGTTGCAACAAGATCTTGTCACCCGCGACCGGAGTGCCGGAGAGATCGATTTCGATGCCATGTCCCGCCACCTCGAAGGTGGCTGGCGGCGTGGTCCCCGTGGCGAGCGAGGTACGCTGCCCGCTGCCGTCGATGGCGAACACCTCGTAACCGGTGGCGCTGTTGAACCGCACCTCGTAGTCGAAGGTGGTCACCTCGCTCCCCTTGCCGGGGACGAAGTTGACGCTGGCCGCCCCGTTACCCTGGTTGCTGGCGTAGGGCAGCCCCTGGCTTCCCTTGAGGGTGAAGAGATCCCCCCCAAGCTCGTTGTCGAGATCCATCCCCAGCCGGTTCTGCTGGTTCATGGCATCCCCCAGGGCGACGGCCAGCTGCCCCAGCTCCCGCTTGGCGGGCTCCAGATCCCGGCGCGCGGTGAAGAGGCCACCGATGGCACCGCCAATATCCTGGTCGTTGATGCTGGCCTGGTTCTTGCCCAGGGTCAGCTGCAGGGAAGGCTCACGGGAATCCGGATCCCCCGGCACCACCTTGAACTGGGCCACGCCGCCATCGAGCACCAGGGAGTGCCCTGTGCTCATGTTGACCAGCATGCTGCCATTGGGCTGGGTCACGGTGCGGATCTCCATCTTCTCGGAGAGCTGGCGAATGGCCTCATCCCGCTGATCGAACAGCATCAGGTTCTCTTCAGGGGAGCCCTGGGTGCGGACAATGGCCTGGTTCAGATCGTTGATGCTGTTCAGCAGGCTGTTCACCCTGTCCGTCTCATCCCCTATGGTGGCGTTGATGGTATCGGACTGCTTGTCGAGCTGGGCGGAGAGGGTATGGAATCTGTCCACCATGCCGCTCAGTTCACTCAGGGTCGTCTTGCGCCCCCCGATCTCGGACGGTGACTCGTTGGCGGTGTGGAAAGCCTTGAAGTAGGAGGTGATGGTGGTCCCCACGCTGTTGCTGGCATCACCGAGCAGGCTGTCGAGCCGGAACAGTTGATCGTAGCGGGTGTTGGCCGCCTGATAGGCGGACGTATCCCGGCGCACCTCGGCCTGAGCATAGGCGTTGATGATGCGCTCGCTCACCATGTCGCCCGTCCCCAATCCGACGGAATTGGTGTAGATCAGGGTGCGTTCACGTACATAGCCCTGGCTATTGACGTTCACTATGTTGTTGCTGGTGGTCTGCAGCAGTCGCTGCTGGGCCAACACACCCGAGGTCCCAATTCCAAGCAGATCGCTTGCCATAGCTTACAGCTCCATCTCTGTGTTCCTGTCTGCAATGTTGCCGGGCGTCGAGTAACCGGCGATGGCATCACTGCGCAACACTTGTTTAAGTTTCCTGGCGTACTGGGGATCGGTGGCATAACCGGCCTGCTGCAACGCCTCGAAGTAACGATCCGGGCTGTCCACCTTGGCCAGCGCCCCCTTGTAGCGACTCCCAGAGGTCAGGAAATCCACGTAGTCGTTGAAGCTCTCTTCGAACGACTCGTAGGAGCGAAACGCCGCCTTCTGGCGCGAGGCCACCCCTTGCTCGTATTCCAGGGTGCTCACCACCGCCTTGGGGCCTTCCCAACGCGGATCGGCCTTGATGCCGAACAGGTTGTGCGTCACGTTTCCGTCTGCATCCTTGATCACCCGCTTGCCCCAGCCACTCTCAAGGGCGGCCTGGGCCACCAGCACCGCCGGGCTCAACCCCAGCTTGTCCGCCGCCTTCTTGGCCAGCGGCATCAGCCTGTCGACGAACTCTTCCGGGCTGTCAAACACCTTGGCGCTGCCATCCAGGGCCGAAGGCCTCTGGCTGCTGCCCATGGGCGGCACGGTGCGGTGGGGGCGTCTTGGCATGGCCAGCGTACGCTCGGCCCCATTCAGCTCACCCTTCATTTCGTTATCAGCAAAATCTTTGCCAACTTTGGAGGCAGCAATCAGATCGTTGGAGGCACTGGGGGGTTGATAGGGCTTGTAGACCCGCTCGGTACGCTGGGGCAGCTTGAGTACCCGGCCATCCTGATGGGTGAAGGTCTGCTCGGGTGAGAGCTGCCTGGCCACCATCTCGGCAATGCCCAGCCCCCCCTTGCTCGACATGTCGGCCACCCGCTGCTCGTCCAGCATCCCTTCATAGAACTGGGTGTAGCTGCTGTTCATCGGGTTGCCCTCGGTGAGCACCGAGTTGGCCTGGCGCATCCCCTTGAACAGGGTCTGGGTGAAGATGGATTCGAACTGGCGGGCGGCCGCCATCAGGGCCCCTTGCTTCCCCTCCTTGCTCAGGCTCATCTGGCGCAGTTTGTCCAGGTTCTGGACATCCTGCACCATGCCAATATTGATACCGCTCTGGGTGTCGAACTCTGCCATAACCTACCTCTTTGCCGCCCGTGGCAACCGCTTGCCGCTCACGAAATTACAGAATGACCAGTTGGCCCTGGATCGCGCCCGCCTGCTGCAGCGCCTCCAGGATCGCCATCAGATCCCCGGGGGCGACCCCCACCTGGTTCACCGCCCGCACCAGGTCGTCCAGGGTCGCGCCGGTATCAAGCTTGAACATCCGACCGGGATCCTGCTGCACGTTGATGGTGGAGTTGTTGGTGACCGCCGTCTGCCCGCCAGCGAGCGGATTGGGTTGGGAGACCTGCTGGTTCTCGGCGATGGTGACCGTCAGCCCACCGTGGCTGATGGCCGCCGGGCGCAGCTTGACCTCGCTGCCGATGACGATGGTCCCGGTGCGCGAATTCACGATGATCTTGGCGGACTCGCTCGCCGGGTCCACTTCCAGGTTCTCGATGGTGGAGAGGTAGGAGACCCGCTGGGCCGGATCCCGCGGTGCGAATACCTTGATGGAGGTGGCGTCCATCGCCTGGGCGGTGTTCGGACCCACCAGATCGTTGACCACGTCCGCCAGACGGCGGGCGGTGGTGAAGTCCGGCCGGTTCAGGTTGAAGGTGATGGTGTCGCCCTGGCTGAAGGAGTTGGGAACCTCCCGCTCCACAGTCGCCCCGTTGGCGATGCGCCCCACTGTGGGCGTGTTCACCACCACCTTGGAGCCGTCCGCCCCTTCGGCCCCGAGGCCACCGACCACCAGGCTGCCCTGGGCCACCGCATAGACGCGGCCATCCAGCCCTTTCAGGAAGGTCTGGAGCAGGGTGCCGCCACGCAGGCTCTTCGCCTCGCCGATGGCGGAGACGGTGACGTCTATGGTCTGACCCGGCTTGGAGAAGGGGGGCAGATCCGCGTGGATGGCTACCGGTGCCACGTCCTTGATCTTGGGCTTGATGTTGTCAGGCACCTTGATGCCGAAGTTGTTGAGCATGGTCCTGAAGGTCTGCTCGGTGAAGGCGTTGTTCTTCTCCCCCGTGCCGGGCAGGCCCACCACCAGACCGTAACCGATCAGCTGGTTGCTGCGCACCCCTTCCACCGAGGCGAGGTCTTTGATGCGGGATGCGTGCGCCAGCCCGAAGGGCAGCAGGCAGCACAGCAGGGCAAGCAGACGGAATCGGTTCATGACATCTCCTAACAAAACCTTCCTGATCCAGGGCCCGTGAACGCCCGGGACTTTTGAGTCTTAAATGGGCCACCAGGGGCCGTTGAAGAAGCTGGTGAGCCAGCCCTGTTCCTGGGTGTTCGCCAGATCCCCGGTACCGCCGTAATAGATACGCGCATTGGCCACCCTCTGGGAGGAGACGCTGTTTTCCGAGCTCACGTCCTCCGGGCGCACCAGACCGGTGATGCGGATGTATTCGTTGCCATTGTTGAGCATGATCCACTTCTCGCCGCGCACCAGCAGGTTCCCGTTTGGCAGTACCTTGACCACGCTGACCGAGATGTTGCCCTGCAGGCTGTTGCTCTGATCCGCCTTGGCCTGTCCCTTGAAGGCACTGTTCTGGCCGATGGAGGCCGACAGATCGTAGGGCCCCGCCGTGACCGGCACGCCACCCAGGGTGACGGGGTCGAGCGCCAGCTTGTTGTCCTTGCCGCTCTGGGTGTTGGCCTTTTTCGACGCCGAGGTCGACTCCGCCAACTGGATGGTGATGATGTCACCCACCCGGTGCGCCTTGATGTCCGAGTAGATGCCGTTGACCTGCTCGGGCTGGAAGATGGCGCCGGTCGGGCGCACCGACACCGGCTCCGACTCCCCGTAGACGGGGGCGAAATCCGGGTCATCCGGTTTGGCGGTATTGGGGGTACTGGTGCAACCCGCCAGCGTCAGCAGTCCCAGCATCCATATGGCTTTCATCATGACACTCCTTTCATCAGGTACGCTGGGTCAGGAAGGACATCATGGAGTCGACGGCGGAGATGACCTTGGAGTTCATCTCGTAGACCCGCTGAGCCTGGATGAGATTCACCAGCTCCTCGGTCACGTTGACGTTGGAGGTCTCCAGCATCCCCTGCTTGATCACCCCCAGCCCGTCCGCACCGGCTGTCCCCTGAATGGGTGCGCCGCTGGACTGGGTCTCGAGGAAGAGGTTCTCCCCCATGGGCTGCAGGCCGGTGGGGTTGACGAAGTCCGTGGTGTTGATCTGGCCCACCACCTGAGACTGGCCATCCCCCTTGAGCTGGACGGAGACCTGGCCATCCTCCCCCACGGTGACGCTCTGGGCGTTCTCGGGGATCTGGATCTCCGGTTGCAGCGGGTAACCGTTGCCCGGGGTGACGATGGTCCCCTCGTCGTTCAGGGTGAACTGGCCGTTACGGGTATAGGCGGCGCTGCCATCGGGCAGCTGGATTTCGAAGTAGCCGCGACCGCTGATCATCAGGTCAAGGGAGTTGTCCGTGGTCTGGACGTTGCCCTGACTGTGGTTTTTCTGGGTGGCGACCACCTTGGCCCCCGCCCCCAGCATCAGGCCGGAAGGGAGCTCGGTGTCCGCCGAGGAACGACCGCCAGGCTGGTTGATGTTCTGATAAAGCAGATCCTCGAAGATGGCCCGCGCCTTCTTGTAGCCCACTGTGCTGGCGTTCGCCAGGTTGTTCGAAGTGACCGAGATGTTGGTCTGCTGGGCATCGAGGCCGGTCTTGCTGATCCAGAGTGCAGGATTCATGGGGTGCTCCTTGATTAGCTGATACGCAGCAGCTGGGTTTGTGCCTCGTCGTTCTCCTCGGCGGTCTTCATGATCTTGACCTGAGTTTCAAACTGACGTTGCAAGCGAATAAGGTTGGTCATCTCGTCGACCACGTTGACGTTGCTCCCCTCAAGGGAGCCGGCGATCAGGCCCACATCCGCAGACGCGGCCTCATTCTGGCCATCCTTGCGGCGAAACAGGCCGTCCTGGCCTTTCTCCACCGCATCTGCCGCCGGGTTGACCAGCTTGATACGCTGGAAATCTTCCGGCAGGTTGGCGGCTGCCCCCTCGGGACGGCCGCTGATGGTACCGTCACGATTGATCTCGATCTTCTCCATGGGCAGGGGCAGCACGATGGGCTGACCGGCATCATCCACCACGTTCAGACCGGTGGAGGTCTGCAGATTGCCGGTGGCATTGAGCTGCAGGTTGCCCATGCGGGTATAGGCTTCCGCACCGTTGGGATCCTGCACCGCAATCCAGCCCGGCCCATCGACGGCAACGTCAAGATCCCGACCCGTGGTCATCAGCATGCCGTGCTGCAGGTTCTGGCCCGGCCGCTCGGTCATGGCGAACACCCGCGTGGGCAGCCCTTCGCCAAACGCCTGCATGCTGCGCGCCTGCTCGAAGTCAGACTTGAAGCCAATGGTGTTGGCGTTGGCAAGGTTGTTGCCACGAACAGCCAGGCTGTTCATGTTCTCCTTGGCCCCGGACATGGCGATGTAAAGCAGGTGATCCATGGGATCCTCCGTCAAACAGATGACTCTCACAGCTCAACTGCAAGTTGAATGCCAAGAGAGATGACGAAGACGGAATGAAAGGAGGAAATGAGGCGGGACGGAAATGACAAAGGGCGCCGAAGCGCCCCTGCCAACTACCCGCCGTCTTAGCGGATCTGCAGTATGTTCTGCTGCAGGGAGCTGTTCACTTCCAGGGAACGGGAGTTCGCCTGGAAGTTGCGCTGGGCAGTGATGAGGTCGACCAGCTCGGTGGTGAGATCCACGTTGGACTGCTCCAGTGCCGACGACTTGATGGAGCCGAACGTGCCGGAGTTCGGGGTGCCGGGCAAGGCATCGCCAGAGAGCAGGGACTGGCGCCAGGAGGTGTCGCCGACCTGGGTGAGACCCTGGGCATTGGCAAACTTCGCCATGGCCACCATGGCCACCTTGACGGTGGTGGCGTTGCTGTAAGTGGCGGAGACAATGCCATCCGCCCCGATCTCCACCTTGGTCAGGCGGCCGACGGTGGAGCCGTCCTGAGTCAGCTTGCTCACTTCAAAGGGGGAGGCGTACTGGGTCACGGTACCGAGCTTGAACTCAATCTCCTGGGTGCCATCGGCGCCATTGGTGATAATACCAGCCCCTGTCGCCCCCAGGGGTTCCGTCTTGATGACCGCCGGGGTGGTGGGTGTGACCATCTTGCCGGAGGCATCGAAGGTCACCCGGGCGCTCAGGGGGGCCTGGCTCAAACCGGTCGCCATGGTGGTGGCCGTACCGCCTACGATGTCGATGGGCTTGTCCCCTTCATAGAGGTACATGCGCCAGGCAGTCGGCACCGCCGCTTGGGTAGGATCGGCCGGATCCGCTTCCTTGGTGAAGTACTGGGTGATGGTGTGTGGCTCGCCCAGGGAGTCATAGACCACCACGGAAGTAGAGGAGGAGTAGGTGGTCGAGTCAGTGGGATCGAATTTGGAGGCATTGACATCCATCAGCGTTTTCGTGCTGGAAGGCAGGTTGAAACCAGCTTCGACCGTCGTGGTCTGCACCGGTTCACCGGCCTTGTCCGGGATCTGGATGGGCTTGGTGGCATTGATGCTCACCGCCTTGGGGGTGCCATCAGAGTTGATCTCGTACCCCTGCAGATAACCGCCGGAGTTGCTGACCATGTAGCTGCTCTCATTGAGCTTGAAGGCGCCTGAACGGGTGTAGGTGCGATCCAGGTTGGTCAGGCCGTCCGAGGTCACGAAGAAGCCGTTGCCCTGGATGGCGAGATCCAGCGCGTTGTTGGTGAATTGCAGCGCGCCCTGGTGGAACTGCTGGGCCACCGCGCCAGTCGCCACCCCGTTGCCGACCTGGGTCTTGGCGTTGACGAAGATGGAGTTGGCGTAGACGTCGGCGAACTCGGCGCGGGACTCCTTGAAGCCGGTGGTATTGACGTTGGCAATGTTGTTCGCGGTGACGTTCAGGTCTTTTTGAGCCGCATTGATGCCGCTGAGGGCATTGTTGAATGACATGTCTTTCTCCTTAGATCACTGCGTTAGAGGACGAAGCCGACTGGGTGGTGGTCTTGCCGGTCGTCGCGCCAATTTCCAATACATCGGTCAGGTAGATGCCGCCCAGTCCCTTGAGTTTGAGGGTGCTGGGGTTGGTGCTCGTTCCCAGGGTGACGCTCTCCACCTTGGCGTAAGTCAGGGCGGGGACGCTCTCCGACTTGCCGTCGACGGTGGCATGCGCCTCTATCGAATATTTGCCGCTCTTGGCCTGGTTGCCGGACTTGTCCTTGCCATCCCATTCAAAGGCCACGTTCCCCTTGTGGCTCCCTTCGATGGCGAACTCTCGGATGACCTGGCCGCTCTCGTCCTTCACCGTCACCTTGATGTTGCTGCCGCCATCGCCGGTGGCGATGACCCCCGTGAGGGTGCCTCCCTTCTCCACGTAACCCGTGTTGGACGGGATCAGCACGTTCTGTCCCACCAGCGCGGAGGCCTGCAGCGCCTGGCTGGAAGTCATCAGGCTGTTGAGGCTCTCCATCTGGGTGGAGAGGCTGCTGATCCCCTGAGACGTCGACATCGAGGTCATCTGGGAAAGCATCTGGGCGTTGTCCACCGGTTTGAACGGATCCTGATAGGAGAGCTGCATGGTCAGCAGCTTCAGGAAGGACTCCTGATCCAGCTCCTTTTTCTGGGTACTGGTGTTGACCGTACTGGTCTGGGCCGACGTCGTCCGATTGACGCCCAGCAGGCTGTCATAGGTATCTGCCACTTATGCTCCCCCCTCTAGGGCGTGCCCACTGGGCCGATTGTTGCCGCCTGGCAGGCGATCATGGGTCACTCTCATCCGGGTTCACCTCTGTCAGGACTTGCCCAGACCCAGGGTCTGCTGCAACATTTTCTTGGCCGCATCGGCCACCTGGACGTTGGTCTGGTAGCTGCGCGACGCCGCTATCATGTCCGCCATCTCTTCCACCATGTTGACGTTGGGCTTGAAGATGAAGCCATCCTTGTCCGCCATGGGGTGATTCGGGTTGTACTCCTTGAGCAGGGGCGCATCACTCTCGACGATGCCCTTCACATCCACCCCGACCGAGGCCTGCTTGTCGGACATGGCCTGATCCAGCTGGGCGGCAAAGACTGGCCGCCTGGCGTGGTAAGTTTTTTCCACGCTGGAGCTGACGCTGTCAGCGTTAGCCATGTTGCTCGCCACCGTGTTGAGGCGAACGGACTGCGCGCTCATGGCAGAGCCTGCAATGTCAAAGACCTTGAACAAACTCATCCTTGCTCTCCTTTCAGTGCCTTGAGCAGGCCGCTTATCTTGCTGTTCATGAATTCAAGGGAGGCCTGGTATTCGAGGCTGTTGCGCAGGAACTCGCTGCGCTCCTGCTGCACGTCCACCGTGTTGCCGTCACCGGTATCCGGTTGCAGGGGATTGCGGTACTGGGTCGTGCCCGGGGTATCCATCTGCAAGGCGAAGTGCTTCTCGCTGGTGGTGCTGAGCCCGAACCCTTGCTGGCCCTGGGCATCCTGCAACGCCTGTGAGAAGTCGATGTCACGAGCCTTGAAGCCCGGCGTGTCCGCATTGGCGATGTTGCTGGACAACACCTCGGCACGCTTGGCGCGCACGCTCAGCGTGTACTGATGAACACCGAATGCCTTGTCGAATGAAATTGCCATAGCACACCTCCTGCTTCATGAATATTTAGCAAGAGGTGTGCCAAGAGGGTATTGAGCGGGGTTATTTGACCTTGTAGACGATGCCGGGGTTGCAGCGGATCATCTCGAACTTGTCGGTGAGGCCGGCCAGAGACTCGGAGGCCCCCAGCATCAGGTAGCCGCCAGGATTGAGGCTGCTGGCGAACTGGTTGAGGATCTTGGATTTCACTTCGGGCGCAAAGTAGATGAGCACGTTGCGGCAGAAGATGATGTCAAACTTGCCGAGCAGGCTGTAGCTCTCCAGCAGGTTGAGGGGACGGAAGCTGGTCAATTTTCTGACACGCTCCACCACCCGCATCTTGTTGTCGCCACAGGGTTCGAAAAAGAGTCGCTTGCGCTCGGGGGAGAGCCCGCGGGCCAGCGCCAGGCTGTCGTAGACCCCCTCCTTGCACTGGTTGAGCATGGTGCTGGAGATATCGGTCCCCACTATCTGCACCCCGCCCGGCAAGGTACCCGGCCGCTTGACTTGCTGCTCCAGCGCCGTCATGGCGATGGAGTAGGGTTCCTGCCCGGATGAAGAGGCGGCAGACCATATCTTGATGGGACGACCGCTCTTGCCAAGCTCCGGGAAAATCTTGTCGCTCAGCAGCTGGAACGGATAGGTATCGCGAAACCACAGGGTCTCGTTGGTGGTCATGGCATCGACCACCGCCATCTTGAGCTCCCGCTCGCGCACGCTCATCGCCCGGGTGACCAGATCAGACAGACTCTCGATACCAAACTGAGTCATCAAGGGCGACAGGCGGCTCTTGACCAGATACTGTTTGTTGTCACCCAGCACTATGCCGCTCTGTTGCGCCAGAAAATTGCTGAATTGCCTGTATAAGTCGTCCGAAAGTGTCTTCATGCAGTTGTTCTTCTTGATTAGAGAGCGCCTTGTACGGCCTTGGCCAATTCATCCGGCTGGAATTTGGCAATGAAATTGTTCGCTCCGACTTTCTGCACCATGGCCTGATTGAACACCCCACTGAGGGAAGTGTGCAGGATAACATGCAAATCCTTGAGGTTGGGATTGTTGCGGATCTCGGCGGTGAAGGTATAACCGTCCATCTCCGGCATCTCGATGTCCGAAATGACCAGGGCTATCTGATCCTTGATGGGACCGTTCTTGGACATCTCCAGCAACATGTTGAGCGCTTCCCGTCCATCCTTGGCCAGCACGCACTGCACCCCGATTGCCTCCAGTGCCCGTTGAACCTGCTTGCGCGCCACCGAAGAGTCGTCTGCAACCAGCACGGGACGCCCGTGAGGATTGCGCTCCACGCTTGCTTCCACCAGTTCGGTGGACACCTCGGTGGAGACCGGTGAGATCTCGTTGAGAATGCGCTCCACGTCCAGGATCTCCACCAGCTCACCATCTACCTCGGTCACCGCCGTCATGTAGTTGATGCGACCTGCCCCTTTGGGTGGCGGCAGGATGGACTCCCAGTTCATGTTGATGATGCGCTCGACCGAGTGGACCAGGAACCCCTGAATGGAACGGTTGTACTCGGAGATGATGATGAAGCACTTGGAGAGATCCTGGATGGGGCGCTTGCCCATCGCCATGCTGAGATCGATCACCGAGATGGTCTGGCCACGGATATGTGCCACGCCGCGAATGCAGGAGTTGAGCTTGGGCATGACGGTCAGAGGGGGACACTGCAGCACCTCGCGTACCTTGAATACGTTGATGCCAAATCTTTGACGTCCATTGAGACGAAACAACAGCAGCTCCAGCCTGTTTTGTCCCACTAGCTGGGTTCGCTGGTTGACCGAGTCCAGAATACTCGCCATAAACACTCCCTAAAAATGCTTGGCACTGATCGTGCATGTCATTATGCATGCACATTGGCTTGCATCAGATCATCGTTGTTTCAACAATCGAATAATTCTGGAGCAAGCATAGTTAACTACGGTGGTATACGTGAATAACTTATCGACCGGTAAGCAAAAATGATTAGTAGACTTTTCCTTATCTTACTGCCGTTTTGCAGTCTGTCTCACGCCATGGCGTCCGAGGTCACCGACTATCTGCAAGAACAGGCACAGGCGTTCGTGCTCGACCAGCTCGATATTCCCCTCGATGCACAGGCCGACGTCAAGGCCGGTACCATTGACGAGCGCCTCCCCCTCACGCGCTGCGAAGATGCCCTCACTATTTCCCTCCCCGCCAGGATGGAGATCCGTCGCAACACCACCGTCTACCTCAAGTGCGAGGGAGAGAAATCCTGGGATCTCTATCTACCGGTCCGGGTCAGCATCCAGAAACCCTATGTCACCGTCGCCGTCCCGGTTGCCAAGGGAGACATTCTGAGTGAACCCATGCTGACCCTGGCATACCAGGACCAGACCCTGATCCGTGGCGACTACCTTACCGACCCGACCGCCCTCATCGGGGTACGCAGCAAGCGTGAGCTCAAACCGGGTCAGCCAATCAGGCTCACCCAGGTATGCGTGGTCTGCAAGGGGGACCAGGTCACCCTGAGCGCCGAAAACAGCAGCATGCAGATCAAAACCATGGCCCGCGCCTTGCAAGATGGCAGCTTCGGAGACATGATCCGGCTTGTCAACACGCGCTCGGGCAGAACGGTGCAAGGCCAGGTCAGTGCAGTGGGCTCCGTGGTCGTGACATTCTGACACATGAATGCACTGCGCAATTTTTTTCTAAAGTTCTGACCGCCGTCACCGATATACAGGTAAGCGAACAGCAAAGCAGACGAAGGTAAACCTTATGGCTATCAACAATATCAACAACTTGGCTAACAACCGCCTGCAAAACAGCGGCAGCAGTCAAGGTGTAGCCACCAAGTCGGCGACCTCCAGCGAGAGCAGCCGTGCGACGACCGTCAAGAGCGACTCTGTCTCCTTGACCAGTGAGGCGCAGCAATTGCAACAGATGCAGAAGACCCTCAACACCGCCTCCACCGGTAACGAGAGCCGCGTCGAGAGCCTGAAGAAGGCCGTGGCCAGTGGGGAGTACAAGGTCAACAGCGAAGCCGTGGCCAGAAAGATGTTCAGCTTCGAAGCCGATCTGGATAAACGGTTGGGATGATGGACCTCCCTTCGCTGCTGCGCGCTCAGGACGACAACCTCTCCCAGATGCAAGGCTTGCTGGCAGAGGAGTTCGACCTGCTCAAGGCTCACCGGGCCCTTGCCTTGCCGGCACTCGCCGATCGCAAGCAGCAACTGTTGGTGGCCATCGAGACGCTGGACAAGACTCTGGCAGAGCTACCCGACCTGCAGCAACAGCTGGGCGCCTTCCCGACCCAATTGCAGGCCCTTCAAGCCAAACTGGAAGCCTGTCAGGAGCAGAACAACCTCAATGGACGTCTGCTCGAACTCAGCATTGTCTCCAATCGCCGTCTCGCCAGCTTCCTCAGCAAGCTCAGAGACAGCAGCTCCCTGACCTATGACGCCAAAGGCAATACCCGCTCGGGCACCCGCTCTTTCGGGATCAAGGCCTGATCTCCTCTCTCCCTTCTGGTTTCCTCTCCTTGTCAGCCCCTAGTCAGAGCACCAGCTGCATCAGGGTTTCTCCATCCTTGCAGGCATGGATGCTCATGCAGCCCTCGTCATAGCGCCCATAACTGGCCACCCACTCGCCCCTTGGAAAACAGATAGACCCCGGGTTCATCAGGAAAATCTCTCCCTCCTGGCGCAGCACAGGCACATGGGTATGACCGCTGATGAACAGGCTCCCTGCTGGCAGGGGCACGTTGCCGGGCTCATAGAGATGACCGTGGCTGACAAACCAGCGCCGCCCATCCACCAGCAGTTGGTTGTAGGGCGCCGTGATGGGGAAATGGAGCAGCATCTGGTCCACCTCCGAATCGCAATTGCCACGCACCGCCATGATGCGGGGGGCCAGCTCGTTGAGCCTTGCCGCCACAGCTGCAGGATCATACCCCTCGGGCACCGGATTGCGCGGCCCGTGATTGAGCAGATCCCCGAGCAGCAAATAGTGATCAGGCTGCCAGGGAGCGAGTTGCGCCAGCACCTGCTCGAGGGCAGTCAGACTGCCGTGCAGATCCGAGATAATGGCAATCTTCATTCCACACTCCTCATGGCTGGCTGAAATAGAGATCCTTGGTGGCGATGGCGCCTTTGAGGTTGCGGCTCGGCAAGCCGCGCAGTGCCGGGTCCACCAGTCGCATCTGGTTGTAGTGATAGACGGGGATGACGGGCACCTCCTCCATCAGCAGTTGCTCGGCCTGATGATAGATCCCGGACCGGGCGTTGGCATCCAGGGTCTCGGAGGCCTGCTGCAGCAGACCATCGAAGGCGGGGTTGCAGTAGCCGCTCTCGTTCTGGGGATCCTGGCAGCGGAAACTGCCAAGCATGGACGACGGCTCGACATAATCACCAAACAAAAATGAACGAGCCAGCATGAAATCACCACTGTCCTTGGCCACCTGATAGGCATTCCACTCCATGTTGTTGAGGGAGACCTCGACCCCCAGCGGTTTCCACATGGCCGCCACCGCCAGGGCCAGCTTCTTGTGGTTCTCCGACGTGTTGTAGGTCAGCGTCAGCCTGAGGGGATGGGCGCTGTTGTAGCCCGCCTGGGCCAACAGTGCGGCGGCCCGGGCCAACCGGGTCGGCTGGTCTTCCCGGGAGAGGGGGATATCCAGCTCGTCATAACCCGGCATGGCGGGCAGCAGTGACCAGGCAGAGCGCTCCCCCTGGCCGCTCACCTTCTCGGTCAGCAGGTGGCGATCGATGGCCATGGAGAGCGCCTGGCGCACCCGCACATCCTGCAACTCGGGGCGATTGAGATTGAAGGTGTAAAGATAGGTGCCAAGCAGCGGCAGACCCCAGATCCGCTCCGGTGCCTCCTGCATGGTCTTCTGGTAGTACTCCAGCGCCACCTTGTTGGTGAGCTGGATCTCCCCCGCTTCGTAACGCAGGCGCTCCCCATGCTGGGAAGCGAGCGGCAGGTAGGTCACCCGCTGGATCCGGGTATGGGCGTCATCCCAGTACTGGGGGTTGCGTTCGGCTTCGATGCGCTCGTTCACCACCCAGCTCGCCAGCTTGTAGGGGCCATTGCTCACCATCTTGCCTGGCTGGGTCCACTGCTTGCCAAACTGGGCGATGACCCGCTCGTTGACCGGCACGAAGGGGCGCTGGCTGACCAGTTGCAGGAAATAGGGAACGGGGCGCTCCAGGGTCACTTTCAGGATCTGGTCGCTTTCTGCCTCCACCCCCAGGGCATCGAGGTCGAGCGCCCCGGCATAGATGGACTGGGCATTGTTGATGCCGGTCGCCAGCAGCAGACCGGCGGAGGGGGAAGCCTGCGCCGGGTTCAGCAGCCGCCGCCAGGCGTAGACGAAATCCCTGGCGGTGAGGGGCTCGCCGTTGGACCATTTGAGCTGGGGACGCAGGAAGAAGCGCCACACCAGCCCATCCTCGCTGGTCTCCCAGCGCTGGGCCTGGGCGGGCACTATCTTGCCCTGACCATCCTCGCTCACCAGCCCCTCGAACAGGTCCACCAGCACCACCTCCCCCGGGAAACCGGAGCGGATCAGGGCCGGATCGAGGGACTCGGGTTCGGCGCCATTGCCCTTGACCAGGGTCTGCCTGTCCGACAGCACGGGCTGCTGCACCACGGTAGTGGCCTGAAGCGGCGGCACCGCCATCAACCCGAACAGCAAGGGAGAGAGCCAGCGGCGGGCTGGCCTGGCGGCGAAACGGTAAAACATGACATCAACCTCGTTCAATTCTTTTGACTGCAATGGGGGGAAGGCCGGCGGCGCGCCTGGAACCGAATGCATCATGCCGCGCTTGTTATCCCCGAAGACGACCCGTATTGTATCGGGCCTGCCCGATAGAGGGAGTCTTTCGGGCTATTTTTTTCAAGGTTTATGACGACACGGCCGCCACGGGTGGGCGCAATCGCCAGAAGGCGCACTCCCCTGCCCCCTTGGCAATCGCCCCGGGGCGATGTGTCGCCTGCAAGTCCGGTTGTCGTCTACCGTTTCAGGGGTCTTTATGGGTTACGAATGGCTGGCGCTGGCTGCCGCCAGTTTATGGGCGATCGCCGCCCTCATCTCCGTCAAACCGGCTCGCCATCTGGGGGCCTTTGCCTACAGCCGCTGGCGGATGTTCCTGGTCAGCCTGATGCTGGCCAGCGCAAGTCTGGTGACGGGAGGCTGGCAGACCCTCACCGAGAGCGCCCTTCCCCTGCTGGCCCTCTCCGGCCTCATCGGCATCTTCGTCGGCGACACCGCCCTCTTTGCCTGCATGAACCGGCTCGGCCCCAGGCGCAGCGGTCTGCTCTTCTCCTGCCACGCCCTCTTCTCCGCCCTGCTTGGGCTCTGGCTCTTTGGCGAGCGGCTCGATGGTTGGCGCCTGCCAGGCGCCTTGCTGGTCCTGGCCGGGGTCATGCTCGCCATCCTGTTTGGTCGTCGTGGCGACAACCAGCAGAACGAATGGGAGCAGGTGCGCGGCCGCCTCGTGGTCGGCATAGCCCTTGGCCTCACCGCAGCCCTGTGCCAGAGCCTCGGAGCCATCATCGCCAAGCCGGTGATGATGAGCGGCACCGTGGACGCGGTGAGCGCTTCCGGCGTGCGCATGGGCAGCGCCCTCTTGGCACACTGCGTCTTGCGGGCACTGCGCCTGCCGCTCGCCATGCCGCACAACCCCATCAACCGGCAGGTGCTCGGCATGATAGGCATCAACGGATTTCTGGCGATGACGCTGGGAATGACCCTGATCCTGGTGGCCCTGCGTCAGGGAGATGTGGGCATGGTGGCCATCTTGTCTTCCACCACACCGGTCATTCTGCTGCCCTTGCTGTGGTGGCACTCGGGGATGCGTCCCTCGCTCCCCGCCTGGGCCGGAGCCCTGCTGGCCACCCTGGGCACGGCCCTGGTGCTGGGAATGGGGAACTGAGCCACGTCTCTCCTGCAAGAAGGAAGGACCAACACGCCCATCGGCGGCACTGAGCCGCCGATGCTCCCCCGTGCCGGACAGGGAGAGAGGCGATCGCGCCCCTAGAACAGAGCGACTTCCTCTTCGGTCAACTCCCGGTATTCCCCCGGAGCCAGCTCATCGTCCAGAGCCAGATCGCCGATGCGTTCCCGATGCAGCCCGACCACCTTGTTGCCGATGGCGGCGAACATCCGCTTCACCTGGTGATACTTGCCCTCGTGGATGGTCAGGCGTGCTTCCCGCTCGTCCAGGATCTCCAGCTCCGCAGGGCGGGTCTTGTCGTTCTCGTTGCGCAGGTAGATACCGTCGGCAAAGAGCGAGATGGCCTCTTCACTCACGGGATCAGCCAGCCAGACGTGGTAGGTCTTCGCACACTCGTGCCGGGGCGACGTGATGCGATGGGACCACTGGCCGTCGTCGGTGATCAGCACCAGCCCGGTGGTATCGAGGTCGAGGCGCCCCACCACGTGCAATTTGCCCATGGCCGGCTCGTCGAGCAGGTGGAACACGGTGGCGTGATCCGGATCCTCGTTGGAGCAGACATATCCTTCCGGCTTGTGCAGCATGAAGTAGCGATTCTGCAGGTTCAGGGTCAAGGTCACACCGTCAAACTCGATCTGGTGTTGCTCATTGATGTGAAAGGCGGGCTGCTTGACCAGCACGCCGTCTACCAGCACTTCCCCCTGACGGATCAGCTTGCCCGCCTGGGAACGGGTCAAATCGGAGCAATCGCAAAGAAATTTGTCGAGCCGCATGCAAAAACCTCGGAATCCATCATGATTGGGGGCGACATTATATCGGTCAGACCCGACAACACCAGTACTAAGCGACAGGGACTCAAGATGGCGCCTGACGCCATGATGTGCCAGTGATAGACTGCCGTCAGCAGACCGACATCACACATAATAATAAGCCCAGGATGTACCCATGAAGCCGACGAAGTCTCACCCCGTCATCCCCGTCAGCCAGCTAAAACCTGGCATGTACGTCATTGCCATTGCCAGCCAGACCGGCGCCATGGAGATTGCCCAGACCGGCATGGTGACCAACCCCCAACAGGTGGAGGCGCTGATCCGGCGCGGTGTGCTGACGGTGCGGGTGGATCTTGCCCGCAGCAAGCTGCCGGGAGGGGGCACGGCAAGCCCGGCGGATGTGGTGACAAACGGGGCGGGCTCCTCTCGTCAGATCGGCAGTGGTGAAGGGCGCGAGCTCAAGATCCGTCGGCTCTATCAGGAAGCGCGCGAACTCCAGGGCAAGTTCATTCGCCATCTCAAGGCCGGAGAGCCCATCGACATCACGCCCCTTGCCGCCGTGGCCGAAGAGATGGTCGATACCATGTTCACCCACGGCGATGCCATGCTCTGTCTGGCGCGGATCCGTGCCAAGGATGCCTACCTGATGGAGCACTCCATGAATGTCGCCATCCTCCTGGCGAACTTCGGCCGCTACCTGGGGCTGGATCGCAGCGTGCTCAAGGAGCTGACCCTCGGTGGCCTGCTCCACGACGTGGGCAAGATCATGACCCCGGACGAGGTGCTCAACAAACCGGGCAAGCTCACCGATGAGGAGCTGGAGGTGATGCGCGAGCACGTGGTCCACAGCCACGACATCCTGGCCGCCACCGCTGGCATCACCCCCATCATGCTGGAGGTGGCCGCCAACCATCACGAGCGGATCGATGGCACCGGCTACCCGCGGCGCCTCAAGGGGGATCAGCTCTCCCTCTACACCCGCATGAGCGGCATCGTCGATGTCTACGATGCGGTGACGGCAGACAGGGTCTACAAACAGGGCATGCAGCCAACCCAGGCGTTTCGCATTCTGCTCAAGGGGGTTGACCTGCATTTTGATGCCGACCTGGTAACCAGGTTCATCAAGTGCATGGGAGTCTATCCGGTGGGCACCCTGGTACAGCTCTCCAACCAGCGCCTGGCCATCGTGATGCAGCGCAACGAACAGCAACCGCTCAAGCCCGTAGTCAAGGTGATCTATCACGCAGGCCATCGCCATTATCTTGAGGTGCAGTGGCTGGATCTCGCCAAAAACGGGGTTCAGGAGACCATAGAGAGCACGGTGGACCCCAAGGAGTTTGGCATCAACCTGGCCAACTTCGTCTAACCTGTCCGGCTTGTTGGCGGCTGCTCGCGGCAATGGCGAATCAGGAACTCCTCATCCAGCGGGGAGAGATCGAAGCGCAGGCAGGCCTCTTCGATGGCCCGGATGTCGTGTTGATGGTGTTCGCTGAGCCAGCGCACCGCGCGGCGCAAGTCTTCACCATGGGGCAGCAGGGTATGGTCGCTCATGGAATACCTCCGGTCAGCCATCGACGCCAGCCCGTCAATCCGGGCTCTCACTTTTAGCTTAGCCCGCCCGCACTCGCCCGGCAGACACCTGCGCCCTTGACGGTGCCCACC
The DNA here is from genome assembly GCF_040908015.1 of Aeromonas sp. R7-5. NCBI lineage: Bacteria > Pseudomonadati > Pseudomonadota > Gammaproteobacteria > Aeromonadales > Aeromonadaceae > Aeromonas > Aeromonas sp. R7-5. Next base: position 457,493 of record NZ_JBFOCZ010000032.1, on the reverse strand, counting down.
CTGTAGCAGGTATGCTCGACCCCTTCGGCGCCCTGCCGTGCCGGCGCCGCTCAAACAAGGATGCTGCATGCAAACCAAGGACAAGTGTCTGGCCGCCCTGGTCATTCTCTGCTGGGGACTCAACTTCGTTGCCATCAAGTGGGGGCTGGAAGGCATCCCCCCACTGCTGCTGGGAGCACTGCGTTTCGTCGGAGTCGTCTTCCCCGCCATTCTGCTGGTCCCCAGGCCTGCCATGCCCTGGCGCTGGCTGCTGGCCTATGGCGGTGCCATCAGCCTGGGCCAGTTTGCCTTCCTGTTCTGCGCCATGAAATTCGGCATGCCCGCCGGCATGGCCTCCCTGGTGCTGCAATCCCAGGTGGTCTTCACCCTGCTGTTCGCCATGATCTGGCTGGGAGAGCGCTGGCAGCCCCACCACTGGGTGGCACTGCCGCTGGCGGGAGCAGGTCTTTATCTCATTGCCACCCATGGCGAGGGCAACCTCACCCTCATCGGGTTTGTGCTGACACTGTGCGCAGCCGCCTGCTGGGGCCTTGGCAACGTCATCAATCGCCAGATAGGTCTGCGCTATCGCACCTCTCTGCCGAGCCTGGTCGCCTGGGGCGGGCTGGTGCCCATCCTGCCCTTCTTCGCGCTCTCCTGGCTGTTCGAGGGGCCCGAACTCATCGCAAGCAGCCTGCTCAACATCCGTTGGCAGGGCGTCTTGTGCGTGCTCTATCTCTCGTTTATCGCCACCTGGCTCGGTTATGGCCTGTGGGGGAGGCTGCTGATGCGCTATCCGGTGGCCCAGGTTGCCCCCCTCTCACTGCTGGTGCCCTGTGTCGGCATGGTGGCCGCAGCCCTGCTGCTCGATGAACACCCCACTCCCCTGCAATGGCTGGGCTCGGGTCTGGTGCTGCTCGGCTTCGTGGTGCATCTGCTGGGGGGCAAGATGCGCTTCTTGAAGACCCAAACCGAGGATTGACCTCGCCCGGGAAACTTCCCATCATGGGTCAGGCCCTCTTGGGCCCACCCCGTTATTTCGGCAGGACGCCATCATCAGGAGAGCAAGGACATGCGTCATCCGTCATTTTCGATCATCCCCTCTTTACCAGGCATCATGCGGGTCACGGCCATGCTGCTCCCCTTCTGCTGGAGCCCGTTCGGCTGGAGTGCCACCCTGCCGGCAGATCTCAAATGGGAGAGCAACGACACCGACCCCGTCTATGCAGACCCAGAGGCCAAGCGAGGCGGCACCTTCCGGGATTTCATGTCGAGCTTTCCGCTCACCTTGCGCAAATACGGGCCGGATTCCAACGGCGGTTTTGCGGCCTACGTGCGCGAGACCAACCTGCCGCTCCTGAGCACCCATCCCGTGACGCGCAATCCCATCCCCATGCTGGCCAACCAGTGGGCTTTCGGCGCGGATAACAAGACGCTCTATTTTCGTATCAACCCCAAGGCCCGCTGGTCGGACGGCCAGCCCGTCACTGCGGACGACTGGGTCTTCACCCTCAAGATGATGCGCAGCAAGGAGATCAACGACCCCTGGTACAACAACTACTACAGCACCCAGATAAGCGAAGTGACCAAGTTTGACGATCACACCCTCGCCATCACCAGCGGCACCGAGAAGAGCCGGGAAGATCTGCTCGAAGCTCTCCCCTTCACCCCGGAGCCCAGCCACGCCATCAAGCTGACCGCCAACTGGGTCAAGGAGTACAACTGGAAGGTGCTGCCGGTCACCGGCCCCTACCAGATTGGCGAGCTCAAGAAGGGCAAGTCGGTTACCTTCGACCGGGTCAAGGATTGGTGGGGGAACGACGAGCGCTACTTCCAGCACCGCTTCAATCCGGATCGCATCGAGATCAAGGTGCTCAGGGATCAGAACATCGCCTGGCAGCACTTCCTGCGCGGTGAGCTCGACACCTTCCCCCTCGTGATGCCCAACTGGTGGCATGACAAGAGCAAAACCGCCGAATTCGAGAAGGGCTATATCGAGCGGCTCTGGTTCTACAACCAGACGCCTCAGCCCCCCATGGGGCTCTATCTCAACACCGCCGATCCCTTGCTGAGCAATCTCGACGTCAGACTCGGCATCCAGCACGCCCTCGCCCTGGACAAGATGATCGCAACCCTGCTGCGGGGGGACTACCAGCGTCTCAACACCTATGGCTCGGGCCAGGGAGATTTCACCAATACCGACCTCAAGGCGCGCCCCTTCGATCCCGCCCTTGCTCGCGAATTCTTTGCCAAGGCGGGCTTTACCAAGACCGGGCCGGATGGCATCTTGCGAAACGATAAGGGCCAGCCCCTCTCCCTCAGCATCACCTACACCACGGCGGAACATGCACAACGCCTCACCCTGCTGCGGGAAGAGGCGAAAAAGGCGGGGCTCAACCTCGAGCTCAATCTGATGGATGCGTCTTCCGGCTTCAAATCCATGCTGGAGAAAAAACACCAGAGTGCCTGGATGGCCTGGAGCGGTGGTCGCTATCCCGCCTATTGGGAACACTTCCACAGGGTCAATGCCAACAAGCCCCAGACCAACAACATCATGAACATCGATGACGACAGGATCTCTGCCCTGGTGGAGCAATACGACAAGGCGTTCGATTTCGGCAAGAAGGCCGACCTCTCCCGCCAGATCCAGCAGCGACTCTATGAGCTCGCCAGCTTCGTCCCCGCCTATCAGGTGCCCTATACCCGGGCCGGCGCCTGGCGCTGGGTACGCCTGCCCAAGGTGCCGGCAACCCCCCAGAGCGACTTGCTCTACTGGCCCCTTGACGGCTCCAACTCGGGTTACAGCTTCGGCGGCCTGCTCTGGATTGACGAAGCGGCAAAGGCGCAGACCCGGGCCGCCATCAAAGGGGGCCAGACCTTCCTGCCAGTGACCATCACGGATACCACCTACCAGCAAAAATAGGGCAGCTGGCACCGTCAGCCCCAAAACAAAAGACCCCGCACATTGGCGGGGTCTTTGTTACAACCAGGATGGCACCAGGCGGAGGGCGCTCAGCCGCGTTTGGCCTGCTTTTGCGCAATGGCGTCGGCGACGTCGGCCGGGTCCAGCACAATGCCTTCCTGATCCGGCGTCGGGAACACGGCCACGCAGAGATCATCCTGCTCCATGCCGTCCACCCAGCGATCCAGCCACACCTTGAGGGTGATGGACTGCGGCTTGCACTCGGCCCACTCCCCTTCGGCCCAGGCCTTGGCGTAGTCGGGATGCGGCCATACCGGGATACAGTCTTCCTCTTCGGTCGTCAGCATCATGACGCCGTGTTCGTCGGTCAGGACAAACAGCTCTTCGTGCTCGACCAACTTGCTGATGAAGTGATCAAAGCGGTAATCGGCGTTCAGTTGCAGCGCGGCATTGCGCTCGGTGTCGCTAAGTTCATAGCTCATCGGTCAAGTCTCTCGTTCAATAAAGGGCGACATGTTCACATCTTGCCGACCCCTTGTCCAGCAGGAGTAATGGGTCATCCGTCTTTCCATCGCCTCACCCCAGCTCGGGGGTCAACAGCCGGAGTCCCGCGGTCTCACCCAGTCGCTCCCTCAGCCAATAGGCGGACTCCACTTCCACAAAGCAGAGCTGATCCCGCCCCGCAGCGACCCCCACCATGATCTGCTCAAGCCGTGCTTGCTGGGCGGCACTCCAGGCAGCAACCAGCGTGCCGCCATGGGCCTCGTCCACCACCTCACGGCGCAACTCGAACAGGTTATCGGTGATCGGGCTGTTTATCTTGCTCGGGTGGCGCCAGTACATCTGCAGGTTGTCCAGCATCTCCTCATCGTAGCTTGCCAGCGCATCGAGCTCCGGCGTCTCTTTGCTCTGGGCCGCGAACTCGCACCAGCCTGCCGACAAGGTAGCCAGACTCTGGGCATCCTTGCCATGCTGACGCAGGGTTGTCACGTCTTCCCCACGAATGGTCGGCAGCCAGAGATCTCCTTGATGTTGCGCCAGGAGAGGGAGCAGCAAGGAGGGAGCATAAACAGGAAAACGGGGACCCAGAGAGTGCAGCAGAGAGACCAGAGTAACAGTGATCATGAGACGCGCCTTGAACAAGATGACCTGGCATCACGCCTGGTCATGAGGGTGAACGAGGGTGCCATTCTAGCATGTTTGCCTTGCTGGGGGCGTTTGCGTCCAGCCGGGCCGGTGATAGATAGCGCCCAAAAAAGCAGCGTTTGAACCAGAGCGGCCCCGATAAAGGCCAATTGTTTGAGCCAGCGCCCACTAAAGAGGCACCGGGGATGCTAGGTTGCATACATCTTTAGCGTAAGGAGTGCATCCATGAGTGGGATCAACCAGGTTTCTGACGATTTTGTGAATGAGCTGAAAATACTGGCGTGTTTTGATCCGGCCAACATGAGCCTGGGGATCAAGCTGCGCAGCGACATGTCGGAAGCGCTTTGCCAGGCGGCAGCGCGCCTGCACAGCCAGGGCCTGATCACCGCAGCAGATGGCGGCTATCTGACCCCTTTCGGCATGACCATGCTGGAGCATCTCCAACACCTGCTGGTCGCACTCAAGCCGAATTGAGCGGTTGTGGTGCCCAGAGCGAGAAGTTGAGCAACTCCCAGCGCTCTCCTTGTCGCAGCAGACAAGCAAACAGCAAAGGACCTTCGGGTCCTTTTATCTTGCCATCGACCAGCCACTCTCCCGCCCGTTTTGGCACCGGCTGTACCCTGATCTCATCGGGTTTCACCGCGTTTCCCAGACGAACATGTACAAACTGTTGACACACGGACACGGCATCATTCACCGCAGGATCCGGCGTTGGCGTGCTGGCCTGACCGGTCAACGCCACGGTCAGCAAGAGGGAGGAGATCAGGGTCATGACGCGTATTGATGAAGCCATGAAAACAAAAAGCCGTGGCACCAGAGGTACCACGGCTTTCTTAAATTCTGCAAGAATTACAGAGCAGTTACGTTCTCAGCCTGCGGGCCTTTTTGACCTTGGGTCACAGAGAACTGTACGCGCTGACCTTCAGCCAGGGTACGGAAGCCGTTACCTTGGATGGCGCTGAAGTGAACGAAAACGTCCGGGCCGTTTTCTTGCTGGATGAAGCCAAAACCTTTGGTTTCGTTGAAAAACTTAACGGTACCGGTGATCATGTTAGACATATCTTTAAACCTGTATTCAAAATAATTACTTATGCTTTTCAGCGGGTAAAGCTCAAAAAACGGGATTACTTATGAACAACAGGAAAAGATGTAAAACATCATATTCATTGACATAACTATCGCCCTTTCAAGCTGGTTGAGATTATACGTGCCTTTGTCGATTACGCAAACAAATTTGTACCCCGCCAGCAGCGGGGTACGGCGGTTTAGACCTGTGCCGACTCCAGTGCCTGAACCAGGGCTTTGAGGAAGCGAGCCGCCTCTCCACCGGTGCAGGCTCTGTGGTCAAACGTCATCGACAGGGGAAGTGCACGCACCGGGCGCGCCTCGCCGTGGATGAACACCACCTTCTCGAACAACTTGCCCGCTCCTATGATGGCCACCTGGGGTGGTGTGACGATGGGGCTGGCGTAACGGCCAGCGATGGCGCCAAAGTTGGTGAGGGTGATGGTTGCCCCCTGCAGCATTTCCCGCGGCACGGCACGGGCCTTCACATCGGCGATCATCCGATCCAGCCCCTGCCGTATGTCAGCCGGGTCCCGCTCTGCCACGTTCTCCATCACGGGCACATAGAGCCCATGCTTGGAGTCGACCGCGATGGCCACATTGACCTCCCTGAACAGACGCCGCGACAGGGTCTCTCCGTCAAACCACGCATTCATGGAGGGTTCGGCCCGACACGCCACGCCGATCGCCTTGATGAGGCGCACCGTCACATCTTCATCCGGGCGCCAGTGGCGCAAGTCCACTTCGTCGGTGATGCTCACCGGCACCACAGTCCGGTGCGAGAGCTCCATCGCCTTGGCCATGGCCCGGCGCGAGCCTTTCAGGAATTCGTTGCCACTCTCCTGCTGGGCCTCGAACGCCTGTTGCACATCCTGCTCGGTCACCATGCCAGCGCTGCCGGTTCCCTTGACCTTGTCGATGTCCAGCCCCAGTTTTTGCGCCAGCAGACGTACCGCTGGCATGGCTTGCACCAGCGTGCCGCCGGGCGCCATGGCCCCCACCACGAAATGATCCTCGATATGCTGCTGATGGGCGCTGACCTTGCCAACGACGGTGCCGTCATCCTCGCCCCCTTCAAACTCCACCAGCGGTGCCCCGATGTGGAGGATGTCCCCCTCCTGCCCGCACAATCTGGCGATGACCCCGGCCACCGGCGAGGGCACATCCACCAGCGCCTTGGCTGTCTCCACCGACAGCAGTACCTGATCTACCTGCACCGTATCACCGGCGCTCACCTTCCACTCGACGATCTCGGCCTCGGCCAGTCCTTCGCCCAGATCCGGCAATTTGAAAAATTTCATGACCTGCTCTCCCTCTGCTGGGACATCACCAAACATTGACAGACACCATAGAGCCCTGTGGCCCTGGCACTTGCGCATCCGTACCTGTCGTGCGTCATAGCCACTGGTTCTCCATCAGTTGCCGAGCCGCCTGCGCGATCTCCTGCTCGGTGATGAGGTAATACTCCTCGTTGCGATAGTAGGGGACGGCGGCATCCACGCCGGTGAGGCGTCTTGGCGGCGCCTTGAGGGCAGTCATCGCCTCTTCGGTCACCTGGGACACGATTTCGGCACCCACCCCGAAACTGCCACAGGCTTCGTGTACCACCAGCAGCCTCCCAGTCTTGCGTACCGAGGTCAGGATGCTCTCCATGTCCAGGGGTTTGATGGTGGCAAGATCCAGCACCTCGCACTGGATGTCCTGCTCCGCCAGCAGGTGCGCCGCACGCATGACTTCCTGGATGCAGGCACCCCAGGCCACCACAGTGATGTCCCGGCCGGGACGCAGGGTGAAGCAGACATCCAGCGGCAGACCGATGCCGTCATCCACCACATCCGACTTCATGGAGCGATAGATGCGATCCGGCTCGAAGAACATCACGGGATCCGGATCCCGAATGGCCGACAGCAGCAGGCCGTAAGCCCGCTTCGGGCTCGAAGGGATCACGACCCGCAGCCCGGGGATATGGGCAAACAGGGCCTCGACGCTCTCGCTGTGGTGCTCGGGTGAATGGATGCCGGCGCCGTAGGGGGAGCGGTAAACGATGGGACAGGTGATGCGGCCACGGGTCCGGTTTCGCATCCGTGCCGCCTGGCAGATGATCTGCTCCATGCCCGGGAAGATGAAGCCCTGGAACTGGAATTCGGCCACGGGTTTGAGCCCCTGGGTCGCCATGCCCACCGCCACCCCGGCGATGAGTCCTTCGGCCAGCGGCGTATCGATGACCCGCTTGAACCCGAATTTATCGCGAAGCCCCACAGTGGCGCGAAACACACCGCCGTTGACCCCCACATCCTCCCCCAGTACCACCACATCAGGATCGCGTGCCATCTCGTGGTGCAACGCCAGATTGATCGCTTCGAGCAGCGTGATATCGCTCATAGTCCCTCCCCGCTCTGCTGCATGCCCTTGGCGATGATGCGCTGGCGCTGGGCAAGATAGGCCTTCGGCAGCTCGGCAAACTGGTAATCGAGCAGGGTCTCCGGCGCCTGGGGCGTGATGGCCTCATAGGCGGCAACGGCGCGTTCCACTTCCCGGCCCGCCTCTGCCAGCAGCGCCTGTTCCTTATGCTCGTCCCACCAGCCCCGTTCAAACATGAACTGGCGCAGCCGCTTGACCGGTTCCCTGGCCCAGGCCGCTTCCACCTCGGCGCCGTCACGATAGCGAGTCGCATCATCGGCGGTGGTGTGATCCCCGAGCCGGTAGCTGACGGCTTCGATGAGCGTCGGCCCCTTGCCGCTGCGAGCCCGCTCGACGGCGGCGCGGGTCGCCTCATAGACCGCCACCACGTCATTGCCGTCCACCTGAAGGCTGCGCACCCCGGCTCCTATGCCCTTCTGGGCCAGAGTGGGCGCGCTCGACTGCAACTTGCGCGGCACCGAGATGGCCCACTGGTTGTTGTTGATGATCATCACCATGGGGAGATGCCAGACACCGGCACAGTTGAGCCCCTCGAGGAAGTCTCCCTTGGAGGTGCCGCCATCGCCGATGGTCACCACGGCGACCCTGGGCTGGTTGCGCAGCTTGAAGGCGGCCGCGATGCCGGCAGCATGGGTGATCTGGGTGGCGATGGGAACGCAGATGGGCAAGTCTTCCGACAACTCGCCATCGGCCTTGTAGAAGACACTGCCCCGTTCATCGCCGCCCCAATACTGCAGGTTCTGCTCCATGGGCACGCCCCTCACGTAGAGAGTGGGCATGTCCCGGTAGTAGGGCACATAGACATCCTCTGGCTGCATGGCGAGCCCGACCCCGATCCCCACCGCTTCCGCCCCGAGATGAGAGGGAAAAGTGCCGAGTTTGCCGGTTCGCTGCAGTGCTATCGCTTTCTTGTCGTAACTGCGCACCATCACCATGTTGCGGTAGAAGGTGTGCAGCATCGCCTTGTCCAGCCAGGTCGGCAGTGTCGCGACCGGGCGCCCCTCCTCATCGAGGTAACGAAGGAAGGGGATGTCGACATGGGTCATAACTGGCTCCTTGCCGTTGTCAGCGTCACCACCATGAGGTGACATTTAAAATGTAAACAACATGTTAATCAAAGGGCAACGAGATTCATCCAGGTAAGACCAGTAGAAACTTCTTTTATTCTCGAAGGTAATTGGAATTTTCGTCGAGCAGAAACAAAGAAGGGAGCCTGTTCAGGCTCCCTGTCATATCGAGTTCGGGATCACGCCCATCACCGCCATGCTGCTTGCCACCGCCCGTGGCGCAGGATCAGCATGACAAAAAGGCATCAATTCACTCCCACAAACGGGTGGGTACCACCAGCAGCATGGTGCGCTGTCCGATGGCCACGTTGGCGTTGGGGAAGACCACCGCTTCCCGCGGTTTCTCTACCCTGTATTGCCGATCCCCATCTTCTGCCAGCACAAAACCCTGGGGAAATTCGGTGAAGTTGTCCACATCGCTGGCAAACAGGAAGCGGAACTGCTCCGACTGCTTGTTGATCACCCGATCTATGGCAAAAAGGGTGAAGTCATCGGCTCGCCAGGGCTCGAGGGCCACCTCATCCCGGGTCACCAGCTCCTGCAATGTCTGGCGCACCTCGATGAAGCGAGTCATGTCGTTTTCACCGAAGGGCCGCACCTTGCCCAGCTCCACCGTAAAGGCATGGGCGCCGTGCTGGTGCGAGCTGTAATAGCTGAAGGTGGTGGTCGGGCCGCTCGAGAGCAGTATGGTGCGCACGCCGCAGGCACCGAGGAAACGTACCTGCTCCTTGCAGTGAGGGCGTTCGTGGGGGAAGGGATAGACGGCAAACTTCTCGTGGCGCGAGCCGCGAATGGCGGTATGGAGATCGTAGTGGTAACGGGGCCTGGCCGAGTCGGCAAAGAAGCGGCTCACATACTGCTCCAGACGCATGGCGCGGATGCGCTCCCGGTTGCACAGCCCCTCCCCCTTGCTGTGGGCGCCCGAGAAGAGGCGGTTCATGTTCTCTTCCACCTCCCTCACCCCCTGGTTCATGGCGGCGGGGTTGCCAAAGAGGAAGAGCACCCGGTGACGAACCTTGAGCTCCTCTGCGAGCAACCGGGTCAGCAACTGGTTGCAGATCTCGATGGGGGCTGTCTCGTTGCCGTGGATGCCGCAGGAGAGGACGATGTCCTTGTGCCCGGGTTGCCCCGCCTCGGAAGCGGGTTCCAGGCAGATCACGCCGGTATCCCACACGCTCACCCGGGTACCGTCGGTCAGATTGAAGGCGAAAGGCTCGAGCTGCCACTCATGGCGGCGCGTCAGGGCCAAAAAGTCATGCTGGGGAATCATCCGTCTCACCCTTTAGTCTGGAATGCCATGGCCGGATTATACGCAAGGCAACCGGGCTTAAAATCAGTTTTTAAACAAATTCAAACAGTAAGGATACAAAAATGGTGAAAATGAGTGACAACTCAAGCAACAGGATCAAGCGGGGGGAAACACGGGAGAGGGAAAGCGGTGAACGGGTATCGGCAGGTGAAGACAGCATGTCTTCGGCAGACAGGCGGGCAGCATGCCCCTGGGATCAGCAGAAAAACAAGGCATCCATGCCCGGCTGATCAACCACGCCAGAACGGCTTGGTGGTCTCTTGATAGCGGTCGGCTTCGTTCAGACCGATGTCCTTGAGCAGGTAGGCGGGCAGCTCGGAGAGCTGGCGGCGGCTGCGGCTGCGTTCCAGCCAGGTCAGGACGGTCATCTTGACGCGAGCAACCAGATTCGATTCGCTGGAATGCTGGTAACCGGCTTCGGTATAAGTCATGTTGGCCATGATATGGCTCCTCTCTCTCGTTCTGCGCAAGGCTCGGATTTGATGCGCAAAGCTTAGTCAGGGCGGGGAGGTGCCTCAATTGACGAATTTTGATACATGACATTAGTAAAAGTAATGGTTGATATCGCCAGGGCAATAACCATAACCATATGATTTTAAAATGAAATAATACTGAAACTTTCCTCCTGGCAGCCTGGCAGCATTTTCTCCTGCGCTACCCACTTCTAACTATGCACTTTCCCACGCTAGCTATGCACGGCACGACGACGAGTCAGCAGGGTGCAAACTCTCGGTCACCAGGGTTTGTTAACAAATAGATCGCGACAAGATCGTTATTTAACAAAAAGATACGAACAGGCAACCTGAACCGGATGCCTCCCATGTCACCCCCATTGTCAGGGTGGCACCGGACACTTGGCACCCTGCCATCATACTGGTATGGTTATTTATACAGTGGTTTATCATGCTGCCTCCCCACACTGCCCCAATATCATGCTGAACAGGGGAGGGGCACACACAGGATCTGCCGATGGACACCTTTACCCCCACCGCCGCCCTGCGTCAACAGATGGCCCTGCTGGAGGCGTCGCTGGCACGCCTTGCCCGGCAACTGGGCCAGCTCGACCTGCTGGAGGCTCATGTCTATCCTCTCCCGGCCGTGGCCCAGGGGGAAGAGCATGAGCCCATCGAGGCCATCGAGGTGGGCTATCTCTCGGGCGAGGCGGCCCTGGCCGCCACCCTCGCCGCCTTTCAGGACCACAGCGCCCGCCCCGGCTGCTCCACCAAGGCGACCCACCGTCTGCCCGGCTGGCTGCGCTTTCCTGCCGCCTGCGCCAGGGAGCTGGCCCCCGTCATCGAGGAGATCAACGCGCACAAGCTCGCCTTCAAGGCCATGGTGCAGGCGGCGGGCGGGCGGGACGAGAAGTTCGAGCTGGTGCACGGCGCCCTGCCCGGTGTCATCACCCTGCAGGTCTATCGCAAGCTGACCTGGCTTCAGGGGGATCTGCATTCGCTGGGCTTCACCTGGGCCGACAAGCAGAGCATCAGCCGCCTCAGCCGGGAGCAGGTACTGGAGATGCTGGAGCGCAGCCGCCGGTATGTACCGGCGCTCTTTGACAACGAAGAGTGGAGCAAGATGGTGGATCAGGAGGTATACGACATTCGCCGCCTGCCGGCGGATGCCGCCCTGCGGATCCGCAGGCCGGTCAAGACCCACCCCATGATCAACCTGCTCTGGCAGGACCGGGAGCCCCGCAAGCAGCAGATCAAGGCGAGCCTTCCCCTGCTGCTCTGCTCCGATACCCAGCCGGCCGTCACCCATCTGGGCCACTACCCGCCCAAGCTGCGCCAGGCACGCCGGGATCGCAAGATTGGCGGTGACCCCATCATAGAGCGGCTGCACCTCTACCTCTATCAGGGGTAGCGCAGGCTCGGCACCGCCACAAACGACAAGGGGAGCATCACGGATGCTCCCCTTGTCACATCGGGCGACAGCCCATCGCCGTCAGCTCATCAGCAGTGCCCGCAGGCTCTCCACATCCAGCCCCTTCACCTCGGACTGGCCGCTCAGGAGGCCGTCGGCCAGTGCCCGCTTCTCGTCGTGCAGCGCCACTATCTTCTCCTCCACCGTCTGCTCGCACACCAGGCGATAGACGGTCACCGGCTGGGTCTGGCCCATGCGGTGCGCCCGATCGCTCGCCTGATCCTCCACCGCCGGGTTCCACCAGGGATCGAGGTGCAGCACGGTATCGGCCTGGGTCAGGTTGAGACCCGTGCCCCCCGCCTTGAGGCTGATGAGGAAGAGCGGCACCGTTTCGTGGCGAAAACGCAGGATGGACTCCTGACGGGACTTGGCCGAGCAGCCCCCGTCCAGATAGCAGTAGTCCCACTGCCGCTGTTCGATACGGCTGCGCAGCAGGCTCAGCAGATCGACAAACTGGCTGAACACCAGCACCCGGTGGCCACCATCGATGGCTTCGTCCAGCAGCGCCATCGCCTCGTCCAGCTTGCTGCTGGTCTGGGACCACTCCGGCATCACCAGCTGGGGGGAGCAGCAGAGTCGGCGCAGCCGGGTCAGGCCGCTCAGCACATGCATCAGGGCACGGCCATCGGCACTTTGCACCTGCTGCACCACCTCGCGCCGGGTCGCCTCGTAGAGCTGACGCTCCTCGGGGGAGAGGCTGATGTGATGGATGATCTCGGTCTTGTCCGGCAGCTCCGTCAGCACCTGTTGCTTGAGGCGGCGCAGGATGAAGGGGCTGATCACCGCCCGCAGCATCGCCATGTGCTGGGGATCCTTGACCGCCTTGCCAAAGCGGCGCTTGAACTCCCCGAGGCTCCCGAGCAGGCCGGGGTTGATGAAGCTGAACAGGCTCCACAGCTCCCCCAGATGGTTCTCGATGGGGGTGCCGGAGAGGGCGAGGCGAAAATCCCCGTCGAGCTGGAACAGCAGCTTGGCGCGCTGGGTACCGGCATTCTTGATCTGCTGTGCCTCATCCAGCACCATGCTCGACCAGCGGCGGGACTTGAGCGCCTGGGAGAGACTGCCGAGCATGCCGTAGTTGACCAGGACGATCTGTCCGGCCCTGGCCCCCTGGATCAAGGTCTCCCGCTCGGCGGGATGGTCGAACACCACCACCTCGAGCTCGGGGGCAAAGCGGGCCACCTCCTCCTGCCAGTTGGTGACCACTGACTTGGGCACCACTACCAGCGCCGGGCCCAGGTGCTGGCGCATACGCAGCACGATGAGGGCCTGCAAGGTCTTGCCCAGGCCCATGTCATCGGCCAGACAGGCGCCAAAGCCGTGATGGGCCAGGGTCGCCATCCAGCGTACCCCCTCCTTCTGATAGTCCCGCAGCGCCGTCAGCAGCTCGGGGGGACAGCTCACCTCCTGCTGCCACTCCTGCTGGAGATTCTGCCAGGCGGCATCCCCCTCGGTGGTGATGACGGAGAGCAGGCGGGCCAGCGGATAGGCCAGCGTGTTGTTGATGCGCTGCTCGTTGTCCAGCATGGCCCCGAGCACGGTGAGGCGTTCCACCAGCTTGTCGCTCAGCATCAGGCTGGTCTTCTCGTCGAGCTGCACCGTACGCTGGCCCGGGGTCAGCTGGCGCAGGATTAGGCGAAGATCGAGGATCTGGTGCTCGTCCAACGAGAGCGCCCCCTCCACCTGGAACCAGTCCTGACGCCGCTCGATGCGCAGGCTCAGGGCCGCCTCATCAAGGCTCTTGAGGCGGGCGCTGTCCTGGTGCCAGTGCACCACCACACCGGCGTCCACCAGCTCGGGCAGGGCGTTGACCAGGGTAAGCGCCTGCTCCCCGTCCAGCTTCCACTCGTTGCCGGGCAGGCCGATGGGCAACTGGTTGCGAAGGCGCTGGGCATCGTCCTTCTCGGCAGCCAGATCCCGCTGCCAGTAGTGATACTCCCGGATACCCTGGCGCACGATGGCCTCCCCCTTGCCCAGAGGCAAGGGCGGCAGGTCCCCCTCCCGGGTCACCAGCTGGACCACGAGCTGCCCCTCCTGCCAGTCGAGCAGGACGGAAGGAACGCCGGGCCAGGGGGCCAGCTCGGCATTGCCCCTGAGCCCCGCCACCTGGCTGTGCCAGGGGAGATCGGGGATCGCATCCAGCGTGCGTTGCAGCTCCTCGAGCCCGGCCGGCGGCAATGCCGGAATGGCCTCCAGGGCCGGTAATCTGTCCAGCAGTGCCTGCGGTGTCAGAATAAGCTGCCACAAATCCTGAGCCAGGGGGACGATGTGCGCACCACGGGCGGCGGGAGCAGGATGTAGTCTGGCACTCATGCCCTCCCCGCTCTGTACCAGTTGCAGCAGGGGGGCGCTGACGGCCAGTTGCAGCTTCTGCCCCTTGGCATTGAAGAGGCGAGGGTGGTTTGCCAGGGGCACCCAGGCATCCCGGGGCAGCTTGCCCATGTTGCGCGGCAGGGTGCGCACCAGTGCCCAGTCAGCCTCGTCCAGCAGGCTGGCGTACTGGGTGGAAAGCAGGGCCGGATCGACCCTTCGCCCGGCGGTCCACTCCCCCTTGGTGCTCTGCTTCTGGATCTTGCACTCAAGCTCAGGCCCCTCTGCGTGGAGCAGCCAGACCAGCCGCTCCTGGGGCTTGCGCACCCCGCTCGAGCGTCCCAACCCCTGCAGCCAGTTGAGCCAGCTTGCCGAGGCGGGGGCCTTGCCTTCCTCCTCGGTGGCATCCTCTTCCTCCCCTTGAGCAGGACGCAACGCGCGCAGGGGCCAATGGGCGGCTTCCCGGCCCAGCAGGAGTCGCAGCAGATCCTGGCAGAAGGCCATCAGGCGATGCCGGGGCTCGGCGTCCAGCACGTGGGAGAGGTCCCACTTGTGCAAGATGGTCACCTGGGGGCTCTGCTCGCCGTGGCGCGCCAGGGCGCAGAGATCGAGCCAGAGGTAACCCCAGTGGAGCTCCTCCAGCGGCAGTTGCAGGGTATCGAACAGGCCGACCGCCTGGCCGTGGCGATCTCCGGCCCACTGCCCCAGCAGATCGGCCAGCAGGGGGGAGTGATGGCCCAGACTGCGCTGCCACTTCTTGCGCTGCTCGCTCCCCTGCACCGGATCTGCCTGTTGCAACCAGCCGAGCCAGAGCAAGGCGCTGAACATCCGGGGCCAGGGCGACGCCTCTTGCCCCTGCCACTGGCCAAGCGCCCCCAGCAGCCGCTCGGCCAGAGGTTGCTCATCCCCCTGCTGCGCCAGTTGTTGCAGTGCAGGCCAGTGAGTGGTTACCTCGCCCCCAAAGGAACCGCAGAGCCACTCCCATTCTCGGGCGCGAGCCTGGATCTGGCCAGAGAGCGCCGGGGAGCAGGAGGCGACCAGCGTTGCCAGCGGCCAGCCCTCGTCAGGCTCTGCGTCAAGCAGGGCCTGCAGGGCGAAGTGTTCGAGCAGCAGGGCCTGCCAGGCGGGGCTGGAGCCTGCCAGCAGGCGGGGAGCATCGGGGAGATCCAGGAGGCTCAGGAGCTCGGCACTCTGGTAATAGGCCGGGATCTGCCCCGCCTCCCCCAGACAGAGCTCGCGCACCACCTCCTGTGCCCGCTCCAGGCCCGTGACCGAGGGGATGCGGGACCACTGCGGCATGGGGCACTCTCCCGCACGCACCGCCAGGATCAGGGTCAGGGTTCCCTCTGCCGTCAGACTCCACTGCTGCTCCGTTCGTTGACGGACAAGCCCCCACTGCTGCAACTGATCAAGGGTGTCCAGCAGCGCACGCCCGGGTGCGCCCGGGGCATAGAGGGTGTCTTGCAGGTAACGAGTGCTGGCGGCGCGCTGCAATTGCAGCTCGCACAGCAGGGCATAGCAATCTGAAGAGAGGGTGAAGGCTGACATCAGAACTCACGGGCAAGTGCAAAGGCGGAATTTTAACGGGAAAGCGGCGGCGGCTCGACCCTTAAGCGCGAAATAGTGCAAAAAAGCTGGCGCCTTTGATGGGTACACTAGCGACAGGGCTGACAGGGCACTCGCCCCTGCCACCGGGCAACGGGCCGCAGGAGGGGCGCGGTCATCAAAAAAGGCGCCGCAGCGCCTTCTGGAAACAGATTGTTGGCTCAGCCTTCCAGCCGGGCCAGACGGGCTTCCAGCCCCTGCAACTGCCCCTTGAGGTGCTCGACCTCTTCTTCGAGCGCCGCCAGTCTGTCTGCCGCCGGTGACACAAGGTTGCCAGCGGGCGCCGCGTCGGCCAGCGCCTGCAGATCCACCTCGCCACTGAACAGGTGCGCGTAGCGGGATTCCCGCTTGCCCGGCTCACGGGGCAGCTTGACCACATAGGGCCCCCGCTCGATGAGGGTGGCCAGCACGGCATCCACTTCGGTCACATCGTCAAAACTGCACAGCCGGTTGGTGCGCGAGCGCAGCTCACCCGGGGTCTGCGGGCCACGCAGCAAGAGTTCGCAGATAATGCCGAGCTCCTGGGCCGAGAACTTCAGCTCGCCGAACTCGGTATTGCAGAAACGATGCTGATAGCGGGGCACCCTGGCGTTGAAACCGGCGGTATTGACCACCAGACGGCGTCGGATCAGCTCGTCGATCACGGCGCGAATATCCAGCTCGGCGAGCTCCAGCACGGGTTCCCGGTTGCTCTTCTGGTTGCAGGCATTGACCAGTGCATTGAGCGAGAGAGGGTACTGATCCGGCGTGCAGATCTCTTTCTCAATCAGGCAGCCGATCACGCGGGCCTCTAATGGGCCTAGTACTATCTCCATGTCATACTCCCTTGCCAAACAAGACGTTAAGACGGTTATCTTAACCAAGGCGCTTGCGCCGTCCAGCAGATAACCCCATTTTTGCGAGCCGATGAAACCCTTGCTGCAACCTTGTACAGCAAAACGGCCGCGGTGCGCGGGCGAGGTGAACGGATGGCCGGGAACCTCTTTGGCAACCAGCCCCCTCCCCCTTCAACGAGGCGGGCACAAAAACCATCACGGCCGCAAAGGCGGCCGTGAGGTTAAACGGGTTGAGACGGCCCTCATGAAGAGGGCTTGCGCTCCAGGGTCGCGGCCACCTTTCTTGCGGCCGACACGGTGAGCAAAGGCTCACCCGGATAGAGCATCAGGGCGCTTGCCCGCAGGTTGTCCGCCTCCGCCGTGCGCCCCAGGGCATTGAGGGCGATCACCATGTTGGCGTAGATATTGGCCCTCGGGGTATGGCGCACGAAGGCCTGCCCCCAGTCGAGGTAGGCTTCAAGCTCCGCCTGGTTGTTGGCCTGCAGACCGACCATGAGGCGCACCGCGTTCACGTCGAACTCCACCCGGGTCAGCCAGGCCATGGGGTTGACGATGTCGAGCAGGAGCGCAGGCTGCTTGTAACCGCCCCGCTCATACTTGGTCACCACCCAGGCGGTGTGCATGGCGGTCAGCATGAAGGGGATGACGATCAGGGGAATGGCGATGGCCATGAAGCGCAGCAGCAACCAGGGGCGGCACAGATGGTCGCGCCAGTTGCCGTGGCCTTGCTCCTCCACCTCCGCATCCATCGCATACAGGAGCAGCAGGAGCGCCCACCACAGGGCGATGGCGTGGTAAAAGGGGTACTCGGTCTGGGTGTGCAGCAAGATGGGGGTCACCAGCGCAAGCAAGGCGGCGCCCTTGACCCAGCCCGCCCGGCTCAGACGCCACAGCAGGGCCCCGCCCATCAGCACCATGCCCAGCATGGGTGCCAGACCCCCTTCCACCGCCCAGTAGAGAAACTCGTTGTGGGGGTGATCCAGGTTGTACTCGATCTGCACCATGGCCAGGTTCAGCGCCTTGTCGGCCATGTAGTGATGGAGAAACACCGACTCGAAGCTGCCATAGCCCCAACCGGTCCAGGGCATCTGGGCAATCAGCTTGGCGGCGTAGGGCCAGTAGATGGAGCGCATGCCGCCGGACTGGTAGATCTCCAGCCCTCGTCTGGCTCCGGCCATCAGGTATTGCGAGGCCAGCCCGAGCAGAATGCCCAGGGCCACCAGCGCGAGCATCCGGCCCAGCCGCCGCTCACGCCCCAGCTGGGCGGACAGCAGCAAGAGAGCCATCACGCCGCCCAGTTGCCCGACTCGCGATTGCAGGACCACCAGCAGCAGAGAAGTGGCCAGGATCACCCCATAGCGCAGCCCCTTGAGCCAAGGGTTGGCATCACCGCGCAGCTCCAGCCAGATGGCCAGTGACAGGCCGGTCGCCATGAAGCTCGCCATCACGTTGGGTTGCTGGAAGATGCCATAGGGGCGGTTGGTCTGGGTGTCGTACCCAATCCAGTTGCCCGGCACCAGCAGGTAATACTGCACCAGGCCGAGCAGCGCCTCGATGGCAACGGCCCCCAGCAGCAGATAGAGCAGCCTGTCCCGCCCCTCGCGGCCGAATCGCCACTGATAGAGGCTTGCCAGAAACAGCAGGCCGGCAAACAGCCCCAGCAGCCGGGGAATGGCATAGTCCTTGAGCTCGAATCCCGGATAGGCCATGGGCAGCAACAACAAGATCCCCCCCAGCCACTGGGCAGTCAGCAGCGGCGAGACCACCAGTCGCTGGCTGAGGGTCACATGCCACAGCCCCAGGGCCATCACCAGGCTGGCGAAGATCCAGCCCCAGGCATTGAACGGCAGATAGAGCCCTGCCCCGCCCGGGTTGTGCATGAAAAAATGCATGCCAAACAACCAGTAAAGGAGGCTGACAACCCCCAATATCCCTGTCGTCGACATCACCGTCACTGCTCCCTGTTGTGTCATGCTCATGCTCGTTTTCTTCCGACACGCCATACATGAAGGGGGGCAAAGCCCCCCTTGTTCACTTCAATCATCCTTGTGCCGATTCCGGTCGGCAAAACGCATGGCGCACCAGCACGATGCCCACCCCCAGCATGCCACCGAGCAGGGTAGCCAGCACCACGACCAGAGGGCGCTTGGGCTGCTCGCGGCTCAGGGGCTCACTCGGCGAAGCCAGATAGGCGAACGACTGGAAGGGCTGTGCTTCAAGCTTGAGGGCCTCAAGACTGCCCAATTGCAGGCGCAGGTCGCTCAGCGCCGGGTTGAGGAACTCGGGGTTCTTGATCTCCTTGAGGATCTTGAGCTTCTCGGAGAGGGCGCGCGCCCCCAGATCGATGGGAAGGCTCCCCTGCTCCTGCAGATTCTGCACCGGCGCCTCCAGCCCGGCCGCCTGTGTAATGCGCAAACCATATTCGGTACGCAGAATATCGTCTTGCAACTGCTTGAGGGTATCGGCCTTGGCACTCTCGAACTGGGTCTGCAGCGTCTTGATGCGGTTCTGCCAGATGGTATACAGCTCCTTGCCCTTGGCCGCCGACTCCTGATGCTGGATAAAGGCGATGTACTGCTCCAGCCGGGATTTGGCCTCCCCCGCCGTGGCCGCGGCAAAGGAGAGCGTCACCTCTTCACGCAATTTGTCCGGTGCCTTGGCGCTGATCCCCTCGGCCATCTTCTTGAGCAGCAGCCGCTTGCCTTTGGGGTCTGTGACGTCGGCCTGCACGGCCTCGGCATCCAGGTAACCCCTTTCTTGCAGGAACTGGCGCTTGTTGTTGAAGCTGTTGAAGTTGTTGACGAAGTCGCTATAAAGCGCCTTCTTGTCAAAGGCAGTAAAAGCCGCCACCGGTACCTGAGCATTGATCAGCTGGTTGATGTTGAGCTCGAGGGACTCCACCTCCTTGAGGGTGGGCGACCTGATCTCGGCCTGGCTGACCCAGACCTGGGGGGCCAGCAGGGCATAGGCGATACCTGCTGCGGCAAAGACGCCTGCGACCAGCAGGATCAGTATTTTCTGGCGCCACAGGACCAGGATCAGCTCACGCAGATCGATTTCATCACCGGAAGAGGCTTGCCAACCCTGGGGCAACTGACTGTCTGAATTATCGAATACTTGTTTGTTCATATCGGGCTCTGAAGATGAGTTGATTGCCAGAGAGGGGCGTGACGGTCTTTCTCTGACAAGCGTAATGGCACATTGTCCATGAGGGGCCACTCAATAGCCAGTGTCGGATCCGACCAGTGAAGGGAGGCTTCCAGCTCGGGAGCGTAATAATCGGTGCATTTGTAAAGCACCTGGGCCCATTCGCTCTGAACATAAAAACCGTGGGCAAAACCTGGCGGGATCCAGAGGGAGGTTCCCTCCTCGGCCGAGAGCGACACCCCCACCCACTGGCCCAGGGTCGGGCTCCCGGCGCGCACGTCGACGGCCACGTCGAAGATGGTGCCTGCCAGCACCTGTATCAGCTTGCCTTGGGGCCGCTGGCGTTGATAATGCAGCCCCCGTAGTGTCCCTTGTCGGGAACGACTCAAATTGTCCTGAACGAAGCAAAAATCACCGCATCTGCGGGTGAAGAGATCGTGGCGAAACAGCTCCATGAAGTCGCCCCGCTCATCTGGATGACGCTGGTGGCGGATCTGGATAACATCCGGAATCTTCAATGAAATAAAGTGCATAGGTGTTTTCTTTGGAATAATGGGCAAGGATATATCACCCAATGGAGTGCCTTATCAATCCCAATCGGGGTGCATTTTGCCAAAGGGCTCTTGCAGCAGACGCAACAGATAGGCGCCATACCCGCTTTTTGCCAGTGGCTGTGCCAGTGACGCCAGCGCCTCGTCAGAGATCCAGCCCTGGCGCCAGGCGATCTCCTCCGGAGCGGCCACCTTGAGCCCCTGGCGTTTCTCCAGGGTCTGGATGAAGCTGCTCGCCTCCTGCAGGCTGTCATGGGTCCCGGTATCCAGCCAGGCAGCACCACGCCCCATGAAACAGACCTCCAGACTTTGCTGTGCCAGATAATGGAGATTGACATCGGTGATCTCGAGCTCTCCCCGTGACGAAGGGCGCAGGCCCCGGGCAATCTCGCTTGCCGTGGCATCGTAGAAATAGATGCCCGTCACTGCGTATTGACTGGCAGGAGATGCCGGCTTCTCGACGATCGACTCGACCCGCCCCTCACCGTCGAACCCCAGCACACCGTAACGTTCGGGATCCTGTACATGATAGGCAAACAGGGTGGCGCCTTGCGTCTTGGCGCTCGCGCGCTGCAACTGGCGGGGCAGCTCGGTGCCATAGAAGATGTTGTCCCCCAGAATCAGGCAGCAGGGGTTGCCGGCCAGAAAGGGCTCCGCAATGAGCAACGCCTGGGCCAGCCCGGCAGGCTCTTCCTGCACCGCGTAGCAAAATTGCATCCCCCACTGGCTGCCATCCCCCAACAGCAGCTCGAAGCGGGACAGATCCAGCGGTGTGCTGATGATGAGAATCTCACGGATACCCGCCTGCATCAGGGTTGAGAGGGGGTAATAGATCATGGGCTTGTCATAGACCGGCAGCAGTTGCTTGCTGATGGCCAGCGTCGCCGGATAGAGACGGGTGGCGGATCCCCCGGCCAGGATGATGCCTTTACGCTGGTGCATGGAACACCTCCAGAGGAGAACAGAGAGCCATCAAGACACGCGTCACGTCATTCACCTTCACACTGACTGGCAAGCCAGCGGCTCATCAGCCCTTCCCAGGCCGGGATCTGGATCCCGAAAACAGTGGCAAACCGTCGACAATCGAGCCTGGAGTTGGATGGCCGACGGGCTGCCTGGGGCCAGTTTGCAGATGGAATGGGTTTTATCGGAACGGGCTGCGCCAGCAGACCAAGCCGACAACCTTCCTCAACCAGAGCCGATGCAAAGCCATGCCAGCTCGTCTCGCCTGCGGGGCAGAGATGATAGAGGCCGCCCTTGTCTGGCGCCTTTACAACCTGTGTCAGCGCCAGGAGAACGGACGTTGCCAGCCAGTCCACCTGGGTCGGCGCCCCCCACTGATCCGCCACCACCTCAAGGGGCTGGCCCTCGTTGGCACGGCGCAAGATGGCTCGGGCGAAGTGTGCCTCTTCCCCACCATAAACCCAGCTGGTGCGCACGATCAGATGATGGGGACACAGCCCCTGAATGGCCTGCTCTCCGGCCAGCTTGCTGGCACCGTAGACATTGAGCGGGGCAGGCACATCCACCTCGCGCCAGGGAGCGCTGCCGGAGCCATCGAACACATAGTCGGTGGAAAAATGTACCAGCAGCGCCCCCCTGGCACCGGCTTCCCGGGCAAGCAGTGCGACGGCCTGATGATTGATACGCTCTGCCAGCTCGGGCTGGCTCTGTGCGAGATCGACTGCCGTATAGGCCGCACCGTTGAGGATGACATCAGGCTGATGGCGGTTCAGGGCGCTGATCAGCGCACCGGGGTCGGTGATATCACACGCATCCCTGCCAAGGGCCGTCACCTGCCAATGGGGATAATCCCGGCAAAGGGCAGAAAAAAGGGCTCGTCCCAACTGGCCACGAGCCCCCAGCAACAAGATCCGCATCGGGATTACCGCGCGCCAAAACCGGTCAGGATGGTGCGGATGGTCTTGAACACGATGAGCACATCCAGCCAGAGGGAGAAGTGCTTGATGTAGTAAAAATCGTGCTCGATCTTGATGCGGGTATCATCGGCATCGGCGGCATAACCGTGGACCACCTGGGCCCAGCCACTGATCCCGGGCCGCACGATGTGACGGTACATGTAGAACGGGATCTCCCGTTCGAACTGATCGACGAACGTGCGCTGCTCCGGTCTTGGCCCAATCAGGCTCATGTCCCCTTTAAGGACGTTGAAGAACTGCGGCAGCTCGTCGATGCGCAGCTTGCGGATCACCTTGCCCACCCGGGTGACGCGCATGTCGCCGTCCTGGGCAAACTGGGCGCCGGCTTTTTCCGAATCCTTGCACATGCTGCGGAACTTGTAGATGCGAAAATCCTTGTTCCCCTTCCCTACCCGGTTTTGCAGGAACATCACGGGGCCCGGACTCTCCAGCTTGATGAGGATCGCCGTCACCAGCATCAGGGGGGAGAACAGCGGGATCGCGATCAACGCGGCCAGAATGTCCATTCCACGTTTGATGAAGGCATAGACGGGGGACGGCAAGAGGGAACCAAGCTGGTTCTCGTGCAGATGATCAATCTTCACGCGCCCGGTCAGGGTCTCGCTGATCTGCTTGATGTGATAGACGGGAATGTGGGCCAGGGCGCAGCGCGCCAGGAAACGCTCCCACTCACCCGCCAGCTTCTCATCCCGAAGATCTGCCACCACGGCGTCATAACGCACGGCCCCGAGATCGGGTTTGTCCAGCAGACGCCACTGCACACACTCGTGCCGGGTCAGGGCCTGATAGTCCCCAAAGGGCAGCAAGGCGTATTTGGGGGTCCGGTAACGGCGGCCGATGAAGTAGGCCAGCCAGCAGCAGAGCAAGGCAACCAGATACGACTCGAACAATACCTGGCGGCTGTAAGGCAGCCGCAGGAAGAAGAGAACCCCCACCAAAGTACCGTAGAGCGTCGTGACAGTCGGGATCATATAGGCCACGGGACTCGCGCCCGGATAGCGCAGGAAGCGATGCAGCACAATCCCGGTCAGCAGAAACGCCACAAAGGCACCGCTCAGGGTATTGATTCTGACGGCGTTGAGCCCCTCCCAGAATCCCCATCCCCAACGCTCGATGGCAGGTAGACAAACTGCCAACAAAGCCCCGAAGATGAACAAGGCAGGAGGGCTGAATAATACACGCTCATACCAGCGTGAGTGACGACGTTCGTAATAATGGGTGCTCACAACAATCCTCAGTAACTTATCGTTTATCTGCGTAGGGTTTTACGATAGATAAATTTCCTAACGCTACCAGGTACAAGCCTTACAGGTACCCTGATAGCCAAGTTCTTGACCAACGCAGTTAATGAAATGAAGCCTAATTTATAGAAATTATATTGCGCCTTAACTTCTGACTTCACATATTTGATACCACCTCTACGAACCTCCATTCCGTTTCCAGTTCTGGCGTGGACCAACACTTCAGGGATATTAGCAGTTATACATCCATTTTGAATCATCCTAACCCAGAGGGCATAATCCTCATAGAGATAGTCATCCTGATAGCTTCCTGCCGATAACACTGCTTTTTTTCTATACATAACTGTCATGTGATTGAAAGGATTTCTTGATTTGGCATACTCGACTATCGTCTGATGAGAAGTAGGTGTTTTTCTATAGGCATGGCTATTTTCGGGTGAAGTTTGAAATTCTGCAATCCAACTGCCAACAATACTTATATTTCCATATTTTTTTATATAATAAAGTTGTTTTTCAAAACGAAGAGGATGACAAATGTCATCACTATCAAATCTAGCAACCCATTCGTGACTACACTGTAACAACCCTATGGATAACGCTTTCCCCAAACCAAGATTTCTTTCCAGCGGTATTCTTTTTATCGGCAACTTATGTTCAAATTCAGAAATAGTTTCAGATAACAAATTCGGAATTTCACCATCTTCAACGATAACAACTTCATGTGGTAGCAAAGTAGAATTGACTACACTCAGTAAAGCATCATAAAGATGATGTGGATTATCATTCTTATAAACTGACATCAACAATGTGAAATTATAAAAACTACTCAAGGGGGCCCCTCCTTACACACAGCATAAAATTTTGAATGCTGATATAATAATCTTTATAAAACACGAAGTCGCTCTATCTCTAAAAAATGCTCAAGACAGTTACCATCAGACTTAATGTTGAGCAATTTCCGTATATTGCCATAATTATCGCCAGAATTATTTATAGCTATTTCAATGTTTTTGAGAAACCCAGATAGTGAACATACATGCTCCCCTTTGGTTAACATTTCATATGGAACACTAAACCCAACCAAACCCTCATATTTAACCAAGTCATATGGAATAAATATTACCGCTTTATTATCCAATGCATAAAAATCCAAAAACACACTAGAGTAATCAGTAACCAATATATTAAAGCAATCCAGATTTGGAGTTATATCTGTGATCACATCACACCCCATATAAATAACTCTTGGGGATGTATACAACGTCTCATCAATTATTGCTGGATAGTACGGATGTGGCCTCAGGTAAATAATGGAATTCGTTTTCTCTAAGAAATCATGTAAAGTTTTAACACACATATCAGCAAAAGGGAAAAATTGAGTTTCCGCATAAGGTCGCCACGTTGGCGAGTATAATATTTTATTTACCCTTCCCTCAATGGGAATAGACAATATATCAGAATGCTGATTAGCAGATTTAATTAAAAAATCATTTCTTGGTTGCCCAAATTTAAGGTATACCGCAAATTTATTTCTGAAGGCATTACTAAGTACAGGCATGAAAAGATCAGAATAACAAGTCACATGGGTAAAAAGCCTCAATCTAATATGTCGATTTACTCTTCTTAAAAGGGATATATTATTTTCAGCCAAGCCTATATTTTTTAATGGAATGCCATGCCCAAGATGATAAACGATTCTGTTTTTTTTTCTTATCAATGAAAAAACAGGGGATTCAATAGTTGAACAAACCCAGACCTTTGCTGTTAGGCATAAAAAAATGCCTGATATAGAATTTGCATTAATTACCCCTGTTACTCCAGATTTTATCAATTCCTCCCTCTTTGCCTTATCATTAATGACAAATAAAATCTCACGTTCACCTTTATCTCTATCAACCATATACTCAAATAAGAAACGTGAGTTGAAGTTATAATTTTTATTTCCGGTAGAATTAAATATTATTCTACTTTTTTTTAACGGAAGCACTATAGAAAATAATGATAGCACTGCTTGCATCACAAGCCATAATGAATTCATAAAAGCCCTTTTGATTTAAGTAAATATACTATGGAACTGAACGTTTTTCTCACACCAAATTTCAGCAATGATAGCAATAATAAAAACGACCTTTTTACATCATGCGACTTTAGTGAATAATGCAACATGCACAAAAACCAAACAGGCTCAAAAGCGAACGACTTTATATTTTTCTCATTTTTAAAGTATGTAGAGTACAATACAGATAGAGCAAGACGATACTTGTTTTTATTACCACGACTTACAGAGAAATCCGATGACTGGTCATAAACATAACCGATAGATTTAATTACAGAAACATCCTTTACCAAAACAAAGAAGTGGCGCCAGAAGGCCATGGCATCTCCCCATTTAGCTGACTCATCAAACATGCCAGCCTTAATAAATGTTTCCTTTCTAAATAAATACGGTGGTTTCCCAGGATAATTTAGCGGAGAATGCAACATATAGGTAAGTGGTGATTGAGCAAACTCATCAATCCCATGCATAATATCTAATCTACTTTCATTGTTTTTTCTGATGGATACTTTATCAAAACTGGAAAAATCTATGGATGAATTTTTTATCTCAATAACAAATTTATCTAACACATACCTATCGTAGAAAATATCGTCACTATCAAGAAATATAATGAAGTCACCATTAGCGACACAAGCTCCAAAATTTTTAGCCGAAGCTGCGCCACCATTTTCTTTAAAATAGTATTGAATCTGAGAACTTTCAATAAACTCGTTCAAGATACTTCTTGTTTCATCAGTCGAGCCGTCATCAATTACTATAATTTCGTAAGGCTCTAAACATTCCTGTGAAAGAGCACTATTGATTGCATTTGATATGCAATGATCACGATTGTATGCTGTAATAATAATACTAATGATCATAATAGACGCCAAAGAATTTTTATATTTTTTTCACAATTTCAATGATTTCTGTTGTAGACACAGATGGAGTTCTGGGCAAGTAGACTACATCGCAAGCATCTTTGACCCAGTCAAATCGACCTGTCCAATCATCACCCATCACCAATACATCAGCAGAATATTGCTTAATGTAGTTCATTTTTAGCTCTAAAGATTCTTCAATGAAAACCTCATCCACGCATCTAAGTGCGCGAATAATTTTAATTCGCTCATTCTGAGAGTAAATGGGGTAGCGATTTTTTTTCGCCATATTGAGAGCATCTGATGATATCCCCACTATAAGATAATCACCATATTCTTTAGCCCTCTCTAGAATATTAATATGACCAACATGAAAAACATCAAATGTACCAAATGTGATGACAACTTTACCTTTCAATTTTATCCTCCTTTGTTCCAAAAAAATGCATGAAAAAATATATCTCCATCACTGACAAAATATAAATAGAGATTGAAGAAAACCAGCCATGCATGAAAAACAAAAGCCAAAACCAAACTAACATTGTTTTAGCTGTATGATGTGGTACCAAGCGACTGCAGAAATAATGAAAAAATTTAACGTAAAAAACAAAAGACAATATATATATGAAAAGTAAATGAAAACCAAAATAGAACCAAGTGAGGATACCCACGTGAATGTTTCCACCACTAGGTCTTTGGAGTATATATTTAGCTGCGTATTCACCAACAGTCTGATACTCAATAGAAAACCATGATGATAATTGCCTTCTTATATGGTTATCAAATACCATTGGCACAAAAGATCCATTATCAAAAGCATTACGCAGCTCATCTCTATGAGTAAATAAAACATATACTTCTGAAATGTGTTGAAAACGGCTTGCGATTGAACTCAATACTTCTTTATACGTCTCAAAAGAATAATATTTAGTATAGGATTCAATACTGATGTTTTCAGCCCCTCTCGAAACATATTTGACATAATATATAGAGGGCGATATAGCCAGAAATACACATAATATAATAAAAAACTTAGGCAATTTTATTTTTATTGATTGCTGTCGAGATAAGAAAATGACAAATAATGACATTAACGCCCCCGCAACCCATCCTCTATACAAGTTTGACAAAACAAACAAACCGATATTAATCGACTTTAATTTTTTGTTGTTTTTATCACAGATAAATAGAGATAATAAAGTAATAGCATCTGGATTAAACAGTGTGAAGAAATATTTCACCACGCCGACATCAACTGTTGGCCCTTCATAAGATAAAGAACCTACCCCCGTTGATATTGAATAATAAAAATAGACCACTTGCAAAATAAGAACAAAAAAAAGCAATCGGCCGGCTATTTTATCGCCACAACTGAAGTTATATGATTCTTTTCTTTCTTTAGATAAGAGCGATATGAGACAATAAAATCCCACCATCAGCGACAATTCTAAAACTCCAGAAAAAAAGTATTCCACCGTGTCTGAAATAGGCCAACCTTTAAAGTCACCACCGAGTTCATTCTGGATAAAAAATGATATAAAGCCATAGAAATTAGCTAAAAAATAAAATAAAAACAATAGTAAAGTTATATTAATTCTCATTTTTTTGGCACAAGCATGTTGACGAGTCTAAAAATATAGTAAATAAATTTATTTTTAACTGACATTTCTTTGAATAGATTCACGTTTAACATTTCAACATACGCATCTTTATATCTTGCAACCTTAAGATAAGTCTTTGCCTTTGACAACCTTATATCATTAATTTTAAAATCAAAAAAATAATCAAAGCCACATAGTTCTTTCTTAGCAATTTCAAGCGAATATATAAAGTTTTCGTAATGCGACACTATTGAATTTACTTTTGATTTATTTATAGTACTCGACCAACTATTCTCTGCACCAATTCTATAAGCACAAAGATACTCATCACAAACAATAATTCCGCTTTCACCTAAATACAACTCTATATATATATCACCTATGGTCGCATTCGTAAACCATATAGGTATTTTATCGAGAGATCGTTTTCTAAAAAAATATGATGCTGTCGGTGCAAACTGCCATGGTGAAAGAAGAACATCTTTCAAGGTTGAAAAAAAACTGTGCCCGCAATAAAAATCCTTAATGTAGATACTATTTTTATCTACACATATAGCATTACTAGT
Source organism: Aeromonas sp. R7-5 (assembly GCF_040908015.1). Taxonomy (NCBI): domain Bacteria; kingdom Pseudomonadati; phylum Pseudomonadota; class Gammaproteobacteria; order Aeromonadales; family Aeromonadaceae; genus Aeromonas; species Aeromonas sp. R7-5. The sequence goes on along the minus strand of NZ_JBFOCZ010000032.1, from coordinate 428,944 downwards.
GACGAGTTCTATATCACTGTATGTATCTAGTATTTCCTTTTGTTTGGTGAGTTTCTGTTCTGAAATCCAATAATCATCCCCTTCACAAACCGCAATGTAATCACCTCTTGCGGCAGTAAATACTCTTAATAAATTTGCATTAGCACCAATATTTTTTTCGGAGGTGATAATCTTAATTAATTTAGGATAACGCGTCTGATACTCATAGAGAATTGGTATAGTCCCATCACCACCACAATCCTCCCCAATCACAATTTCAAATGGAAAAGTAGTTTTTTGCATTAAGAAACTATCTATTGCTTGGGCGATATATTGCTCTTGTTTATAGGTAATGCAACATACACTGACTCGAATAGGTTCATCCACTGGCCAGTTAGCTATAATTTCAGCTTCAGTCAAATGAAACAAAATATTTACCTTAATTATTTGATGTGGTAATTAAAAAAGCCTCAAGTGCCAATAAATCACGCTTGCGAATTTTTACTTTCTTGACAGGTGTACCGATATAAACTCCAAAAGCTTCGCAATCTTTGGTTACCAAGGAGAGGGAACCAACCGCCACACCTTCATATAAAGTGACGCCGGGTAACACCACTGAGCCAGAGCCAATAATGACATGCTTACCCAGCGTCACATCCGCATGAGTCACATTAGTATATTCGGTAGGCACCATAGGATTAGTCATAAAGACTCCACTATAATCATCATTACTAGAATAAATACCAACCTTGGAGGAAATATTAGAAAAATCTGACAATGTTATTTTACCAGCACCAATTAATGTACTATGAACTGCGATATGAATATAATTACCAATTTCAATTCCCCCCTCACCTGCAGACAACACACAAAAATCATCAATACGGACATTATTGCCAATCTTGATGCGTTGAGCACCATAAATAGAAGCTTTATCAGAAATCAGCACATTGCTACCGAGAGCAGCAAACCCCATTTTACTTAGTTGTTGTGCGGTAAGAAATCCCATGTCATTAATTTCCTTTTATTAATTGAATGACCTGCTGTTGTTCAGCTATTGTCAGTTCATTAAAAATTGGTAAGCACAGAACTTTCTCAGCTAACACATTCGCCTGTGGTAAATGGGTTATTGCTGCACTCTTTTGACCACGGTAGATTGGCATATTGCTGATCAATGGGTAGAAATAACGACGAGATAATACGCCATGCGCTTTAAGCTTATCATATAACTCATCGCGGCTAAGCGGGTATTCCGCCTCAACCAAAATCGGGAAATAAGAGAAATTACTGTTGGAGTGAGCATTATGCTGATACAGGGTAATGCCTGTTACTCCAGCAAGCTCGGTACGGTAACGCTCATCGACGGCTTGGCGCAGCGCCATAGCCTGATCAATATGCTTAAGCTGCACCAAACCAAATGCGGCATTGATTTCGCTCATTTTGCCGTTAATCCCCGGTGCAGTCACCGTCAGTTCGTCAGCTATACCGAAGTTTTTCAAGCGATCGATGCGTTGTTTGGTTTTGGCATCCTGGCTGATAATCGCACCGCCTTCAAAGGTATTGAATACCTTGGTGGCGTGAAAGCTTAAAATAGAAAGATCACCCCATTTAAGTAAGCTTTCACCTTTATAGCTCACCCCAAAAGCATGGGCGGCATCATAAATCACCTTCAGACCATAGTTGTCAGCAATTCTTTGAATCGCTTCAACATCACAAGGATTGGAATAGCAATGCACCGGCATAATGGCCGTCGTACGTGGAGTAATAGCCGCTTCAATTTTGCTCGGGTCAATATTGAATGTAGTTGGGTCTATATCGACAAATATAGGTTCCAGACCATTCCACATGATCGAGTGGCTAGTTGCCACGAAGGAATAGGGGGTGGTGATCACTTCACCACTGATGCGCAACGCTTGCAGAGCAGTGATTAACGCAATGGTTGCATTATTAAACAGCGAGACATGCTCTACACCAAGATACTCACACAATGCAGCCTCAAGCTGCTGATGGAATGGACCATTATTTGTCAACCAGCGATTATCCCAAATTTTTTCAAGGTAAGGAATAAACTCGTTCAAATCTGGCAAGAATGGCTGAGTGACAGGAATATTTTTATTACTCATAAGGATTCCACAATTATATTATTGAAATATTCAGTTCAATTAACGACGTAGAATGGTACGTAACTGCAGCATCAGTGGCTTTTGGGCCAAAAATAAATACAGTAAATAGCATAATAGAGCAACACCAAGATTAATCATTATCTGTAACAAGGGTTTTTCTCGCCATGCCAAACCCGTAACATAGGCAAAGGCGGTAGACAAGATCACAGCGAACCAGATAGGGGCGAGATCCTTACATTGCTGCCACTGGCTAATATGAGTCAGCTTGGCGGTATAATAAGTGTTAAGTAATAATGCTATATATGAAGTAATGCTCAAACCTATTGCCATCACCAATACACCATAAGGTATGGATAGTAGTAATATGGTCACACCAATGATTTTTTTGAGTACTTCAAGTTTTAAAAAGAGATCGCTACGTCCTGTGACTTGTAATAGATTTAAATTGATAGCGTGAATGGGGTAGAGCATATAGCCTAAACATAACACCGTTAGCAAGACTGCTGCCGGTTGCCACTGGCTACCTAATAAAGACATTAATAATGGTTCTGCAATCAAGCCCAGCCCCATTATTATAGGGAATATCACCATTGCAGCCATTTTTAGCGTCAACTGATACGCATTGCCCAGCTTGCTCAGGTCTTCTTGTAATTGACTGAACATCGGAAAGCTGACCCGTTGAATAATGCCCGTCAAGGTACTTGCGGGTACACTGGCCAGCTGGTTGGCTTGGCTAAAATGCCCAACCACTGCAGGGCTAAATTTTTTACCTATGATGATTTGATACAGGTTGTTATAGGTCACGTCTAATAAACCTGAAAGTAGTAATTTACTACCATATCCAAACAGATAATTAAACGATTGCTTGCTAACCTTACCGATCGGCAGCCAGGGAGCCAACAAATTATACAACAGAGTGTTACAGCTGGCATTTAGCAAGGTCTGGGTGACCAGTGCCCATACCCCAAAACCGTTTATAGCTAACAAGATGGCAGTGGTACCGCTAATCACTACGCTGACGATGGATACTTTCGCCTGGGTTTTAAAATCCATCATAACAACGAGTTTTACTCGGGGGATTAAGGTGAATGCATTAATAACAACCGTTAGACCTAATACCCACAGCAGATTTTTTAATTCATGTTGCTGATAAAAATGGGCCACATAGGGGGCACTTATATAAAGCGCCAGATAACATAATACAGATACAGCAATATTGTAATAAAAGGCAGTGACCAAATCGCTTTCGGTACGATCGGTCTTGCGAATTAACGCCGAAGTAAAACCACTATCGACAAACACATTTGCAATGGCAATAAACACTGCTAACATACCAACCAAACCAAATGCATTCGGTCCCAACAAACGGGCCATAAATATGGTGATAAGTAGTTGAATACCTTGCGTTAATATGCGTTCAATTGCACTCCATTGCAGGCCTTTTTTAGTCTTATTCACTAATTCTGGCATGATTTTATGCCTTTGCCAACGTTAACAAATATTGACCATAACTATTTTTGCTCATTAATTCACCGCGGGAGAACAACTGTTCTTGGTCCAACCAACCTTGAATATGGGCAATTTCTTCTAAACATGCAATTTTATAGCCTTGTCGTTTCTCTAACGTTTCAACAAATTGTGCTGCTTCTAACAGACTCTCATGAGTTCCGGTATCAAGCCAAGCAAAGCCACGGCCTAGCATTTCTACATGCAGATTACCTTTACTTAAATATATCTCATTTAGGCTGGTGATCTCTAACTCGCCACGAGCAGATGGTTTCACACATTTTGCATTATTAACAACATCATTTTGATAAAAATAAAGACCGGTTACCGCATAGTGACTTTTTGGTTTTTCAGGTTTTTCTTCAATCGAGATGGCTTTTTGATTTTCATCAAACTCAACAACACCAAAACGCTCTGGGTCTTTTACCTGATACCCAAAAACTGTTGCACCTTCCCCAGACTCAGCTTTGGCGACTGCTTTTTTTAACTTCGCACTGAAGTTTTGGCCATAAAAAATGTTATCACCAAGCACTAAACAAACCGCATCGCCACCAATAAATTGCTCACCAATAATGAATGCTTGAGCAAGACCATCCGGGCTTGGCTGAACTGCATATTCCAGTGAAATACCAAATTGACTGCCATCACCTAACAAACGTTGAAAGCTGTCTTGATCTTCAGGTGTCGTGATAATCAGAACTTCCCTGATCCCGGCAAGCATCAGTACGGACAGTGGATAATAAATCATAGGCTTGTCATAAACTGGCAAGAGCTGTTTGGAGACTCCCATGGTGATAGGGTACAGACGAGTGCCAGAACCGCCAGCCAGAATAATTCCTTTCATTACTTCTTCTCCCCGTACTGCTTAGCTATCCAAGATTGGTAGGCACCGCTTTTGACATTGTTAACCCACTGCTGGTTATCCAGATACCACTGCACCGTCTTACGGATACCAGACTCGAAGGTCTCTTGCGGTTGCCAGGCGAGTTCGGCGCTCATCTTGCTAGCATCGATGGCATAGCGGCGATCGTGACCGGGACGATCGGCCACATAGGTGATTTGATCGCGGTAGCTTCTCCTCTCATCCCAGCCCTCTCCCCCAAGGTGCGAGGGAGACAGAGGCACCATCTCGTCGAGCAGATCGCAGATGGTATGAACGACGTCCAGATTCTGTTTCTCGTTGTGACCGCCAATGTTGTAGGTTTCACCGATCACACCTGTGGTGACCACGGTATAGAGTGCACGCGCATGATCCTCAACATAGAGCCAATCGCGGATCTGGTCGCCCTTGCCATAAACCGGCAGCGGCTTGCCATCCAGCGCATTGAGGATGACCAGCGGGATCAACTTTTCGGGGAAATGATAGGGGCCATAGTTGTTGGAGCAGTTGGTAACGATAGTCGGCAGGCCATAAGTACGGCGCCAGGCTCGCACCAGATGGTCACTGGAGGCCTTGGAGGCAGAATAGGGGCTGCTGGGGGCGTAGGGGGTCGCTTCAGTAAAGAGTGGCAAGGGCTCACCGGTAGACGCTTCATCCGGATGTGGCAGGTCGCCATACACCTCGTCGGTGGAGATATGGTGGAAGCGGAAGGCCGCCTTGCGCGCCTCGTCCAAACCGTTCCAATAGGCGCGTGCGGCTTCCAGCAACATATAGGTGCCGACGATATTGGTCTCGATGAAGTCGGCGGGGCCAGTGATGGAGCGATCAACGTGACTCTCGGCGGCCAAGTGCATCACGGCATCGGGTTGGTGGCCAGCGAAGATCCGATCCAGTTCGGCGCGGTTGCAAATGTCAACTTGTTCAAACGCATAGCGGTCGCTAGCAGAGACAGCCGCCAAGGATTCCAGGTTGCCCGCATAAGTCAGCTTATCGAGGTTGACTACTGAATCTTGGGTGTGCCGGATGATATGACGAACAACGGCAGAACCGATAAAACCGGCACCACCAGTCACGAGGATCTTCATTGAAAGGTTCCCGATTGCAATCTGATTAAATGGAAAAGAGATTAAGAGATTCATGGTTGGCGGCCGTATGCCACCACATCTATAAACGAGCTAATGATGTAATGGCACAGACACCAGGACAGGTGTGGGAGGAGTCCATTTACCTCAATAGGTTGGCGCTTTATTTCAGGAGCGTGGAAAAACAACATTGATGGAAACGCAGATTATGCCGTTGTCAGCCCAGAAGGTGAACAAGGCTTATGCTACCGCCCTTGGGTTACAGCTCCCAACATGCTGCTTTTAACCTGATTGTCCGTGCTGTTGGCCATCGCATCCTCCAGCTTCTTGTTTTGATTGATGTTTAACAATGTTGTCGCATTACATTGCACACCCAGGCAGTCCACCGCCTGCATTGCTCACATCTTGGGCTATCTGCGCCCCAAACCCGATTCGGGGTCAGATTCTATCTTGTTTAACCCAAAGATGAACAGTCAAAACAATAGGAAAGCGCCTATTGAAATCAGGATTCAAAAAAAACCATTCATGTGATACTGCCCTCCGTGAATCCACTCAGCCGTTGCCGGGGATTGCCCTGCTTTGTTCCAGCATCCAGGCCAGGGCATGTAAACATGTTTAATTTCAAACAATTAAATTCATACCTCAAGCGCTTGCAGGCACTCGGGGATGGCCTGACGCCAACAAGGCCCCCCGCCCCTGTGTACCGGCAGGCTGAAAGCGGCAAGCCGCTTGTGCGATAAGAATGGTCGCGACCAGCCCCTGCACCGGCTCTGACCCTCAACACCCAGATACCGGCAGGCACGGATAGCGAGCCTGAACGCGAGGCTGATGACACAGCGTTGCATCATGGGAAATGCATGAGGAAAGAAGACAGGGATGATTCAGTCCCGATACAGCGGGGTCAGGTAGGATCCGGATTGACTCTCCCTCTTGTTGACCCTCTAATTGGCAGCCTGGACCCTCATCATCATGCATCTTATGAAAATCCTACTGGTTGAAGACGACAAGCTGCTCAATCACCACCTCTCCACCCTGTTGACCGAGGCCCAGAACCAGGTTTACAGCACGGACAATGCCCAGGTGGCGCAGCACTACGCAGCCGACTACCCCATCGATGTCGCCATCATCGATCTGGGCCTGCCTGACATGGATGGCCTTCAGCTCATCACCCGCCTGCGCGAGCAGCAGATCCCCTTTCCCATCATTGTGCTGACGGCCAGAGGCAACTGGCAGGACAAGGTGGAAGGACTGGAGGCCGGGGCGGACGACTACCTGGTCAAACCCTTCCAGAAGGACGAGCTGCTGGCCCGCCTCAATGCGCTGGTACGCCGCAGCGCCGGCTTCATCTCCCCCAGAGTGAAGGCGGGTGACTACGAGCTGGATCTCTCCCGCAAGGAGCTGACCATCGCCGGCGAGGTCACTGTGCTGACCAGTTTCGAATATCTGATCCTGGAATACCTGATGCGAAATGCCCGTCAGGTGGTCTCCAAACAGCAGTTGCTGGATCAGCTCTATGGGGATGGTGAAGGGGATCCCAACACCATCGAGGTGATGGTGAGCCGGCTTCGCAAAAAACTGGATCCGGAAGGGAGCATCCAGCCCATCTCCACCATCCGCCGCCAGGGCTACATCTTCAACCTCGCCTGCAGCTGATGCGCCTTGCCATGTTGCATCCCCTGACCCTGATCCGCCGCTCCTTGCACCTCAAGCTGATGCTGAGTGCCATGCTGGTCATCGCGCTCATCATGGCCTTCTCCGTCTACATACTCTACCTCGGCCATGCCGAGGAGCAGGCCCAGAAAGCCAGTGTCCGCATGCAGGAGAACCTCTCCAAGCTGTTCTCGTCAAAGCAGCCGGAGCCCCACGCCATGACGGATCTAGGCAAGCTCACCCCGGATGCCATCGATCCCAATCTCGATACCCTGATCTGCCGCGCCGACGGAGTGCTGAGCTGGTCCAGCCTGCACATGCCGGAGGTGGTCTCCATCAAGGAGACCATCTGCCGGGATCTGATGAGATACCTGGGGGGACTGGATCAGGACTATTTCTTCAAGCTGCATACCATCAAGAACGGCGAGAGCTACTTCATCTACAGCCTGCGTTTCCTGCGCAATCATGGCGCCGGCCCCACCACCTACTACGTGGTGATGGTCGATTCCGCCCGGCGCTATCAGGCCCAGACCCGCGATTACCTCTACCGCTGCATTCGCCAGGCGCTGCTCGCCTACTGTCTGCTGGGCGCCCTGTTGCTGCTCACCAGTTTCTGGAGCCTCTCCACCCTGCGCACCATGGCGCGCCAGATTGACGAGATCCGCGCCGGTACGCGAGAGGCGCTGTCAAACGACTACGAGCGCGAGCTGACCCCCCTGACAAGCTCGGTCAACCAGTTGCTGGAGAACGAACGCCAGCAGACCCAGCGCTACCAGCACGCCCTCAACGATCTCGCCCACAGCCTGAAAACCCGGCTGGCGCTCATCCAGATCACCGCCCAGGAGCTCAAGCTCGGCCACGACATCCATGACAACATCAATGAACAGATCACCACCATGGATCAGATCATCCAGTACCAGTTGCGCCGCGCCGTCACCGGGCGAAAGCGCCTCGCGAGCAAGGGCACCGAACCGGTTCCCCTTATCGAGAAGCTGCTGGCCAGCCTCGCCAAGGTCTATCGCCACAAGAAGCTGCAGACCGGCTTCCAGTTTGACGACGATGTCTTCTTTCACGGCGAGCAGGGCGATCTGATGGAGCTGATGGGCAACCTGCTGGACAACGCCTGCAAGTTCGCCATCAGCGAGATCCGGGTTCATGTCCGCCACCGGGAGCGCGGCCTGCTCATCGTGGTGGAAGACGACGGCCCCGGCATCGATCCCGGCAAATCGCAGCAGATCTTCCAGCGTGGTGTGCGGGCTGACAGCTCCCCCGGCCAGGGGATTGGCCTCGCCGTGGTGACCGAAATCGTGCACAGCTACGGCGGCGAGATCCGGGTGGATGACTCCCCGCTCGGCGGCGCGAGATTCCACATCACCCTCCCCTGACAGCGCAGAGGCCAGTACCTGGCTTCTGCCGCATTCGGGCGTTGCCATTCCGGTGCTTTCCCTGTCTCACGCCTCACTCCTTATGCTTCGACCAGGCCAAGCACATGGCTGCGAGGCTGACGAGCTTGCGCCCCCATCAGAAGCTGGCCTGCCGCTCCCCTCAGCCCCATGCTCGCGCAGAAACGACAGGCATAAAAAAACCGGCCGCGAGGGCCGGTAAAACAGTTCAGGCTTGTCAGGTGACAATGCGCACCCAGCGGATGAAGACCGGTTTCAATTCCCTATGAAGCCCCGTCCTCTTGAGTACGTAGGTTCACTTTACGCCCCGGTCACTGAATCGGGACTGAACCATGTTCACCCTGGCAAGGCTCAGAGACGGATCCCGAGGGACTGGCGCAGATAGGCTCCCGCCCCGAGCAGCCCCGGCCCTTCATGGGTGATGAGGAAGACCGGAATGTCTTTGAGATAAGGCTTGAAGCGCCCCTTGTCCTCGAAGGCGACCCGAAAGCCCGATCCGATGAAGAACTCCTGGAAGCGCGGCACTATGCCACCGGCGATGTAGACACCGCCGAAGGTGCCCATGTTGAGTGCCAGGTTGCCGGCAAAGCGGCCCATGAGCACGCAGAACAGGCTCAAGGTGCGGCGGCAATCGAGGCAATCCCCCGCCAGCGCGCGCTCGGTAATGTCCTTGGGGGCAAAGGGTTCGGGCTCGCGGCCATCGGATTTGACCAGGCCGCGATAGAGATTGACGAGCCCGGGGCCCGAGAGGAAACGCTCCGCCGACACGTGGCCCAGCTCGCCGCGCATCACCTGCAGCACCGCATCTTCCTCTTCCGTGTTGGCGGCGAAGTCCACGTGACCGCCCTCACCCGGCAGGCTCAGCCACGTCTCACCGGCCTGCACCAGGTGGGCGACGCCAAGGCCGGTCCCTGCGCCATAGATGGCGATGGGCTTGCCGGCCACCGGGGCCGCGCCCCCGAGCTGGATGCGATCGCTCTCGCCGAGCACGGGCACCGCCATGGAGACGGCAGTGAAATCGTTGATCACCTGCAGGCGCGCAAGGCCGAGGTTGGCCTGCATCTCGCGGATGGAGAACTCCCAGCTGTGGTTGGTCATGGCGACCCAGTCACCATTGATGGGACAGGCGATGGCGATGCACGCCTCGCCCACGGTGGCATCGTGCTCTTCGAGATAGAGGCGCACCACAGCCTCCAGGCTGGGATGGGCCAGCCCCGAATAGGTTTTTGCCTGGGAAATGGCGCCCGTCGCCAGTTCACAGAGGGCCAGTCGGGCATTGGTACCGCCAACGTCGCCCACCAGCGCATGGGTATGCTGCATAACAAACTCCTTCGTTACCGACTCGGGGCGGCCCTTACCGTCCCGACATTATTATTTGGCTGCAATACTACTCGAGCCCGCAGCCGGGCTGCGCGATTTATGCAGACAAGTGTGCGCCCGCTCACAGTGTTGTTGCTTTGCAACATTTGTAAGCGTTTTCAAGACGCAAATGGAAGTTTGCAACTAAAAACACGAAATAATTAGACATGAGTCATACTTTGCAGGGCCGAGATTAGTTCCGATAAGCGCTTGTCTTGTATAGTCATCGCGGAGACTGGAAACCTGCTTGAGCTGTGAATTTAGTGCACAGACACTGAAGTTAAATTACAAAAATGCCTGGTGGTAATGATGAATACCCTCGATAAAATTACGAACAATCTGGAAAGTTTCAGTAAATCAGAGCGTAAGGTGGCTGAAGTGATCCTGGCCTCACCCCAGACCGCCATTCACTCCAGCATTGCTACCCTGGCCAAGCTGGCCGATGTGAGCGAACCGACCGTCAACCGTTTCTGCCGTCGCCTCGATACCAAGGGGTTTCCCGATTTCAAGCTGCACCTGGCCCAGAGCCTGGCCAACGGCACCCCTTATGTGAACCGCCACGTGGAAGCGGAAGACGGCCCGGACACCTATACCGCCAAGATCTTCGAATCCACCATGGCCTGCCTTGATGCCGCCAAGAACAGCCTGGACATCTCGGCCATCAACCGCTGCGTCGATATTCTGACCCAGTCCAAGAAGATCAGCTTCTTTGGTCTGGGCGCCTCCTCCGCCGTTGCCCGGGATGCCCAGAACAAGTTCTTCCGCTTCAACATCCCCGTGGTGAGCTTCGATGACATCGTCATGATGCGCATGAGCTGCATCAACAGCAGCGAAGGGGACGTGGTGGTCCTCATCTCCCACACCGGCCGCACCAAGGCCCTGGTGGAAATTGCCGCGCTGGCCCGGGAAAACGATGCCACCGTCATCGGCATGACCGCCAAGGACTCTCCCCTGGCCCGCGAATGCAACCTGGTGCTCTCCATGGACGTGCCGGAAGACACCGACGTCTACATGCCCATGGCCTCGCGCATCGCCCAGCTCGCCCTGGTGGACGTGCTGGCCACCGGTTTCACCCTGCGCCGTGGCATGAAATTTCGCGAAAACCTGAAGAAAGTCAAAGAAGGTTTGCGCGAATCCCGCTTTGATACCCCGCACTCCTCCTGATCATTCGGGGGTCCGCCCCCGACTGTCTATGCCAACGGGCTTGGTGTAGTATCGAAATTCAATCAAACAAGGCCACCCAGATGGCCTGCCAGTTGGCGCCATGCCACATGCTTGACGGGGCAGTATTTCAAGTCATATCAACTTCACATTGGAGTCTTTCATGCCAAGACGTACAAAGATTGTTACCACACTCGGTCCGGCGACCGATCGCGACGGCATTCTCGAGGGGATCATTCGCGCCGGTGCCGACATGGTGCGGATGAACTTCTCCCACGGCACTCCTGAAGATCATATCCAGCGCGCCAACCAGGTGCGTGACATCGCCGCCAAGCTGGGCCGCCACGTGGCCATCATGGGCGATCTGCAAGGCCCCAAGATCCGCGTCTCCACCTTCAAGGATGGCAAGATCTACCTCGCCATCGGTGACAAGTTCATTCTCGATGCCGCCCTCGGCAAGGGCGAAGGCTGCCAGGAGCAGGTCGGCATCGACTACAAGAGCCTGCCGCAGGACGTGGTATCCGGTGACATCCTGCTGCTGGACGATGGCCGCGTGCAACTGAAGGTCGAGCAGGTCGAAGGCACCCGCATCCACACCACGGTGACCGTGGCCGGCCCTCTCTCCAACAACAAGGGCATCAACAAGAAAGGTGGCGGCCTCTCCGCCCCGGCCTTGACCGAGAAGGACAAGGAAGACATCAAGACCGCCGCCCGCATGAACGTGGACTACCTGGCGGTCTCCTTCCCCCGCAGCGGCGATGATCTGCGCTACGCCCGCGAACTGGCCCGCGAAGCCGGCTCCAACGCCAAGATCGTGGCCAAGGTCGAGCGCGCCGAGACCGTCGCCAGCGACGAGGCGATGGAAGACATCATCCTTGGCTCCGATGCCGTCATGGTGGCCCGTGGTGACCTGGGTGTCGAAATCGGCGACCCCGAACTGGTGGGTGTGCAGAAGAAGCTCATTCGCCACTCCCGCCGCCTGAATCGCGTGGTCATCACCGCGACCCAGATGATGGAGTCCATGATCAACGCGCCGCTCCCGACCCGTGCCGAAGTCATGGACGTGGCCAACGCCGTGCTGGACGGTACCGATGCGGTGATGCTCTCCGCCGAGACCGCTGCCGGCCAGTTCCCCATCGAGACCGTGACCTCCATGGCCAGCGTCTGTGTGGGCGCCGAGAAGCACCCGAGCCTGAACGTCTCCAACCACCGCATGAGCTACACCTTCACCTCGGTGGAAGAGGCGGTGGCCATGTCCACCATGTATGCGGCCAACCACCTGGAAGGGGTCAAGGCGATCGTGGCGCTGACCGAGTCGGGCACCACCCCGCTGCTGATGTCCCGCATCAGCTCCGGCCTGCCCATCTTCGCCATGTCTCCTCACAACAAGACCCTGGCCTGGGCCAACCTCTACCGCGGCGTCACCCCCGTGCTGTTTGATGGCGACGAGACCAAGCCGGTCTACGAGGTGTGCCGCGACGCGCTGGACGTGCTCAAGGCCAAGGGACTGCTGCAAAGCGGCGACATGGTATTGCTCACCCACGGTGACAAGATGGAGACCGTCGGCAGCACCAACACCTGCAAGGTGATGATGGTCGAGTAATCGCTCCTCCTCCCTGCAACAAAAACGGCTCCCGCGGGAGCCGTTTTTTTATGGGGCCAGCCCAGGTTCAACCGCGAAACAGCTCCACCTTGTCCCCATCCTGCAGGCTGCCGGCGCCGCGCACCACTACCTTGTCTCCCTGCTTGAGGGCGCCGCTCACCGCCACCTCCCGGCTGTCCCCAAAGAGCACGGTGACCGGCACCCGGTTCACCGTGAGCGCCTCGCCGCGCTGCTCCACCTGATAGACCACGCTTCCCTCGGTGCCGAGCACCAGGGCATCCCGTGGCAGCAGCATGGTGTGCTGCTCTCCCATCGGCAGCGCCACCCGCACCGGCGAGCCGATGATGAAGGTACCCGCTTCCGGCTTGAGGCGCAGCTCGATGAGCCGGGACTTGGGATCGGCGCTCGCCGCCCGCTGGTAATAGATGGCGTGGCTGCTGAGCTGCTCCCCTTCCACCCGCAACCGGGTCTGGGTGGCCAGTTGCCGGGCCCAAGCAATAGGCGCACGCAACCGGATGTCCGGCTGGTCCGGATTGACCAGCTCAAGCGCCTGTTCGCCCGCATCCACATGCTCCCCCGGCTGGATGAAGTGTTCATTCACCACCCCGTCAAACGGGGCAAAGATGCGGCTTCTGCGCAGCTGCTCCTCAATCTGGCGCACCTGCACCCGCGCCAACTGATCGGCCAGCTCAGCCTGCTCCACGTCATAGCGCGCCTTGTCATACTGACTCTGGGAGGCACTCTTTTGCTGGTGCAAACGATCCAGGCGCTGGAACTCGGCGCGAGCGTAACGCAGGTTGCTCCCCTCTCTGGCTTGTTCCGCCCTCGCCTGCTCCAGCGAGAGGCGCAGAGTCGCGCTGTCCAGGCGCAGCAACTCGTCCCCCGCCTTCACCCGGCTGCCAAACTCGGCTATCCACTCCACCCGACCGCTCACTTCGGCGCTGAGCGCCGCCTGCTGGCGGCTCGCCACTGTGCCGCTGACCCAGATGCTGGCCCCCGCCTCTCCCTGGGCCACCTCCGCCAGCGTCACCATCTTGCTTTGTGCAAGCGCAGGCAGGCAGCCAGCCAGCAGCAGAGCCCCCACCACTATCCTTGTGAAACCTTGTGTCATCGATGAGCTCCTTGCTCAGGCACGCTGCCGAAGGGCGTGCGGTATGTCGGTCTGCTCCCCCAACCGCAGGAAGGCGGGCAACAGGATCAGGGTGAAGAGGGTGCTGCAGCTCATGCCGCCGACGATGACTGTGGCCAGCCCCCGGTAGATTTCGCTCCCCTCGCTCGGACTCAGCATCAGGGGCAGCATGCCGAAGATGCTGGTGAGGCTGGTCATGGCGATGGGACGCATCCGGCTTTGCAGGGCGTCGGTGACTGCCGACTGCCGGCTCATCCCCTCCCGCTCGGCCATCCTGGTCTGGTGCACCAGCAAAATGGCGTTGTTGACTACCAACCCGAGCAGGATGACGAAGCCGATGATGGTGAGCAAGTCCATCGGCAGCGGCGCCACCAGACCGCTCAGGTGCAGCGCCAGCACGCCGCCTACGGTGGCGAGCGGCAAGGTGAGCAACACCAGCACGGCATCCTTGAGGGAGGCGAAGACCCCCCACAGCAGAATGAGCAGTATCATCACGGCGAACAGGAAGATGCTGCCGAGGTTGCCGAGCGCCTGTTGCAGGCTGTCGGCATTGCCGGCGACCCGCAGCTCCCCCCCGGCCGGCAGCAACGGCCGGATAGCGGCAAAGCTCTTGTGCTGCAGGGTGTCGAGCACCTGCTCCATGCTCATCCCCGCAGGGGGCGAAATCTGCAGGCTGATGCTGCGCCGCCCATCGGATCGGAAGATGCTCTCAGGCCCGAGTTGCGGCTCCACCCGCAGCAGTTCCCCAAGGGGAACGATGCGCCCGGACGGGGTCGCAAGCGGCACCGCCTTGAGCTCATCCGGGTTGGCGGAGGCCTGCCCCATCAGCAGGATGTCGAGCCGCTCATCCCCGTCGAAATATTCGCCGACCCGCAGACCATCGCCAAAGGTCTGGATGATGGCGGGCATGGGGGAGCGATCCCAGCCCACCTCGGCCAGGCGCCTGTCCTGGGGCACCAGCCGAAGCTCGGGAGCGGTGAAATCGAGTCCAGGTTCTGGCCTGACCTGGGCGCCGGGCAAGTCCCGCTGCACTATGGTCATGCTCTCCCGGGCCGCCTGATAGAGTTCGGGCAGCCCACCCCCCTGGATCAGCAGGGAGATGCTGTTTTCACTGTCAAAACCGCCAAACAGGGACCCCTGACCGCCAAACACCCGGGTGTCGGGAATGCCCACCAGCAATTGCTTCATCAAGAGCTGCTCCAGTACCTTGATCTGGTTATCCTCCTTTGGCCGCACCCCGATTTGGGCACCGCCCGGGTAGCGCAGGATGTAGTAGTTCTTGAGGACAGGCTCCTTCTCCCCTTTCATATAGGGGTCGAGGCGGGCAATCAGGGTATCGATCACCTCCTCCCGCTGGGCCTTGAGATTGACCCCGGGGGTGAAACTCATCCAGACGTCGATGGCGTCCCGCTTCACATCCGGCAGGTAGTTCATCTTGGGCAACATCAACCAGCTCACCAGCACAGGCCCCGTCATCATCAGGACGATGATGGCCCAGCGCCTGGGGGCGGTGGCAGTCCAGCGGATCACATGGCGGGTGACGCGGCACCACAGGCGCTCAAAGGGATCAATCAGCCGCTCGTGCCCCATCCAGCGCGCCGCCACCGCAGGCAACACCGTGACCGCCACCACCATGGAGACGGTCACCGCGCAGGCGATGGTGAGCGCAAGATCGGCAAACAACTGCCCTTCCACGTCGTTGAGCAGCAGCACCGGCAGGAAGATGGCGACCGTGGTCAGGGTGGACGCCACCAGAGCGGTCCACACCCGGCGAGTGCCCTCCAGCGCCGCCTCTCCCTTGCTGATGTCACCCCGCTCATGGCGCCGGTAGATGCTCTCCAGCACCACGATGGCGGCGTCGAGCACCATGCCGACCGCAAACGCAATGCCCGCCAGGGAGATGATATTGAGGGTCCGCCCCATCACCTTGAGCAGGCAGAAGGTGAGCATGATGCTGATGGGAATGGCGATCGCGATCATCAGGGTCGCCTTGAGCTGGCGAAGAAAGACCCAGAGGATGGCGCAGGAGAGCAGCACCCCGAGCCCCAGGTTGGCGGTCACCATGCTCACCGCCCGGTTGATGTAGAGGGAAGCGTCAAACGACTGCTCCATGTGCAGGCCGACCGGCTCCAGCACCTCCCGGTTGAGCTCCCCGACCTTGGCCTTGATCCCCTCGAGCGCCGCCAGGGCATTGGCACCGCTCTCCTTGAAGATCTGCGCCGCGATGGCGGTGTTGCCGTTCTGGATGCGCAGCACCGGGTTCTCCTCCCGAGCCACTCTGATCTCGGCAACGTCCCGCAGATAGATGGGCAGGCCGTCACGCCAGTCCACCACCTTGTCCCCCAGGGCCGCCACGTCATAGCGACCGGCAAAGCGCAGCTTGTACTCCCAGCGTCCTATGTCGAGGGTCCCGGCCGACACATCCCAGCCCGTCGTTGCCCGGCTGGCGAGCACCGGGATCTCCACCCCAAGCTCGGCGGCGCGGTAAGGGTCGAAGCGGATCTGGATCTGGCGCTCGTTGATCCCCTCGATGTCGACCGTGGACACCCCGGGGATCCGCTCCAGCTCGGGCTTGACCCTCGCCTCGATCAGCGCCTGGTGATCGTCTATCTCCCCCTTGGCGCCGGGCAGTTGCTGGATGAAGAAGAAGGTCAGGGTGTCGTTGCTGCTGTAGTTGTTGACGTAAGGACCACCGATGTTGTCCGGCAGCCCCGAGACCCGGTTCAGGCGGGAGATGACGTCAAGTTGGGCCCGCTGCATGTCGGTGCCGAGGGCAAACTCCATGTCGATTTCGGTGAAGCCGGGGTAGCTGTTGCTGCTGAGACTCTTGAGCCCCTGTACCCCCTGCATCTCCTGCTCGATGGGATCGGTTATCTCCGACTCCATCTCCTGGGGCGAGGCCGAACGCCAGTCCACCGTGATGTTGAGGTGAGGACGGTCTATGTCGGGAAACAGCTGGACGGGCAGTCCCCGGATGCTGAGCAAGCCCAGCAAAAAAATCAGCACGACCGAGACCGCCACCCAGATGGGGCGTTCGATCGCCGTTTTGGCGAGGTTCATTCACTCTTCCTGAGTTGTTGTTATCGGCCATTCCGATGGCCTTGCTTCCTGCCCCAAGGGTGGGGGCCATTGCATTAAACTGGAATTAATCGACCTTGTAAATGCCTGGTTAAACAACAAAAAACCGGCCACTAGGGCCGGTTGTCGGTTTACGCTCGGGGTCAGGCTGCATGCTCGACCGGGTTCGGTTGAGACAATCCTTCCAGCTCGCCAGGAGCGAAGTTGTCCACCTGGATAGCCTCGTAGCGCAGGGCATCGGCGGCCAGCAGCTTGTCCGCCTCCTCCTTGCCGAGGATGGACTGGGACAGGGCCGCAGCCACCAGCTCAGGCAGCGCCAGCTTGCGGGGCAGTCTGCCCTCTTTCTGGGCCTGCACCAGCTTCTTCTCGATGGGCTGCACCGAGACCATGGCCTGGAAGGCACGCTCCATCAGCCCCACCGGATCCGCCTCGTCCTTGCCCACATAGCAGAGCGCGGTCAGACGATCCCGGAACTCGCCCGGCGTCATCATGGCCAGACAGATTGCATGGCAGCGATCGTCCGCCGGCATCTTGTAACCGACGCCGAACGGGAACACCACCCGCTTGAGTACGGCACCCACCACCTTGTTCGGGAAGTTCTGGAAGAAGCCCTCGAACGCCTTGCCAATCAGGTAGAGGTTGCGCTCCACCGCGTACTGGACGAACGGCAGGTCAGAGACCATGCGGCCCTGATCCTCGTAGTGCTTGAGGGTAGCGGAGGCCAGGTAGAGGTGACTCAGCACGTCACCCAGACGGGCGGAGATCATCTCCTTGCGCTTGAGATCCCCGCCCAGCATCAGCATGGAGACGTCGGCGCACAGGGCCAGACCCTTGCTCATGCGAGAGAGCTGCTTGTAGTAGCGGGCGGTTTCGCCAGCCACCGGGGCGCTGTTGAACTGGCCCAGGGTCAGCCCCTGGAACAGGGCACCGAAGAAGTTGCCGGTACCGAAGGCGATGTGTTTCATCAGCAGGGCGTCAAACTTCTCGAGACCGCGCTCCACATCGGTGTCGGCCGCCGCTTCCAGCTCGGCAAACACATACGGATGGCAGCGGGTGGCCCCTTGCCCGAAGATCATCAGGTTGCGGGTCAGGATGTTGGCCCCTTCCACCGTGATGGCCACCGGAATGCCCATGTAGGCGTAGCCGGTGTAGTTTTTCGGGCCCAGCTGGATGGCACGACCAGCATGGATGTCCATGGAGTCATCCATCACCTGGCGGGCCATCTCGGTCATGTGGTACTTGGAAATCGCGGTGACGATGGCCGGTGCCTGACCCAAATCCAGGGAACCTGCGGTCATGCGACGAGCCCCTTCCAGCTGATAGGTGAGTCCGCCAATGCGGGCCAGCGCTTCCTGCACCCCTTCAAACTTGCCGATGGACATGCCGAACTGCTTGCGCACGTAGGAGTAGGCGCCCACGGTGCGGCTCGCCATGTGACCACAGGCGGTGCCAAGGGCAGGCAGCGAGATGCCGCGACCGGCGGAGAGGCACTCCACCAGCATGCGCCAGCCGCGGCCGGCGTAATCCGGGCCGCCGATGATCCAGTCGAGCGGAATGAACACATCCTTGCCGAAGGTCGGGCCGTTCAGGAACGCCAGCCCCATGGGGTAGTGGCGATCGCCGACGCGCACGCCAGGGTGACTGGTCGGGATCAGTGCACAGGTGATGCCGATCTCTTCCTTGTCACCCAGCAGTTTTTCCGGGTCATAGAGCTTGAACGCCAGCCCCAGCACGGTGGCGCGCGGCGCCAGGGTGATGTAGCGCTTGTTCCAGTTCAGGCGAATGCCCAGCACCTCTTCCCCCTTGTGCATCCCCTTGCAGACGATCCCCTTGTCCGGGATAGCGCCCGCATCGGAGCCCGCTTCCGGCCCGGTCAGGGCGAAGCAGGGTACCTCCTTGCCGTTGGCCAGCCCCGGCAGCCAGAAATCTTTCTGGGCCTGGGTGCCGTAATGCATCAGCAGCTCGCCCGGGCCGAGGGAGTTGGGCACCATGACGGTGACCGCGACGCTCAGGCTCTTGGTGGCGATACGGGTGACGATGGTGGAGTTGGCAATCGCCGAGAACTCGCGGCCGCCGTAGGATTTCGGGATGATCAGGGAGAAGAAGCCTTCTTTCTTCAGATAGTCCCACACCGGCTCCGGCAGGTCCTTGGTCTCGTTGACGATCTTGAAGTCGTCCACCATGGCGAGCAGGGTTTCGACCTGGTTGTCGATAAAGGCCTGCTCTTCTGCACTCAGCTCGGCCTTGCCGTAGCCGTGCAGTTTCTTCCAGTCCGGGTTGCCGCGAAACAGCTCCCCGTCCCACCAGACGGAGCCGGCCTCCATGGCCTCCCGCTCGGTGGCCGACAGGGGCGGCAATATCTTCTTGAAGATGCCGAACACGGGGCGGGTCACCACCTTTTTACGGATGGCGGGGACACCGAGCACCACGGCTATCGCCAGCACCAGCAGGACAAGCAATGTGATCATACCGAAGTTCCTTCTATTTCACTGTTTCCGTTGATTATTGTTAGGTGTTACACGGCCAGGGAGAGCCTGGTCGACTCCACGGGCGCCCCGACACCGGACGCCAGATAAGGAATGACGTTGCGCACCAGCCCTTCCACATCGAGCTGCTGGCCAAAATCGGCCTGGGCGATGTCACGCAGGGCATCCGCAGAGGCCATGGTGAAGACGACGGTGCCCAGGGTGAAGTGCAGGCGCCAGAAGAGATCCGCTGGCGACAAATCCGGATTGGCCTTGGAGATGGCCTGGGTGATCCCGTGCAGGGTCGCCCCATAATGGGTGGTAATAAAGCGGCGCAGGTGGCCCTGACTGTCGATATAGCCGCGCCCCAGCAACTGCATGAAGAGCGCCGGGCCATTCGCCCTGACGGCCGACAGTTTCATCAGGGGTTCGACAAAGCTCTCGAACACCTGCAACAGGGTCAGCTGATCCTGAGCCATCAACGTCTGCAACCGCCCGTCCAGTGCCGGCATGAAGAGGCTCAGATAACGGTCGAGCACCGCCTGGATAAGCTCCTTCTTGGAGCCGAAGTGATAATTGACCGAAGCCAGGTTCACATCGGCCTCGCTGGTGATCAGACGCAACGAGGTATCGGCGAACCCCCGCTCGGCAAACAGCACCTCGGCGGCATCGAGAATACGGTTCTTGGTATCGATTTTACTCACTGGACACCTCACTTAAACGAATGTTTAAAAAGTACGTTTCACGCCCACCCATGTCAAGAGAATGTGAAGAAGTGTTGGCTAAATGTTTTTAATCAAAAAAGAGGGAAGATGGCGGGAACTTCGCGGCGAGCCGGCACTCTATATCTATGCCACTGCAATTAAACATTAAGTCTCGCCCAACCTGCGTCATGCTAGTTGGGCATTTTTTTACCCTGCCGTCACCCGATGCGCCGACAGAGAACCAAAAAAACCGTCGCAGGGGCGACGGCGGGGAAAACGGGTCTGACCATCCAGTGTCGACCCATCGATGGGTGTTCAGGCTTGCATCGATGTAGCTATCCTCGCAGTGAAACGTCATCAGACTTTGTCAGCACGGACCCAAATTGTGACAAAGTATGGCAACCAGCCACATGGCCCGGCTTCGCCAATCTTGCTATGCTGTCGCCTCATGCCAGAGGGGAGAGAAGATGAAGTATACGGTCGATACCCACACGCACACCGTCGCCAGCACCCACGCCTACAGCACCATTCATGATTACCTGCCCATCGCCAAAGCCAAGGGGATCAAGCTGTTCGCCACAACGGACCATGGCCCGGACATGGCAGATGCCCCGCATTACTGGCATTTCGTCAATCTGCACGTGTTGCCCAGGGTTGTGGACGGGGTCGGTATCCTGCGCGGCATCGAAGCCAACATCAAGAACATCGATGGTGAAATAGACTTCCCCGAGCGCTACGAATCGCGGCTCGACATGATCATGGCGGGCTTTCACGAACCGGTGTTTCCCCCCTGCGATCAGGCGACCCACACCCAGGCCATGATCAACGCCATTCGAAGTGGTCGGGTCGACATGATAAGCCACCCCGGCAATCCCGCCTTCCCCATCGATATCCAGGCGGTGGTCAAGGCAGCGGCAGAGTATCGAGTGGCGCTGGAGGTCAACAACTCCTCGTTCAGTCACTCCCGTGCAGGCAGTGAAAGCAACTGCCGCGCCATCGTCGAGGCGGCGCGCGATCTGGGTGCCTACCTCACTTTCGGCTCCGACTCCCACGTGGCATTCAGCCTCGGCGACTTTGATCACTGCCATCGGCTGGTCACCGAAGCCAACTTCCCACATGAGCGGATCCTGGCCCGCTCCCCCCGCGCACTGCTCGATTTTCTCGAGAGCCGCGGCCGTGCTCACATCCCGGAGTTCATTGACCTCTGATATGCCTTAACATCATGAGCCAACTCATAAAATCGAGTTGGCTCAATTGACTTGTCCGGCTTTTTTCACGACTCTGAACATCAAACCGCCGGTATAGCTCAGTTGGTAGAGCAGCGCATTCGTAATGCGAAGGTCGTAGGTTCGACTCCTATTACCGGCACCAGACAGACGAAGGGTTGGCCTCAGTGCGAGGCCAACCCTTCGTGCTTTTTGTCCCGGGTCTCGGGCCAAGACGCCGGTGTGACTGCGCCAGAACACCCTCCCCTTCCAGGACACCGCCATCCGCGACGGTCCTGTTCATCTTTCAGAGCCTGACGCACCAACCTGGCCCCACCATCAGAGAGGGCAGCCAGGCAGCCACGCCCCGGCTGCACCTGGGCGAGCATCGTTATCCAGAGGCCCCTCAGCGCTGGGCATAGATCTGGTCGAACACCCCGCCCTCCTTGAAGTGAGTGCGCTGGATCACAGGCCACGCGCCGAAGGTCTTCACCACGTCGAGGAAGGTGGCGTTCGGGAAACGGTCTGCAAACTCGGCGAGGATCGCCGGGTTGCGCGGGCGTAGATAGTTGCTGGCAGCAATGCGTTGGCCTTCGTCGGACCAGAGATAGGCCAGATAGGCTTCGGCCTCCTTGCGGGTACCCTGCTTGTCGACCACCTTGTCCACCACTGACACCGGCAGCTCGGCCACGGCGGTGACGCTCGGATAGACCACCTCGAAGCTGCCACGACCGAACTCCCGGGCAATCATTTCGGCTTCGTTTTCGAACGTGACCAGCACGTCCCCTATGCGGTTCTGGATGAAGGTGGTAGTGGCGGCGCGGCCGCCGGTGTCGAGCACGGGAACCTGCTTGAACAGCTTGCCGACAAATGCCCTGGCCGCCTCTTCATCGCCCCCCTGCTCCAGCACATAGCCCCAGGCAGACAGGTAGGTGTAACGACCGTTCCCCGAGGTCTTGGGGTTGGGCACGATGACCTGTACCCCCTCCTTGAGCAGATCAGGCCAATCCTTCAACCCCTTGGGGTTGCCCTTTCGCACGATGAACACGGTGGCCGAGGTGAAGGGGGCGCTGTGATCCGGCAGGCGATCCGCCCACCCCTTTGGCACCAGACCCCCATGCTCGGCGAGGGCGTTGATGTCGGTGGCCATGTTCATGGTGATGACATCGGCGGGCAGGCCGTCGATGACGGCGCGCGCCTGCTTGCTCGATCCGCCGTGGGACATGTTGATCTGCAGTGGCTCCCCGCCTTCGGCCTGCCAGTGCTTCAGGAAGGCTCCGTTGTACTCCTTGTAAAAATCGCGCATCACGTCATAGGAGGCGTTGAGCAGGGTGGTCGCCTGGGCCAGCGGGGCGAGAGCCAGTCCTGCAACAAGCAGGGTGGCGGGCACGAGCCGTTTCATTTCACATCCTTGGAATGAGGGGCGAGTGACTGACTATAAGAGCCGACCATTTATTCTTTGAAAGAATAATTACTGCTCAGCTTATGCGATAAATGGCATCTCCTGGGTCCAGCGCAACGGATGACGGCGATGAGATGGTCACCTCCAGGCGGGTCATGATGGTTGCCGAGGGCGGCGCCCATGAGCCTGGGGCTCCTCCTGCCCGCTCCCTGCCCCGGGCAGGGAGCGCTGTTGTCACCTGCCTCGATTTGGCTTCTCGACATGACAGATAAAAAAACGGGGCGAACCTAGTGGTTCGCCCCTGATGCTTTTTACGTCAACCCCGACGGGTCAACCCTGTTTGTCTGATCCCGACTCTGCGTCCTTCGGCGCCTGCCAGCCGCCACCGACGGCCTTGTAGAGGGCGACCTGGTTACTCAGCTGGGCGAGCCGGGTGCTGATGAGCCCCTGCTTGGCGCTGAACAGGGAACGCTGGGCATCGAGGCGGGTCAGGTAGCTGTCCACCCCTTGCTCGTAACGCACCTCCGCCAGCCTGAAGTAGGTCTGGTTGGCATCCACCAGCGCCTGTTGCGCCTGCAACTGCTGCGCGTAGTCCGCCTGGGCACCGAGGGTGTCCGCGACCTCTTTGAAGGCGGTCTGGATGTTCTTCTCGTAGCTCGCCACCGCCTGCCTGGTCCCCACCTCGGCCACGTCCAGATCCGCAACGCGCTTGCCGCCATCGAAGATGGGCAGATTGATCTGGGGCATGAAAGTCCAGGTGCCGGTGCCGCCGTCAAACAGACCGCTCAGCTGGTTGCTGGCGGTGCCCGCCGTCGCGGTGAGCGAGATGGTCGGGAAGAAGGCGGCGCGGGCCGCCCCTATGTTGGCGTTGGCCGCCTTCAGGTTGTGCTCCGCCGCCAGGATGTCCGGGCGTTGCTGCAACAGGCTGGAGGGCGCTCCCACCGGGATCGGCGCCAGTTTCACCTCGGCCAGGGTGGCCGGTTGTGCCGCCAGCACCGGGATATCGGTGCCAAGCAGCAGGGCCAGACCGTTTCTGTCCTGCTTCACCAGACGCTGGTATTGCGCCTGACTGACCTTGGCGTTTTCCAATGCCGTGCGCCCCTGGGCCAGCTCCATCTCGGAGGCGGCACCCAGGCGGTATTTGTGCTCGGTCAGGGCATAACTCTCCTGCTCGGTGGCGAGGGTCGCCTGGCTCAGGGCCAGCAACTCCTGATCCGCCAGCAGGGTGAAGTAGGCATTGGCCACCGAGGCCACCAGCGCAATCTGGGTGCTGCGCTGGGTCTCGATTTGCGCCAGATAGGTCTCAAGGGCCTGATCTTTCAGGCTCTGGATCCGGCCAAACAGATCCAGCTCATA
This sequence comes from Aeromonas sp. R7-5, assembly GCF_040908015.1. Taxonomy (NCBI): domain Bacteria; kingdom Pseudomonadati; phylum Pseudomonadota; class Gammaproteobacteria; order Aeromonadales; family Aeromonadaceae; genus Aeromonas; species Aeromonas sp. R7-5. Next base: position 404,859 of record NZ_JBFOCZ010000032.1, on the reverse strand, counting down.
GGCGGTGATGCCGATGTTGGCGCCGTACTGGCTGCTGATGGTGCCCTGCCCCGTACTACTGAGATCATCGGATCCCTGCTGGCGGGTACCGCTGCCACTGGCGGCCAGGGTCGGCAACTGGGCCGCCCGCTGGATACGGTATTTCGCCTCGTAGGCCTCGACGTTGAGGGCTGCCAGGCGCAGATCCCGGTTGCTCTCAAGGGCGGTGCCGATCAGCGTCTGCAGGGCCGGGTCCTGGAACTGCTGGCGCCAGGGGGCAAGTTCCCCCTTGGCGGCCAGGTCTGCTTGCCAGGAGGCGCCTTGGGGCAGCTCGGGGCGCTGGTAGTCGGGGGCCATGGAGCAGCCCCCCAGCATCAGGGTCACGCCCAGGGCGATCAGGGTCTTAGTCATGGTTGATCTCCTTGGTGTGGACACTCTCTTCCCCGGCATGCTTGCGTTCGGTGAAATAGCGCATCACCAGCACGAAGAAGAGCGGCACGAAGAAGATGGCGAGCACGGTGGCACTGATCATCCCCCCCATCACGCCGGTCCCGATGGCGTTTCGGCTGCTGGCGCCCGCCCCGGTGCTGATCACCAGGGGCAGTACCCCCAGGATGAAGGCGAGCGAGGTCATCAGGATGGGGCGCAGACGCTGACGCGAGGCCTCCACCACCGCATCCCCGAGCCTCATCCCCTTGTCGTGCAGCTCCTTGGCGAACTCGACGATGAGGATGGCGTTCTTGGCCGACAGCCCGATCGTGGTGAGCAGGCCCACCTGGAAGTAGACGTCATTCTCAAGCCCGCGCAGGGTCGCGGCCAAAATGGCCCCCAGCACCCCGAGCGGCACCACCAGCATGACCGAGAACGGAATGCTCCAGCTCTCGTAGAGGGCCGCCAGACAGAGGAAGACCACCAGGAGCGAGATGGCGTACAGGGCCGGCGCCTGGGAGCCTGCCTGACGCTCCTGGAAGGAGAGGCCGGTCCACTCGATGCCGATCCCTTCCGGCAACTGTTTCACCATCTCCTCGATGGCCGCCATGGCATCACCCGTACTCTTGCCCGGGGCCGCCTCACCGACGATCTCCATGGCGGAGACACCGTTGTAGCGCTCAAGACGGGGCGAGCCGAAGCTCCACTCCGTGCTGGCAAAGGCGGAGAAGGGCACCATCTGGCCCGCGCTGTTGCGCACGTACCACAGCTTCAGATCTTCCGGGTTCATCCGGAAAGGGGCATCCGCCTGCAGATAGACCTTCTTGACCCGGCCTCTGTCGACGAAGTCGTTCACATAGGAGGAGCCCCAGGCCGCCGACAGGGTGTTGTTGATGTCGGTGATGGAGAGCCCCTGGGCCAGCGCCTTCTCGTAATCGATCTTGATGTCGAGCTGGGGCGTGTCTTCCATCCCGTTCGGGCGTACCCGCACCAGGTTGGGATCCTGCGACGCCATGCCGAGCAACTGGTTGCGCGCCTGCATCAGCTTCTCGTGACCCAGACCGCCTCGGTCCTGCAGGAAGAAGTCGAAGCCGGTGGCCGTGCCGAGTTCCGGAATGGGGGGCAGGTTGAAGGCGAAGACCTGGGCTTCCTTGATGCTGAACAGGAACCCCATGGCGCGGCCGATGATGGCATTGGCGCTGCGCTCTTCTCCCTTGCGCTCGCTCCAGTCCTTGAGCTTGATGAAGGCCATGCCGCTGTTCTGACCGCTACCGGCGAAGCTGAAGCCCGCCACCGTCAGCACGGAGTCCACGTTCTCCTTCTCGTTCTCGAGGAAGTAGTCGCGCATCTCCCCGAGCACCACCTCGGTCCGCTCCTTGGTCGCCCCCACCGGGAGCTGCACCATGGACATGATGACCCCCTGATCCTCTTCCGGCAGGAAGGAGGTGGGCATGCGCATGAAGAGCACCGCCAGCACCGCCAGCATGGCCAGATAGATGATGCCGTAGCGGGTGCCCTGCTTGATCACCTTGCGCACGCCGTTCTGGTAACGGTTGGCGTTGGTGTCGAAGAAGCGGTTGAACCAGCCGAAGAAACCGCGCTGGGCGCCGAATTCACCGTGCTTCATGGGTTTGAGCAGGGTGGCGCACAGGGCCGGGGTCAGGATCAGGGCAACCAGCACCGAGAGCACCATGGCCGAGACGATGGTGAGGGAGAACTGGCGATAGATGGCACCGGTAGAGCCACCGAAGAAGGCCATGGGCACGAACACCGCCGACAGCACCAGGGCGATGCCCACCAGGGCGCCGGTGATCTGGGTCATGGACTTGCGGGTCGCCTCGAGGGGGGAGAGATCCTCCTCGCTCATCAGACGCTCCACGTTCTCCACCACCACGATGGCGTCATCCACCAAGAGGCCGATGGCGAGCACCAGACCGAACATGGTCAGGGTGTTGATGGAGAAGCCGAAGGCCGCCATCACCCCGAAGGTGCCGAGCAGGACCACGGGCACCGCGATGGTCGGAATCAGGGTTGCCCGGAAGTTCTGCAAGAACAGATACATGACGCAGAAGACCAGGAAGATCGCCTCGATCAGGGTCTGCACCACCTCCTCGATGGAGATCTTCACGAACGGCGTGGTGTCGTAGGGATAGACGATCTCCATGTTGGCCGGGAAGTACTCGGAGAGTTCACCCAGCTTGGTCCGCACGTGCTCGGCGGTGTCCAGGGCGTTGGCACCGGTCGCCAGCTTGATGGCGACGGCGGCGGTGGCCTGGCCGTTGTAGAGCGCGGTCGCGTCGTAGTTTTCACCGGCAAGTTCGACCCGGGCCACGTCCTTGAGCTGGACCTTGGAGCCGTCCTGGTTCACCCGCAGCAGGATGTTGTTGAACTCCTCCACGGTGGAGAGCCGGGTCTGGCCCATGATGGTGGCGGTAAATTGCTGATCGCTCACCGCAGGGGTCCCCCCCAGCTTGCCGAAGGCAACCTGGGCGTTCTGGGCCTTGATGGCGGCCTGAATGTCGGCCGGGGTCATCTGCACCCGGTTGAGCTTGTGGGGATCGAGCCAGACGCGCATGGAGTACTGGCTGCCGAACAAGGTGATGTCACCGACCCCGTCCAGACGGCTCAGAGGCTCCTTGATGTTGGCTACCACATAGTCCGCCAGGTCATCGTTGGTCATGGCGCCATCGGTGGAGATGAAGGCGGCCACCATCAGGAAGCTGCTGGAGGTCTTCTGGACCCGCACGCCCTGTTGCTGCACCTCTTGGGGCAGGAGCGACATGGCCTGTTGCAGCTTGTTTTGCACCTGCACCTGGGCGATGTCGGGATCCGTACCCGGCTTGAAGGTGAGGGTCACGCTGACGTTCCCTGACGAGTCGGATTGCGCCGACATGTAGAGCAGGTGATCCAGCCCGGTCATGTTCTGCTCGATGATCTGGGTCACCGAGTCTTCCACCGTCTTGGCGGAGGCCCCCGGGTAGCTGGCGGAGATGCCAACCGCCGGCGGGGCGATGGTCGGGTACTGGGCCACCGGCAGGCCGATGATGGCCATGGCCCCGGCCAGCATGATCACCAGGGCGATCACCCAGGCGAAAATGGGTCTATCTATGAAAAAACGTGCCATGAGGCGACTACTCCATCCTACTGCTTGGTTGCCGGGGTCTGTTGTGCGCTGTTGTCGGCACGTTCAGTGGGCGCCACCACGACCCCGGGTTTGACTTTCTGCAGACCGGCGACGATCACCTTCTCGCCAGCCTTGAGACCGGACTCCACCACCCAGCTGTCGCCGGACATGCGGCCGACCTGCACTTCACGCAGTTCCACCTTGTTGTCCGCCGTCACCACCATGACGGTGGCACCGCCCTTGGGGGTACGGGTCACGGCAGTCTGGGGCACCAGCAGGCCTTGCGGGCGCTCGCCCTCCTGCAAGGTGGCGCGCATGAACATGCCGGGCAGCAGCAGTTGATCCGGGTTGGGCACGATCACCCGCAGGGTCACCATGCCGGTCGCCTCGTCCACGGTCACGTCGGAGAACTGGAGGGCCCCTTTCTCGCCATACTGGCTGCCATCTTCCAACTGGAAGCTGACACCGGCCCCGTCCTTCTCCCCCTGGGTCAGCTTGCCCTCGGCCACCAGGCGCTTGAGGCGCAGCAGGTCGGCGGTGGACTGGCGCACGTCCACGTACATGGGATCGAGCTGGGAGATGGAGGTGAGGCTGTCCGCCTGCTGGGCGGTCACCAGGGCACCCTCGGTCACCGCCGACTTGCCGATGCGGCCGCTGATGGGGGCCGTGATGCGGGTGTAAGCCAGGTTGATGTTGGCGGTCTGCAATGCGGCCTTGGCGGCCCCGATCTCGGCCAGCTGCTGTTTCCAGGCCGCGTCGGCGTCGTCATACTCCTGGCTGCTGATGGCTTTCACCTTCACCAGCTCGGCGTAGCGCTGGGCCTTGAGGCGGGCGCTGCGCTCGTTGGCCTCGGCCTTGGCGAGGTTGGCCTTGGCGGAAGCCACTTCGGCCTGATAGACGGCGGGATCAATCTGATAGAGCAGTTGACCGGCCTTGACGTCGCTCCCCTCGGTGAAGAGGCGCTTGAGGATGATGCCGTTCACCTGGGGACGCACCTCGGCCACCCGCAGGGGGGCGGTGCGGCCGGTGAGCTCGGACAACAGTTGCAGGGGGGCCGTATGGAGGGTGACCACGTCCACGGCGGCGGGAGGCATCTCCCCCATGGCCTGCTGGGCCCCGTCCTTGTCACCACAGCCAGCCAGCAGGCCGCTTGCCAGCAAGGCAAGGCCGACCGAACGTGCGAGAATATGTTTATGCATCAAGTCTCTGAACCTCAGTTTCAATCAAAAAGAAGTGACAAAACCACAGGGTTTATAAGGCCCTTGTTGGTAAAACGGCGAAGATGAGGCAATATACATACATTCATGAATGTATGTAAGAAACTTTTTTCACTTTTAAACAGGACCGGAGTCAATGGCCAGACGCACCAAAGAAGAGGCGCAGCAAACCCGCTGCAACATCATGAGCACGGCCCTGGATCTCTTCTGCCAACAGGGGCTGGCACGCACCAGCCTGACCGATATCGCCAAGGCGACGGACCTCACCCGGGGCGCCATCTACTGGCACTTCAAGAATAAAGAAGAGCTGTTCGTCACCCTGTGGGAGGAGCTGTGTGCCCCCCTCTCCCACCAGCTCGATGCCTGCGTCGACGAGGCGGAGCCGGATCCCCTGGGCAAGCTGCGCAGCTTTCTCAAGGAGGTGATGCTCAAGATCAGCACCGAGCCCGCCCACCAGCAGATGTTCACCATCATGTTCAATCTGGAATCCATGGAGGGAGAGGCCGCCGTCATGCGCGAGCACATGCACCTGCAATCCATGAATTTCTTCCGGGATCTGGAGATCACCCTGGCCAATGCCGTGCGTCGCGGCCAACTGCCCGAGGGGCTGGATCTGCGCCGTGCCGCCACCCTGCTCCACTGCACCCTGGATGGCTACATCATCAACTGGCTGCACTTCCCGGATCGCATCGATCTGATTGAAGAGTCGGACTTTCTCCTCGATACCCTGTTCACCCTCATCGCGAGCCCCACCCTTCGCCGCCACCCCTGAGTCTGCAAGGCGCGCCGCCCCCGCCAATGCTCAACAGCCGGGGGCAAACCTGCTAGAGTAACGCCCCCCACCACGATGAGCCCGACACCCTTGCCACACGCCCCCGCGCCGGCGCACGACGCCGCCCCTCGCCCCGCCCTCGTGGCAGGCGCCCATGCCCTCTTCCTGGCCCTGCTGGGCAGCGGCCGTCATCTGCTGGAGGCCGGTTGCGGGGCAGGAGAGGATCTGCGCCTCTTTCGCCAGCAGGACCTCACCGTGACCGCCTTCGATGCGAGCCGGGCGCAGGCCGCCGCCGCCTCGCGCCTGTGCGGCCAGCCGGTGCGGGTCTGCCGCTTCGAGCAGATGCAAAGCGTCGTTCCCTATGACGGCATCTGGGCCAGCGGCTCCCTCCCCTGTCTGCCCGAGCACGAGATAGCCCCGGCGCTCGGTCATCTGGCCACCCTGCTCAAGGCCGGGGGCCCCCTCTACGCCTCCTTCCCCCACGGGATGGGCGAACCGCAGCCACGGTCGGGGGAATATCCCCTGCAGACCCGGCTCGACGAGGCGGGGCTGCGACGCCTGATCGCTCCCCTCCCCTTCACCCTGCACCACGGCTGGGTGGGGGAAGATGAGGTGAACGGCCCCTGGCTGCACGCCTTGCTGGTGCGGTGCTGATCCGCGAAAGCCCCCGGGGACAGTGACACCTCACGGCATTCAGCCCATTAGCAATATTTAACCCTGAGTTAACCACCATAAAGCAGACAAGATGCGGTTTTTGTGTTAAAAAGCGGCATTAAAATCAAAATTAAATAACAAATCAGACACCAACACCTGGATTCCCCCATGAAACTCGTTCTCAATCTGGTTGCCGGTATCCTCGCCGGCCTGCTGCTCGGTCTCTATGCCCCCGAATGGGTCGCCCGCGTGCTGTTCACCGCCAAGACGGTGATAGGCCAGCTCATCACCTTCACCATCCCGCTCATCATCCTCTTCTTCATCATGAGCGGCATCGCCAGCCTGCCGAAGAACTCCGGCAAGCTGCTGGGCAAGACGGTGGGGCTCTCCTACTGCTCCACCATACTGGCGGGCCTGTTCGCCTTCACCGTGGCGAGCCACCTGATCCCGCACCTGACCACGGCCGCCGAACCCACCGCCGAGGCAGCCACCAAGCTCGCTTCCTACATCAATCTCGAGATCCCGCCCCTGTTCGGGGTGATGTCGGCCCTGGCCGCCGCCTTCGTGTTCGGCATCGGCATCAGCGCCACCCAGGCCACCGACCTGCGCCGGGTCGCCGATCAGGGCCGTGACATCATCGACCGCCTGCTGGCACGCGTGATCATTCCCCTGCTGCCCTTCTACATCGCCGGCGTCTTCGTCGAGATGACGGTGGAAGGTACCGTCTTCGCCACCCTCAAGACCTTCGGGGTAGTGCTGGTGATGGCCATCGTCATGCACTGGATCTGGCTCTGCGTCCTGTTCGTCGGCACCGGTCTCGCCCAGGGGCGCTCCCCCGTCATGCTCATCAAGAACATGCTGCCCGCCTACTTCACCGCCCTTGGCACCATGTCCAGCGCCGCCACCATTCCGGTGGCCCTGCAAGCCAGCAAGCGCAACGGCGTGAGCGACGGCATCGCCAACTTCACCGTGCCCCTGTGCGCCACCATCCACCTGTGCGGCTCCACCATCACCCTGGTAACCTGCGCCACGGCGGTGATGTTCCTCTCCGAACACCTGGCCATTCCGGGCTACGGCACCATGGTGCCCTTCATCATGATGCTGGGCGTCATCATGATTGCCGCGCCGGGCGCACCGGGTGGCGGTGTCATGTCCGCGCTCGGCCTGCTCACTTCCATGCTCGGCTTCGGTGAGGCCTCCATCGCCCTGATGATCGCCCTCTACCTGGCCCAGGACAGCTTCGGCACCGCCTGCAACGTCACCGGTGACGGCGTCATCGCCCTGTGGGCCGACCGCTTCGCCCGGGGCGAGCCAGCACTCAGCACCGAGCAGGACGCAGCCTGATAGCGCAGGCAATAAAAAACGGGAGCCATCGGCTCCCGTTTTTCGTTGGCGCAAGAGGGCGTCTCAGCCCCGGCGGCGGATCACCCCTTCCTGCATGGTGCTCGCCACCAATACCCCATCCCGGGTGAAGAACTGGCCGCGCACCAGACCCCGACCGCCGCTGGCGCTCGGGCTGTCCACCACGTAGAGCAGCCAGTCGTCCAGCCGGAACTCCCGGTGGAACCACATGGAGTGATCGATGGTGGCCACCTGCATGTCCGGCTCCCAGTAGGAGACCCCGTGGGGCTGCAGGGCGGCGAACAGAAAGTGGAAGTCGGAGGCATAGGCCAGCAGGTAGTTGTGGACCCGCTGATCATCCGGCACCGGGCCATTGGCCTTGAACCAGGTGTAGCGAAGGGGCTCGTGGACATCCGGGCGAATGGGGTCCACCAGGGTCACGGGGCGAATTTCGATGGGCTTCTCGCACAGGATCTTGTCCCGCAGGGCCGCCGGGATCATCTGCTCGTAGGGACGCACCAGCTCCAGCTCGCTCTTGAGCTGCTCGGGAGGCGTGATGCCGCCCGGCATCTTCGCCTGGTGCTCGAAGCCCTCGGCCTCCACCTGGAAGGAGGCGTTGAGGTAGAAGATGGGCTTGCCATTCTGGATGGCCTTGACCCGCCGGGTGGAGACGGTCTGGCCGTCGCGGATGTTCTCCACGTCGTAGACGATGGGCTTGTTGGCATCCCCGGGGCGCAGGAAGTAGGAGTGGAAACTGTGGACCTGGCGGTCGCTTGCCACCGTCTGCTTGGCGGCTGACAAGGCCTGCCCCATCACCTGTCCGCCAAACACGGATCGCAACCCGAGATCCTGGCTCTGGCCCCGAAACAGGCCCTCCTCGATCTTTTCGAGCGCCAGCAACGCCAGCAGCTCATCCAGTACCTTGCTCATTGGTTTCTCCTGTCTTTGTGCGCGAAAGGCTAACAAGCCCGTCCCGGCAGGGCAACAGCTCCCTCGGCAGGGTCGAAAAAAAGAAAGAGAAATTGATGAAAACAAAAATGCATTAGTAAAAGGAATGAAAAAGCCCCCTGCGCCGCCCTCTTTGTCGTACTAGGCCGGGAACATGTCCGGAACACAAAAAAGCCCGCACCTTGGGGGGCGGGCTTGTGGCGTGTCCGGGGCGAGCGGCCCGTGGCGGCGGCTTACTTGCTGCCGGTGCCGGAGTTGCGGGTGGAGGAGGTCGGCTTGCGACGGGCGGTGGTAGCACGGGCGCGCGGCTCCTTGCCCTGCATCTCCTTGTGGCGCTTCACGGCGCGACGGATCTGGGCGGCCTGCTTGTGGCGGGTGCTCTTGCCATCCTGCTGCAAATCGACCTTGGATTCGGTCTCGTTCGGCAGGTTGACCAGGCCGCGCAGGTAGTTCACCTCGGGGAGTTTCAGCTCCTGCCAGCCGCCGCGGGGGATGCCGCGATCCAGCTTGACGTCGCCGTAGCGGATACGCATCAGGCGGCTCACCTGCACTTCCTGGGACTCCCACAGGCGGCGCACTTCCCGGTTGCGGCCCTCGGTCAGGGTGACGTTGAACCACTGGTTCAGCCCTTCACCGCCGGCGGGCTTGATCTTGTTGAACTTGGCCATGCCGTCTTCCAGCTGCACGCCCTTGCGCAGGCGCTGCAACATGGCTTCGGTGATCTCGCCAAAGACGCGCACCGCGTATTCCCGCTCCACTTCGTGGCTCGGGTGCATCAGCCGGTTCGCCAGCTCGCCGTCGGTGGTGAACAACAAGAGACCGGAGGTGTTGACGTCGAGGCGGCCGACCGCAATCCAGCGGGCGCCATCCATCTTGGGCAGACGATCAAACACGGTGGGACGTCCTTCCGGATCGTGGCGGGTGCACATCTCCCCTTCGGGCTTGTGGTAGGCCAGCACGCGGCAGATCACTTCCTCTGCGGCGCGGGTCTTGACCTGGTGGCCATCCACCCGGATCACGGCGTTCACTTCGACGCGATCCCCCAGCGTGGCGACCTTGCCATCCACGCTGACCCGACCTGCGGTGATCAGGGCCTCCATCTCACGACGGGAGCCTTGACCCGCGCGGGCCAATACTTTTTGCAGTTTTTCACTCATCGGGTTTACCTGATTGTTGATCGCTGCCCGCCGACATCGCGGACAACCTTGGCTCTTGTGGGAAGGCCCCGTTGGCCTCCCCACCATGTTCATGCTCAGCACGGCCTGCCAGAGGCTGACCGTCACCGCCCTCGCCCGGCATGAGCGACAAGGGGGCCTGCAGCTCGGGATCCAGCTCGGGGAGCTGCTCCAGACTCTGCAGGTTGAAATAGTCCAGAAATTCACGGGTGGTGGCGAGCAGCTCGGGGCGACCCGCCACCTCCTTGTGACCGATGCTGCGCACCCAGCCACGCTCTTTGAGGGTGTTGACGATCTGGCTCGACACCGCCACCCCGCGGATGGCTTCTATCTCCGCCCGGGTGATGGGTTGACGATAGGCAATCAGCGTCAGCGTCTCCATCACGGCGCGGGAATAACGGGGAGCCCGCTCGCTCCACAGGCGCGACAGCTCCTCGGCATACTCCTGGCGGGCCTGGAAACGCCAGCCGGAGGCCACCTCTTTGAGCTCGACCCCCCGCTCGCTGTAATCCTGTCTGAGCTCTGCCAGCAGCAGCTGGACATAGCGGCCGGTGACCGGGTAGTCCGAGAGCACGCTGCCCTTGATTTCGCTCACCGTGAGGGGACGCCCCGCCACGAAGATCGCCGCCTCGATCAGGGTCTTCAATCGTTCAGCAGGCAGCGCCACGGTGGACCTCCCGGGTCCACGCCCCTGGCGCAGCCCCTCGCTCAGTGTAGATGCTCATGCTCCTCCCCTTTCCCCTGACTGGCCAGGGCAAAATGGATGGGCCCCAGGGGCTCCGCCTGCAAGATCCAGATCAATTGTTCCTTGCACAGCTCCAGCAGGGCCAGGAAGGTCACCAGCACCCCCATGCGCCCCTCCTCGGCCCGCAGCACCTGCTCCAGGCGCAGGGTCTGGCCCAGGGAGAGCATGGCGAGGATCTCCGCCATCCGTACCCGGGTCGGGATCTGCTCGCGGCGGATCTGGTGATGTTCAAAATGAGTCGCGCGTTTTACCACACTTTGCATGTAAAGGGCGAGTTCAACCAGAGAAACATCGGGCGCCAATGGCTTCAAGGCACCAAAATCCGGCGCCATGGCGGCGGCGACGAAGATCTCCCGCTCCACCCTCGGCAGGGCATTGACCCGCTCTGCCCCCAGCTTGTAGCGCTCGTACTCCTGCAGGCGACGAATGAGGGTGACGCGAGGGTCTTCTCCCTCCTCCTCGTCTTCCAGCTCCGGGGCCTTGGGCAGCAGCAGGCGGGACTTTATCTCCGCGAGCCAGGCCGCCATCAGCAGGTATTCCGCCGCCAGCTCGAGGTTGAGGCCCTGCATCAGATCCACGTACTCCATGTACTGGGCGGTGATCTGCAGGATGGGCAGGTTGAGGATGTCGAGCTGCTGGCGCCGGATGAGGTAGAGCAAGAGATCCAGCGGCCCCTCGAAGGTGTCGAGAAACACCTCCAGCGCATCGGGGGGGATGAACAAGTCCTGGGGCAGCTCATGGTAGGGCTGCCCCAGCACGGTGGCGATGGGCGGGGGAAGGGAAGCCTCCCCCGTCGTGCCCGCGGGGGTTGTCAGCGCGGGCACGGGGTCGGCAAGATCACTCAAACGGCGTCGGATCCCCGGCACCGCGGCGACGCAGCACGGGCTCGTCGTCGGAGAAGTCCACCACAGTGGTGGGCTGCTCGCCCAGATACCCGCCGTTGACCACCAGATCCAGCTGCTTGCCGAGCTTGTCGGCGATCTCCTCGGGGTCGAACTCCGCCATCTCGGAGCCCGGCAGGATCAGAGTGGTGGAGAGCAGCGGCTCACCGAGGGCCTCGAGCAAGGCCAGCGCGATGTTGTTGGCCGGGACCCGGATGCCGATGGTCTTCTTCTTCTCGTTCATGAGGCGACGCGGCACCTCCTTGGTGGCCTTGAAGATGAAGGTGTAGGGTCCGGGGGTGTTGTTCTTGACCAGCCGGAAGGCGGTGTTGTCCACCTTGGCATAGGTGGAGATCTCCGAGAGATCCCGGCACACCAGGGTGAAGTCGTGGTTCGGCTCGATGCGACGGATGCGGCAGATGCGCTCCAGGGCATCCTTGTTGCCCATCTGGCAGCCCAGGGCATAGCCGGAGTCGGTGGGATAGACGATGACGCCACCGTTTTGCAGGATCTGCACCGCCTGGCTGATGAGGCGAACCTGGGGATTGTCGGGATGTACGTAAAAATGCTGACTCATATGCTCTTCTCGCGATAGGGGGCACGCTCGTTGCCCGCTTCATGGTCAAGGGCCCCTTGGCCCATGACACTACCTTAACCTGTTTGACGCAGACTCGCCTGCATCAAAGATACCGGCCCGGGGCCCGGGGAGTTAGCGGCTGGCCAGCAGACCCGCATGCTCCTCGGGGGTGAGCCCGAAATGACCGGGGTGACCGAGCCACAGCGGCATCCCCTCCTTGGGGAGCCAGAGGTGGCGGCCAAGCTCGGTCCAGTTGGAGGGGAAGTGAAAATCGGACCCCACCGAAATATAGAGATCGTGCTCCCTGGCCCACTGGCCGAGATTCGCCCGCTCCTGGGGGCTCTGCTGGGGCAGGGAGACCTCCATGGCATCCCCCCCGACGGCCTTGAAGGCCACCAGCAGCCGCTTGATCCACTTGGCGGTGAGATTGTAGCGGCTCGGGTGGGCCAGCACCGCCAGCCCGCCTGCGGCGTGGATGGCCTCGATGGCCTCCCCCATCCCGGGCCACTCGGCGGGTACATAGCCCTTGTTGCCCCGGCTCAGGTACTTCTTGAACACCTTCTGCATATTGTCGGCCACCCCGCGCGCCACCAGCACCCGGGCAAAGTGGGCCCGGGTCACGGCGGCGTCACCGGCAAGCTGCTTGGCCTCTTCATAGGTGCCCGGGATGAGGCACTTCTCCAGACGACGCCCGATCTCCTCGGCGCGCGCCTCCCGGCGGGCCCGCTGCCCTGCCAGAAAGGCGAGCAACTGGGGATTTTTCTCGTCCACCCCGAGGGCCACGATGTGGATCTCGTGATGCTCCCACCCGGTGGAGATCTCCACCCCGCTCACCAGGCGCAGTGGCAACTGGTCAACCGAGATGGTCTGGCGCACCTCCTCAAGCCCGTCGAGGGTATCGTGGTCAGTGACCGCTAACACCTCCACCCCTTTTTCGGCGGCGCGGCGCACCAGGTCGGCGGGGCTCAGCACCCCGTCCGAGGCGGTGGTGTGGCAATGCAGATCGAATCTCATCGGCGTGTTTCGCTCTTGTTTGGGACCTGCCTGGAAAAGGCCGGCAAAAAAGCGACTTGACTTGGCCGCGGCTTTATCGTTTTCTGTAGGCACTTCATTGCAAACATCTTTTTACAGGACTCAATCTCATGCAAGCGACTTCCATCCTGACCATCTGGTGGTGGCACACTCCCTGACATGCGGGCGTGTGGTCGTTGCTGTACCTGTAATCTGACAGCAAGTTAAGAACCCAAAGAAAAAGCCCGCTGACCCCAGCGGGCTTTTTTATTATCCGGCAAATGGACCTGTGATGAAACCGACAATTCAGAGAAGCACACTGACATGGCGATGGCGAACTCGCTGACGTGACCCGAACCCGACCCATTTTCAAGAGAGACAGCGCCATGACCATCGGTGACACACAACACATGCAAGGGAAGGCATTATGACAGGCAACAAGACCCGTTTGCCCCTGGGCGAATTCGATACCATCCGGCTCAATGCCCCCTATGTGACAGACCCCCTGGCACTCTATACCCGACTCTGCCAGGACAGACCCAACAACCTGCTGCTCGAATCGGTGGAGATCGACTCCAAGGCCGGCACCCAGAGCCTGCTGCTGGTGGACGCCTGCCTGCGCATCGAGTGCCGCGGCCGCGCCGTGCAGGTGCGCCCCCTCGGCGACAACGGCGCCGCCCTGCTGCGCCTGCTGGAGCAGCGCCTGCCCGCCGTCATCATCCAGACCCGGGTGGCGGACGAGCTGCACCTCGACTTCCCGGCGTCCGATCGGGAGCTTGACGAAGACAGCCGCCTCAAGGGCAGCAGCGTGCTGGACGTGCTGCGCACCCTGCAGCGGGAACTGCAATGCCCGCAGGGCAAAGAGGCCCTCTTCATGGCGGGCAGCTTCGCCTACGACCTCATCGCCTCCTTTGAAGACTTGCCCGAGGTGCCAGAGGGGAGCAACGACTGCCCTGACTACTGCTTCTATGTGGCCGAGACCCTGATCACCATCGACCACATCAAGCAGAGCACCCAGTTGGTGGCCTGCCTGTTCGGCGGCGAAGAGGATGAGCAGCTGGACGCGCGCTACGCCCGCCTGACCGCTCGCCTCGAATCCTTCAAACAGGCCTGTCAGCAGCCGCTGCCTGCGCCACAGGGCACGGCGCCGCTGACCGGCGCCCTGGCCGTCGACAAGGGGGACAAGCAGTTCTGTGCCGAGGTCGAGAAGCTCAAGGGCTTCATCCGCCGTGGTGACATCTTCCAGGTGGTGCCGTCCCGCAGCTTCTCCCTCCCCTGCCCGGATCCCGTCGCCGCCTATCGCCGCCTCAAGCAGACCAACCCCAGCCCCTACATGTTCTACGTGCAGGACGAGGGCTTCACCCTGTTTGGCGCCTCCCCCGAGAGCGCGGTCAAGTTCTGTGCCAATAGCCGCCAGGTGGAGATGTACCCCATCGCCGGTACCCGCCGCCGCGGCCTCAACCCGGACGGCAGCATCAACCTGGATCTGGACGGCCGCATCGAGCTGGAGCTGCGTCAGGACGAGAAAGAGGTGGCCGAGCACCTGATGCTGGTGGATCTGGGCCGCAACGACATCGCTCGCATCTCCGCCCCCGGTACCCGCTACGTCAAGGATCTGCTGAAAGTGGATCGCTACAGCCACGTCATGCACCTGGTCTCCCGGGTGGTGGGCACCCTTCGCGCCGACCTTGACGCCCTGCACGCCTACCAGGCCTGCATGAACATGGGCACCCTGACCGGTGCCCCCAAGCTGCGCGCCAGCGAGCTCATCCGCATGGTGGAAGGCAAGCGTCGCGGCAGCTACGGCGGCGCCGTGGGTTACCTGAATGGCGCAGGGGAAATGGACACCTGCATCGTCATCCGCTCCGCCTTTGTGAAAGAGGGGGTCGCCCATGTCCAGGCCGGCGCCGGGGTGGTCTATGACTCCAAACCCCAGGCCGAGGCGGACGAGACCCGCGCCAAGGCGGCGGCCGTGCTGGCCGCCATCGCTGCCAGCCATGGCACCTCCCTGCAGGCCCTCAGCGCCCAGCAGGAACAACACAAGGACGTGAGCCATGACTAACATCTTCCTGCTCGACAACTTCGACTCGTTCACTTACAACGCTTTGGCCGACCAGTTCCGCACTTCGAAGGAGCAGTCCCATGACTAACATCTTCCTGCTCGACAACTTCGATTCATTTACCTACAACCTCGTCGACCAGTTCCGCACCCTGGGCTACCCGGTGCGTATCTACCGCAACAGCCTGCCGGCGAGCCGCATCATGCAGGAGATCGACGCCTGCGAAGGGGACGCCGTGCTGGTGCTCTCCCCGGGGCCGGGCGCCCCCCATGAGGCGGGCTGCCTCATCGATCTCATCAAGCTGGCCCGGGGCCGGGTGCCCATCCTCGGCATCTGCCTCGGTCATCAGGCCCTGTGCGAAGCCTACGGCGGCACCGTCGGAGCGGCGGGGGAAATCGTTCACGGCAAGCGCTCCCTCATCGAGCACAACGGCCATGGCGCCTTCGCGGGGCTGCCGAGCCCCTTGCCGGTGGCCCGCTACCACTCCCTGGTGGCCACCTATGTGCCACAAGAGTTGCAGGTGATTGCCCACTATCAGGGCATGCCCATGGCCATCGAGCAGCGTGACGAGCGGGTGCTGGGCTTCCAGTTCCACCCGGAATCCATCATGACCAGCGAAGGGGCCCGCCTGCTCACCCAGGCCCTCGCCCATGTCACCCGTCCAGAAAGCCACGTGCGGTAAGGAAGAGACCATGCATCAACATCTCAACACCCTCTATCAGGGGCAGTCTCTCACCCGCGACGCCGCCCGCGATGCCTTCGGCCAGGTGGTTCGTGGTGAAGTGGATCCCATCGTGCTCGCAAGCCTTTTGACCGCCCTCAAGATCAAGGGGGAGACCCCGGAGGAGATCGCAGGCGCCGCCGAGGCGCTCTTGGCCGAAGCCCGCGACTTCCCGCGCCCGGACTATGCCTTCTGCGACATCGTCGGCACCGGAGGGGACGGCCTCAACACCATCAACGTCTCCACCACCTCGGCCCTGGTGGCCGCCGCCTGCGGCCTGAAAGTGGCCAAGCACGGCAACCGCTCGGTCTCGAGCAAGTCGGGGTCGAGCGATCTGCTCGATAAAATGGGCATCAAGCTCGACATGAGCCCGGCCCAGGCCCGTCGCTGCCTGGACGAGCTCGGGGTCTGCTTCCTGTTCGCCCCCCAGTACCACGCCGGGGTACGCCACGCCATGCCGGTGCGCCAGGCCCTCAAGACCCGCACCCTGTTCAACGTGCTGGGGCCGCTCATCAACCCCGCTCGTCCCAGCTTCCAGCTGATGGGGGTCTATGCCCCCGAGCTGGTGCGCCCCATCGCCGAAACCCTGCTGGCACTCGGCCTGAAAACCGGTATGGTGGTGCACGGCGCCGGTCTCGACGAGATTGCCATCCACGGCCCGACCCAGGTGGCGGAAATCCGTGACGGCGAAATTCGCGAGTACTTGCTCACCCCGGCGGACTTTGGCCTCGACACCTACCCGGTCAGCGCCATCCAGGGCGGTGAGCCCGAGGAGAACCGCGCCATCACCGCCGCCATCCTGGAAGGGCGCGGCAGCCCGGCCCACAACGCCGCCATCGCCGCCAACGTGGCGCCGCTCCTGGTGATGGCGGGCGAGGCCCCGGACTTTCGGCAGGCCGCCGCCCGGGTGCTGACGGTGCTGGCAAGCGGCCAGGCCGCCCTCCTCGCCCGGGATCTCGCCACCCTGAGCCATCAGGAGGCATGATGTCAGCCACCACCACAGCGTGCCCCAGGGGCACTCACCCAGAACGCCCGACGGGCAACAGCCAGCTTCGCAAGGATAACGAGATGTCAGATGTCATTGCTCCCCACGCCTTTCTGAACATGGCCTCCATCAGCCAGACCATCCTCGGCAAGATCGTGGCGGCCAAGCAGGAGTGGGTCGCCGCCCGCAAGGAGAGCCAGCCCCTGGCGAGCTTCCAGGACGCGCTCACCCCGAGCGATCGGGACTTCGAGGGGGATCTGCGCCAAGGCTCCACCCGCTTCATTCTGGAGTGCAAGAAGGCATCCCCCTCCAAGGGCTTGATCCGCAACGACTTCAGCCCGGAGGCCATCGCCGACATCTATGGCCACTACGCCACCGCCATCTCGGTGCTGACGGACGAGAAGTTCTTCCAGGGGGATTTCGCCTTCCTGCCCCGGGTACGGGGCCGCGTCCAGCAGCCGGTGCTCTGCAAGGACTTCATGATTGACCCCTATCAGGTCTATCTGGCCCGCCACTATCAGGCGGACGCCATCCTCCTGATGCTCTCCGTGCTCACCGACGAGGGGTATCGCGCCCTGTTCAAAGTGGCGAAAGAGTTGGGCCTCGGGGTGCTCACCGAGGTGAGCAACGAGGAGGAGCTGACCCGCGCCATCGACCTCGGCGCCCCGGTGATTGGCATCAACAACCGGGATCTGCGGGATTTGAGCGTCGATCTTGCCCGCACTCAGCAGTTGGCGGCCAGGATCCCGGGGGATAGGGTGGTGATCAGCGAATCCGGCATCAACCACCGCGCCCAGGTGGCGGCCCTGCGCCACCACGCCAAGGGCTTCCTGGTGGGCTCTTCCCTCATGGCGGAGCCGGATCTGGAGGCCGCGGTACGCAAGCTCGTGCTCGGCCAGAACAAGGTGTGCGGCCTGACCCGTCCCGAGGACGCCGCCGCCGCCCATCAGGCGGGTGCCGTGTTCGGCGGCCTCATCTTTGTGGCGAAAAGCCCGCGCTACGTGGACATACCCGCCGCCCGCGCCGTGATGGCGGGTGCGCCGCTCTCTTACGTCGGGGTGTTTCGCAATGCCCAGCCCGCCACCATCGCCAAGACGGTGGATGCGCTGGGGCTCGCCGCCGTGCAACTGCACGGGGACGAAGACGCCGCCTATATCGAGACCCTGCGCCCCCTGCTGCCGGCGGGCTGCCAGATCTGGAAAGCCGTAGGAATAACGAGCGGCGAGCCCCTGCCCGCCCTCGACTACCCGGCGGATCGCCTGCTGCTGGATACGAAAGTCGGCAGCCAGAGCGGCGGCACCGGTCAGGCGTTCGACTGGACTCTGCTGGCCGGGCTCGACAAGAGCAAACTGATGCTGGCAGGGGGGCTCAACCCCGACAACGCCCTCGAGGCCGCCCGGGTGGGCTGTGTGGGCCTTGATTTCAACTCCGGGGTGGAGAGTGCCCCGGGCAGGAAGGATGCCCACAAGCTGGCTGCCGCCTTTGGCGCCCTGCGCCAACTGTGAGCGCCCCCGTGACTCATTCAACGAATTAATGAACTGCGTTTGCCCATAAGCACAAGGAATAATGTATGACCCTGCTCAATCCGTTTTTCGGTGAATTTGGTGGTATGTATGTGCCCCAGATCCTCATCCCCGCCCTGCTCCAGCTGGAGAAGGCCTTCGTCGATGCCAAGGACGATCCGGCCTTCGTCGCCGAGTTTCAGGCGCTCCTGACCGAGTACGCCGGTCGCCCGACCCCGCTCACCCTGACCCGCAATTTGACCAAGGGCACCAAGACCCGCCTCTATCTGAAGCGTGAAGATCTGCTGCACGGCGGCGCCCACAAGACCAACCAGGTGCTGGGTCAGGCCCTGCTTGCCAAGCGCATGGGCAAGCACGAGATCATCGCCGAGACCGGCGCCGGTCAGCACGGTGTGGCCACTGCGCTGGCCTGCGCACTGCTCGGCCTCAAGTGCCGGGTCTACATGGGGGCCAAGGATTGCGAGCGCCAGAAGCCGAACGTGTTTCGCATGAAACTGATGGGTGCCACCGTGATCCCGGTGCACTCCGGCTCCAGCACCCTCAAAGATGCCTGCAACGAGGCGCTGCGGGACTGGGCCGCCAACTACGAGACCGCCCACTACCTGCTCGGCACCGCCGCCGGTCCCCACCCCTTCCCCACCATCGTGCGGGAGTTCCAGAAGATGATCGGGGAAGAGGCCAAGGCCCAGTGCTTCGAAAAAGAAGAGCGCCTGCCCGATGCGGTGATCGCCTGCGTTGGCGGCGGCTCCAATGCCATCGGCATGTTTGCGGACTTTATCGATGAGCCTTCCGTGCGCCTTATCGGCGTCGAACCCGGTGGTCACGGCATCGAGAGCGGCGAGCACGGCGCGCCGCTGGGTCACGGCAGCAAGGGGGTCTTCTTTGGCATGCACTCCTTCCTGATGCAGGACAACCAGGGCCAGATCCAGGAGTCCTACTCCGTCTCGGCGGGGCTGGACTTCCCCTCCGTCGGCCCTCAGCACGCCCATCTGGCCGCCATCGGCCGCGCCGAGTACCCTTCGGTGACCGACAAGGAGGCGCTGGACGCCTTCCAGGAACTGGCCAAATCCGAAGGCATCATCCCGGCGCTGGAGTCCTCCCACGCCCTGGCTCATGCCCTCAAGATGGCCCGCAGTGAACCGGAAAAAGAGCAGGTGCTCATCGTCAACCTCTCCGGCCGTGGCGACAAAGACATCTTCACCGTTGCCGACATCTTTGAAAAAGAAGGAACCTTGTCATGAACCGTTACGCACAACTCTTCTCCCGTCTGGACAAGGCCAATCAGGGCGCCTTCGTGCCCTTCGTGATGCTGGGTGACCCCACCCCCGAATTGTCCCTGGCCATCGTCGATGCCCTGGTCGAAGGGGGCGCCGACGCCCTCGAACTCGGCATTCCCTTCTCCGATCCGGTGGCAGACGGCCCCACCATTCAGGGCGCCGCCCTGCGTGCCTTTGCCAGCCACACCACCCCGGACGACTGCTTCGGCCTGCTCGCCCGCATCCGCGCCAAGTACCCACAGCTGCCCATTGGCCTCCTGGTCTACGCGAACCTGGTCTATGTGCGCCACATCGACGGCTTCTACGAGAAGTGCCAGCAGGCAGGGGTGGACTCGGTGCTGGTGGCGGACGTGCCGGTGCAGATGTGCGAACCCTACAAGGCGGCGGCCGACAAGTTCGGCATCGACAGCATCTTTATCGCCCCGCCCAACGGCGATGCCGAGACGCTAAAGGCCGTGGCAGAGCTGGGCTCCGGTTACACCTATCTGGTGAGCCGCGCCGGCGTGACCGGTGCCGAGACCAAGGCCGGCATGCCGGTGGAGGGCCTCATCAACACCCTGCGCGAGTTCAATGCCCCCCCCGCCCTGCTCGGCTTTGGCATCAGCGAACCGGCCCAGGTGCGTGACGCGATCAAGGCTGGCGCCGCCGGTGCCATCTCCGGCTCCGCCGTGGTGAAGATCATCGAGACCCACCACCAGAACCCAGCGCATATGCTCACTCGTCTGAAAGAGTTTGTGGAAGGGATGAAGGCGGCGACCAATCGATAAGAGGCGGCATGGGTCAGATGCCATTGGCCGTGAATGGTCCGACTGCGTATCCGCCTTACGCATAGCGGCATTGCGGCATTGCGGCATTGCGGCATTGCGGCATTGCGGCATTGCGGCATTGCGGCATTGCGGCATAGCGGCATAGCGGCATAGCGGCATAGCGGCCATCGTTGTATCACCCTATCAACGCATCAAAGGGAGCCTGACCGGCTCCCTTTCTCTTTCCTCCTTGCTGCCGCTCCCGACGTCTTTGTCCCCTCTCCCCTTGGGAGAGGGCTAGGGTGAGGGGAGCCAGGGTTCCCCGAAGGTTATCGATTTGATGAGTGCCCGTAGGTTCGAATAGCGCAGCGTATTCGGACGTTCGCGATCCGGGCGGAGTTAATCCGAACTCCCAATCCTGCTGATGCCCCTGATGGCGTGGCTTTGCCACGCAGGATGCGAGGACTCCGTCCTCGACGGGGTTTCGCCCGCCCTTCGGGCGTGGGCGAGTGACTTTTTTTTGCGTGGCCAAAGAAAAGTCACCAATCGAGCGGCCACCCCCACTTATTCGCCCGACTGACGTCGGGTACCTTCGGCTCACCCTCTTGTCCAACGGCACGCGCCGATGGGCCTTTGGCCTGCGCCATCCATGGCTCCGGCCAAAGTCCGCTTCGAACATCCGTGTTCTCGCGCCAAATCGGGTCGAGTTGTGCTCGCCCTTTCCGATTTTGCCCATGGCCCAGCGACGCTCGCTCGGCATCCTGCCTCGCGGCCTGGACAGGAGGGCTCGCCTCAGCGAATAAGAGGGGGCTCAAAACAAGACAGTGCCAGCCCTCAGCTCCCGTCTAACCGCAGACAAGCTCCCTCGCCCCTTGGGAGAGGGTTGGGGTGAGGGGATTTCCGCACTCTCTACAAACCCAACAGCCCACTTAAAACGGCAGTTGCTCACTAATTGGTTGAACCAGCTCGAATTTTTCTTAATCTTCTCTTCCTATGCCCCAATCAGAGCCCTTAAGATAGCCAAGGACAATCCATCTCTCGGGAGGACACCATGGGAGTGATTGCTGATATCTCGCAGGTGAAAGCAGCGGGCTGGGGGCTGGAACTCAGGGGCGGTAGCCTTATCTGTTCAAAATAACATCGACAGGCATTGTTGATCATGCCGATTCCTTGATGGTGTTTTTATACAGCGGTAACGGTAGAGCCAAAAGAAGAAGTTAAGCGAATACGTTCAGACACCAGAGACGGGCTAGCCATAACGTGATTTAAATTAAATTTTCCGTGGTGGTTATGAAGATAATCTGAGTTTTCGGAAAACTCTGTTATCAGATGAATGCCGCCTATCATCTAATTACTGTTAGCAGGCAAGTTGATATGGCCACAGACTTCACAATCAATGACAAAGTTTTTGTTCCAGCATCTAGGATCCCAGGAATGGAGGGGCATCCCTCCGCATTCTACGAAACACGCATCGCAGAAGTCGGAATCAGAAAAGTAAAAGTCCACTTACAAGGTGGAACCACTTCAGAGTGGATTGGCACTGGTCTATGCCAGAAGAATGTCGGCATTCTAATTTTTACGTTCGGAGATCTTGAGACGGAGATAGGGTTACTTGATCCGCTTGCAAAGTCCGTTCTCCAATATTGTCGATTACTTGTTCCAGATGATTATCTACGTGCTTACAAAATACGCTCTGTTGCAGAGCTAGAAATTATTTGGCATAGAGAACAAGCAGCATATTCGCATGTGGTAATTATTGGCCATGGTAGCCGTGAAGGTATCAAGTTCTCAGTAGATAAATGGGTAAAATCCGATATACTAGATGCCACTCTTAAAGTTAGGGGGGCACCGAAGAAAGTATTTATCTCTCTTAGCTGCCAAACAGGCTACAAGACTGCAGGAGGAAAGCTCTCAGAAATGGCAATTTGTAGTCACTTCATTGCTCCGTTTCATAGCGTACACGGTGCAGTGGCATCACAGTTTGCGCAAACTTTCCTAGCCTTTCATCTTCTCGAGGGAGAAAGTGTTGGTGTGGCATTTAAGCATGCGAGGAAATATACGCCTGGCAGTACAAGCTTCAGGCTATGGGAAAATGGAAACCTCAAGGCTGGCCAAAAGTAGCCTGCTAGAAAATCATTTCAGCGGAAGTCAAAATATACATCTTTTCTCTCCATAGCTTAATCATTGGTATTAAAATTCCCATTGAGGTTTCGTCATGAAACATAAGTTTCTTGAGTTGGCAAATGAAATAAGTCATCTTACAGTAGATGACATTGAGATGATTTATAAACGGTACCTTAGTGGTGAAAAAAACTCAGATCTAGTTAAGGAATACGAACTTGATATCAACCCTAATAAATTGATTAAAATACTCCCACCACAGATATTGATGGATCAGGTCTGTCCTTACTGTGACGTTCCCATGTACAAGAAACGGGAGAGTAAGAGCCAAAGTAGTTGGAATAAGCCCCCGATAGAGTGTTTACAATGCGAGCATAAGATACATCAAACATCAAGATTTAGGCCGGATAATTGCTCCTGTCAGAATTGTGAAGTTGTTCGTATTGAATCTCAGGTAAGAGCCGAAGAAGAGAAAAGAAAAATACTCGTAGATAAATATGACCCTGAAAAGAGAGTGACAATATCGTACTCAGAACTCAGCTTTACTGACAAGTTGTTTCTTCTAACTCTGTTTCGTATGCAAACAGATGGGGATTTTGATCACATAATTGCTTTAAATGACCCTGCCAAGACTGAGATTTTCACCCCAACAAGTGATATGTCTATTGAGTGCCTTAAAGAACTATTTGATAAGCGAGCAATCATAGTAGATCCACAGTCAAAATTAAGTGCATTTGTTGAAGAAGAAGACTTCGATTCGTTTTATATTAGCAAAATACAATGGATTCCAAATGTCGTACTTTTCAATGACAAGCGTTCATCCCTTAGTGAACTCTATCATGAAATATATGAAGAGCTGACAGAAGGAATTCAACCTCACTGGGAAAAAGATATTTTTAATACATTATTCAGAATTGCAAGAGAGGAGGTTCTTCAGTATGTTTATATAAAATCCGATGAACTGAATGTATCATTTTCTGCAGAAAATAAAACTAGAGAAGTCGTCAACCAACTACTTCACAATTTTTCAGTCAGCGAAATTTATTACTTCGTTAAAAAATCTATTGAAAATGCTCATATCTATCATGCGAAGGGATACGCTCAAAATAAAAAGCATGCAGGAAATACTATTCCAAACAAAATGCTGTCTCTTGGAGAGCGGGCTTTGAATGAACAATGGAATACCTACAAATACACCAGGGACTCAAGGGCTCCTCGCTCAGCTATAAGCAAAATATTCTATGATTTTTTCCTCCACGATGAAGATGCAGGTTTTGTTAAATCACCAGGTAAGTATTGGGAGCAAGTGCTTTTTCCGAGAAATTTTTGTAGCTTGGATGGGAATGAAGAAGCTAAGTTAGCTTGTAAAGACTGCAACTCCAGTTCGGTTGAAGTGAAAATGAATAGAAGTGGGATCGAGCTCCACTGTCAAGACTGTGGATCAATCTGCAAGTTTACATTGGAAGAATAACAAAGCATGAGATTCACCCACCTTTCTGAGTAAGACGCTACATAACCAGTCTACAAAAGGTAGGAACCCAAGCTTTGTCATCTCTAACGTTTAGATTAATTAAAAACAATGACTATTTATCATGACTACAACCGCACTTAGAATTGAACTTTTAATAATAGGGTTTCAAGCAAGCATATGGCTGTTAATTTCTCTCGATTTAAATAATGTGTATCACATTTACATTGAAAATATCGATATAGTTAAAGACACATCTGCATTAATAATCCTAATTGTTATCGCAACATGTTATTCTGTTGGTGCAATGATTGACAGCATCACAGCAGCTATTGAAGATTTTCCATCATTCTTTAAACCTAGAGAATATAATGGACATGATTCATCTATTATGAGACTTCGGTATCCTGATGCATATAAAGAACTGGTGGCGTCAGACTTCGAACTCCGCTTACTTAGGTCTACAGCATTCAATTTATTCATAACCTGTGTTGTGATATTAATATTCACAGAAAAATTTTATATCTGCCTTATGCTGCTTGCTATAAGTGTTCTTGTAACCCTTGGCTGGTATCGCAGAAAAAAGAAGACTGAAAGACGTCGGAAGTCGCTCTACCAAAAAGCCTACAGACTTGCCTAGCATTACCTTTTATATATCTGATGATCTAGGACCTCTACATACAACATGCATTGTGGATCTTGCGACAGCGCGGGGATCAAGGTGTCTTAGGGGCCTCGGTAGCCAAACCCAGTAGAGCTCGGAGAGGCTCACCACCTAACCTCGGGCTGTAAGGTAAACCTTGAGTTTGAAAGGGACGGCCTGGATCACCTGCCATGTGGCAAAGATGCACACCCCATGGGACGCAACCCAGCCTTGAGCCCATGACGGGCATTGCCTACAATGACCCACTTTTTATCACTCTCAGGTAAATAAAATGAGCGACAACAAACCTGCACTGCCCGACCGTCTGGCGGCCAACCCGCGCAGCCCGCACCATGTGGCGGAGTGTTTCGAGCACGAGATCGGCATTCGCGTGAACGGCAAGGAGCGCACCAATGTCGAGGAGTACTGCATCAGCGAAGGTTGGGTGAAGATCCCCTCCCCCAAGGCCAAGGATCGCTACGGCAACCCCATGCTGATCACCGTCAAGGGCACCGTCGAGGCTTTCTACGCCTAAGCGGCCCTGACCGCGCGCCCCGCCGGGCCCGCCGCCATGCTGTTCAGAACACCGGCCTTGCGCCGGTGTTCTGCTGTTGAGGGCGGCCCAGGGTGACAGGCGCCTCTCTTTCTTTGCTCTCTGTTGCCTTCCTGTTTCTTCCTTTCCCTCCCTTTCTTTCGCCTTTTCCTTTTCATCTGGGCCCTGATCCGGCTGGCGAGCCACCTTTGGCATCCAGGCAAGGCGGCGCTCCTGTCATCCCTGCCGGTTTGCCCAGGCCATCACCGCATCACTCACCCTCGGGAGCGCGACTTGCCGCCCTGCCAGCGTTGCAGCGCAGCCCCCGCCAGCACCAGCAGGATGCCGAGCAGATCGCTCGCGGCCAGCCGTCCGGCCAGAACATCGAGCAGGGCGCCCCCCGCCAGCTGGCCCGTGACGATGAGCAGGGCGCAGGCCAGGGCGCCGATCCGGCCGATGGCCCAACTGCTGATGGCGACGAACAGCGCCCCCAGCACGCCGCCGAGCAGCAGCCAGGGATCGAGCCCGGCGAGCCGCTCCCAGGGCGCCCCCTTGAGGATGAGCAGGGCGCCGAGCAGCCCGAAGCCGAGCAGGTGGTTGGCAAGGGACGCCGTCATGGCGCCCCGGGCGCTGGCGAGGCGGCCATTGAGGGTGCGCGACAGGCTCACCGCCACGCCGTTCAGCAGTCCCAGCAGGATCAATAAGGTCATGGTGTCTCTCCTAATGCAGCACGATGAGCAGGGCGCCGGCCAGCACCAGCAGGGCGGCGAGCGCGTCTTTTCCCGAGGGGCGGCGGCGAGCCAGTCCGAGCCAGCCGAGGCCATCGCACAGGGCACCAAACAGCAGTTGGCCGAGCAGCAGCAGGGCCAGGGTGCCCGCCATGCCGAGGGGCGAGTTGAGGCACAGGGCCGCCAGCACCACGGTGAGCGCCCCCGGCAGACCGCCGAGCCAGGCCCAGGGCGGGGCCGCCTCCGGCGTCGGGGGCCTTGGGGAGAGCCACCACAGGAGCCCGGCCACCAGGCTGCCGACCCCGTGGGCCAGCCAACTTGCGAGCCAGGGGTCGGTGGCGCGGGACAGGGCGCCGTTCTGGGCGATCATCAGCGCCAGCAGCAGGCCGGCGGCGAAGGCGGCCAGGGCACCCAGGGTCTGGCCAAGTGTCTGGCCGAGGGCGGGGCGGCCGGGGCCGCGGTCAACAAGCGGGGGGATCATGGGGTTGCTCCTTGGTTGAACTGACGAGCAGGGTAAATTGTTTTTGATTTGGGGATAATCTACCCTCTTTGAACAACATTGTTTACATATCGAGAACAACATGAACCAGGAAGCCTTCGCCCTGCTCCCGGCCTTCGTCGCCGTGGTGGAGTCGGGCACCTTCTCCGGCGCCGCCCGTCAGCTCGGCCTCAGCAAGTCGGTGCTGAGCAAGAAGGTGAGCCAGCTCGAGCAGGCCCTCGGCTGCCAGCTCCTCTATCGCACCACCCGCTCCCTCACCCTGACCGAGGCGGGGGAGCGCTACTTCGAGACGGTGCGCCATGCAGTGCGCCTGGCCAGCGACGGGGAAGATGCCATCGGCGCCCTGCAATCGGCCCCCCGCGGCCTGCTGCGGGTGACGGTGCCCATGGTCTATGGCCGGCGTCACATCGCCCCCCTTGTCCCCGAGTTTCTCGCCCTTCACCCCGAGGTGCAGTTGCAGCTGGAGATGAGCGACGCCCGGCAGGATCTGGTGGCCGAGGGGTTCGACGTGGCGGTGCGCATCGGCGAGCTGGAGGATTCGAGCCTGGTCGCCCGCCGCCTCGCCCCCTGTCTCAGCACCCTGTGCGCCGCCCCCGCCTACCTGGCGCAGGCCGGCACGCCCCGCATCCCGGCGGATCTCGAGCGCCACAACTGCCTCTTCTACTCCCTGTTTCGCGGCGGCACCCAGTGGCGGCTGCACGGGCCCGAAGGAGAGGTGGCCATCACCCCCAGGGGCAATTTCGAGGTCAACAACAGCGATGCCATCCACACCGCGCTGCTGGCGGGGCTTGGCATCGGCAACATGCCGGACTTCATCGTGGCGCGGGATCTCGCCATCGGGCGGCTGGTGCCCGTCCTGCCAGACCATGCCCTGCCCGAGCACGGCATCTGGTGCGTCTATCCCAAGCGCCGCCACCTGCCCGCCAAGGTGGAGGCCTGGCTGGCCTTCCTGCAGGCGCGTCTGGGGCTGCGCTGAGGGGGGCCATCGGGATAACCGGAACGGTTCACGTTTTTTTCATCGGGAAGGGAGTAGAGTAGGCAGCAAACCAAGCATCTGTTTTTATTGGAAAAGCATTCAGGGGACGAGCCACGGCATCGCGCCCCGCACCCCAGAGGGAGCCCCATGATGAAGAAAACCGCGATTGCCCTGACCCTCACCAGCCTGCTGACGCTGCCGCTCTTTGTCTCATCCGATGCCTGGGCCGCCCCGGTGCGCTCCCTGCAAAAGGAGCAGAATTACGAGCAGTTCATCAGCAAGCGCCAGGTGGTGGATCAGCTGCTGGCAGACGCCGCCCGCATCTTCCACTCCCCTGCCCGGGTCTCCGATGCGGGCTTCACCGCCAAGATGCCGAGCAACATGGAGCAGGTGACCACCCTGCTGCTGGAGGCCCACCAGCTCGAGCCCTATCGCACCGATCTGCTCATCTCGGCGGCCAATGCCCAGATCTACAACGGGAACGTGGACAGGGCCATCGCCCTGTTCGAGCAGGCCCTCACCGCCGCCCCGGACGATCTGGACATCAACACCTATCTGGCCACCTGGCAGCGCTTCAAGGGCAACCGGGCCAAATCCGATGGCTACCTCAAGCGGGTCGGCGAGCTCAATGCCGGTCGCGCCGCCGACTTGCAGCGACTGTTCGCCACCGTGGATCGGGTAGTCGCCACCCCCCTCAAGGAGCGTCAGGGACGGGGCGAGAAGAAGGGGCGCCGCGCCATCGTCACCCTGGGCTATGCCCTCAATCCCGATGGCTCCATGCACGACATCCTGCTGGGACGCCTCGAGACCACCCGCGCCCTGGCCCAGGCTGATCCGGCGGCCCTCGTCATCCTCACCGGCGGCGTGCCCCAGAACCGCCAGACCGAGGGCAAGCTGATGGCGGACTGGCTGGCGAAAAAGGGCATCGACCGCTCCCGTATCATCGAGGAGAACTACGCCACCAGCACGGTGGAGAACGCCCTCTACAGCGGCTATGCCCTCGCCCGCCACGAGATTGAGTTCGCCACCCTGGTGAGCTCGGCGAGCCATGTGCGCCGGGGCCAGACCCTGCTGGAAATCGCCTGCTGGCAGAGCGGCCCGGCGAACATCCGCATCGACAGCGTCGCCTACCCGGACAAGCCCCTCTCGGCCCTGGCCAAGGCAAGCCCGGAGGAGCTGCTTGGCATCTACCGGGACGCCCTGCGCACCTATGGCCTGTGGAGCTACCGCTCGGCCCCGCTGGTGGAGCGCTGATCCCCCGGCCCCGCCACCCTGGCGGGGCCTTTTCCTCTCTTCTCCCTGCCAGTCACTGCCCCCCCTGTTGGCCTTCCCCTGCACGCACCTGCTGGCCCCTTGCGCCATCCACCCGATAGATGGCGGGTGAGCAAGCTATCCACTTTCTGGCATATCTCAATCAGATCATTGATTTACCGTTCTTTTTCTAAGAACCAAACGGCATGAGAACCCCCTTCTCGTTCCTTCGCCCCCGGGGATGTTCAGATAAAGATGTGGCTTCCAACACCCCCAACAAGGAAGTGCATCATGACAGCAAAAGGCATCTCTCTGTGGCTCGCGGCCTCCATGCTGCTCGGCCAGTCCGCCCAGGCCCTCGACGTCACCGTGGCCTACCAGACCTCCGCCGAACCCGCCAAGGTAGCCCAGGCCGACAACAGCTTCGCCAGGGAGAGCGGCGCCACCGTGGATTGGCGCAAGTTTGACAGCGGCGCCAGCGTGGTACGGGCGCTCGCCTCTGGCGACGTGCAGATAGGCAACATCGGCTCCAGCCCCCTGGCGGTGGCGGCGAGCCAGAACCTGCCCATCGAGGTGTTCCTGCTCGCCTCCAAGCTCGGGGAGTCCGAGGCCCTGGTGGTGAAGCAGGGGCTCGCAAAACCCGAGGATCTCGCGGGCAAGCGCATCGCCGTGCCCTATACCTCCACCACCCACTACAGCCTGCTGGCGGCCCTCAAGCACTGGAACGTCGACCCCGCGACGCTGCAGATCGTCAACCTGCAACCACCGGCCATCATCGCCGCCTGGCAGCGGGGCGACATCGACGGTGCCTATGTCTGGGCCCCCGCCCTCAACCAGCTCATCAAGGAGGGCAAGGTGCTGACCGACTCCGCCCAGGTGGGTGACTGGGGGGCGCCGACCCTGGACGTCTGGGTGGTGCGCAAGGACTTTGCCAAGGCCCACCCCGACGTGGTGCAGGCCTTCGTGAACAGCACCCTGGCCGCCCAGCGCGACTACCTGGCCAACCCCGACGGCTGGCTCACCAAGCCGGACAACCTCGCCAAGCTGGCCAAGCTGAGCGGCGTTCCCGAGGCGGACGTTCCCGCGCTGGTGAAGGGCAACACCTACCTCGATGCGAAGGCCCAGAGCGCCGAGCTCGGGCGCCTCGTCAACCAGACCATCATCGACACCGCCCGCTTCCTCGAGAGCCAGGGCAAGGTCGCGAACGCCGCCTCGGACTACCGCCAGTTCGTGACCGATCGCTTCGTGAAAGCCGTGGCCCAGTAAATCCAAGGAGACGACCATGCTGCAGCTCTCTCATGTGTCCGCCGAGTACGCCGGCAGGCGGGTGCTCGACAACATCAACCTCTCCCTGTCCGAGGGGGAGCTGATGGTGGTGCTGGGGCCCTCGGGCTCGGGCAAGACGACCCTCCTCAACCTGGTGGCGGGCTTCGAGCCTTGCCACCACGGCCAGATAAGCCTTGAGGGCAAGCCGGTCACCGGCCCCGGCGCCGAGCGCGGCGTGGTGTTCCAGAGCGAGGGGCTGCTGCCCTGGCGCAACGTGCGAGACAACGTGGCCCTCGGCCTGCAGCTGGCGGGTGTGCCCAGTGCCGAACGCACCGAACAGGCCCGGGCACTGCTGCGTCAGGTGGGGCTGGAGGGGGCCGGCGATCGCGCCATCTGGCAGCTCTCCGGCGGCCAGCGCCAGCGGGTCGGCATCGCCCGGGCCCTGGCCACCCAACCCCGCCTGCTCCTGCTGGACGAGCCCTTCGGCGCCCTGGACGCCTTCACCCGGGAGCAGATGCAGACTCTGCTGCTGCGCCTGTGGCACGAGCACCGGCGTCAGGTGCTGCTCATCACCCACGATATCGAGGAGGCCATCTTCATGGCCACCGATCTGGTGCTGCTCTCCCCCTCCCCCGGGCGGGTGACGGAGCGGCTGACCCTGGATTTCGGTCGCCGCTTCGCCGCCGGAGAGCCCTGCCGCAGCATCAAGTCCGATCCGGCCTTCATCGAGCGCCGTGAATACGTGCTGGAACGGGTGTTCGCAGAGCGGGAGGCCTTCGCATGACTCTCGCCCTCGCCCGGCAACGGGATGTCACCCACACACGGGCAGCGGGCTGGCCCCTGTCCCGCCGTCTGACCCTGAGCCTCGCCACCCTGATCGTGCTGCTGGCCCTGTGGTGGCTGGTGGCCCACTTCGGCTGGGTCGATCCCCTGTTCCTGCCGCCCCCACAGCGGGTGCTGGCACAGCTCATCACCATCGCAGGCCCTACGGGCTTTATGGATGCCACCCTGTGGCAACACCTGGGGGCCAGCCTGGGGCGCATCCTGGTGGCGCTCGCTGCCGCGGCGTTCTTTGGCATCACGGTGGGCATCGCCATGGGGCTCTCCCCCACGGTGCGCGGCGTGCTGGATCCCCTCATCGAGCTCTACCGCCCGGTGCCGCCGCTCGCCTACCTGCCACTCATGGTGATCTGGTTTGGCATCGGTGAAACATCGAAGGTGCTGCTCATCTATCTGGCCATCTTCGCGCCCGTGGCCCTGGCGACCCTGGCGGGGGTGCAGAGCGCCAACGCGGTGCGAGTGCGGGCGGCCCAGGCGCTCGGAGCATCCCGGTCCCAGGTGCTCTGGCACGTGATCCTGCCCGGCGCCCTGCCGGACATCCTGACCGGGCTTCGCATCGGGCTCGGGGTGGGCTGGTCCACCCTGGTGGCGGCCGAGCTTATCGCCGCCACCCGGGGGGTGGGCTTCATGGTGCAATCCGCCGGCGAGTTTCTCGCCACCGACGTGGTGCTGGCGGGCATCCTGGTGATCACCCTGATCGCCTTCGTACTGGAACTGGGCCTGCGCGCCCTGCAGCGCAGGCTCACCCCCTGGCATGGAGAAGGACAATGAGCCACAGGCTGACCTCTTTCCTTCGCCCCCCTTTCCTATTGGTATCGGGCCTTCACGCCCCCAGACATGGAGCAAGACCATGACCGACAAGTTGACCATTACCCCCCTCGGCCCCCACATCGGCGCCGTCATCGCCGGCGTCAATCTGGCCGAGCCCCTGAGCCAGGGGCAGTTCGAGCAGCTCCATCGCGCCCTGCTCAAATACCAGGTGCTGTTCTTTCGCAACCAGCCCATCACCCCGCGAGCCCAGCGGGCGCTGGCGAACCGCTTCGGGGATCTGCACATCCACCCCGTCTACCCTCACACGGAGGAGGCCGAGGAGATCATCGTGCTCGATACCCACGATGACAATCCGCCGGACAACGACAACTGGCACACCGACGTGACCTTTATCGAGACGCCCCCGGCACTGGCCATTCTGGCCGCCAAGCAGCTGCCCCCCACCGGGGGGGACACCCTCTGGGCCAGCGGCATCGCGGCGCTGGCGGCCCTCTCCCCTCCCCTGCAAACCCTGCTGGCAGGGCTGGAAGCCGAGCACGACTTCACCAAGTCCTTCCCGGCCCATCGCCATGATGACAGCGAGGAGGCGCGCCAGCGCTGGCAGGCGGCCGTGGCCCGTCACCCGCCCCTGCGCCACCCGGTGATCCGCACTCATCCGGTGAGCGGCCGTCAGGCCCTGTTCGTCAACGAGGGGTTCACCACCCGGCTGCCCGGGCTGCCCCCCAAAGAGAGCGAGGCCCTGCTCGGCTTTCTGTTCGAGCACATCACCCGCCCCGAGTTCCAGGTGCGCTGGCGCTGGCAGGAGAACGACATCGCCATCTGGGACAACAGGGTGACCCAGCACTATGCCAATGCCGACTACCTGCCGGCCCGCCGGGTGATGCACAGGGCCACCATTCTCGGGGACAAGCCCTTCTGGCGCCCGGGCTGAACATCCCTCATGGAGAGCGACCATGAGATAACGCCCAGCAAAAAGCCCGCCGGCTGGCGGGCTTTTTCATCATCTGACGGGCCTGGGTGTGCTATCGGCCCTTGCGCTCCGGCCACCAGGGTGAAGCCCCGATGGCAGGTCTCAGCCCTTGAGCTCCAGCACGGTGGTGAAGCCTCCGAAAATCATGCGGGCGCCGTCAAACGGCATGGTCTGGTGCAGGGGATTGGCGGGGTCCATCCTGGGGTCCTGCATCATCTTGCCCATGGCGTCGTCCCGCACCGCCTTGCTCGGCCACTCCACCCAGGAGAAGACCACGGTTTCATCCTCCCTGGCCGCCACCGCCCGATAAAAGTCGGTCTGCTTGCCGTGGGGCACGTCGTCCCCCCAGCACTCCAGCACCCGGGTGGCGCCATATTCGAGGAAGATGGGGTCAAACTGCCCCGCATGATCGATCAGGGCCTGCTTGTTGGCCGTCGGCACGGCGAGCACGAATCCGTCCACGTATGACATCAGAGGTTCCTCCAGTGAGTGAGGATCTCAGCATAGCAGCCGCCCATCAGCCCGCGCTCTGCGCCGCCCCGCGCAGCCAGCCATCACAACGAGACCAGCCGCTCCAGATCGCTGCGGGTCAGGCGCTTGCTGTCCACCTTCACGTAGAGGGAGTGTTCCTCGCGTACCAGCAGCACATCGCTCACCCCCTCGCAAGCGCGGATCCGCTGCTCCAGGGCCGGGGTTGCCTCGACTCCTTCCGGCAGCACGATGCGCAGGCTGCTCACATAGGGGGGCTCGGCCATGGTGAGGCTCACCCCGAGCCAGGCGAGGGCCAGGGCGGCGCAACCACCAAACACCAGGGGGCCACCCCCCAGGCTGTAGAGCAGGCCGCCGAGACTGCCGCCGATGGCAACCCCGAGGAACTGACTGGTGGAGTAGACCCCCATGGCGGTGCCCTTGTAGCCCGGCGGGGACTCCTTGCTGATGAGAGACGGCAGCAGCGCCTCCATCACGTTGAAGCCGATGAAGAAGAGCTGCAACCCGGCGAGCAGACCCCACAGCTGCTGGCCGCTCTGCCAGAGCACCAGCTCGGCGGCCAGCATCACCACCACGCACCCGATGAAGACCCGCTTCATCTGGCGGTGCTTCTCGGCATAGATGATGAAGGGCACCACGCTCACGAAGGCGATCAGCATGGTGACCAGATAGGCCTGCCACTGGCTGTCACGGGGCAGGCCCGCACGTTCCAGCAGGGGCGGCAGGGCCACGAAGCTCGACATCAGCAGGGTGTGGACGCAGAGGATGCCGAGGTTGAGTTTGAGCAGGCGAGGGTTGGTGAGCACGGTACGAAAGCTGCCTCGCACCATGGCGGACTCGCGATTTTGCAGGTGGGCCGCCGGGGTCGGCACCACCCAGAGCACCATGGCGATGGCGGCCAGGGCCAGCAGGGCGATGAGCCAGAAGAGGCCGGACAAGCCCAGGGCATGGGTGATGAGGGGGCCGGTCACCATGGCGATGGCGAAGGTGATGCCAAAGCTCACCCCGATGAAGGCCATCGCCTTGGTGCGATTCTGCTCCCGGGTGAGATCAGACAGGAGCGCCATGACGGCGGCGGAGATGGCGCCACTCCCTTGCAGGGCGCGCCCGACGATGACCCCCCAGATGGCGTCGCTCAGGGCGGCGATGACGCTGCCAAGGGCAAACATCAGCAGGCCGCCGACGATGAGGGGCTTGCGCCCCACCTTGTCGGAGAGCAGGCCGAAGGGGATCTGGAACAGGGCCTGGGTCATGCCGTAGATGCCGATGGCAAGCCCGATGAGCGCCTCGGAGGCGCCCGCCAGGGACATGCCGTAGGTGGTCAGCACCGGCAGCACCATAAACATGCCGAGCATGCGCAGCGAGAAGACGGAGCCGAGCGCCCAGGTCGCGCGTCGCTCGCCCCTCGTCATGGTGAAATCATTCATGAGGGCCTCGATGAGTCAAAAAGAAGAGAGAAAGAAAGGGGTGACAGGCGCCCGGCCGCCCCGAAAAATCGGCGATACCCCTCGCAGGGCGGCGCCCATAATAGCAGAGCCGGGAAGATTCCCGGCTCTGGATTTCATGCATTTCAGGGGTGCAGTTCACACTATCAGGGCAGCATGCTCACCAGCACCGGCGCTGCGTCCGGCTGGAAGCCCACCGACATCATCACGCTCAGGCAGGTGAAGATGATGACGACGATGGAGAACATGTCAGCTCCAGCGTCAGGGCAGCATGCTCACCAATACAGGCGCTGCGTCCGGCTGGAAGTCCACCGACATCATCACGCTCAGGCAAGTAATGGTGACGATGGAGAACATGAACAGCTTGCGCGCCCAGAGGGAGTCGTCCACCGCCGCCTTGTAGCCCGACAGCGCCATCCCCAGCCACCAGACGCTCACCGCGGTGGCCACCACCAGATACTTGTACCCGGCGTAGCCGCCGAGGAACAGCATCAGGGTCGGCACCATGAACGCCAGGATGTAGAGAGTGATGTGGAGCTTGGCCACCGGGATCCCCTTCACCACCGGCAGCACCGGGATGTTGGCGGCCTGGTAGTCCTTGAAGCGGAAGATGGCGATCGCATAGGAGTGCGGCATCTGCCACAGGCTGAAGATCGCCAGCAGGATCAGGGCCCCCGAGTCGAACTGCCCGCTCACCGCGCAGTAGCCGATGACCGGCGGCGCGGCGCCGGAGAGGCTGCCGACCAGGGTGCCATAGACCGAGTGGCGCTTCATGTAGAGGCTGTAGACCCCCACATAAACCAGGAAGCCCAGCACCGCCAGCAAGGCGGCCAACGGATTGGCCGCAAAGTAGAGCAGTGCAATGCCCGCAACGCCCAGCGCCGTCGCATACCAGAGGGAGACACCGGGGGCGATGAGCCCCCGCACCAGGGCGCGGTTCTTGGTGCGCTCCATGATGCAGTCGATGTCCCGGTCGATGTAGTTGTTGAACACGCAACCGGAGGCCACCACCAGTGACACCCCCACCATGGTCAGGATGAACAGGGGCACATCCAGGCTCCCCTTCGAGGCCAGCAGGAATCCCCCGATAACCGAGATGAGGTTGCCGAAGATGATGCCCGGCTTGGTCACTTGCAGGTATTGCTTCATCATCATCAACCCGCTCAGTGAACCATCATGTTGATGTTGAGGTTGTACATGATCCACAGGGAACCCACGACCACGATGGCGATGATGAGCACGGTAAAGACCAGTGCCACCAGGTTCCAGCGCTCCTCGGAGGAGGTGTTCATGTGCAGGAAGTAGACCAGGTGTACGAAGATCTGCACCACCGCCATGGCCACCACGGTGCCGAGCACCACGGCGTGGGAGGCGGAGCCGTCCATCACCATCCAGAACGGCACGGCGGTCAGGATGAGTGACAGCACGAAGCCGATCATGTAGGACTTGACGCTGCCGTGGCTGGCGCCGTGATTGTCAACGGAATGACTCATTTACATGACCCCCATCAGATAGACCACGGTGAAGACGCAGATCCATACCACGTCGAGGAAGTGCCAGAACAGGCTCAGGCACATCAGGCGAGTGCGGTTGCGCTCGGTCAGCCCCTTCTTGGTGATCGACACCATCATCACGATGATCCAGACCAGGCCGCTGGTCACGTGGATACCGTGGGTCCCCACCAGGGTGAAGAAGGCAGAGAGGAAGCCGCTGCGATCCGGGCCCGCCTCGTGCACGATCAGGTGATGGAACTCGTAGATTTCCATCGCGATGAAGCCGGCACCCAGCAGGAAGGTGACGAACAGCCAGGTGTTGACCGCCGCGACCTTGTTCTTGTTCATGGCCAGCATGCCGAACCCGAAGGTGATGGAGCTCAGCAGCAGCAGCATGGTTTCGGCGAACACGAACGGCAGTTCGAAGATGTCCTTGCCGGTGGGGCCGCCGGCAGTGCCGTTGACCAGGACCGCATAGGTCGCGAACAGGGTCGCGAACAGGATGCAGTCACTCATCAGGTAGATCCAGAAACCGAATACCTTGGTGGCACCGGCATCGTGGTGCCCATCCTCATGGGCACCGTGAGAGTGATGTAGTACGTCAGTCGCCATGGAATTAAGCCACCTTGTTGATGTTGTCGAAATGCTGACCTTCGATGCGCTCGATCTCGTCAACCTGTACGTAGTAGTCCACATCGTCGTTGAAGCTGTGGATGATCCAGGTGGCGATCATGCCGATGAAGCCGGCGATGGCCATCCACCAGATGTGCCAGATCATGGCAAAGCCGAACACCACGCTGAAGGCGGCGATGATGACACCGGCACCGGAGTTCTTCGGCATGTGGATGGGGGCATACTGGGCAGGCTTCTTGTAAGCGCTGCCGTCAGCCTTGGCTTCCCAGAAGGCGTCCAGACCGGTGACCTTCGGCTCGATGGCGAAGTTGTAGAACGGCGGCGGAGAGGACGTCGCCCACTCCAGGGTACGGCCACCCCAGGGATCGCCGGTCAGGTCGCGGTTCTTCTCGCGGTCGCGGATGCTGACCACGATCTGGATGACCTGGCACAGCACGCCCAGGGCAATCAGACCGGCGCCGCAGGCGGCGACCACCAGCCAGCCGTGGAACTCGGGATCGATGTTCTGGCTGACACGACGGGTCATGCCCATGAAGCCCAGCACGTAGAGCGGCATGAAGGCCACGAAGAAGCCGGTGATCCAGCACCAGAAGGCACGCTTGCCCCAGACGTCATCCAGCTTGAAGCCGAACGCTTTCGGGAACCAGTAGGTGATACCGGCGAAACAGCCGAACACCACGCCGCCGATGATGACGTTGTGGAAGTGGGCGATGAGGAACAGGCTGTTGTGCAGCACGAAGTTGGCGGCCGGCACGGAGAGCAGTACCCCGGTCATGCCACCCACGGTGAAGGTGATGATGAAGCCGACGGTCCACAGCATGGGCGAGGTGAACTCGATGCGACCGCGGTACATGGTGAACAGCCAGTTGAAGATCTTCACCCCGGTCGGGATGGAGATGATCATGGTGGTGATGCCGAAGAAGGCATTCACGTTGGCGCCGGACCCCATGGTGAAGAAGTGGTGCAGCCAGACGATGAACGACAGCACGGTGATCGCCACGGTCGCCCACACCAGGGAGGTGTAACCGAACAGCTTCTTCTTGCAGAAGGTCGCCACCACTTCGGAGAAGATCCCGAACACCGGCAGCACCAGGATGTACACCTCGGGGTGACCCCAGGCCCAGATCAGGTTGATGTACATCATCATGTTGCCACCCATGTCATTGGTAAAGAAATGGGTACCCAGGTAGCGGTCTGCGGTGAGCAGGGCGATGGTGACGGTCAGGATCGGGAAGGAGGCGATGATCAGGATGTTGGCACACAGGGCGGTCCAGGTGAAGACCGGCAGGCGCATCATGGTCATGCCAGGGGCACGCATGCGGATGATGGTGGCGAAGAAGTTCACGCCGGTCAGCAGGGTCCCCAGACCCGAAATCTGCAGACTCCATATCCAGTAATCGACCCCGACCCCGGGACTGAACTCCAGCCCCGACAAGGGCGGATAGGCCAGCCAGCCGGTCTGGGCGAATTCACCGACCCCGAGGGAGACGTTGATCAGCACCACGGCCGCGGCGGTGAACCAGAAGCTCAGGTTGTTCAGGAAGGGGAAGGCCACGTCACGGGCACCGATTTGCAGCGGCACCACGATGTTCATCAGACCGATCACCAGCGGCATGGCCACGAAGAAGATCATGATGACGCCGTGGGCGGTGAAAATCTGGTCGTAGTGATGGGCATTCAGGTAGCCTTCGCCACCCCCGGAGGCGATGACCTGCTGGCCACGCATCAGCACGGCGTCGGCAAAGCCACGCAGCAGCATGACCATGCCCAGGATGAGATACATGATACCGAGGCGTTTGTGGTCGACCGAGGTCAGCCACTCTTTCCACAGATATTGCCACTTGCCGTAGTAAGTGATGAGACCGGCGATGGCCAGGCCCCCCAGAATGATACCGGCTATCGTGACCATGATGATGGGTTCATGGTACGGAATAGCCTCGAGTGTCAATTTTCCAAACATCGATTATTCCTCGGATCCTGCTTTCACACTCTTGTCGGCCGACATGGCCATGTGTCCGGCATGGGCGTCATGGTTCATGGCCTGGTTCTCCATGGCGTCCTCTTGCGAGGCCTCATGGTTCATCCCTTCGTGGTCCATGGCACCCGCTTTCGGGGCGGCGTCATGGTTCATGGCCTCGTGGTTCATGCCCTCGTGATCCGCAGAGCCCGCAGCCGGGGTGGCGTGACCACCATGGGACATGCCGCCCATGAACTTGTTGATGATGTTGACGAACAGCTTGGGATCGGCGCTGGCGAAGTACTCCACCGGGTGGTTTTCGCTCTTCTTGGCCAGGGCATTGAACTCATCCATGGTGCTCAGGGCCTTGGAAGAGGCCTTCACCTTGGCTACCCAGGCGTCGAAACCGGCTTGATCCTGGGTCGCGATGGCCTTGAACTTCATGCCGGAGAAACCGGCACCGCTGTAACCGCCGGAGATGCCCTTGTACTCGCCCGCCTCGTTGGCAATCAGGTGCAGCTTGGTCTGCATGCCGGCCATGGCGTAGATCTGGCCGCCCAGTTGCGGGATGAAGAAGGAGTTCATCACGGTGTCGGAGGTCACCCGGAAGTTGACCGGGGTGTTGACCGGGAAGGCCAGCTCGTTGACCGACGCAATGCCCAGCTCCGGATAGACGAACAACCACTTCCAGTCCAGGGAAATGACATCCACCTGAACCGGTTTGACGTCCGATTCCAGCGGCTTGTAGGGGTCGAGGGAGTGGGAAGTTTTCCAGGTGATCACCGCCAGGATGACGATGATGATGACGGGTACAGTCCAGACGACTGCCTCAATCTTGTTGGAGTGGGCCCAGTCCGGCGCATAGGTGGCACTGGTGTTGGACGCTCGGTATTTGTAGGCGAACGCCACCGCCATGACAATCACGGGCACCACCACGATCAGCATCAAGCCGAGTGCGGTGAGTATCAGTGACTTCTGCTCCATACCGACCTGCCCCTTGGGGCTCATCAGTGCCATGTCGCAGCCACTCAGCAAGCTGGCGGTCGCGAGCAGCAGCAAAGCGCCCAAGCCCCTCTTCACATCAAAGAGTCTCATGCAATGTCCTCATCTTTTGAAGGCTTATTGGTATAAAAAAATGCAGCATTTTATTGCATCAGACCGGCATGTGAACAACATGAAAAATTAATCCCAAAAATGTTCAAAAGGTGATGGAAAGCGGTATCAGATGTTAATCCCTTGACATTGACCAATTTATTCAAGTTACACCGCGGCAATTCATCTTCCGTTAATCTCTCGCGCCACCAAAAGTGACCACCAATTAACCAAAAAGATCCATCTGGTCTGTTTTTAACCCGCCATTGCGATCAAAAAAGAGCCATACAGCCCCTTTTCGACTCACAGGTCATTTTTCCACACCTTGATCTGGATGGGTGTTTTTCGGGGAAGATTAAAAAAATAATTAATCAAACAAATGTATGATTAACTTCCCGCCCCCCGACAACGGTCGCAACCCCTGACGCCAGAAGGCACACTTCGTAACAAAACGGGCCCTTGTGCGGGCCCGTTGACAATCGTTTTCTCTCCCTCCCTCGGAGTCGGAGTCAGGAGTGATTGTGTTCCATCCGGGTCGCCACGGCGATCCGGTTCCAGGCGTTGATGGTGACCACCTGCACCAGACACTGGGCCAGCAGGGTTTCCCCCAGTTGGGCCAGCGCCGCCTCATAGGTCTGCGTCGTGAGCCCCTTGTCGGCGATCAGGGTCACCTCGTCGGTCAGGGCCAGCACCGCCCGCTCCCGGGCGTCGAACAGCGGCGACTCCTGCCAGGCGGCCAGCGCCAGCAGACGCTGGGCACTCTCCCCGTGCTTCATCGCCACGTCGGCGTGCATCTCGATGCAGTAGGCGCAGCCGTTGATCATGGAGGCGCGCAGCTTGATGAGCTCCTTGAGCGACAGGGGAATGTCGGTGCCCCCGAGGTAGGACTCGAGGCCCATCATGGCCGAGACGGCGGCGGGCACCTGGTTGGCGAGCTGGATACGGTGTGACATGGCAAGACTCCTGTGATGGACCCCGGATGGGGCGGTGAGCTGATTGTTCACTTTTTCATTGTTGATTAGAATATCGTCATAACCTGCAACAGTTTTGCGTTTATCGCAAAGGTGAATCCATGCTGGATCGCATCCGCATCCTGGCCCAGGTGGTGGAATCGGGCAGTTTCTCCCGTGCCGCCCGCGCCCTCAACCAGGCCCCCTCCTCCGTGACCCGTGCCATCGACGCCCTGGAGCAGCAGCTCGGGATCCCGCTCTTCAAGCGCAGCACCCGCCAACTGGTGCTGACCGAGCAGGGCGCCTATTTTCTCGCCCGCTCCCTGCCCCTGCTGGAGGAGGCGGATCAGCTGGTGCAATCCCTGCAACCCCTCTCGGTGGCGCCAGAGGGGCCGCTGCGGGTCTCGGTGTTCGAGAGCTTCGGCGCGTCCTGGCTCTCTCCCCGCCTGCCCGACTTCCTCGCCCGCTACCCCGGGGTGCGCCTGGAGGTTGCGCTGGACAACCGCATGGTGGATCTCGATGCCGAGAACGTGGACGTGGCGGTGCGCATCGGCAAGCCCGCCGACAGCAGCCTGCACACTCGTCATCTGCTCACCAACCGCTCGCTGCTGGTCGCCTCCCCCGCCTATCTGGCCCGCCATGGCGAACCCGCCCATCCCGCCGAGCTGGCCCACCACAACTGCCTTATTCGCGGCCATGGGCGCCAGCGCCAGCACTGGTACTTCCAGCAGGGCACGGAGAGCGAGAAGGTGGCGGTGCAGGGCAACCTTGCCTCGGTCGGGGGCACGCCCCTGCTCTGCGCCGCCCTCGCGGGGTGCGGCGTGCTGCTGCTGTCGAGCTGGATGGTGCAGCAAAGCATCGACGAGGGCACCCTGCTGCCGCTGCTGCCAGAGTGGCTCGCCTCCCCCTACGAGGATCGCCAGGACGAGATCCACGCGGTGTTTCGTGGCGGCCGCTTCCTCAAACCCCAGACCCGCGCCTTCATCGACTTTCTGGTCGAGGCGATCAGGCCCTTGCAAGGGCCGCGCTGACCGCAACAGGGCCTCCTGGCGAAACCCTGAAAACGCAGACGCCGGGCACAGGGCCCGGCGTCTGGAAATGAGGGTCGCCACGGCGACCGCTCAGCGTGATTTTCGCCCGTCAGGGCTCGGGGAGAGCCCCCGGTAATCCCCGTAGGGGAAGATGTTGCGCAGGCGCTGGGCCACGGGCTCGGGGATGGAGCGGGAGAAGACCAGCCTCACTCCGTTGCCGTCCCGCAGGCCCAGGATGCGCCCGCGCACCGGCTCATGGTGCAGGATCTGGGTCGCCTGGGTCACAAAGCGCGGCGGCACCGAGCCCCGCTTCACCACCACCTTGCCCGGCGCGAGCCGGACCTCGAACAGGGCACCGCGCCCCAGCGTCATCAACCACCCGATCAGGGCTATCGCCACCAACAGAGACAACCAGGCCATTGCGTCTTCCTCCCGTCAACCCGATGTTCGCCAGTATAACCGGGGGCGCCTCACCATGACCCGGCCGCCATCACGCTTTCACTCACTGCCGGGCCTTATCGGCGCCCCTTGCCCCAGGCCACCAGGGTATCCCGATAGAGGGCGAGCAGGGCCTGATCCCGCACCGCGACCCCGACCTGCTGGGCCGGGCAGTCGGCCCACTCGTCATGGGGATGGCGGGTGTCGTCAAACTTTTGCAGGGTATGGCCGATGGCGGGCCCCTCGGTGATGACCCGCACCGGCCCCTTGCGCAGGGTAAACAGCGCAGGATCGATCACATAGGCGATGGCGGAGGGATCGTGCACATGGCACCCCGCCATGCCGATGCGCTCGGAATAGAAGCGCAGGTAGAAGCGGCTGACATCCCACAGGAAGCGGCCCGGCTCCCCCGCATCGTCCCGCAGCGCATCCAGATAGTCGGCGGTGAAGATGCTCTGCTGGGTGACGTCGAGCCCGATGATCACCAGGGGCCAGGGGGCGGTGAAGACCCGGTCCGCCGCATCGGGATCGTCGTGGATATTGGCCTCGGCATAGGGGGTCACGTTGCCGCGATGGCCGTTGACGCCAAAGGCGCCGCCCATCACGACCACTTCTTTCACCAGGGCGGCTACCTCGGGGGCCGCCTCGAGCGCCAGCGCCAGGTTGGTGAGGGGACCGATGGTCACCAGGGTGATCTCGCCGGGATGGGCCTTCACCGTCTCGACGATGTATTGCCAGGCCGGGCGGGGATCCGGGATGAGGGTCACCTCCCCCGCCTGGACGTCGCCAAAGCCGCTCGGGCCGTGCACCACCGTCGTCGGCCCCACAGGCTCGCGCAGCAACGGCGCGGCGGCGCCCCGGGCCACATCCGCCTTCATGCCATATTTTTGCTTGAGCCAGAGGGCGTTGCGGGTGCCGTTTTCGATGGTGGCATTGCCAAACACCGTGGTGATGGCGAGCAGGTCAACGGCGGGGTGCGCCTCGGCAAACAGAATGGCCATGGCATCGTCGATGCCGGGATCGGTATCCAGAATGATCTTGTGGGTCATGGGTCCTCCGTGAAACGAGCTGCCAGTGTAGCGGGCCGTCGCCGCTTTGACAGCACCGGGATCACAACCTCGGGGTTTCCTTTGCATCAGGCATGCTGGAGGGAGCACTCGCCCCTGGGGTCAGGGCAGGAGTCACTCGGAAGGGGCGACCACGGCCTCCTCTCCCCTGGCGGTGCGTTTCAGTTGCCCCATGAATTGCTTGAAATGGGGGAGAAACCCCTTGAACAGCTCCTCTTTGCGATGCTGCATCATGACTTCGCCAAACAGCTTCAACCCGACGATAAACGCCTGATGTTCCTGCTCCGACATGGGCAGCTTCCCCTTGCTGAGCGCCAGGATGGCAAAGATGTCGTCGTGATTCTGGCAGTCGAACTGCAACGGGGGCACCTCGCGGTCCAGCGCCTGGACCTGTACACGATAAGTGTGTGGCATCTTTCATCTCCTCTCGGGCTGGGC
The DNA here is from genome assembly GCF_040908015.1 of Aeromonas sp. R7-5. Lineage (NCBI taxonomy): Bacteria > Pseudomonadati > Pseudomonadota > Gammaproteobacteria > Aeromonadales > Aeromonadaceae > Aeromonas > Aeromonas sp. R7-5. The sequence continues at coordinate 361,596 of NZ_JBFOCZ010000032.1, read as the reverse complement.
TTTTGCCCATATGGTTGATAAAATCAATTAAACCCTTTTAAGTTGACTTTATCAACCATGAAGTTGTCAAACCGCCTCTTCCGGATCCTCGATCAGTACAAAATCGCCATGACCCAGCATTTCCGGGCACAACAGATCGCCCTTAGCCCCCTCCATTACAAGGTGCTGCAACTGATCCATGCGCTGGATCCCGCCACGCCGCAGCTCATCGCGCAGCGGTCGGGCCGCGACAAGGCGCAGGTGACGCGCCTGCTGCAGGAGATGGAGAAACAGGGGCTCATCGAGAAGCAGCCCCATCCCACTGACAGACGCAGCATCTGTCTGGCCTTGACCCCGCTGGCCTGCGAGCGGGTCAACCAGGGGGAGCAGCAGGCCGCACGGCTCGACGAACGGCTGTGTTCCCTGCTGACGCCGGCGGAGATAGCGCAGTTGCAGCAACTGCTGGACAAGATAGAAAAAGGGCTTGAGTCGACCGATTAGGGTCAGCGTCAGGGGGGCCGCTGCCTGATTTGTGGCCAACCAGCGCGGCCTGCGCTGGCGGCGCCTTGTGAGCCACTCCCGGAGATGGTATCACTGGCCCCACTCTCCCCTTCCCGCCGAGGCGCCATCGTGATCACCCTGATTAAAGAGTCCGACCAGTTGAAAATGCCCTGGAAGAACAGGCAGGGCACCACGGCCCAGATCCTGATCTCCCCCCCTGGTTCGACCCTGGACAAGCTCGACTTTGACTACCGGCTGAGCTCGGCCCCCATCAAGGAAGCAGGGAGTTTCTCCCGCTTTCCCGGCTACCAGCGCATCCTGCTGCCCGTCAGCGGTGCCGGTTTCGTGCTCAACGGCCACCCCTACGCCACCTTCGAGGCGGCCCACTTCAGCGGGGATGACGAGACCCGCTGCGAGCTGCTGAAAAAAGAGGTGACGGATCTCGGGCTCATCTACCACCCGGCGCGCATCAGCGCCAACGTGCGGGTGCTGAACCTGCCCTTCCCCCTCAGCCTCACCCTGGAGACGGACAAGTGCTACCTCTGCCACCTGCTGGAGGGCCAGCTCACCGTGCAGGGACAGCAGGTCGCACCGGGCGAGACCCTGGTGGTGCAGGGGGAGGAGAACATCCGCTTCGAGTGCGGCAAGAAGACCACCCTCGCCTTCTTTACCCTGCAGCCCAAGCAGGCCGCCGTTTAACGCCGGGGGGCACGGCCCCCGCTGTCGAGGCAGGCCTGCATGGTGTCATAGGGGGTATAGTGCCTGGTGCGGCTGTAGTAGGTGCCGCCCTTGGGGTGGCAGATGCCGCTCCGGCTCTTCTTCACCGGGGGCTCGGCGGCCAGCGCCATGGCGCACAACAGCATCAGGCAACAGCCAAGCATCCATTTCACTGCGTTCATTCTCTCTTTTCCGAAGGGGCGTAGGCGGGCCACTGGCCCATTTGCGGCCTATTCTACGCCGGTCATCTCCTTGCCACCCCAGACCAGATCATGAAAGCACCGCGACGCAGCGCAAGCGAAGACAAAAAAGCCGGGACCCTCCCGGCTTTTGCTTGTACTGGCGGCGACACTGTCCTTGGCACTACCCCACCTTGAAGCTGCCCTTCATCAGGGCGAAGTGGCCCGGGAAGGAGCAGAAGAAGGTGAGATCCTTGCCCGCCAGGCCGTCGGTCTTGAAGGTGACGCTGGTGCTCTCACCGCCCCCCACCAGCTTGGTGTGGGCCAGGATCCTGGGGTCATCCTTGGGCAGGTAGTCGTGATCGACCCCGGCGCTCATGCCGGCGGTGGCGATGGCCTGATAGTCGGCGGTGTTGGCCAGCACCCAGTTGTGGCCCATGTTGGCCACCGGTAGCTTGCCCGTGTGATTGAGGGTCACCGTCACCTCCTTGCAGGTGGCCGGCACGCTCATCGCCGTCTGGTTGAACTGCATGGCGTCATTGCCTTCGATCACCAATGCGCACTCGTCGGCCAGGACCGGGGTGGCGAGGGAGCCAAGAAGCAGCAGGGTTAACACCTTTTTCATCACGTTCTCCTTTGATTGACGAAGGATGACAGCACAGGCATCTCGCCCCCGTGGGCGCGACCCGCAAAGATGCTGTCAGGATCGATCTTCATTGTATTCAAATGTCACCGAAGGACGACCGCTTTTGGGCCAGCCTGCGGGCCCGGTCACTTCTTTTCTCCCGACCCCGGGCCCAAAGCAGGTTGATCAAATTCCCCTCCGGCTTAATTATTTGCCGCCTTCCCGCCCACGGCCACTCGCCAACACCGCAGCCGTTGGCTAAGCTGCTCCCCCGTCGATGACTCCCGCGAGAATGAGAGATGAAGTTCCCCTTTGCGCCTGCGCTGGCGCGCACCCTGCTGCTCTCCCTGATCCTGCTGCTTGGCGCCTGCCAGCCGGCCCCGACCCAGACCCGCATCCAGGGCAACACCATGGGCACCTATTATGCGGTGACCCTGAGCGACCCCTTCCCCGGCGGACAGGGGGCACTGCATCAGGAGGTAGAGGCGCTGCTGGCACGCCTGAACAAGGAGATCTCCACCTATGATCCGGGCTCCCTCATCTCCCGCTTCAATCAGGGAACGGGGCAACCCCCCCAGGTCATCCCGGCCACCATGGCGAAGATTGTGCAACAGGGCATTGACGCCGGGCACCTCACCCGGGGGGTTCTCGATGTCACCGTGGGCCCCCTGGTCAATCTGTGGGGATTCGGGCCGGACAAGCGCCCGGTCAGGCGGCCCGGCGCAGAGCAGATCGCCAAGGCGCGGGAGCGGGTCGGCATCGACAAGCTCACCCTGACCCCCGAGGGGGATCACTTCCTGCTCGGCAAGGCCATCCCAGACCTCTATCTGGATCTCTCCACCCTGGGTGAGGGGGCGGCCTCCGACGAGATAGCCGGGCTGCTGGAGCAAAGAGGGGTTCACAACTACCTCATCGAAGTGGCCGGGGCAGTGCGCAGCAAGGGGCACAACGACAAGGGCAATCCCTGGCGGGTGGCCATCGTCGAGCCCTCGGACAGACCGGGCGCCATCGAGGACGTGGTGACCCCGAACGGCATGGCGGTGAGCACCGCCGGCAGCTATCGCAACTATTACGAGCTCGACGGCAAGCGCTACTCCCACATCATCGATCCTGCCACCGGCGAGCCCGTGACCCACAAGCTGGTCTCCGCCACCGTCATCACCCCCACGGCCCTGGAGGCCGATGCCCTCGACACCGCCCTCATGGTGATGGGTCCCGAGCGGGCGATGGCCTTTGCCAGGGAGCACAAGCTGGCGGTCTATCTCATCGAGAAGACCGCCACGGGCTTTGCGGCCAGCCACACCCCCGAGTTTGCCCCCTATCTGGTGCGTAAACAGCCCTGAATGACGAGGCCCCGCAGCGCGGGGCCTCGTTCACTGACCGCCTATTCGATGGGGATGCGGTGGGGCGCGGGGCTGGCCGCCTGCTTGGGCAGGCGCAGGGTGAGGATGCCGTTGTCAAAGCGGGCGCTCACCTGCTCTGGCGACACCTCCACCGGCAGCTCGACGCTGCGCGACACGCTGCCATAATAACGCTCGCTGCGCAGGGCCCGTTCATCCTTGTTCTGGCTGTCAAACTGGCGGATCTCCGCCTTCAGGGTCACCAGCTTGCCGTGCACGTCCACGTGAATGTCCTCCTTCGCCACTCCGGGCAATTCCGCCTGCAGCAGGTAGTCATCCCCGCTCTCCCGCAGATCCAGCTTGATCTGGCCGGGCAACGGGTCCCCGTGCAGGGGGCGGATGTAGAAGCCGGAGGCCATGTCGTGGAACAGGTCATCAAACAGGCTGGTGCGACTTGGTAGCAAACTCATCTGATCCCTCCTTGTGAGCGGGCAAGGGAGCAGACGGGCACCCTGCCCTTCTGCCGCCTCCCGCATGCAGACGCTCTTCAAGTCTAAAAACCGGGACAGCGCCTGCCAGTGCCAACTCACCTTCCCTTGACCGGGATCAAAGGCAAGACACCCTTTTTTTACCCAAGGTCTGCGGGAAAAACCGGGGCCCCTCCCCATGTGCAATTGCCTGCCTGCGGACTTTGGTGGCACACTTCTCCCACCAGCCCGTAGCGCCTTGATGCCAGACAGATGCAGACACCGGACTCCGTACCCGAGAAGAAACCCCAGCCCAAGCCCAAGCGCATCCTGCTGGTCAACGAACAGCGTTCCTTCCAGATGATGATGAAGGCGATGCTGATCAACATCGGCATCAACCGCATCACCTACACCAACTCCGCCGACGAGGCGCGCCGCCGCTGCCAGAAAGAGAGCTTCGACATCTATCTGCTCGACTATGAGCTGGGGGCGGGCGAGAACGGCCGCCAGTTGCTGGAAAGCCTGCGGGATCAGCAACTCATTCCGCCCCAGAGCGTGGTGATCATGGTCAGCAGCGACGGCTCCCGCGCCATGGTGCTGAGCGCGCTGGAAGCCGAGCCCGACGAATACCTGATGAAGCCCTTCTCCCAGGAGCAGTTCTCGTTTCGCCTCAAACGCGCCCTCGCCCGGCGCCAGGCACTGGAGAGCGTCTTCAGCGCCCTCACCCGGGACGATCTGCCCGCCCTGGTGGAGGCCTGTGCCAAACAGGCGGACGCGGTGCCCCGCTTTGCCAACTTCTGCCGCTGCCTGCAGGCCGATACCCAGCTCAAGCTGGGCCAGGCCAAGGAGGCCCGCAGCCTGATGCGCCAGCTGCTGGCGGGGCAGGAGAACAGCTGGGCTCGCCTCACTCTGGGCAAGGCGTGCCATACCCTGGGTCTGCACGAGGAGGCGGTGAGCCACCTGCAAGCCACCCTGAAACACACCCCCCTGATGGTGGAGGCCTACCTCTGGCTCGCGGAGTCCCTGCTGGCGCTGGGCAATGACGAGCAAGCCCAGCAGGAGCTGCGCCGGGCGGTGGACATCTCTCCCCAGTCGGTGCAGCTCTCCCGCCGTCTGGCGGAGGTGTGCCTGCAACGGCACGACTACGCCCAGGCCAAGGACGTGCTGCTCGCCCTCATCGACTTGTCGCGCAACTCGATCCACCGCACGCCGCATTATCTCGGGGCCTATATCCAGACCCTCACTCTCTACGCCCTCAACAGCAACGACGGCTACCACATCGCCAACCTGCAAAAGCAGGTGAACTCCGCCCTGTCGCGTATCCGCGACTCCCTGATGATGTCGGAGTTCAACTACCCGGTGTTCGAGCAGATCTGCCAGGCTCGGGTGCGCATCGCCCTGGGGGAGCTGCTAAAGGGCAAGAAGATGCTCTATCGCGCCAACCAGAACTGGCTGGACGAGCCCGCCACCATGCCTCCGGCCCTCCTTGGCGAGACCATACTCGCCCTCTATCAGCTCGGGGAGTTCGAGTACGCCGAGAGCCTGCAATCCCTGCTGGCGGAGGATGAGGATCGGCTGCTCACCACCTGCATCCAGGTGACCCGAGATGACAAGACGGTGCAGGAGCGGCGCCAGCGCTATCAGCAGCTCAACGATCTGGGCATCAAGGCCTATCAGGCCGGAGAGCTGGAGCAGGCCCTCGGCCACTTTCGCGAGGCCCTGCGCCGGGCGCCCGCCAATACCGGCGCCGCCCTCAACAAGATCCAGGTGCTGCTGCAACTCATGCAGAAGAACCGCAAGAGCCCGGAGTTTGGCGCCGAGTGCAAGGAGACCCTGGAGGTGCTGGAGGGCATCCCCCTCAACCCCGCCCAGCAGGAACGTTTTCGCAAGCTGCGCCAGGAATATCATCAGCACAGCTGATATCCCCCCTCCTCCCCTCACCTATGCTGATACTGACTCAGGGAAGGGAGGGGTAACACCATGGCAATGTGCCGATACCTGGTGGCCGATGGCCGCCACTGCACCGAAGAGGCAGGGGATCATGATCTCTGCCGCTGGCACGACCCCGCTGCGGCCCACAACACCCCTGATACCGCCGAGGCGCTGGAGCGCTATGTGCGCCAGGGAGGCCTGTGCCACGGCCTGCAACTGGCCCGCGCCGAGCTGGCGGATCTCAACCTGGTGAACAGGCAGGGTCCGGAGGGATTCTTGCTGGAGCAGTGCAACCTCTATCGCGCCAACCTGCGGGGGGCCCATCTCTACGGCATTCGCATCAAGGGCGGCAGCCTGATGAAGGCCGATCTGAGCGAAGCGAACCTCCACTGCGCCACCCTCGACGACGTCAACCTGCTCGGCATCCGCTGGAAGAACACCCGCCTCGACAACCTGGAGACGGGCAAGCGGCTGATGCAGGACAGAAAGGGGCGCCGCGAGCGGGACCCGGCGCAGGCCCGCGTCTGGTTCAAGGAGGCGGAGGAGACCTACCGGGATCTGCGCAAGGCCTCCGAGGCCCAGGGCATCTTCACCATGTCCGGTCGTTACATCCAGCAGGAGCTCACCATGCGCCGCCTGCAGATGCCGTTCTGGTCCTACCGCCGCTTCGCCTCCTGGATAGTGGATCTCTTCTGCGGCTACGGCGAGGCCCCCATGCGGGTGGTGCTTTTTTCCCTGCTGCTCATCGTCATCTGCAGCATTTTTTACTTCTTCTGCGGCCTCAACTTCGCGGGCACCCACCTCATCTATCGCCCGGACGCCCCCCTGGAGCAGAACGCCATCTTCCTGATGGAGTGCCTCTACTACAGCGTGGTGACCTTCACCACGCTGGGGTATGGGGACTTCACCCCGGTGGGGCTGTCGCGGATCTTTGCCGCCTTCGAAGCCTTTACCGGCAGCTTCACGCTGGCACTGTTCGTAGTGGTGTTTGTCAAGAAGATGACCCGCTAGAAACCTGTCCACGATCCTGCTGGGAGGCCACTTCCAAGGCTCATATGCTGCTCGCTTGTGTGTCGCCAGGCGCTCTCATGTATACATATGCACTCAGGTTCCTCTGCTGCGCGTCACCTTGCTGACAGACTCTCGCGACAGATCGTGAACAGATTCCCGAGCCGCTGCGCCAGTCACCGCCCCCGAACTTGCATCCATCGCGGATTCCTAGTCCAATAAGCGACGAACAAAAACGACATGAGCACCCCGAACATGAAGATCATCTCTTTCAATATCAATGGCCTGCGCGCCCGTCTTCATCAGTTGCAAGCCCTTATCGACAAGCACCAGCCGGACGTGATCGGCCTGCAGGAGATCAAGGTGCACGACGAAGCCTTCCCGGTCGCGGATGTGGAGGCCATGGGCTACCACGTGGTCTTCCACGGCCAGAAGGGGCACTACGGGGTCGCCATCATGAGCAAGCAGGCTCCCATCGAGGTGCAAAAGGGTTTCCCCACCGATCCGGAAGATGCCCAGCGCCGCATGATCATGGCCAGCTTCAAGCGGGAAGACGGCTCCGTCATCAAGGTGATGAACGGCTACTTCCCCCAGGGGGAGAGCCAGGATCACGAGACCAAGTTCCCGGCCAAGCAGAAGTTCTATGAAGACCTGCAGCACTACCTCGAGACCCACCACACCCCGGACGACCAGATAGCGCTGATCGGGGATATGAACATCTCCCCCACGGATCTCGACATCGGCATCGGCGAGGCGAACCGCAAGCGCTGGCTGCGGGATGGCAAGTGCTCCTTCCTGCCCATCGAGCGGGAATGGATGGAGCGGCTCAAGGGGTTCGGCCTCACCGACACCTTCCGCGCCGCCAACCCCACCGAGTGCGAGCGCTTCTCCTGGTTCGACTACCGCTCCAGGGGCTTTGACGAGAACCGGGGCCTGCGCATCGACCTCATCATGGCCTCCGACGCCCTCAAGGACAAAGTGACCGAGACCGGCATCGACTACGAGCTGCGCGGCATCGACAAGCCCTCGGATCACGCCCCCATCTGGACCTGCTTCGCCTGATCCCCACGTCAGGCTAGCCCTCGCCAAAAGAACCTGCCCCCGCCCATGCGGGGGCTTTTTTTGTTCACTGCCCCGCCCTTTCTTAATCCATATCAATTCCCAGGCAGACGGCGCTTGCCAGGCCTTGACCTTCTCCTTTCGGCAAGGTTTAGATTCGGCCCATCCGTCACAGGGAAGCCACCCATGCTCTCATCGAGATTGCCCACCACGTTCATCGCCCGGCTGTTGCTGGGACTGATGCTCGTCTGCAATCTCACCCTGTGCATCGGCTGGCATGGGGCGGCCACCGCCCTGCCAAGCGACGCATCCGCATCCATCCTGACTCCGGCGCAGTCCCCCCTGTCTCATGGGCTGCACCAGAGCGAGCCTGTGCAGCACTCCGCCATGCACCAGGCCGACACAGCCTCTCTCTCCTGCCACGGCGGCCCCCAGAGTGAGGCGGCCCCGCCCGGGGAGGAGTGCCAGATGCAGAGCGGCGTCTTCGGCGCCACCAGTGCGCCGCCCCTGCTCGGCCTGCTGCTGTCACTGCTGCTTCCCCTGCTGCTGTTCCCTTCGTGGCGCCTCGCCCCCCTGCTGGACAACTGGTTGCGGGATCCCTTCCTGCGATCCCGAGGTACCCACCCTCCCTCCTGGCCGCGCCGACACCTGATGTTGTCGGTGCTGCGCCACTAGAAAGCGCTTCTCTCGCGGCAGCGGCAAGCCTCGGCTTGCCCGTTTTCTGCCGCCTTGCCTGACCCTGCGCCCCGGCCAAACCGGCCTGCTCGCAGGGAGCCGTGCGCGCTGATGCAGCTGCGCCCCGTTTGCCGCCTCGTGGTGATGCCCTGCCCGCGCACACCACCACACTGGCGGCCTGACAGAAGAGAAGAGATACCATGTCAATTACCCCTGTTACCCGGTCTGCCTGCACGCAGCCGTGCCCGCCGCCCCTTCGCCTCCCGCGCGCCGGAGGCTTGTCATGAACAAGACGCTGTTGATGTCCGCCCTGCTGCTCGCCCTCGGCGCCGGTGGCGGCTACTGGGCCGCCAAACAGACCTCCGCTGGCACTGCAGCCAAGGAGAAGACGCCCCTTTACTGGGTCAACCCCATGGATCCGCGCGACAAGCGCGACGGCCCTGCCAAGGACAACATGGGGATGGACTTTATCCCCGTCTATGAGGAACAAAAAAACGGCTCGCCGGGCACAGTCACCATCAGCCCCGAGATCCAGCAGAACCTGGGGGTGCGACTGGCTAAGGTCGAGCGACTGCCAATCCACCAGCAGATCGAGACGGTGGGCTATGTCGGCTATGACGAGGACAAGCTGGAGGCGGTCAACGCCCGCATGGCGGGCTGGATCCGCACCCTCGCCATCAAGAGCGAGGGGCAACAGGTGAGCAAGGGGAGCCTTATTTACGAGCTCTACGCCCCGGATCTGGTCAACGCCCAGCACGAATACCTGCTCGCTCTCAACACCAGCAACCCGCTGCTGCTGCGCGCCGCCGAGGGCAAGCTTAAGTCCCTGCAGGTGCCGGCCGACCAGATAGCGGCCCTCAAGGGCAGCCGTCAGGTGCAGGAGACGGTGCGTATCTATGCCCCCAGCAGCGGTTATGTCTCGGAGCTGAAAGTACGGGAAGGCCAGTATGTGGAGCCCGCCGCGGCGCTCTTTAACATCAGTACCCTCAAGCAGGTGTGGGTAAGCGCCGAGGTGTTCGAGCGCCAGGCGGCCCAGCTGAAGGTGGGGGACCCGGTCACCATGACCCTCGACTATGCCCCCGGCCGCCACTGGCAGGGCCGGGTCGATTACCTCTACCCGACCCTGGATGCCGCCACCCGCACCCTCAAGGTGCGGCTGCGCTTTGCCAACCCGGACGAGTTTCTGAAACCCAATATGTTCGCCAAGGTGAGCATTCGCACCGGGCAGGGCCAACCCCGGTTGGTGGTACCGAGCGAAGCGGTGATCCGCACCGGCAGCCAGGATCGGCTGGTGCTGGCACTGGGGGATGGCAGCTTCAAGTCGGTGGCCGTCACCCTGGGCCCCCAGTTTGGCGACAAGGTCGCCATCCGGGAGGGCGTTGAAGCCGGGGACAGCATCGTAAGCTCGGCCCAGTTCCTGCTCGACTCCGAATCGGCCATCGATTCGGACTTCCAGCGCATGACGGCGGTGCGCCCCGCCCAGGTGTGGACCCAGGGCGAGGTTGAAAGCATCGATCTGGCCAACCGCACCCTGATGGTCTCCCACCAGCCCATCCCCGAGTGGCAGTGGCCCGCCATGGAGATGGAATTCACCGTCGCCGACGGGGTCGATATGAGCAAGCTCACCGAAGGGCAGACCCTGCACCTGCAAGTGATGCAGGAGGGGGATGAGTACCGCATCACCACCATCCATCAGGAGCAAGCGCCGGCAAGCGGCGACGCCACCAAGCCTGCTGCGGATGAGATGGAGAAGATGGAAGGCATGGACCATAGCCAGCATCAGATGGCGATGCCCGAGATGGAGAAGAAGTCATGATCCTGTCGATCTCTTGCCGCTTTACTCGCAACCATGTCCTGCCGTTCACACCACGCCAAGAGGAAGGAGCCAGATCATGATCCCTTCCATCATTCGCTGGTCCATCGGCAACCGCTTTCTGGTGCTGCTGCTGACCCTCATGCTCACCGCCTGGGGGCTCTGGTCGGTCAAACAAACCCCGGTGGATGCCCTGCCGGATCTCTCCGATGTGCAGGTGATCATCAAGACCTCCTACCCGGGCCAAGCCCCCCAGGTGGTGGAGGATCAGGTCACCTACCCGCTCACCACCGCCATGCTGGCGGTGCCGGGGGCCACCACGGTGCGCGGCTACTCCTTCTTCGGCGACTCCTTCGTCTATGTGCTGTTTGACGACAACACCGACCTCTACTGGGCCCGCGCCCGGGTATTGGAGTATTTGAGTCAGGTGGCCCCCAACCTGCCCGCCTCCGCCCGCCCCCAGCTCGGCCCCGATGCCACCGGGGTGGGCTGGGTCTATCAGTACGCGTTGGTGGACAGAACCGGCAAGCACGACCTCAACCAGCTCACCTCCCTGCAGAACTGGTTCCTCAAGTACGAGCTGCAGACGGTGGACGGGGTCTCAGAGGTCGCCACCGTGGGCGGCATGGTGCGCCAGTATCAGGTGCGGGTCGACCCTGACAAGCTGCGCGCCTACGGCATCCCGCTCTCCCTTATCGAGACCGCCATCAAGCAGGGCAATCAGGAGACCGGCGCGTCCGTCATCGAGATGGCGGAAGCGGAGTACATGGTGCGCTCCAACGGCTACCTCAAGAGCCTCGAGGATCTGAAGCAGATCCCGCTAGGTACCACTGTGCGCGGCGCCCCGCTGCTGCTGGGCGATGTAGCGGACGTGGTCACCGGGCCCCAGAGCCGGCGTGGTCTGGCCGAGCTCAACGGTGAAGGAGAAGTGGTGGGCGGCATCATCGTCATGCGCTATGGCGAGAATGCCCAGCACACCATAGACGGGGTCAAGGCACGGCTAGCGGAGCTGAAGAGCAGCCTGCCAGAGGGGGTGGAGGTGGTCACCGTCTACGATCGCTCCGACCTTATCCAGCGCGCCATCGACAACCTCTCCGGCAAGCTGGTGGAGGAGTTTGCAGTGGTGGTGCTGGTCTGCCTCGCCTTCCTGTTCCACCTGCGCTCATCCCTGGTGGTGGTCATCTCCTTGCCCATCGCCATCCTGACCGCCTTTATCGTGATGCACCTGCAGGGGATCAACGCCAACATCATGTCGCTCGGCGGCATCGCCATCGCCATCGGTGCCATGGTGGATGGCGCCATCGTGATGATCGAGAACGTCCACAAGCACATGGAGCGGGAGGCGCTCACCGACAAGAACCGCTGGCGCATCATCACCGAGGCGAGCATAGAGGTGGGGCCCGCCATCTTCTTCTCCCTGCTGATCATCACCATCAGCTTCCTGCCGGTGTTCGCCCTGGAGGCGCAGGAGGGGCGGATGTTCCACCCCCTCGCCTACACCAAGACCTACGCCATGGCCGCCGCGGCCGGGCTCGCCATCACGCTGGTGCCGGTGATCATGGGTTACTTCATCCGTGGCAAGGTGCTGGCCGAGCAGGCCAACCCGCTGAACCGCTGGCTGAGCCAGGGCTATGTGCCGCTGCTCAAAGCCGTGCTGGCTCGTCCGAAAACCACTCTGGCCATCGCCGCCGTGGTGACGGTGGCGGGTTTCTGGCCGCTCAAGTACCTGGGTTCCGAGTTCATTCCGCCGCTCGATGAGGGGGACATCATGTATATGCCCACCACCGCGGCCAATATCTCGGTGGGCAAGGCGCGGGAGATTTTGCAGCAGACCGACAAGCTCATTCGCACCGTGCCCGAGGTGCAGAACGTGTTCGGCAAGGCGGGGCGCGCCGAATCGGCCACCGACCCCGCCGATCTGGTGATGATGGAGACCAGCATCCAGCTCAAGCCACGCGACCAATGGCGCCCCGGCATGACCCCGGAGAAGCTGAAAGAAGAGCTGGACTCCCTCATCCGCTTCCCCGGTCTCACCAACGCCTGGGTGCCCCCCATCAAGACCCGCATCGACATGCTGGCCACCGGCATCAAGACCCCGGTCGGCATCAAGATTGCGGGGCCCGATCTCAAGGTGATCCAGCAGCTCGGCCAGCAGCTGGAACAGATCGTTGGCAAGGTGGAGGGCGCCTCATCGGTCTACGCCGAGCGGGTGGCCGGTGGCCGCTATGTGAAGGTGGATATCGACCGGCTCAAAGCAGCCCGCTACGGCCTCAACATCGCCGACGTGCAGGCGGTGCTCGCCACCGCGGTGGGCGGCATGGAGGTGGGCCAGACCATCGAGGGGCGCGAGCGTTACCCCATCAACCTGCGCTATCCCCAGAGCTATCGCGATTCGGTGGCGAGCCTCGAGCTGCTGCCGGTGGTGACCCCGAGCGGCGCGCGCATCGCGCTGGCGGACGTGGCCCGGGTTTACATCAGCGATGAGGCCCCCATGCTGCGCAGTGAAAATGCGCGGCTCAACGGTTGGGTCTACGTCGATATTCGCGGCCACGATATCGGCTCTTTTGTAGATGAGGCCAAGGCAGAGGTGGGCAAGCAGCTGGTACTGCCGGCGGGCTACGCCCTCACCTGGTCCGGCCAATACGAGTACATGGAGCGGGCCAAGGCGCGCCTCGCCTACGTGGTACCGCTCACGGTCGCCATCATAGTGCTGCTGCTCTATCTGGCGTTTCGCCGCGTTCAGGAGGTGTTGCTTATTCTCACCACCCTGCCGCTGGCGGTAGTGGGCGGGATCTGGACCCTCTGGCTGCTGGACTTCAACCTCTCGGTGGCGGTCGGGGTGGGCTTTATCGCCCTGGCGGGGGTGGCGGTGGAGACGGGCGTCTTGATGCTGGTCTACCTCAACCACGCCTGGGATGAGCTGGTCGCCAGCGGCAAGCCGGACCAGGCGGGCCTGCACCGGGCGGTGATCCACGGCGCCGCCCTGCGCCTGCGCCCCAAGATGATGACGGTGGTCACCATCATCGCGGGCCTGCTGCCCATCATGTGGAGCCACGGCACCGGCTCCGAGGTGATGCAGCGCATCGCCGCGCCGATGATTGGCGGCATGGTGAGCGCGCTGGTGCTGACCCTCTTGGTGCTGCCTGCCGCCTATTACCTCTGGCGCAGCCGCAGCCTTGGCAAGACCGAAACCCGGCAAGCCGATTGACCCGACTTCACCACCGACTTTGAATAAACGACGAGGAAAAGATCATGAATTACAAGACGTTGACCCTGACATTGCTGCTCGGCCTTGCCACCCACACCAGCCTGCAGGCTGCCGAGATGATGAACCACCAGGGGCACGACATGGCGCAAATGGAGGGGATGAACCATGAGGGCCACGACATGGCCGCCATGCAAACCGAGCAGACCCTGATCAAGGGGACCATCACCCGCCTCGATGCCGCGAGCGGCAAGGTCGGGATCAGGCACGAGGCGATCACCAACCTCAAGATGCCTCCCATGACCATGGTCTTTCGGGTGGCCGATACGGACCTGCTCAAGGATCTGAAGGTGGGGGATGCGGTGCGCTTTCACGCCGAGAACCCGGCCGGCAAGCTCACCGTGACCGCCATCCAGAAACGGTAACCACTGCCTTGAGCCATAAAAACGGCGGGATTATCCCGCCGTTTTTATTTATGACATCACAAGATGTGGCTCTGTCAGCCGCGAATATGCGCGATAAAGGCGTCGATCTGTTCGCGGCCGCAGGCGGGGTTCATAAAGACCGCCTTCTCGCCGGCGATGTAGGAATACTTGCCGCGAGAGTCATAGTCGGAGTGAGCCACCGCCTCCACCCAGTTGGTGTAGAGCCCCACCTTGCCGCGTCCCTTGAACAGGCTGCGGTGATACTCGGTGTTGCGGGCCAGCCGCGCCTTGTAGGCCGCATCCGGGCTGCGGGCCAGCTCGAAGGCGAACTCCGCCTCGGGGTCCTGTACCCACTCGGGGTTGTAGATCTTGAAGCCGACACTGGGCCCCTGGTTCTCCTGGGCCACCAGCTTGACGTTGCCGAGCTGGCTTAACCGGAAGCGGAAGTAGTTGGCGTTTTGCAGGCAGTGGGCAAGCACGGTGCGATACCCCTCCACCCCCAGGTAGTTGAGGGCCGCATAGGCACCGAACAGGCCGCTCGCCCCGCGGGAGCACTCGATGGTGGATTGCAGGTGGGTCTGACCCTGGATGTCCCGCTCAAAGTAGGAGAAGTTCTCCGGGTCGTTCTCCATCGCCTTGAGATCGTCCTGCTCCTTGATCATCACCAGGCTGGAGGTGTAGGGCACATAACCCCACTTCTGGAAGTCCACGGTGAACGAATCGGCATATCTGAGCTCGGCGAAGCGGCTCACGTTGCGCTCGATCCCCGCCAGGGTGGCGCTGTTGATGGCGAGCGGGTTGGCGGCAAAGTCGTAATCCAGGAAGAAGATCATCGACCAGCCGATGGCGGCGTCGACGTGGATGTGGGGCCTGACCGCCACCTCGAAGCGCTCGCACAGCCTGTCCCGCAGCTCGACCACGGGTTTGACCCTATCCACCCCGAAGGTGTCGGTGGTGCCCATAGTGAGCATGATGGTGGGCACCACGTGATGAAGGGCGAAGCAGGCGGTCAGGGTGCGCTCGAGGTGGTCGAGATCGATGTCGTTGTTCTCCCCGACCTGGATGCGGATGGTCTTGTTCTCGATGTCCACCCCGAGCAGGGAAAGGTTGGTGATGTTGGAGTAGTGGCCGCCCTGGGAGTTGATGATGCGGTAATCCTGATAGTGGCCAAGCCCCTTGTGCTTGGCCTCCGGCAGGCTCTTGCGGATGCCGAGCAGGTAGCCGTAGAGGTTACAAAACGTCCCCCCCTGGGTGAAGATGCCGGTGGCGCGAGCTGGGTCATAACCCGCCAGCAGCGCTATCTGGCGCACCACCTTCTTCTCGAGCTCCTCCGCCACCCCGGCGTATTCGGAGTAGACCAGGTTGGGATTGGCCAGAATGCCCATCTGGGCGCCATAGATGGCGGGATCCGCCGACATGGTGATGACGTTCTCGACGCTGGAGGGGTTCTCCCAATCCTTTGACAAGGCGCCGGCAAACAGCAGCTCCGCCATGGGCTCCCCCGGCGTGCGCATGGTGGCTGGCACCGGCATGGTTTCGCAGAGATCCGCCAGGCGGGCGCGGCCATCGGGCCAGGCATTGAGCCGCGCATCCGGCGCCAGCCCACGGGCGCGAAACTCGTTGAGGGCGGCAAAGCCGGGCTCGCGAAAGACCGGCCAGAGATCGGGATTGCGGGAGAAGAAGTGGGCTTTGACGGTGGCAAAACGGCGGGCGAATTCGGGGGAGACGGCGTTGACGCCCTCATCTTTCAGATAGACCAAGTGATTCATTTTTATACCATTGATACTGCTGAGGTGCGGTTTTTATACTCCAGTGACACCTCTATCAACAGAGACAATAACTAATGGTCTGCCCTACTTTTTGTCATGTTGGCGCCCTGACGGGCGCCGCGCCCCCTCTCCCCTCTTTTCCCCTGTTCATCTTGTGATCCTGGTCATGGGCAAGGTCAGCGCAGGGCGGTCAGCAGCCATGCCGAGAATCCTTCCAGCTCGGAGTTGGCCGAAAACGTCGCCCGCCACTGACGCAGCAACTCGTCGATGGCGTCGGGACGATAGGCCACCCCGGGCAGGCGTGCGGCCAGGTCATCCAGGGGCGCAGGGTCCAGGGTGTCACTGAAGATCTGTGCCCTTCCTATCACCCCCTTCTCCACGTCGAAATGAAGCTCGACCCCGCCCCAGGGGAAGCGCTCCTCCAGCAGGTGGCTGAAGGCGGGAGCATGGCCGAAGTTCCACTCCCAGCTGCGTTGGCGGGCAAAAGTCTCGGCAAAGCCGGGCAGGTCGGGCATCCGCTCGGGGGAGATATGCTCGGGCTGCACCACCTCACCGTGATGGGCAAAGAAGGCGTCGCACAGGGCCTGCACCACCTGCTCATGATCCAGACCAGGCAGCAGCTCGCCAAGGTTCGCCACCCGGCTTCTCACCGAGCTGATGCCCTTGGCCGCCAGCTTCTTGGGGTCGGGATTGAGGTAGTGGGCGAGGCGGCCGAGATCGGCATCCAGCAGCAGGGTACCGTGGTGAAAGCCGCGATCATGGGTCTCCCGGTAGGCCGAACCCGACACCTTGCGATCCCCGTCCGGGGTCGCCACCAGCAGGTCGTTGCGCCCGGAGGCAAAAGCGCTCACGCCGAGTCTGGCGAGGGCATCAATGACGATGGTGGTGGAGACGCTCTTGTCATAACCGGGCTTGCCCGCCATGAAGGTGAAACAGCTGTTGCCAAGGTCGTGGAACACGGCGCCGCCCCCGCTGCTGCGCCGGGCCAGGGTCACCCCGTCCTCTTCCATGCGGCGGGTGTTGCACTCCTTCCAGGGGTTCTGGGCCCGGCCTATCACCACCGTATTGTCGTTGCGCCACAGGAACAGCACCCGCTGGGCCGGGTCCATCTGGCGAAAGATACACTCCTCCACCGCGAGGTTGAACAGGGGATCGTGGGAGTCGGAGAGCAGCAGGCGCAAGGAAGACATGACAGGACCTTCTCGGAAAACAGGAAACGGATGACTACCATACCACCCTGAACGGAGGAAGGCGTCCCCCGACCGCCACAGGTCGACACCCGATCGGGGCAAGAGCATCAACTTCTGATACGACAGGAGAAGACAAGAGGGAGTCGCCGAAAACACGCAGTTTGTCATTAACAGGCGAGAAGAGAGGCGGCAGCCACCCCTCTTGGAATGACACCTTATGCCCTTGTCACCGGGCCGGTGACGGGTTGACAAGGTTTCAAAACGAGCCGTGATGCCCATTGACGTGATGAATGACACAAAAATGACTTTTACTGCCTCCCGCGCCCCATCTTATTGGGGCCTGCTCCCCTTGCGAATGGCAGGAAATTGTTTGACTCTAGCCAGAAGAGCACCTCCCGAGAGAACAGCGGTATGACGGAGTCCGATGCATCTCGCCAGCCTGTACGCTGGCTTCTGCCCTTCTGGGTGATGATTGCCACCCTGACCACGGCTCACCTCAGGGCGGATGAGCGCGTCATCCTGCAACTTCCCTGGCAGCACCAGTTCCAGTTTGCCGGTTACTACGCCGCCATCGCCAAGGGGTTCTACCAGGAGGCCGGTCTGCAGGTCACCCTGCGGGAGGCGGGGCCGGGCACCGACGTCATCAATGAAGTCACCACGGGTCGTGCCCAGTTTGGCATCCGCGGCAGCGATCTGCTGCTGGCCCGGGCAGCAGGCCGCCCTGTGGTGGTGCTCGCCGCCATGTTGCAGCACTCCCCCCTGATGCTCATCACCCTGGAGCGGCCGGATATCCAGACTCCGGGCGATCTGGCCAACAAGCGGCTGATGCTCGAACCCGGCTCCAACGAGCTGCTCACCTACCTGCATCGCTACACCCGCAGCCGGCAGTGGGATACCCTGCCCTACGAGCGGGGGGTACAGGCACTGCTGAGGGGCCAGGCGGACGCCATCAGCGCCTACAGCACAACCGAGCCCTTCACCCTGCAGCAACAGGGCATTCCCTACCGGGTGTTCAGTCCCCGCGACATCGGGTACGACTTCTACGGAGACAACCTCTTCACCTCGGAAAATGAGGTCTTCAACCAGCAGGAGCGGGTCCAGCGCTTCTTGCAGGCCAGCCTCAAGGGGTGGCGCTATGCCATGGATCATCCCGAGGAGATGATCAACCTGATCCTGGAGCACTACCCCAGCGGGGCCGGGCGCGAGGCGCTCGCCTTCGAGGCCCGTGAAACCCGGGCCCTGATGCAGCCCGACATCATCGAGCCCGGCTACATGCAGCAGGATCGCTGGCAGCAGATCGCCCGCACCTACCAGGAGGCCGGGATGATCAAGGCGGTGCCCAACCTCACCCCCTTCCTCTACAACAGTACCCAGGCGAGCCTTCGCCAGCAGCGCCAACTGCTCGACAGGAGCGTGGCCATCGCCATGCTGATCTCCTTCTCCCTGCTGGCCCTTCTCGGCGTCTTCCTGCACCTCTATCTGCGTCTGCGGGAAGAGGCCAGTGACCGACAGCGGCTCACCCGGGAACTGGCCCAGCGCGAGCAGCACTACCGTTTCGTGGCGGAGAACAGCGGCGACGTGATCTGGACCATGGACACCGACAGCCTGCGTTTTCGTTACATCAGCCCCGCCATCGCGTCCCTGAGCGGCTATGAGCCCGCCGAACTCTTTGCCCTCTCCCTGCGCCAGCTGCTCCCCGATGAGTCCTGGAAACAGCTTCGCGACGGCATCACCGCCTCCCTCGAGGCCTGGCAACGGGGGGATCATGGGCAGACCCGGTGCGTCATCCACTCCCAGCTGCGCCACAAGCAGGGTCATCTGGTGGCCATCGAGACGGTCACTACCTTGCATGGCAGCGCCAGCACAAGACCGGACGCCATTTTGGGGGTGACCCGGGATGTCACCGAACGTTCGGCCCGGGAGGAGATGATGCGCCGCCTCGCCTTCTATGACCCCCTCACCGGCCTGGCCAACCGCCGCCTGCTGCAACAGCGGCTCAAGGAGACCCTGGAGCAGGCTCCCCAGCAGCCCCTGGCCCTGGTCTTCATCGATCTCGACCACTTCAAACCCATCAATGACACCTTCGGCCACGAAACCGGCGACCTGCTGCTCAAGCTGGTGGCCGAGCGCATGGGGGGGTGCGTCAGGGAAGAAGACTTGGTGGCACGCCTTGGGGGGGACGAATTCGTCATCATGCTGCCCGATACGGATGCCTCGGCCCTCGCGGTCGCCGACAAGCTGCACCACTGCCTGCATCACCCCTTCCAGCTTGAGCAGCAGGCGCTGCGCATCTCCGGCAGCATAGGGGTCGCCCTCTATCCGGATCACGGCACCGACCCCAAGACCCTGATGCACCACGCCGATCAGGCCATGTATCAGGCCAAGCACCATGGCCGGGGCAGGGTCTGCCTGTTTTCCACCGGGCAGGAGCCCCTCCCCGGCACCCTACAATGGCAGCCCGCCCACGCATGCGGCCACCCCCGCATCGATGCGGACCACCGCCAGCTCTACCTGCTGGCCAACCGCTTGCTCGAGCACATTCAGGATCCCGGCATCCATCCGGATGCCTTGCTGGCAGACATGGCGCAGATATTCGAGATGGCGCGCCAGCACTTCCTCCTCGAAGAGCAGGTCCTCGCGCAATATGGCTATGAGGAGCTGGCGGCCCATCGCCAGGAGCACCAGCATCTGCTGAAAAAAGCCGGTCAGCTGATGGCGGCCGCACAGGCGGGTACCCTTGGCAACGACGCCCTGCTCAACTTCATCATCCAGGAGCTGGTCGTGGGCCACATGAGCCAGGCGGATCGCCGTTATTTCCCCCTGATGAAAACCTGCGATACCCGCGAGGCGGTGTGATGCCAGAAAACAGGGGGCAATGGCCCCCTGTATTTACCTCTGACTTCGGCGAACGAGCAGGCTGTAGTAGAGCAGCGGGATCACCACCAGGGTGAGCAGGGTGGAAACCAGGATCCCGAAGATCAGGCTGATGGCGAGGCCATTGAAGATGGGGTCATCCAGGATGAAAAGCGCCCCTATCATGGCCGCCAGCGCCGTCAGCATGATGGGTTTGGCTCGCACCTGCGCCGCCTCGATCACCGCCTGCTCGAACGCCATGCCACTCGCCCGCTGCTGCTCGATGAAATCCACCAGCAGGATGCTGTTGCGCACGATGATCCCGGCCAGGGCGATCATCCCTATCATCGAGGTGGCGGTGAACTGGGCCCCCAGCAGGGCGTGACCCGGCATCACCCCGATGAGGGTGAGCGGAATGGGGGCCATGATGATGAGCGGCACCAGATAGGAGCGGAACTGGGCCACCACCAGCAGGTAGATGAGGATCATCCCCACTCCGTAGGCCAGCCCCATGTCGCGGAAGGTCTCGTAGGTTATCTTCCACTCCCCGTCCCACAACAGCGCCACCTCCCCCAGCTTGTCGGGCTGATGCACGTAATACTGTGGCAGCGAGATGTCGGCACCGGCGGCAAACATGCCGTAGAGCGGGCTGTCGGTATGGCCGCCCATGTCAGCCACCACCATCACCATGGGCTGCATGTTCTTGTGCATGAGGTAGCTGGGGGCCACCTCGTCACGACGGCTCACCAGCTCGGAGACCCGCACCAGCTGGCCGCTCTGGCTGCGTACCTTGAGAGCCAGGATGCCGGTCAGATCCCGCTTGTCACCGGGGGCGAGCTCGATGCGGATCGGTACCGGATACTTGGCGCCTTGCCCCTGCAGCCAGCTGGCATCCTGATAACCCACGCCCCCGTTGAGGGTCGCCACCAGATCCCCGAGATCGACCCCGAGCAGGGCCGCCTGGGCGCGATCCACCACCAGCCGCCACTTGGGCTGGGGGTCGGTCAGATAGATGTCCACGTCCACCAGACCCGCCGTGGCCACAAAGCGGGCCTGTACGGCGCGGGCAGCGGCTTCACGGGCGGCCTGCGTCGGGCCATACACTTCCGCGACAATGGGCGACCAGACAGGCGGTCCCGGGGGCACCTCCACCACCTTGAGATTGCCCCCTGCCGCACTGGCGATGGCCTGCAAGGGCGCACGCACCGACCGGGCAATCTCGTGACTGCTGCGATCCCGTTCATGCTTGTCCACCAGATTGACCTGGATGTCCCCCACGTTGGCGCCGCTGCGGATGAAGTAGTGGCGCACCAGCCCGTTGAAATTGATGGGGGCCGCGGTGCCGGCGTAGATCTGGTAATTCTTCACCTCCTCCACCTTGGCAAGCTCCCGCCCAACCGCCAGCAGGGTGCGTTCGGTCTGCTCCAGGGTCGCCCCCTCCGGCATATCGAGCACCAGCTGGAATTCCGACTTGTTGTCGAAGGGGAGCATCTTGAGCACCACCCACTGCACCACGGGCATGGCGGCCGCCCCCGCCACCAGCAGCAGAATGGCCAGCCAGAGTTTGCGTCTGGCACGCTTGGCGCCGTCACCCATCAGGAAGGGGGTCATCAGCCGGTGAAAGAGACCCGCCTTGGCTTCACCGTGGGCACCGTGCGCCTCCCCCTTGAGTAAATGGCTCGCCAGCCAAGGTGAGAAGATAAAGGCCACCAGCAGGGAGATAAGCATCCCCATGCTGGCATTGATGGGGATGGGGCTCATGTAGGGGCCCATCAGGCCGCTGACGAAGGCCATGGGCAGCAGGGCTGCGATGACGGTCAGGGTCGCCAGTATGGTCGGCCCCCCCACCTCGTCCACCGCGCCCGGAATGAGATCCTTGAGGGACCCCTTGCCCAGACCGCGATGACGGTGGATGTTCTCCACCACGACGATGGCGTCATCCACCAGGATGCCGATGGAGAAGATAAGGGCAAAGAGGGACACCCGGTTGAGGGTAAAGCCCCACGCCCAGCTGGCAAAGAGGGTCAGTGCCAGGGTGATGACGATGGCGACCCCCACCACCAGCGCCTCGCGCCACCCCATGCTCACCAGCACCAGCAATACCACCGCCGTGGTGGCAAAGATGAGCTTGCCGATGAGGGTGTTGGATTTGGTCTCGGCGGTGACGCCGTAGTCACGGGTCACCGTCACCTCGACGCCAGCCGGGATGAGCCGATTCCTGAGGCTCTCGACCCGTGCCTCCACCCGCTTGGCCACCTCCACCGCGTTCTGCCCCGGCTGCTTGCCGATGGCCAGGGTCACCGCCGGGTAGCTGGCTTGCCCCTGCCCCATCCAGCTGCGCTGGACCGGGGTCTCTTCCCCAAGCGCCACCCGGGCCACCTCACCGAGGTAGACGGGCTTGCCGTCGTGCAACCCCACCACCAGCTCTCTAGCCTCCTGCTCGCTTTGCAGGAACTGCCCCACCTGCACCTTGATTTCCCGGTTATCCTGCACCACGGCCTGCTCGCTGCCCACCCGGTTGGCGGCCGCAAGTCGCTGGCTCAGCTCGCCCCAGCTGATGCCATGGGCGCTGAGGGCCGCCGGGTCCGGCATCACCCGCAGAACGGCGCGCTGTCCCCCCAGGCTGTAGATGTCCCGGGTACCGGGAATGCGCTTGAGTTCGGTCTCCAGCTCGTGGGCGACCCGGGTCAGATCGGGGGCCCCCAGTTGCTTGCTCCCCTCTTTGCTCCAATCTTTGCTCCATAAGGTCAAACTGACGATGGGGACATCATCGATCCCCCGGGGTTTCACCAGCGGCTGGCCGACTCCGATCCCCTGTGGCAACCAGTCACGGTTGGAGTCGAGCTGGTTGTTGAGATCCACGATGGCCTGCTCGCGACTCACCCCCACCTTGAATACCACCACCAGCAGGGCGCCATCGGGTTGGGAAAAAGAGTAGAGGGTATCAATTCCCTTTATCTGGGAGACCACCTGCTCGGCAGGGGTGGTGACGAGGGATTCCACCTCTGCCGGGCTGGCCCCCGGGAAGGGAATGTAGACGTCGGCGAAGGTGACATCGATCTGGGGCTCCTCCTCCTTGGGGGTCACCAGCACGGCAAAGAGGCCGAGCAAGAGCCCCACCAGCGCCAGCAGCGGGGTGATGGCCGAGCCCTGAAACAGGGCCGCCAGCCGACCCGCCGGCCCAAGGCGGCCATGGTTGTCGTTCAGCTCGCTACTCATGGGGCACCTCCTGTTGACGGCTCCAGGCATCGGGGGCCAGGGTGTCACCGCCCTTGAGACCCGCCAGGACCTCGCACAGCCCAGCCTCGCAGTGGCCGACCCGCACCGGGGTCAGGGCCCATCCTTCCCCTTCTTTGAGGTAGACGCCGTTGAACTCCCCCTGCCGCAGCAGGGCGGGCTCCGGCACTTGCAACACCTGACGCTCACCCTGTTTGATCTGCACCTTGAGCCACATGCCGGGCAGCACCCCTGCCGTGTTCGGCGGCAGATCGAGGCGCAACCGGAAACTGTGGCTCTGGCTGTCGGCGTAGTTGAAGCGGGTCAGCTTGACGGGAGTCACGGCCTTGCCACCGGGCAGCAGCACCTGCACATCCGACGGCTGGCCGGAAAGAGCCAGCGCGGACTGGGGCAGCTCCAGCTCCACCCTCAGCTCGCCAAGGGAGAAACCGGAGAGCAGCGGCGTACCGGGGGCCACCGTCTCCCCCAGCTCCACCAGCCGCCTGGCCACCACCCCGGCGTAGGGGGCGAGGATACGGGTATAGCCGTAGGCTTCCCGGGCCTGGATGAGGGCGGCCTCGGCGGCATTGACCTCGGCGCGGGCGGCCCGATCCGTTGCCTGGGCGTTGTCGAGCTGGGCCCGGGTGATCACCCCCTTGGCGATGAGGGCCTGATAACGGGTGAGCTGGCGCTCGGCCTCCACCTGCTGGGCCTGGGCCCTGGCCACCCGCGCCTCGGCACCGGTCACGGCGGCAGACTGCTCCTTGCCGCTTATCTCAAGCAGGGGCTGCCCGGCCTGTACCTCGTCGTTCACATCCACCAGCATGCGGGAGACGCGGCCACTGGTCTGGGCCGCGACCGTCCCCTGATGAATGGCGCTCACGGTACCGCTCAGGGTGAGCCAGTCGGTGACGCGCTGCGGGGTCAGCGTCAGCGGCCCCTTGGCCTCCTCGGCCGCCACCAGGGTGGATGTCATGACCAGCAGGGTGGTCACCAGCAACCGGATTGTGTTCATCATGATTCTCCTTCCCTGGCTCATGGGCACCTTGAAAACTCAGGCAATACGGTGCTGGCGAGCCTTCTCCAGCACCCTGTTCCAGACCTTGTCCACCAGCAGGATCCCGGCCGCCATGGCCCCGATGAACAACAATATCATGGGCTGCCCGCTGGAAATGAGACTCAAGGCAGGCCCTGGACAGATGCCGACCAGGCCCCAACCGATCCCGAACAGTGCGGCCCCGCCAATCAGGCGGCGATCCAGCACGGGAGCGGGAACCCGGGCCATGGGCTCCCCCAGCAGGCTCAGACGACGGGGTTTCACCAGCAGGAAGTAGCCCGGCATGAAGACAGCCAGGGCCCCTCCCATCACGAAGGCCAGGCTGGGATCCCAGGCACCGGCCAAATCGAGAAACCCGGTGACCCGCGCCGGATCCATCATCCCGGAGAGGGCCATTCCCAGCCCGAACAACAGACCCGCAAACAGACTTGTCAGCAATTTCATGGCAATCAACCCGTCAAAACATGTGGTGAGTAAAGAACACGGTCGCCACGCCCATCCCCATAAAGGTGAGCGTCGCCACCACGGAGCGCGTCGACAGCCTCCCCATGCCGCAGATGCCGTGACCGCTGGTGCAGCCATTGCCAAGACGGGTGCCGATGCCCACCAGCAGGCCGGCCAGCAGCACCACGGGCCAGCCGGGCAAGGCATCAAAGGCGGGCATGGTGGCCCAACCCAGGGTCAGCGCCAGCCAGGCCCCCAGTCCCAATCCCAGCAGAAACAGCACCCGCCAGGGGGTCTTGTACTGCATTGCACCGGCCAGAATGCCGCTGATCCCGGCCACCCGGCCGTTGAACAACATCAGGATCAGGGCCGAGAGCCCCGCCAGCATGCCGCCCCCCAACGAGAGCAGCCATTGGCTTTCCATCATCGAATTTCCTCATCTGAGTGACAAAAATGGGTTTGCAGCGCCGCCAGCACATCGGCCGCCGCCTCGCTCACCAGGGAGTAGTAGATCTGCTGGGAGACTTTGCGCGAGCGGATAAGGCCCTGGCGCTTCAATACCGACAGTTGCTGGGAGAAGGCCGACTGCCCGAGCTGGCTGTGGGCCAGCAGCTCCCCGACTCCCTTCTCCCCTTCCACCAGCTGGCAGAGCACCATCAGGCGTTCGGGATGAGCCAGCGCCTTGAGCAGGCCGGCGGCGGCTGTCGCATGTCGGTTCATCTCGTCGAAGTGGCTCATAAGATTAAATTAGCAATTGCTGATATTTGTTCTATTGTATAAAACAACTCTAAATTAGCAATCACTAAACAAAAGGAGACGAGAAATGACCGTCGATAACGGAGTCAGAGTGGTCGCGGGTGGCATGTTGCTGCTGTCGCTGCTGCTCACGGCCTGGGTCCACCCGGGCTTTGTCTGGTTGAGCGTCTTTGTCGGGGTCAACCTGATCCAGAGCGCGTTCACCGGGGTCTGTCCCGCCGCCGCCGTGCTCAGGCGAATGGGGCTCAAATAGGCAGGCGGACATATTGGCTCACAGGAGCCGTGTAATAGAGCGGAGGCTCATTATGGCAACCATCATCATCATCGGGGCAGGGTTGGGGGGCATGTCGGCCGCCTACGAGCTCAAGGCCGAACTCGGCAAGCAGCACGACGTCATCCTGGTGAACGACAAACCCGACTTTGAATTCAACCCTTCCAACCCGTGGATTGCGGTCCGGTGGCGAGAGCGCAAGGATATCTCCCTCCCCATAGAGCCTCATGTGAAGAAGAAGGGGATCCGCTTCATCCACGCCGCCCTGACCGGGTTGCAGCCCCTCGAACAGCAGATCCGCCTCTCCGATGGCCAGCACCTGCACTACGACTTTCTGGTGCTCTGCACCGGCCCCGCACTCGCCTTTGAAGAGGTGCAGGGAGCAGGCCCGACGGCGGGCGGCACCGCCAGCGTCTGCACCCTCTCCCACGCAGAGGAGTGCCTGCACAGTGTCAACGGGCTGCTCGACGAACCGGGTCCGGTGATCGTCGGTGCCATGCCCGGCGCCTCCTGCTTCGGCCCGGCCTACGAATACGCCTTCATCCTCGATCGCCACCTGCGCGACAAGAAGGTGAGAAAGGACGTGCCCATGACCTTCGTCACCAGCGAACCCTACATCGGTCACCTCGGCCTCAACGGCGTGGGGGATTCCAAGGGCATGCTGGAGAGCGAGCTGCGCATGCGCGACATGCAATGGATCTGCAATGCCCGCACCGTGGCGGCCAGGGATGGGGTGATGACGGTGGAGGAGCTGGATGAAGATGGCAACGTCAAGCGCACCCACAGCCTCCCCTACAAGCATGCCATGATGCTGCCCGCCTTCGCCGGCATCAGCCCCCTGCGGGGCCTCGAGGGGCTGGTCAATCCCCGCGGGTTCGTCATCGTCGACGAACACCAGCGCAACCCTGTCTTCCCGCAGATTTACGCCGCCGGGGTCTGCATCGCCATCCCGCCCCAGCACAAGACGCCGGTACCGACCGGGGTGCCCAAGACCGGCTACATGATCGAGGCCATGGTGCGCACCCTGAGCCACAACATCAAGGCGGAGCTGGACGGCCAGCCCCCGGTCACCCGGGCGGTGTGGAATGCCATCTGTCTGGCGGACATGGGGGACACAGGGGCCGCCTTCGTGGCCATGCCGCAGATCCCGCCGCGCAACGTCGCCTGGTTCAAGAAAGGGAAGTGGGTCCACCTGGCCAAGATAGCGTTCGAGAAGTATTTCCTGCACAAGATGCAGGTGGGCGACACCGAACCCATCTATGAAAAACTGATGCTCAAATACCTGGGCATCGACAAGACCCGGTAACCCCCCAAGGGCCCGCCGGTGAAGGGAATAGCGCTCCCTTCACCGGCGCTTTCATCTCTTTTTTATTATGTTTCAATATGTTGCTATCAAGGGCTCGGGGTTTACCCAGGCCGCCGTATCGGCTACCATGTCGCCTCTTTATCACTAGCGGAGACCATCGGTGGGCAACTCATCAAGTGACAGACGCACGCCGACCCTCGTCGTCGGCACCCTGGTCGCGAGCTAGCCGCAGGTTTTTCTCTGCCGCGACTCGCCACCCTGCGAGAAGTGGATCCCTCTTTTCCCCGCTTTTCACACTTGACGTCAGGTGACGCGGACTCATCCCACGACACCTTGCCTGCATAGTTTCTGCTTCCCAAAAGGAGGCTGCTATGCGCTTGATTTCAAACAACCCTGTCGCTGACAAATCCCCTTCCCTGCTGAGCAGACTGGGACGGGGCCTGCGACCACTCTGGCAACGTGGCAGACGGCGTCAGCACCTCTATCGGCTGCACATCCGCTGCGAAGACAGAGCCGACATGGAGCAGGTGCTGGCGGCGGTGAGCCACACCCTGCAACCGGCCGGACTCAGTCCCCTGCAGTCCATGAAGCCCGGACGCGGTGAAGGCCGCGTGCTGGTGCTGAGCCTCTACTGCACGCCGCCCCAGCGCCGCTACCTGGTGCAGTTCATCCACCAGGTCGGGGCTGTCCACCCGGTACGCTGGGAACTGCGTCCCCGCGCCGGGGACGACGCCACCAGGCATTGACCCTCGAACGAGGCGAGGTCCTTCCCGGGCAACCGTGAAGGGCCTCTTCCCTGTTCTGCGCCATCCCGCCCCGTCAGGAGGCGGGTCGCGCCCTTGCATTCACCACGATGTCGACCTTGCCTCCCGTCTCTCACGCAACCCGGGGGAGCAGGCTGGTCGGCATCCCCAGAAGGAGACCCTTCATGAGAATGTGGCAACAACTCGATTTTCTCGCCCTGCTCGACACCCTGGCCAGCCTGCTGCTCGCCTTCGTGCTGGGCAGCCTGGTCGGCCTGGAGCGCCAGTACCGCCAGCGCACCGCCGGCCTTCGCACCAACGTGCTGGTCGCCGTGGGGGCGGCCCTGTTCGTCAACCTGGCCCAGCGCATCTATGACCTGCATGGCGGCAGTTACGGGGTCGTCCACGTGGTGGCCTACATCGTCTCCGGCATCGGTTTTCTCGGCGCCGGCGTCATCATGCGGGAATCCGGCAACATCCGGGGCATCAACACAGCGGCCACCCTGTGGGGCGTGGCCGCGGTCGGGGCCGCCTGCGGCGCCGGGTTCGCCCTGGAGGCCATCCTCGGCGCCCTCTTCGTGCTGGCCGCCAACACTCTGCTGCGCCCCCTGGTCAACCAGATAAACCGTGACCCGGTGGACAACATGGACACCGAAGTGACCTATCACGTGACCGCTCTCATCGGCCGCGCTCACCAGAAGGAGGTACTGCCCTGGCTCGAGCAGATGCTGGAGCAGGCCCACTACCCCCTGAGCGAGCTCGACATCACCCCCTTCGGCGATCAGGATCTCGAGATCTCGGCGGCGCTGCTCGCCACCGCCATCGATGGCACCAAGCTCGATGCCCTGATGAACACGCTCGGGGAGCACCCTCACATCAAGCAGATCTTCTGGCGGGCCAGCATCACCGATTGACGCCCTCATACCAGACGCAGCACAAAAAGCCCCGCCGGATCCGGCGGGGCTTTTTCACAGGAAAGGGAAGCCGTGTGCCTAGCGGCGGCTGCGCCAGCGCACCCTGGGGTTAATGACCTGGGCGGTCTGGGCTGGGGGATTGCCCGCGATGAGTTGCTGCATCATCTCGAAGGCGGCACGGGCCAGGGCCGGGCAATCCTGGGCCACGGAATCGATGCGCATGGGGATGCAGTCGAGCAGATCGTGATCGTCGAAGGTACACAGGCGCATGCCGGTCTCCATCAGTTCCGCCTCGTTGAGGTAGCGCAGCACCCCCTCCAGCAGGGTGAAAGAGGCGGTAAAAAGCCCCTTGGGCGGCGCCCCGAGTTCGTCCACCAGCTCAGACATCAGCTGATAACCCGAGCTCGGCTGGTAGTCACGGTGGCGGACCCGGTCTGAAGTGGCCTCCAGCCCGGCCCGGTGCAATCCGAGCTCGTAACCCGCCAGCCGGTGGCGGCTGGGGGAGAGATCCAGCAGACCGCCGAAGTAGTAGATCTCCTCCCCGCAATCCTCGGCCATATCCTGCACCAGCTCGGCGGTAGCCTTGCAGGCGTCCGAGATCACCATGGGCAGGCGCGACTCACCGATGTGGCGGTCGAGCTGCACCACCGGCAAGCGGTCGTGGATGCGGGCATAGATATCGTCACTGTGGCCGCTGGAGGCGACGATGAGGCCATCCACCTGACGGCTGATGAGGTTGTCCACCACCCGCTGCTCCAGGGTGGGATCATCCTCGGAGCAGGCGATGAGCAGCTGGATCCCCGCCTCCCGACAGCGGGCCTCCAGGGCACGGGCGATGCTGGCGAAGCCGAAGTTGGTGAGGTCGGGGATCACCAGCCCCCAGGTGTAGCTGCGCACCTCCCGCAGGGAGCGGGCATGGATGCTCGGCTGATAATGGCACTCGTCCGCCACCGCCTGGATCCGCTTGCGGGTATCGTCGGCGATGCGGTATTCCGCACTCTTGCCGTTGAGCACCAGACTGGCGGTGGCCTTGGAGACCCCCGCAAGCGTGGCTATCTGGGCAATCGTGATCCGTTTCTTCTTCTCCACCTGACCTCCCGGCAAACTGATACCGGGCTATTGTACTAGGCAGGTCGCCAGCGGCCAGTGATCGAGGCAAATTTTGCTGCCATCACCACCGCAACGTGCGGAAAGTACTGGGTTTTCGCCGGGGAAGTAACGGGTCGACAAGCTCTGGCGCCCGCCATCGACGAAGCACTCCAGGCTGGAGCGGTCACACAAGACGGTGATCTTGCCCCCAAGCCAGGGGGCGCTTCGCTCCTCCCACTCCCCGCTCTGCCAGTTCTGGCGGCGCAGCACAAGACGCCCCGGCTGCCACACCAGCTCGACCACGGCCCCGAACCCGAGGCGCCCTTCACCGCACAGCGCCAGATCGAGCCAGGCCGAGTCGATGGCCAGGGCAGGCAGCTCGCCCGGCGCCCCCTCGAAGCGGGTCTGCTCCCCTTTCAGGGCGCCCAGCTCTGCCACCGGCCGCTGGCAGAGCCACTCATCCTGCCAGAACAGCTCCCGCGGGCAGCTCATCTGGTGGATCCAGCCGTGCTCGAGAGTGGGCTGGCTCATCTCGTTCTCCTCCGGCAAGCCCAGCCAGCCGAACAGCAGGCGCCGCCCCTGACTGTCCTGGGTAGTCTGGGGGGCATAGAACTCGAATCCCCTGTCCAGCTCGTGGAAAGCCCCGTGGGCGAAGTGCGCCCCGTCGAAGTCACCCGCCAGCCAGCCGCACTGGTAGAGGTTGCGATAATCCTCTCCCTGCGAGGCAATCCCCTGCGGGCAGCTGATCAGCACATGACGCTCACCAAGCGCAAACAAATCCGGACACTCCCACATGTAGCCAAACTCCCCGAGACCGCCGCGCCCGCTGCCGGCGATGGGGCCCACCAGCGTCCAGGCATCCAGGGTGTCACCGCGATAGAGCAGCACCTCACCCCGATCGTCCAGGGTGCGGGCCCCCAGCACCATCAGCCACTGCCGACCGTCGTGCCACACCTTGGGGTCGCGCACATGGCCGCTGTAGCCTGCGGGCAGGTCCAGCACGGGTCCCAGCTTGGCAAAGCCCCCCTCACCGTCGGCACGGGCCAGACACTGGTAGGCGGTGCGGCTGCCGTCCGGGTATTTGACGTTGCCGGTATAGATGAGGGTCAGGCACCCCTGCTCGTCGCTCACCGCCGAGCCCGAATAGCAGCCGTGGCTTTCATATTCCTCGGTGGGCAGCAGCGCCACCGGTTCGTGCTGCCAGTGCAGCAGATCGGTGGAGGTGACATGGCCCCAGCCCTTGTTGCGGTGCTCGCAGCCAAGCGGGTTCCACTGGTAGAAGAGGTGGTAGCGCCCGCCGTGCTCGATGAAGCCGTTGGGGTCGTTGAGCAGCCCCACCGGGGCCGCCAGATGCCAGCGGGGCCGATGGGGATCGGCCGCCGCCTTGAGCTGTCCGGCCAGCAGGGACCGGACAACCTGGTTCAGGAGATGGCTTTCCTTCATCACTCCACCTTGTACTTGAGCAGGTAGGAGGCTGCGAAGGCGGCACCAAAGGCGATCACCAGCCCGATGATGTAGTGAATGAGGCTCATGGGCTGGACGATGGCCATGCCGGGAATACCGGTCAGCCCCACCGCCGTCATCCCCACCTTGGCCGCCACCACGTAGGCGCCGCCGCAGGCCCCGCCAAACAGACCGGCAAGGAAGGGTTTGATGTAGCGCAGGTTGACGCCGAAGATGGCAGCCTCGGTGATACCCAGCAGGCAGGACATGGCCGCCGGCACGGTAATGGCCTTGATCTTCACGTCGCGAGTCTTGAAGTAGACCGCGAGACAAGCCCCCCCCTGGGCCACGTTGGCCATGGCCCAGATGGGCAGCAGGAAGTTGACGCCAATTTGCGGATTGGCCAGCAGCCCCGCCTCGATGGCGTGGAAGCTGTGGTGGATGCCGGTAATGACGATCAGTGAATAGGTGCCGCCGAACACCAGCCCCGCCAGCCAGCCCGCCTGCTCATAAAGCGCGCTCAGACCGAACGAGATGCCATCCCCCAGCACCCGCCCGGCGGGGCCGATGAAGAGCAGTGCCACGAAGCCGGTGATGATGACGGTCAAAAACGGGGTGAGGATCAGATCCAGCGCATCAGGGATGCGCCTTCTCAGCTGTTTCTCCAGGTGGGACATGAACCAGACCGCCAAGAGCACCGGGAAGACGGTGCCCTGATAGCCGATCATGGCCACGTCCAGCCCGAAGAAGTCCATGGTCTTGAAGCCACCGGCCACCCCCCAGGCGTTGGTCAGCGCCGGGTGGGTGAGAATGCCGCCGAGGGTTGCCCCGAGGTACGGATTGCCGCCAAACTCCCGCGCCGCCGTAAAGCCGATGAGGATCGGCAGTATGATGAAGGCTGCCGAGCTGAACATGTCGAGCATCACAAACAGGGCGCTGTCGGCATTGACCCAGCCGTAGGTGCGCACCATGCCGAGCAGACCCATCAGCAAGCCCGAGGCGACGATGGCCGGAATGATCGGCACGAAGATGTTGGAGAGGGTCCGCGCCAGCCGCTGGGCCACATTGAGCTTGGCCGTCGCCATGTCGGTCAGCTCTGCCTTGCTGGCGGTGCCGGTACCGGTCAGCGCCACGAACTCCGCATAGACCTTGTTGACCAGACCGGTGCCGAAGATCACCTGGATCTGGCCCGCGTTGCTGAAGCACCCCTTGACCCCCTCCAGCTTGTCGATGGCGGCCTTGTTCACCTTGCTGTCGTCCGCCAGCACCAGCCGCAGCCGGGTGGCACAGTGGGCGGCGCTGACGATGTTCTCCCTGCCCCCGAGCAGGGGCACCAGATCCTTGGCTATCGCACTGATATTCATATTCTTCCTCTTATGACCCGCCACGCTGGCGGGCCCTTGTCACATGAGAGTAGGGGCTGTCGAGCCGGGCTTCTAGCCGCGGATCAACAGCCGCTTGCGCCTGATCGCAAAAAGGCATCCAGTTCGGAGCGGGTCGGCAGCGCCGTCATCGCCCCCTTGGCCGTGGTGGCGAGCGCCCCGCAGCCGTGGGCCTGGGCCAGAATGGCGGGCAGCTCGGCCAGCGTCGGCAGCGAGGTCCGTTCGGCCAAGGCCGCCAGCAGCCCGGCGACGAAGGCGTCCCCCGCCCCCGTGGTGTCGAGCGGGGTCACTTTCGGCCCTACCCACTCCAGCTGCTCGCCACCCAGACGGGCCACCACACCGGCCGCCCCCCGGGTCACCAGCACCAGCGCCGGCCCCGCCATGGTGGCGAGCCCCGCCGCCAGATCGTCCAGACCGCTCAGCAGCTGCAGCTCCTCCACCGACAGCTTGACCACATCCGCCTTCGCGATGGCTTCGCGCACCACGGGAAGCATCTCGGCCGGGTTGCCCCACACCTCGGGGCGCAGGTTGGGGTCGAAGCAGACCCGTCCCCCGGCCGCCTTGATGGCCGCCATGGCCTGCAGGCAGCTGGTGCGCACCGGCTCGTTGGCGAGCGCAATGGAGCAGGTCAGCAGCCACTGACCGGCGTCGAAGCGGGGCAACTCATTCGGGGTGAGGAACTGGTCGGCACTGGGGCGCACCATGAAGGTGAAGCTGCGCTCCCCCTCTTCATCCAGTGCCACCAGCACGGTAGAGGTGCGATGGTCAGGATCGAGCCTCAGCGCAGCGATATCCACCCCCTCCCCACTCAGGGTCTTGGCCATGAAGCGGCCAAAGGGATCATCGCCGACTCGGCCGATAAAGGCTGCCTCACCGCCAAGCCGCGCCACGCCCACCGCCACATTAGCCGGTGCGCCACCCGGACACTGGAGGTAGTGCTGCTCCCCTTCCGGGATCAAGTCCACCACTGCATCCCCCATTACCCACACACGATTCGTCACCTTGCTACTCCACTGCTGCATCGGATCGACTGCCAAACCCGGACTCTGTTCTGTTGGTTGGCATTATCAGCTAAACCGTTTTAGCCAACCAACAGATCCCGGCATCGACTGCCATTTTTGTGATCGGGATAACGAACTAGAACCAGGTTTCCATCTGCACGCCAAAGTTCCACTCGCCGCCGGCGGTGAAGTTGCTCTGGCCCATGGCATCGTTGCTGGCGTAGTGGTCGAGCTCGGAAGACCAGTCCATCCAGGTGGCAAACACCCGAAGCTCGGGCCGCTCGAAGAAACCGGCGGTCTGCGCCTTGAAGGTCGGCGCGAAGGTGAGCTTGGTGAAGTCGCCGCTCACCGCCTGGCGACCCTTGTAACCCTTGGGATCGAGATCCATGTACTGCCAGGTCGCCTCGTAGACCAGCTCGACGTTCTGGCTCAGCACCTGGGCCAGCCGGCCATTGAGGGTCACCCAGCGGTACTCGTCCCCCTTCACGTAACGATCCTGGCTGTGCTCGGCCAGCAGGGCCGGGGCCACACGCCAGCGGGGCGCAAGATCGGTGGCGCCAAACACGGCGACCCGCACCGCATCGGCGTCCGGCAGCAGCTCGCTGTCGGAGCCCAGCCCCTTGAGCTCGGCACCCAGGCCATGGCCATACAGCACCGCCGCCTTGGAGAAACCGGGGTTGATGCCAAAGAAGCTGTCGGCGTGATAGGCCAGCAGGGTATGCGCCCCCTTGTTCGCCGCTTCGCTGCCCGCGCCGCCATCGTTGATGCGGGTCTCGTTGTCCTTGGCGGAGAGGCCGTTCAGCATCCACTGCCAGTTGCCAACGCGGTTGTTCATGGTGAGGATGTAGCTCTCGATGTCGGAGAGACCGCTGGCGCTGATGTCGCCGTAGTCGCGCCCATAGAGAGAGAAGTTGGCCTTCCAGCTGTCGGCCAGCTGCACGTCGTAGACACCGCCGCCGGTGCCTGCCAGGAACACCACGTCCGAGTCGAGCCAGTGGATGTCGAAGTTGTCGCGGTCAAAGCGCTTGCCCGCCCACAGCACCGCATTCTTGAAGGGGCCGTCGAAGCTCGCCAGATTGCCGAGCTCGGCAAACACCTGACGGGTGTTGAGGCTCGAATCGCTGGCGGTCCAGTCGTTGCTGGTCTCCACCCCGTCCGCCAGCATCAGCTTGTAACGGGCCCAGCTGCCATCGGCGAAGGTCTGGGTCTTCAGCAGATTGGCCTCCATGTAGGTGTCATCCTCGTTGCCAAGGCGACCCACGGCGCCGCCCACCGAGCCGGCCGGGGTGATGTAGGGGCCGCCGCGGCCCCCGTTGCCGTTGCCGTTGACCAGCAGGCCCGAGCGGGCATAACCGTGGAACTCGAAACCCTGGGCCCCGGCGGTCTGCTTGTCCACCTTCTCGCTCTGGGCCTTGGCCACCACGGCCGTTTCGCGGGCTTCGTTTGCCTTGCTCTGGGCCTCATCGGCCCGCGCTTCGGCAGCGGTGGCACGCGCCTCGGCCGCCTGCACCCGCGCCTCCAGCGCCGCCAGACGAGCCTCGATACCGCCATCCGCCGCCCACAGCGGGCTGCTCATCCCCAATCCCAGCGCTACCGCAAGCGCCAACTTGTTCTTGCACATCGTCATCGTCCTCACCTGTCATCTGTTGCCCGGTCGGGCCTGTTGTTATCGACGACAAGAGCATAGCTAAACCAATTTAGCCAACTCAACATGCCAGCTAAACCGTTTCAGCTGCAATGTGAGCGGGATAACATTCGTACAGCAGGAATTGGCGGAAGTTGTGAGGAAGATCTCTCATCGGGATCCACTCAATAAGGGGGGATCCAGGCCAGATGGCGGGCAAAAAAAAGCCGGCACATCCGTGCCGGCTTGGGTAACGCGGGTCGCGTTTATTTGGTCAGGTCATCGAAGAAGCGTTTCACCCCTTCGAAGAAGCCCTCGGATTTCGGCTTGTGGGTCTTGGCAGCAGCGCCGCTGAAGGAGTCGTCCAGCTGGCGCAGCAGATCTTTCTGGGTCTCGGTCAGCTTGACCGGAGTCTCGATCACCACCTTGCACATCAGATCCCCCACCTGGCCGGAGCGCACGGACTTGACGCCCTTGCCCCGCAGGCGGAACAGCTTGCCGGTCTGGGTCTCCGGGGTCACCTTGAGCTTGACCCGGCCATCCAGGGTCGGCACTTCAATCTCGCCGCCGAGCGCCGCCGTGGTGAAGCTGATGGGCACTTCGCAGTAGAGGTCGTTGCCGTCACGGACGAAGATCTCGTGCTCGCGCACGTGAACCTGTACGTAGAGATCCCCCGCCGATGCGCCGGTTTCCCCCGCTTCCCCTTCGCCGGAGAGACGGATGCGATCCCCGGTATCGACCCCGGCCGGGATCTTGACCGACAGGGTCTTGGTCTTCTGATAGCGCCCTTCCCCATGGCACTTGCGGCACGGATCCTTGATGATCTTGCCGCGACCGTGACAGTGGGGGCAGGGCTGCTGCACCGCGAAGAAGCCCTGGCGCATCTGCACCTGGCCGGAGCCGTGGCAGGTGGGGCAGGTCTGGGCCTGGCTGCCGGTATGGGCACCGGAGCCGTTGCACACTTCGCAGTGGACCTGGGTCGGGATCTTGATCTCCTTGGAGACCCCGCGCACCGCCTCTTCCAGCGTCAGCTCCATGTTGTAGCGCAGGTCGGCGCCACGGGCCGGGCCGCGACGACCGCCCCCGCGACCACCGAAGATGTCGCCAAACACGTCGCCGAAGATGTCGCCGAAATCGGCACCACCGCCAAAGCCGCCGTGGCCGCCACCCTGGCTCGGATCCACCCCGGCATGACCGTACTGGTCATAACGGGCACGCAGGTTCTCGTCGGTCAGGACCTCGTAGGCTTCCTTGACCTCTTTGAACTTCTCTTCAGCCCCGGCATCACCCTGGTTGCGATCCGGGTGATACTTCATGGCCAGACGCTTGTACGCCTTCTTGATCTCGCGCTCGTCGGCACCTTTCGACACCCCGAGCACTTCGTAGAAATCGCGCTTCGACATACTCATCCTGTTGCTATATCAGCAGTTACGCAGACGGGCGTTGGTTACCCAACGCCCGTAAATTCATTGACGAATCTGCTCACACTCTTGCTACGAAGCCGTGATCAAGGCTCATGTGCTGCTCGGAATCCTCACGTATATCTATACGCTCCGGTTCCTGCGCTGCTCTTTACCTTGCTGACGGCCTCTCGCGACAGACCGTGAACAGATTCTGAGCCGATGGGCGAAGCGGACTTCGCCCATCCGGGTCGGGCTTACTTCTTGTCGTCTTTCACTTCTTCGAACTCGGCGTCGACCACGTCGTCGTCAGCCTTGGCAGAAGAGGAGGACTGACCGGCGTCAGCACCGGCGGCGCCTTGCGCCTGAGCCTGCTGCTGGGCAATTTCCATCAGCTTCTGGGACGCTTCCAGCAGCGCTTGCTGCTTGGCTTCGATGGCAGCCTTGTCGTCACCCTTGATGGCGGATTCCAGCTCGCTCAGGGCAGTCTCGATCTTGGTCTTCTCGTCGGCAGGCAGGGCTTCACCGGCTTCGGTGACCTGCTTGCGCACGGAGTGGACCAGACCGTCAGCCTGGTTGCGGGCCTGCACCAGCTCTTCGAACTTCTTGTCCTCGGCCGCGTTGGCTTCGGCTTCGCGTACCATGCGTTCGATCTCCTCATCAGACAGACCGGAAGAGGCCTGGATGGTGATCTTCTGCTCCTTGTTGGTCTCCTTGTCTTTGGCGGAGACGTGCAGGATGCCGTTGGCGTCGATGTCGAAGGTCACTTCGATCTGCGGCAGACCGCGCGGTGCCGGGCGGATGCCTTCCAGGTTGAACTGGCCCAGGGACTTGTTGTCGCTGGCGCGCTTGCGCTCACCCTGCAGCACGTGAATGGTCACGGCAGACTGGTTGTCTTCGGCGGTGGAGAACACCTGGGACTTCTTGGTCGGAATGGTGGTGTTCTTCTCGATGAGCGCTGTCATCACGCTGCCCATGGTCTCGATCCCCAGGGAGAGCGGAGTCACGTCCAGCAGCAGTACGTCGGTCTTGTCACCGGACAGTACGGCACCCTGGATGGCAGCACCCATGGCCACGGCTTCGTCCGGGTTGACGTCTTTGCGCGGCTCTTTGCCGAAGAAGTCGGCCACGGTCTTTTGAACCAGCGGCATACGGGTCTGACCGCCTACCAGGATGACGTCGTCGATCTCGCCAACCGCCAGACCGGAGTCTTTCAGGGCGACACGAACCGGCTCCAGGGAGTCTTTCACCATGTCTTCCACCAGGGATTCCAGCTTGGCGCGGGTCACCTTGATGTTCATGTGCTTCGGACCGGTGGCATCTGCAGTGATGTACGGCAGGTTGACGTCGGTCTGCTGGGCAGAAGAGAGCTCGATCTTGGCTTTTTCGGCGGCATCTTTCAGACGCTGCAGGGCCAGCTGGTCGTTGCGCAGGTCGATGCCCTGCTCGCGCTTGAACTCGTCAACCAGATAGTTGATGACGCGGTTGTCGAAGTCTTCACCACCCAGGTGGGTGTTACCGTTGGTCGCCAGTACTTCGAAGGTGGTTTCCCCTTCGACTTCGTCGATCTCGATAATGGAGATATCGAAGGTACCGCCCCCTAAGTCATACACGGCAACCT
This sequence comes from Aeromonas sp. R7-5, assembly GCF_040908015.1. NCBI lineage: Bacteria > Pseudomonadati > Pseudomonadota > Gammaproteobacteria > Aeromonadales > Aeromonadaceae > Aeromonas > Aeromonas sp. R7-5. The sequence continues at coordinate 323,592 of NZ_JBFOCZ010000032.1, read as the reverse complement.
TGCGCTCACCCTTGACCTTGTTGACGCCGTAGGCGAAAGCCGCGGCAGTCGGTTCGTTGATGATGCGCTTGACGTCCAGACCGGCGATGCGACCGGCATCCTTGGTGGCCTGACGCTGGGCGTCGTTGAAGTAGGCCGGTACGGTGATGACGGCTTCGGTCACCGGCTCGCCCAGGTAGTCCTCGGCGGTCTTCTTCATCTTTTTCAGCACTTCGGCAGAGATCTGCGGCGGTGCCATCTTCTTGCCTTTCACTTCAACCCAGGCGTCACCGTTGTCGGCCTTGGCGATGGCGTACGGCATGATTTTCAGGTCACGTTGTACTTCGTCATCTTCGAAACGACGGCCGATCAGACGCTTGATGGCGAACAGCGTGTTCTTCGGGTTGGTGATGGCTTGGCGCTTGGCCGGCTGACCAACCAGGATTTCGCCGTCATCGGCATAGGCAATGATGGACGGAGTAGTACGGTCGCCTTCCGCGTTCTCGATCACGCGAGCATGGTCGCCATCCAGAATAGCGACGCAGGAGTTGGTAGTACCCAGGTCAATACCGATGATTTTACCCATTTGACGAATCTCCAAATACTTTGAATAAACTGGCGAGGGGCTCGCCTTGATACGTTAACGGCTAGGTGGGGCCTGCCACTGTGGCTTTCAAGCTCCCGGCATCAAATTTTTTGTGCCGCCGTGGCCTTGCAACCTATATGGGGTCTCAAGTCGGCGCTTCAAGTCCGGCCCTGAAAAAACCTCCATACAGGCCACCTGACAGCCAAATGACGCCAGACACGTCTTTTGGCGCCACATCCAACAAAAAGCCCGCCAAGCGGCGGGCTTGGTGAGAACAGCGTGATCAGTCAGCGGACTTGGAGACCATCACCATGGCCGGGCGGATGACGCGGCCATTGAGCTCGTAGCCCTTCTGCATCACGGCGATCACTGTGTTCGGCGCCACGTCGGCACTGGGCACCATGCTCATGGCCTGGTGGGCATTGGGGTCGAACGGCTGGTTGGTCGGGTCCAGCGCCACCAGGCCAAACTTGGCCACGCCGCTCTGCATGGATTTCAGGGTCAGCTCGACCCCTTCAATCATCGGCTTGAGGGTGTCGTTCTCCTTGTCCGCCAGCTCGATGGCGCGCTCCAGGTTGTCCAGCACCGGCAAGAGCTCTGCGGCGAACTTCTCCAGTGCAAACTTGTGGGCTTTCTCCACGTCCTGAGCGGCACGGCGACGCAGGTTCTCCATCTCGGCGACGGCGCGAATGGCGCGCTCGCGCTCTTCCAGGGAAGCCTGCTGGGCCGCCTCCAGCTGGGCCTCCAGCTCGGCGATGCGGGCCTGCTCGGCTGTCACTTCACTGTCTACATCGGTCGGCTCGACTGGCTGGGCTTCCACTTGCTCCATCGCTTCAACCTTTTGTTCTTCGTGGCTCATGACATCTCCAATATTCAGGGGTTGCGTGTGAGGGTGGCTGGCGTTCAGACAAGCGACACGCGCCAGCAGACCCTGTGTTGGCGCTATTATGGGGACACAGCCCCGGCTTTCAAGGGGAAAAGGGCAGATCGGGCACAATGGCGCCCATCCGCGTGCCAGGCAGCCCCTTTTCGGGGCCGATTGCACCAACCGCCACGGAGGCAGACAAATCCCCGGCAAAGCGCGGTATACTCCCCCCAAGACTCTCCCAGACCCGATAACCTATGGATTCTCCGTTCAAAACCGTTGCCCTCATCGGCAAGCCCCATCACGAGGGGGCCAACCAGACCCTGACCGGCCTGTACCAGTACCTGACCAGCCGCGGCTTTCGCGTGCTGCTGGAGAGCCGGGTGGCCCATACCCTGGGGCTGCTCGGGGAGAACGTGATGGATCTGGTGCAGCTCGGCGAGCAGGCGGATCTCGCCATCGTCGTCGGCGGTGACGGCAACATGCTGGGGGCCGCCCGGGTGCTGTCACGGTTCGATGTGGCGGTGATCGGGGTGAACCGGGGCAACCTCGGCTTCCTGACCGATCTCTCGCCCCAGGATTATCTGCTGCCCCTGGAGCAGGTGCTCTCGGGTCACTTCAAGAGCGAGCATCGCTTCCTGCTGGAGGCCGCCGTCTATCGCCACGGGGAGCGCAAGTCGAGCAACCTCGCGGTCAACGAGGCGGTGCTTCACCCGGGCAAGATCGCCCACATGATCGAATTCGAGGTCTACATCGACGGCAGCTTCATGTACAGCCAGCGCTCGGACGGCATCATAGTGGCGACACCCACCGGCTCCACCGCCTACTCCCTGTCGGCAGGGGGCGCCATTCTCACCCCCAAACTCAACGCCATCACGCTGGTGCCCATGTTCCCGCATACCCTGAGCAGCCGCCCCATCGTGCTGGATGCGGACAGCGAAGTGCGGCTGCTGGTCTCGCCGGACAACCAGGACGACGCCATGCAGGTGAGCTGCGACGGCCAGGTCACCCTGGCGGTCCACCCGGGGGACGAGATCCTCATCAAGAAGAGCAGCCACAAGCTTCATCTGGTGCATCCGCTGGATTACAGCTACTTCCACGTGCTGCGCAACAAGCTCGGTTGGGGCAGCAAACTCTTCTAGCCAGGCAACACCGGTGGCGAGGGTCTACCCCTCGCTGCTTTCGACCAGCCGAGGCAGTGCCGGCTCGAATGCCAGATGCACCCCGTTTCTCCCCGCTTCCTTCACCCGGTACATGGCAGCATCGGCTTTGGTCAGCATCAGTGCCAGGTCAGCCTCGGCACTGGCGCACACAACCCCCATGCTCACCGTAACCCCCTCGCACGGCAGGCAAGCCCCCTGCCGGGAGCCCGTCTCTATCTGGCGGCGGATCCGATCACAGATGTCGCGGGCCATCTGGCCGCTCACGCCCCCCATGATGATGGCGAACTCCTCGCCACCAATGCGCCCCACCAGATCATCCTTGCGTACCTCGGCCACCAGCACCCCGGCCACATAGCGAATGACTTCATCCCCGCAGCCGTGACCAAACTGGTCGTTGACCCGCTTGAAGTGATCGATGTCCAGGACCACCACGCAGCGCGTCTGGCCAGGCGTAGTACCCTCTCCGTGCCTGAAGAGGCCGCGCCGATTGAGCACCCCGGTGAGGGGATCCCGCTCCGAGAGCGCCAGCAATGCCTCCTCCGTCTCCACATAGGCCACCAGAGGCAGCAACAACACCGAGCCGATGGTCAGCACCATGTGCATGAAGAAGATGAGATCGAGCCAACCTCCGTCCCCCATCCGCTCTTCGACTCCCAGCAAGAGCAGCCCTCCCTGGCTCAGCAGGATGGTGAAATGCAGCAGGTAAATGAGCGCCACCGCATGGAGCACCCGCTTCTGTTGCCGGCCGAGAGAGACGATGAGGCAGGCGCACCACAGGTACAACATCGATTCCATCAGAGCCAACACAATGCGCACGGGGGCGAGGCTGGACAGTCCCAGATAGAGCAGCAGCAACACCGCCACGCCTCCCCCCACGGCACGGGGATGCCATGCGCGCTCGTAAAGCGCACAAAAACCGGCGAGCAACAGCAGGATGCTCATGAGCGAGACCAGGCCGCCGACCCGGATGCCCAGCGCCGGATGGCCGCCCAACACCCCCAGACTGACCAGCAGGATGGAGAGGGAGAAGAGAAAAGCGGAGAGGGACCAGTACAGAAAGTTGCCTCGACCTGGCTTCAGGGAGTGGATGAACAGCATGATCAGCCCCGACATCAGGTTGATTGCCAGGGAGATCAGCAGCAGGGTCGGGGTATGGATCATCGTGACGCATCCTTGCGAAGAGGTCTGTGCACAGCCCAGGCTCAACCAGGACTGTTTCGAGTGTGTCTCAGCCAGCCACTCACCACAAGAGAGCGCCTCAAGGTGGCTTCTCGCATCGCCTCAGCCCATGCCAGGTACGCAGGTTGATTTTGCAGGCCATCTGATCGGCGTCACACCCATGCCGCGGCCTTGACACCCTTGCCCTCCCCCTGTTTCGCAAAAATCCTCCCTGCCCACTTTACTGTATATAAGACCAGTATATACTGGATGCATACACAGTAATGTTGACCCATACAGGATGAGACCATGCTGACCCAGCTGACCGTCAACAACTTCGCCATCGTCAAGTTTCTCGAGCTCGATCTGCAACCGGGGATGACCTGCATCACCGGGGAGACCGGGGCGGGCAAATCCATCGCCATCGATGCTCTGGGGCTGTGCCTGGGGGAGCGCGCCGAAGCCAGCATGGTGCGCCCGGGCAGCGACAAGACCGAGGTGAGTGCCCGCTTCCTGCTGGAGGGTAATCCTGCCGCCCGGGCCTGGCTCGCCACCAACGAGCTTGAAAATGACGGTGAGTGCATCGTCCGGCGGGTACTGTCTGCCGAGGGGCGCTCTCGCAGCTATATCAACGGGGTTCCCGTCCCCCTCGCCCAGCTCAGGAACCTGGGTCAACTGCTGGTCAATGTCCACGGTCAGCACGCTCACCAGATGCTGCTCAAACCCGATTACCAGCTCGCCCTGCTGGACGGCTACGCCGGTCATCATTTGCTCCTCGACGATGTTCGCCGTCACTACCAGCAGTGGCGCCAGTTGCAAAACGAGCTCAACCGGCTCAAGGCCGAGCAGCAGCAGCGGGAAGCCCGCCGTCAACTCATCGAATACCAGGTGCAGGAGCTGGACGAATTTGCCCTTCAGCCGGGGGAGTTTGAAGAGATTGAAGAGGAGCATCAGCGGCTCGCCAATGGCACCGAGCTGATGCAGGAGTGCGGGTATTGCCTCGATCTGCTCTATGACAATGAAGAGACCACCATCGCCGGTCTGCTGCAGACGGCCGTGGACAGGGCCGAGACCCTGGTCGGCATGGACAGCCGGCTTGGCAACGTGCTCGGCATGCTCAACGAAGCCCTGATCGGCGTACAGGAGAGCCACAGCGAGCTGCGCAGCTATCTCGACCGGCTGGAACTGGATCCAGAGCGCTTCAACGAGCTGGAGAGCCGCCTCTCCAAGGCCATCAACCTGGCACGCAAGCACCATGTCAAACCGGCGGAGCTGGCCCACTACCATCAGGAGCTGGCCAGCGACCTCGCACGCCTGCACTCCGACGAGGAGCGCCTCGAGGGGATGGAGGACGAGCTGGCCTCGGCCCGCCAGGCCTTCGTGCAGGCCGCCGAGGCCCTGAGCCAGAGCCGCCAGCGCTATGCCGAGGAGCTGGGCGCCAAGGTAAGCGCCAGCATGCACGAACTGGCGATGCCCGATGGCCGCTTCGCCATCGAGGTGCGACCCGATGCCCAGAGCAGCCTCTCGCCCCTTGGCATCGATCGGGTGGAGTTCATGGTCACCACCAACCCGGGTCAGCCCATCCAACCCCTTGGCAAGGTGGCTTCCGGCGGCGAGCTGTCGCGTATCAGCCTCGCCATCGTGGTGATCAGTGCACGCAAGATCTCAACCCCGACCCTTATCTTCGACGAAGTGGATGTGGGGATCAGCGGCCCGACCGCCGCCGTGGTGGGCCGCCTGTTGCGCCAGCTCGGCGAATCCACCCAGGTGATGGTGGTCACCCACCTGCCCCAGGTGGCAGGCAAGGGTCACCAGCACATGGTGGTGAGCAAACACACCGACGGCAAGACAACGGAAACCCAGATGCAGGCGCTCACCCCGGACGCCCGGCTCAACGAACTGGCCCGCCTGTTGGGGGGCGATCAGATCACCGACAACACCCTGGCCAATGCCCGTGAGTTGCTCGCAAGCTGACCACGGGGCGGGCGGGACATCCTCCCGTCCATGTCGCCCCTTTTAGATTGACCGTGCCATCATCGCGCTGGCCAGTTGAAGCCTCTTGCCGACGGCGCCGGCCTGGTTGACCGATGCCGTGAACCGCAAGCAAGAAAGAGGGGCCGCCCTGGCTAATCCGCGGCACGTGTCTTGATGCTCAATCTGAGCCTGTCAGCCTGGTCATCACCCAGTCGGGCTTCCATCGCCATGGTCAGAACGCCACTCATCTTCGTTGCACTCATTCATATATCGAACGGACCCATCCCTTCATTTTCCATTCAACTCAGTCTGTTATGATGATGTAAACGGACTCGGTACCTTCAGTTGCCATCGACAGAAGGTGACGCTTGATGCAAACACACCGGGTTCGTTTGAGCTGACATTTCGCGGGAAGGGAGGATGGGAGCGCGCTTCCGCCGTCTGACCCGCACCTGCCAAGGAGAACTGCTTATGAGCCCGACCAATATTGTGCTGTTGCTGGAAGGCAAGGATTACGAGCAGGAGACACTGGCCAAGGCGAGCCGTCTGGCACAAGGGCTGGGCGCCAACCTGACCTTGTTGCACCTGACCCACAGCAGCAAGACCCGTCGCAATAGTCTGTCCCTGTCACAAGAGGAGCGCAGCGCCCAGGGCACCCTGGATGCCAAGGCGATCATCAGTGAACTCATCACCCAGCTGTCTCATTCAGTGGATTACCAGTGCCTGGTGGTGGATGACGTGGTGCCGGATCTCCAGCGCTGGCTGACCGCCCACCCCGCCGATCTCTTGCTGGTCGGCAGCCGTCATCACTGGATGGAGGGCTCGCTGGCCCGCCTGCTCCTCTACAAACTGCCCCTCGATATCCAGATCTGCCACGAGCCTCACGCCGCCTTGCTCAAAGCCGTCGGTTGATGCCACAAGACCCGCTCCCTGAGCGGGTCTTCTTGTTTCTGACGCCCGCCGTCATCCTCCCCCAGCTTGACCTCTTCCACTGCGTCAACGCCAGAACCACACGATTTCTTACACATTGCTCGCTTCTTTTTGAGGGCCATTTGCTGCACGATATGGCCCTTGCACGCCTTCGCTCGTTTCGTTCAGGTGATAAATGAAAGCTCTTCGAAAACCCGGCAAGCTCGCCCTGCTCGCCCTTGTGCTGATCCCTCTCGTCACCTGGCTGGCCTGGCCAGGCCACACACCGGACCCGGTACTGACCGCAACGGTAACCCGTCAGAATGTGGAGCAGACGGTGCTCGCCAGTGGCGTACTGCAGGCCATCGAGCAGGTGGATGTGGGGGCCCAGGTCTCGGGTCAGGTCACCTATCTCGCGGTGGAAGCGGGTCAACAGGTCAAACAAGGAGAGCTGCTGGCGGAGATTGATCCCCTGATCGCCCAGAACAACCTCAAGACCGCCGAGGCGGAGCTGGCCAGCCGCCGCGCCCAGCTCAAGATCAAGCAGGCACAGCTCAAACAGAACGAGCTTGCCTGGCGCCGCCAGCAACAGATGTTTCGGCAGGAAGCGAGCTCTCGTGCGGATCTGGAGAGCGCCGAAGCCCAGCTTGCCGTCACCCAGGCGGAGCTGCAAAGCGCCCAGGCCGACATCGACAACGCCATCATCAAGGTGGAACGCGCCAAGACGGAGCTCGGCTACAACCGCATTCAGGCCCCCATGGATGGCACCGTCGTCTCCATCGTCACCCGGCAGGGGCAGACCCTGGCCGCCAGCCAGACGGTACCGACCCTGCTCAAGCTCGCCAATCTCGACACCATGACGGTCAAGGCCCAGATCTCCGAAGCGGACGTCACCCGTGTCAAGGCGGGCATGCCGGTCTATTTCACCCTGATAGGGGATCCGGATACTCGCTACCACGGTACCCTTCGCACGGTCGAGCTGGCCCCCACCAACATCAATGAGCAGACGGCCAGCACCACGGCCACCAGCAATGCGGCCATCTACTACTATGCCCTGTTCGATGTGCCCAACCCCGGCCATCAGTTGAGGGTCGCCATGACGACCCAGGTCACCATCGTGCTCGGCGAGCGCAAGCAGGTACTGGCCATTCCCCAGACCGCCCTCGGCAAGAAGACTGGCGACAACGAGTACGAGGTCAGCCTGCTCAAGGCAGGGGACCAGAGAGAGATCCGCCGCATCAAGACCGGCATGAAGGATGACATCAAGATTGAGGTGGTGAGCGGCCTGACCGAGCAGGATAAGGTGATCCTGGAGCAGGGCAAGCCGGCCCTGCACGATGAAGGGGAGATGGAGCCGTGAGCGAGCCCCTGATCCGTCTCAAGGGCATCGAGCGGCGCTACCAGAGCGGAGAGCACGAAGTGACCGTGCTGCACCCGCTGGATCTCGCCATCGATGCCGGGGAGATGGTGGCCATCGTCGGCGCCTCCGGCTCCGGCAAATCGACCCTGATGAACCTGCTGGGCTGCCTCGATCACCCGAGCGGCGGCCAGTATCTGTTTCGCGGCCAGGATACCGCGACCCTGGATGCCCTCTCCCTGGCACGGCTGCGCTGCCACCATTTCGGCTTCATCTTCCAGCGCTATCACCTGCTGCCCCATCTGGATGCGGCCGCCAACGTGGAGATCCCCGCCATCTATGCCGGCACCGCCCGCCTTGATCGCCAGGCCCGTGCCCGCACCTTGCTGACCCGCCTGGGACTGCAGGATCGCAGCCACCACAGACCCGGCCAGCTCTCCGGCGGTCAGCAGCAGCGGGTCAGTATTGCCCGGGCGCTCGCCAACGGCGGCGAGGTGATCCTGGCGGACGAACCCACCGGCGCTCTCGACAGCCAGAGCGGCAAGGAGGTGATGACCATCCTTAAGGAGCTGCACGCCCAGGGCCACACCATCATTCTGGTGACCCACGACATGGCGGTGGCAAGCCATGCGGATCGCATCATCACCCTGCGTGACGGGCGGGTAGTGGAGGACAGCAGCCATCGGGCGACCGATGACAACGCAGCCTCCCCATCCGGGGCGCCAGCCCACCCGCTGCCAGGTGATGGCAGCCAGCTGGCCGCTCCCTCTGTCGGGCAAGATGCACAGGGCACAGGCGCCGCCGTCCGCACCGCAAGCCGGGGCTGGGATCGCTACCGGGAGGCGGGGCGCATGGCCCTGCACGCCATGCTGGCCCATCGCATGCGCACCTTCCTCACCATGCTCGGCATCATCATCGGCATCGCCGCCGTGGTCAGCGTGGTGGCGCTGGGTCAGGGGGCGCGCGCCAAGGTGATCGACGACATCAACGCCATGGGCACCAACACCATCGACATCTTCCCCGGCAAGGACTGGGGAGACGAGAAGGCCGCCAGCATCCAGACCCTGAACGAGCGGGATCTCGACGCGCTGCTCGGCCAGCCCTATCTGGAGGGTGCCAGCCCCCAGATAGCGACGTCGGGCCAGCTTCGCTATCGCAACAAGACCAGCAGCGGCAGCGTGATCGGGGTCGGAAACGACTTTTTCCGGGTCAAGGGGATGACGCTCACCCAGGGGCGCCTGCTCGATGAGCGGGACATTCGCAACCGGACGGCAGTCGCCGTGGTGGATGGCAAGACCATAGAGAGCCTGCTCGGCAAGGTGGACCCGGTCGGCCGGGTGGTGCTGGTTGGCACCCTGCCGGTACGCATCGTGGGGGTGGTCACCCAGGAGACCGGCTTTGGCCGCAGCAGCCAGTCGGTCAATGTCTGGCTCCCCTACAGCGCCGTCATGAGCCGTCTCCTCTCCCAGCAGCACTTCACCCAGATCACCATCCGGGTCAAGGACGGCGTCCAGCCCGCCCTGGCCGAGCAGGCGGCAGTCGCCCTGCTGACCCAGCGCCACGGCGTGAAGGACTTCTTCACCTTCAGCAGCGACAGCATCGTCAAATCGGTGGAGAAGACGACCGCCACCCTGACACTGCTGGTCTCCGCCATCGCGGTGATCTCCCTCATCGTCGGCGGCGTCGGAGTGATGAACATCATGCTGGTCTCGGTGGTGGAGCGCACCCGGGAGATAGGGATCCGCATCGCCGTCGGCGCCCGCCAGTCCGACATACTGCAACAGTTCCTCATCGAGGCGGTGATGGTCAGCCTGCTGGGGGGGCTGCTCGGTATCGGCCTCGCCCTGCTCATCGGGGCTCTCTTCTCCCTGCTCGTGGAAAGCTTCCAGATGCGCTTCTCGCTCTTCTCCATCCTGATGGCCTTCGGGTGCTCCTCCCTCATCGGGATCCTGTTTGGTTACCTGCCCGCCCGCAATGCGGCCAGGCTCGATCCGGTGGAGGCACTGGCGAGGGAATGACGATGCACAACCTATCAAGGCTCGGGCTAAGCCTGATGCTCACCGCCAGCCTCGGTGCCTGCAGCCAGCAGAGCACCTATCACAGACCCGATCTCGACGTTGCGCCAGCATGGCAGCAGGAGAGCCGTGGTCTCACCGTGCAGCAGGCTGGCCCCTGGTGGCAGGGATTCCAGGATCCCGCGCTCGATCGCCTGGTCGAGGCGGTGCTGGCCGCCAACCCGGACATGCGGGTGGCCGGGCTCAAGCTCAAGAATGCCCTGCTCGGCGCCGACCTGGCTGACACCAACCTCACCCCCTCGGTCAGCGCCAATCTCGGGGCCAGCGGCACCAAGAACATGAAAGATGGCAGCGCCAGCAGCAACCTGGGCCCCTCCCTCAACCTCAGCTACGAAGTGGATCTCTGGGGCAGACTGGCCGCGGCAAGGGATCAGGCGAGCTGGGAGGCACAAGCCAGCGAACAGGATCTGGCCGCCACCCGGTTGCTACTCATCGGCAAGACCCTGGAGCAATACTGGCAACTGGCCTACCTCGGTTCGGCCATTACCCTTAGCACCCAGCAACTGGCCAATCTGGAGCGCATTGAGCGCCTGACCCGCGCCAAATACGAGACGGGCGCCGTGACTCGACTCGATCTGGTACAGGCCAGCCAGCAGAAGGCAGGCAAGCAGGCGGAGCTCGCCACCCTCACCCAGCAGCGGGCACAGGCGGGCAATGCTCTTCGCCTGCTGCTGGGCCGCAGCAGCGGGCCGCTCGCTGACGCTCCCGGCGCCCTGATCATGGGCCCGATCCCGTCCGTGGCGGCTGGCATCCCCGCCGATGTGCTGGCCCGGCGGCCAGATGTGCGCGCCGCCGAACTCAGGCTGCGCAAGACCCTTGCGAGGGGAGACGAGATCCGCACCGGCTTTTATCCCACCCTGAGCCTGACCGGCGGTGCCAGCACCACCTCGGATACCCTGACCCAGGTGCTGCAAAATCCAGTCGGCACCCTGGGCGCCACGCTGGCGCTCCCTTTCCTCGAGTACAACAAGACCCGGCTCTCCATCGCCAGCGCCGACATCGACTACCAGATTGCCGAAACCGAGTTTCGCAAGCAGCTCTATACCGCGCTGCTGGAAGTGGAGGATGGCCTGGCCGCCCGTCAGCAAGGGGATCAGCGGCTGCGCTATCTGGAGCAGCAGAGGGCCTATGCCCGGGAGGCCGAGAGGCTGGCAGGCGCTCGTTTCCTGGCCGGAGCCACCGGGGTGCAACCCTGGCTGGATGAGCAGAACCGCCTGTGGGATGCCGAGCTCGCTCTGCTGGCACAGCAGCAGGCCCAGCTCAACAACATGGCAGGCATCTATCGGGCGCTGGGGGGAAGCGATCGAACCTGACCCAGGCGGAGAGTGTGGGATCGCGATGGACATCCAGAGGAGGTCAATCGCGACCCATGCTGCCCACAAACAAATTGATAATAGTTTTCATTTAATCAAGAATGGGCGCCATCATCAGCCAGGAGTATGCCCATGTCTCAACCCGCCCCGGCCAATCGCCCCCGCCTGCTCACCGTCAAGCATGTTCAGGATGTGAGCCCGCACCTGCGCCGAATCTGCCTGACCAGCCCTGAGCTTGTGGACTACCCCTTCAGCTGTGGCGGTGCTCATGTCAAGATCATGCTGCCCCGACCGGGTCAGCGCGAGATAGTGTTGCCCACCCCCACCGACAAGGGGCCTCGCTGGCTCGATCCCGCCCAGAAACCCGTCATTCGCACCTTCACCATACGCGCGTTTCGCCGGGAGGCGCTGGAGCTCGACATCGACTTCGCCCTGCACGGCGAGGCCGGCCCCGCCAGTCGTTTCGCCCTGCACGCCAAACCGGGTGACAAGCTCGCCATCTCGGGCCCGGGCGGTCCCGACCCCATGCTGCAAATGGCCGAGCACTATTACATGGCGGGGGATCTCACCGCCCTGCCCGCCATCAGCGCCATGGTGGAAGTGATGCCAGCCCATGCCCGCGGCCATATCGCCCTGCTGGTCCCCCATCAGGACGACGTGCAGGATCTGTCGCTGCCGGCCGGCGTCGACCTGCGCTGGTTCGTGGGCAATCCGGAGCAGGCCGCGGCCTTGGTGGCATATTTCACCGCCCAGCCTATGGTCGCCGAGGGGAGCTATTTCTGGTTTGGCGGGGAAGAGAGCCTGGTCGTGCCGCTGCGCCGCCACGTCAGACGCGCCCTGGATGCCGAGCGCCAGCGGGTCTACGCAGTCCCCTACTGGCGCAGCGGCAAGGATGAAGACGCCTACCATCAGGACAGGCACGCCGTGATGGACAGCTGATCCCCTCTTTATCTTGTGACTGGCGGGCTTCTTCCCTCGGGGAAGCGGCCTGCTTTTGCTGCGGTTCCCCCGCCATCGTTCTCTCTCCCCCCATCTTCGCCTGGCGATTTCATTGCACTTGCATTTGAGACAAACACCAAGATAATGACAATCATTCTCAACAACTGCGATGTGCCGTGAATCTGTCTGCTCCCAACAGGATGCCGCATACGGGTTCCCCATCGCACACATGCACAGCAAGGTAACTCCAGATGGCAGTTTTGAATTCGGTCATGCGCGCCTTCGCCATAGAGGCGCTACCCACCCCTGCCGAGCTGCTGGCGCAGCACCCCTGTCCGGCCGACATGGCCCGGCACATCGACAACCAGCGCCATCAGGCACGCCGGATCCTGGCAGGTGAAGACGATCGCCTGCTGGTCGTGATTGGCCCCTGCTCCATCCATGATCCCGTCGCGGCCCTGGACTATGCCGGACGGCTGGCACGACTCGCCACCGCCTATGAAGACAGCCTTCAGATAGTCATGCGCGCCTATTTTGAAAAGCCGCGCACCACGGTGGGCTGGAAGGGGCTGGTCTTCGATCCGCACCTGGACGGCAGCAACGACATCAATCGGGGATTGCATCTGGCACGCCAGGTGCTGCTCGACATCAATGGACTGGGGCTCGCCACCGCCACCGAATTCCTCGACACCACCAGCTTTCTCTATCTCGCCGATCTCGTCAGCTGGGGCGCCATCGGGGCACGCACCACGGAGTCTCAGGTCCACCGGCAATTGGCCTCCGCACTGCCCTGCCCCGTGGGATTCAAGAACGGCACGGACGGCAATATCCGGGTCGCCATCGATGCCATCCAGGCCAGTACCGCCTCCCATCTCTTCACCGCCCCCGGCAGCCAGGGCGGCATGGTAGTGATCAAGAGCGAAGGCAATCCCGACGGCCATATCATTCTGCGTGGCGGCACCCTGCCCAACTACCACCAGAGCGATGTGGCGGAGGCAGCAGACCGCCTCACCCGCCAGGGACTCCCCCCTCGCCTGATGGTGGATTGCAGCCATGGCAACAGCCAGAAGCTGCACACGAACCAGCTGAAGGTCGCCAAAGAGCTCTGTCGCCAGCTGAGCGAAGGGAGCCAAGCCGTCGCCGCCGTCATGGTCGAGAGCTTCTTGCTGGGAGGAAACCAGAAACCAGCTCCTCTGGGTGAACTGCAATACGGTCTGTCAGTGACCGATGCCTGCCTCTGCTGGGAAGAGAGTGAACACCTGCTTGCCATGCTGGCAGAGGCGGTCCAGGCCCGTCGCCGCACCCGGAGAAAATACACACACGCCGTTCAGTCTGAACTCGGACAACCCGTCATCTAGCATTCGGTTTATTTGTTTGCCACCAATCCGTGTCTGCCTCATCCGCACATTGTCCGGCATCGTGCGGATATATTGCAGAAGAGCGGTGTCAAACAGACCATAAATAGAGGGGATAAATTAATAGGCGGTGGGCGTCATGCATCAGCATGAAAAAGAGACGGGCCGCTCAGGCATACAGATGAGGATCCACCGCCGCTATTTCATTCTGTCACAGCAGGTATCCATGATCGTTTCTCACAAGGGACGAAGAAACACGGGCTGTATGAGTCCTCAGTACGTATAAGTGGCGAGGTGACGTGGAAGATGATGCGCCAACTTTATTGGGCACATGATGGTTATGGCTATTCCAGACGAGGCTCTCCAATTAACCGGAGTAACCTGCGCAATTGGGTTTTACTGCGACATCATCTGAACCCTGAAAATAATAATGCCGCCCTGCAGGCGGCATTATCGAGATCCGGATCCGGCGATCAGATCAGGAAATCGTTCAGATCCTTGCCCAGCGCAACTTGCTCGGCGATGGCCTTGGGCATACGACCCTGACCGGTCCAGGTCTTCTCCTGACCGTCTTCCTGGTACTTGTATTTCGCAGGACGGGGAGCACGCTTGCTCTTGGTGGTGCCCGCCGCAGCCGGAGCCGCCACGCTGCCGATCAGCTCACGGGGATCGATACCAGCCTGTTGCAGCATTTCGGTGAATTCATTCAGTTTGCGCTGACGCTCTTCCTGTTCGGCACGTTCCTGTTCAACGGACTCGGCACGCTCGTTATATACCAGGTCAAACTTTTCTTTCGCTTCTTGCAGTTGCTCAAACGGCAGTTCACGAATGGCAGCGCGCAAGCTGCGAATGTTCAGCAGAACCTTCAGAAACTCGTTCATTACTTCCTCACAGAATTATTTTTTGTATGTCACAGGGATAACACGATTTGAGAATAGCATGCCCATTGGATAACAACATAATGTTTTTATACCATCCGGCAGCGCGCTGACACCATATGGACATTATTCACCGTGGTTAATTCCCTGCCTGATACTTATTGGGAATACCCTCACGGACTTTATTTTCTATTTTCCCCGGTTAATCTCTGGTTCACCTCATCCGTTGCACACGCTGTTATCTCTTACCCGCGTCGCTCTGCGCCAGGTCATTTAGCAGCAGTGCCGGCACTTATTGTACAAATAGTGCGCTCATGGCCATGACCTTCGCGGACAATAAACCAGGTCCCTTTTCAGGATGCCCCTTGCGCCTGATCCTGTATCCAGCGGATGAATGCCTGGATCTTGGGACACTGGCGATGAGGGAGGGTCGCCAGGTAATAACGCGGCTCGCAGCGCACCGCCATATCCGGGAAGGGCATCACCAGCGCTCCGCTCGCCAGCGCCTGGCTTGCCAGTTGCCTGCGCCCCATGGCGACACCGGCGTGGTGGGTGGCGGCAAGTATCGCCAGATCCGCTCGATCAAATCCCATGTGTGACGAGCAGACCTCCAGTGAGAGATGCCAGTGGCTCCCCCAGGTGCGCCACTCGTCGCTGTCGGTGTCCAGGCCCCAGGCCTGCCTGTCATGGAGCAGGCGACACCGATGCAGATTCCCCACCTCCCCCATCAGACCGTGGTCACTGGCGTATTGAGGGCTGCACACCGGCACCATGTATTCATCCATCAGGGGGTGGATGGCCAGGCCCGTCGGGGTTCTGGCGTCGAAGTTGAGGGCCAGATCGATGCCGTAGCCGTGCAGGTTGATGTGCTCGTTGCCCGTCAGCAGGTTGAGCTCGATGTGAGGATGCAGGCGGGAAAAATCGGCGAGCCTTGGCACCAGCCAGCACTGGGCGATGGAGGGGCGCGAGTGCAGCGTCAGGGATCCCGACAGCGCCTGCTCTCTGATCTCCAGCACCTCCTGATTGATGAACTCCAGGGAGGAGGTGAGCGCCCAGAAGATGCGCTGCCCCTCCGTGGTCAAGGCCACCTTGCGGTGAAAGCGCTGGAACAGCAAAAAACCGAGCGCCTCTTCCAGGGCCGAGATGCGGTGGCTCACCGCGCTTGGGCTCAAGGAGAGCTCGTCGGCGGCGAGCGCAAAGGAGCCGTGGCGGGCCGCCGCCTCGAAGGTGTGGAGCCTGGCGAGCTGATGACTGCTGAGCAGCTTGCTCCTCACCCCTGGGTGCTCATCGCGTTGCATGGTTGGGCCTCCCTCTCTTTTATCTGGCGGATGATACCAGAAGGGCGAGGTTTGCATTCACCAGGAAGACTCAAGTCACCCGTATTCGAAGACACTTCAGGGTAGATGACCATTTGCATCAACTGGGCTCATCCAAGCCACGCGTTTTATCATTTGTCACGGCAACGCTGGCGCCGTTCAATGGGATGATTCCGTCACCACTCCACGCGAGGCTTTCATGACACACACCGACATTGCCGGGCTCATCACCCGCTTTCCCCTGCTCGAACCGCTGATCGCCCTCACCCCTGTGACCTGGTTCAATCCGGGGGCCACCTCCCTCGCTGAAGGATTGCCCCATGTGGGGCTCACCCGGCACGATGTGGCCGCCGCCTCCGCCCGGCTCGCCCGCTTCGCCCCCTACCTGTGCGAGTCCTTCCCCGAAACCCGCGCCAGCCACGGCATCATCGAGTCCGGGATCGCCGCCATCCCGACCCTGCAGGGGACCCTCAATGGGCGCTACGGTGTCGAACTCACCGGCAGGTTGCTGCTCAAACAAGACAGCCATCTGCCCATCTCCGGCTCCATCAAGGCGCGCGGCGGCATCCACGAGGTGCTGGCCCATGCCGAACACCTGGCCATCCAGGCTGGGCTGCTGCGCGAGACGGATGACTATCGCACGCTGTTCTCGGACGACTTCCGCCACTTCTTCGGTCAGTACAGCATCGCGGTGGGGTCGACCGGCAACCTCGGCCTCTCCATCGGCATCATGAGCGCCCGCCTCGGCTTTCGCGTCACCGTCCACATGTCCGCCGATGCGCGGGAGTGGAAGAAGCAAAAATTGCGCGAACATGGCGCCATCGTCGTGGAATATGCCGACGATTACGGGGTAGCGGTGGAGCAGGGGCGCAAGGAGGCCGAACGCGATCCCACCTGCTTCTTTATCGATGACGAGCACTCTCGCACCCTGTTCCTCGGCTATGCGGTGGCGGGCGAGCGGGTGAAAAAGCAGTTCGACGAGATGGGCATCAGGGTGGACGCCGACCATCCGCTCTTCGTCTACCTGCCTTGCGGCGTCGGCGGTGGCCCGGGCGGGGTGGCCTTTGGTCTCAAGCTTGCGTTCGGTGACAACGTGAACTGCTTCTTCGCCGAACCTACCCACTCCCCCTGCATGCTGCTCGGGGTCCACACCGGGTTGCACGATGCCATTGCGGTGCAAGACCTTGGCATCGACAACCTCACCGCCGCCGACGGCCTCGCGGTGGGACGCGCCTCCGGTTTTGTCGGCCGCGCCATGGAACGCCTGCTTGCGGGCTTCTACACCCTGAGCGATCAGGAGATGTACGACCTGCTGGGGCTCCTGGCCCGGGATGAAGAGATCCGGCTCGAGCCCTCGGCACTGGCGGGCATGGCAGGCCCCTGGCGAGTGGCCGCCAACCTTGAGTGGCAGAGTGGGCAGGGACTGGATGCTGCCAAGATGGCCGGGGCCACCCACCTGGTGTGGGCCACCGGCGGCGGCATGGTGCCCGCCGAGGAGATGGAAAAATACCTGGCCTGCGCCCGGATCTGATCTTTTTTTCGCCCCCGTGACCCGCCGACCTGGCGGGTTTTTCTGCTGCGAGATCAGCAAGATGGCACCTCAGCCCTCGCCACCATGACGCAGACGGCCAGACTGCTGGACAGCCTGATTTGTCATCCAGCCCCACCGACTGGTTATTTTGTGATACGATAGAGACCGTTTTTTGACATCTGCGCCCCGTTGTCCCCTTTTTCCGGTGAGATAACCACCGGTTCCGGCGACCAACACCTGCCGGGCGCAGCACAATATGTGCCCAGTTCGAATCGCTCCTGCGCGACCTTGACGCCAGGAGCACTCCCTTCTGGGCACCTTAGATAAGGAGATCGGGCGATGAAACAATATCAAAGCTGGTTGGGACAATATCTGATGAGCCGCCGTGACGGAGACCACGCCATGGCATCCGAGCTCGCCAACTCCATCTGCGAATTCTGGCAGGCCCGTGGAGATGAGGCCGAGACCAGCAAATGGCAGCAGATCTACGAGCAGCACGTGGAAAAAACCACCTGACGACCTGCTCTCCTCCATAAAAAAACCGGCGCTCATGGCGCCGGTTTTGCATTTCAACGACCCGGATCACATCTGGTCGATCATGTCCTGGGCGAACTGGGAGCAGGAACGCAGGGTGGCTCCTTCCATCAGACGCTCGAAGTCATAGGTGACGGTCTTGTTGGCGATGGCCGCTTCCATCCCCTTGACGATGAGGTCAGCCGCCTCGGTCCAGCCCAGGTGGCGCAGCATCATCTCGGCAGAGAGGATGAGGGAGCCCGGGTTGACCTTGTCCTGGCCAGCGTATTTCGGCGCGGTGCCGTGGGTGGCTTCGAACAGGGCAACGCCATCGCCGATGTTGGCGCCCGGCGCGATGCCGATGCCGCCGACCTGTGCCGCCAGCGCGTCGGAGATGTAGTCACCGTTGAGGTTCATACAGGCAATGACGTCATACTCGGCCGGACGCAGCAGGATCTGTTGCAGGAAGGCATCGGCGATGACGTCCTTGACGACGATGGTCTTGCCGGTCTTCGGGTTCTTGAAGGAGCACCAGGGGCCGCCGTCGATGAGCTGGGCATCGTACTCTTTCTGGGCCAGGGCATAGCCCCAATCCTTGAAGGCACCCTCGGTGAACTTCATGATGTTGCCCTTGTGCACCAGGGTCACGGAGTCGCGATCGTTGTCGATGGCGTACTCGATGGCGGCACGGACCAGACGCTCGGTACCGGCCTTGGACATGGGCTTGATGCCGATGCCGCAGGACTCGGGGAAGCGAATTTTCTTCACGCCCATCTCGTTTTGCAGGAAAGCGATCACCTTCTTGGCTTCATCGCTGTCTGCCTTCCACTCGATGCCGGCGTAGATGTCTTCGGCGTTCTCGCGGAAGATCACCATGTCGGTCAGCTCGGGGTGCTTGACCGGGCTCGGGGTCCCTTCGTAGTAACGGACCGGGCGCAGGCAGACGTAGAGGTCCAGCTCCTGGCGCAGGGCCACGTTGAGGGAGCGAATACCACCGCCGACCGGGGTGGTCAGCGGGCCCTTGATGGCCACGCAGTATTCACGAATGAAATCCAGGGTTTCGGCCGGCAGCCAGGCACCTTCGCCATAGACATGAGTCGATTTCTCGCCGGTATAGATCTCCATCCAGGCGATCTTGCGCTCGCCTTTGTAGGCTTTCTCGACCGCAGCATTCACCACATTCAACATGGCCGGGGTCACGTCCACACCGATACCATCCCCTTCGATAAACGGAATGATGGGATTGTGGGGAACCTGCAGCTTGCCGCTGGCATCGACTGTGATTTTCTGGCCCTGGGTCGGGATAACTACTTTGCTTTCCATCGGCATCTCCTAACTTCCGTTTGTTATCAATCTGATCGTTGCGCGCGGCCATCTTAAGCCCATCCATTTGCATAATCAAATAGCGGGCGTGCATGTCAGACCATAGTCGGGGAGTGGATCACAGTGCGCCTGAGGATCCCCTCCTCCCTCGCCGCCCTCTGGTCCTGACGAGGCGCAGGCCCCGTCCATCCGGGCCTCTTCCTCTAGTGATGACAGCGTCTCCCAGCCCTCGCCGCCCCGAAGGCGCCACTCCCCCAAATCCCGTTCGCCTTTGCATCGTCGTAACCCCTTCGCCGGGGGACAGGCTGCCGGATCCGGACTAGGCTCTTTGCCAGTGATCGGGGCGCCCGGGGCGTGGCCGGTCATGAAGAGAGCACGACAACAAGGAGAGCACCATGTTTATCGTCACCAACCGGATGGTCAACGAGCAGGGCAAGACCCCCAGCGAGATCTTTGGCGAAAAACCCGCAGAGGGCCCCAACGAACTGCGCCTCGCCGAGGCCCGGCGTCAGGGCAAGCAGTGGCAGCTGGACCTGCTGCCGGATCAGATCACCGCCGAGATGGCCGCCAGCGTCGGCCTTGACCCCGACCTCCCCCACCCGGCCAGCGCCTATGTGGCGCGCAAGCTGCTGGAGCGCTGCGCCGGGACCGGCAGCACGGCCAAGCAGAAGCTCAAGACCGGCAAACACCTGCTGCTGTTCGTACACGGCTTCAACAACGATCTTGACGATGTGCTGGAGCGAGCCGCGGGGCTTGAGGCCCGTTACGGTGTCGAGGTGCTCTGCTTCAGCTGGCCCGCCAATGGCGGCGGCGCCCGGGGCGTGCTGAGCTACAAGAGCGACAAGCGCGATGCCCTGGCCTCGGCCGGGGCCCTTGACCGGGTGCTGGAGAAGATGAAGGGGCTGCTCGACGAGTTCAACGGCCAGTATGTGACGCAGCTGGAAGAGAAGGCCCAGAAGAAGTTCGCCGACAACGGCGAGGCCTGGGATCGTTACTTCGCCAAGGAGGTGAACAAGCGCTGCCCCTTCACCATCAACCTGCTGCTGCACAGCATGGGCAACTACCTGTTCAAGCACCTGCTGAGCAGCACCACCTACCACGCCAACCAGCTGCTGTTCGACAACATCATCATGGCCGCCGCCGACACCAACAACGAGCTTCACGCCCAGTGGGTCGATCGCATCCAGTGTCGCAACCGCCTCTACATCACCATCAATGAGCGCGATGGTGCCCTGATGGCATCGCGCATGAAGATGGGGGAGCAGCAAAAGGCGAGGCTCGGCCACTACACCCGGCGGCTGGATGCCAGAACGGCCACCTACGTGGACGTGACCAATCAGCCCCATGTGGGGGACTCTCACGCCTACTTCGAAGGGGATGCCCTCGCCAACGAGAAGGTGCTGCGCTTCTTCCACACCGTCTTCAACGGCGGCACCGGCGAGAGCGCGGAGCTGTTCGATGCGGCCCAGAACCTCTATCGCCTCTAGCCACTGCGCAAAAAAACCACCGCCCCGAACAGGGCGGTGGTTTTTCATTATGCGCTCACTTGGTGGCTACAAGGCCGCCAGGGGCTAGTGTTCTGCCGCTTCCGGCTGGGGCGCTTCGCTGCGCTCCCGTTGCAGTTCATCGACCCTGGCCTGCCATCTGTCCTGGGCCTGTTTTTGCCCCTGGGACTCGAATTCCTGGCGCATGGTGTCGATTTTTTGGTCAAGTTTTTCCATCAGGATGTCTCCTTACATCTCGGGTTACACACTGGCTGACGGCACTGTTTGGCCAACCTGCTCACCCGATTGGACACCAGGTTTTCCCCAATTGTCCAACAAAATAAACGATTGATTATGCAAAAACCAATCTAGAAAATGGGTTAAAGCTCCTTATGAAACCCCATGAGCCACCCTGAAAACGCCTGATAAAAGCACTATTTTTGCCATTTATATCAATATCTTGATATTTATCACTCGCTCAATGACGCCCTTGAGATCGGCATGACGAGGATATGCACATTTTTTTTCACAAAAACGCCCCGCTCTCCGGGCTTTG
This sequence comes from Aeromonas sp. R7-5, assembly GCF_040908015.1. Classification (NCBI taxonomy): domain Bacteria; kingdom Pseudomonadati; phylum Pseudomonadota; class Gammaproteobacteria; order Aeromonadales; family Aeromonadaceae; genus Aeromonas; species Aeromonas sp. R7-5. The sequence continues at coordinate 302,318 of NZ_JBFOCZ010000032.1, read as the reverse complement.
CGACCGGAAAGGCCCCCTTGTCCATCCAAAAATGCGATGGGTTACGACACAACCCATCTTTTAAATGGATAGATAATCCCCAACCCCGGCCCTGCGGCTTGCCAACCCGACCATCAGCAGGTTCGCTTGTTACCCATCCGGGCATATCCCGCCCCACTCCCGCCCCGATAAAATGAAGCCGCACCACGCCTGCTGAGCGGGTTGTTGCCGCCCTCATCCCCTCTCGTCGGAGTCATGACATGGATCTCTTCTGGTGGTTTGCCCTGCCCGTCGCCGCAGGCACCTTCTATGGGTGCTATTTCTGGAACCAGCGCCATGCCCAGCCCGACTGGCTGCGCCTTCCCACCCGCGCCGACTACCTGCACCAGCATCCCGAATGCGCCATCGACGATGAACTGGGGGCGCGCTGCTGCGCCTGCGGCTCCGACAAGGTGCTGGGCCACCCCCAGACCGGCTGGCCTGATCATCGCTTTCGCCACACCTGCCTCGCCTGCGGCAAGGCGCTCTTTCGCACCGAAGAGCCCCCGATATAAGCATCCACATTCGCCCTTTTTGTATGGCGATGGCAGATGCTGACACCTGCAAAGCTGCAAAGAGCACATGCTCGGGACAGGGAGACGGCGCAGGCGTCCTGACAGAGAGAGCGCCGACCAGGTCAGAATGGGTTGTCGTTTGTGACCCTCTTTCGTACTATTGCCCGCCACTGCGAACCCCCTTTTCCGGCCCGGGCGTCACGCACGGCGCGGGCCCACAAACGGATAGCGATCCCATGACATCTCTGACCCACTGCTCGGTGCTGGCGATGACGCTGGTTGCACTGCCCGCCCTCGCCTCCGGTGACGGTGACGGGTGCGGCTTCTGGCTCACCGACTGCCCTCTCCCCACCTATCCGCTCTATCTCAACGAGAACGACACCCGGGGCAACCTGCTGATGCTGCTGGGGGATGCCCAGCATCACCCCCTGCCCTTCACCCTGCCGGCAGATCCGCTGAACGAGCGCAGCCAGCCGCTGTTCTACCTCACCCGCCTCCCCCAGCCGGAGGAGGTGGAGGACCCGGCGCTGCGCGAGCAGCTCGGCAGCCGGCTGGCCGCCTACGACCCGTCCCTCCCCCCGCTGCTCGAGCACTACGCGGGCCACGACTCCCTCTACGGCCACGCCATCTCCAACTCCCTCTCCTCGGTCAGCGCGTTTCTGAACGCCCTCGAGCAGAGCGAGGTGCCCGACCCGGAGCGCGCGTCGCTGCTGCGAAGCCGTCTGCTGATCCTGGGGCAGCAGGAGAGCCCGGCCCCCGCTACCGAAATGAGCGGTGCTGCCCTGGAGTGGCAGGGGTATCTGCAGGCCGCCCGGCACTTCTACGAGAGCCGCTTCGAGGAGGCCCGCGCAGGCTTTGCCGCCTTGCAGCAGGCCAAGGCCCCCTGGGTGGCCGAGAGCGCGACCTACATGGTGATGCGCACGGAGATCAACCTCGCGATGAAGGAGGCGAAGGACGAATACGGTGATCAGGACGTGACCAGGAGCGACAAGGAGGCCCTTCGCCGCGCCATGGCCCAGGGTCAGGCCTATCTGGCGGCCTACCCGCAAGGGCGCTACGCCAGCTCGACCAGAGGACTGTTCAGACGCATCCAGTGGATGTCCGGTGATCTCGGCGCCCTGCGGGATGCCTATGACGAGGCCATGGCAACCCGCCAGCCCTTGCCGGCGCTGGAGGCCCTGGTCAACGAGATCGATCTCACCCTGCTCAGTGGCGATGCCTATCGCCATCAGGCGGCCTATCAGGACTCGGCCCAGCCGGCGCTGCTGTTCGTCAATGCCCTGCGGGGTCTCAGACCGACCTATGAACGGCCGCGGGACTGGCAAGATGCCCAGCTGGACGACGCCATCGCGCACCTGCAAAAAACAGGTCACCAGGCGCAGGCGGCCTATCTCAAGGCCTACGCCCTCTTTTTGGACAAGCAGTTCGAGCAGGTGCTGGCCCTGCCCTCCCCGGGGCAGGAGGACGCCACCCTGGCATTCAGCCACCAGATGCTGCGCATCTGGGCCTGGCAGGGCATGAAGGCCTTCGACAAGGCCGAGCAGGCCCTGATGGCGCTGGTGGCCTCCTCCCTGGGTCAGGCCCAGCAGGCGTTCGTGGAGAACGTGCTGGCGGATCACTGGGTGCGCACCGGCAACACGGCCGCCATCTTCCAGCCGGGCAGCCCCATCACCCAGCTGCGCATCCGCGCGGCCGTGCTCAAGCAGGAGGCCGAACCCGCCCTGTTGCGCCAGCAAGCCAGTCAGGGCCCGAGCGCGGCGGAGCGGCAGATTGCGCTCCATACCCTGCTGGTGCGGGATCTCATCGCCAGCGACCCGGCCACCTTCTTGCAGGATGTGGCCCTCATCCCCGCCGATTACAAGGAGGCGACCCCTCCCGCCGACGCGCCCTGGGAGCCTGTGCCCAACGGGGATGTGCGCCTCTCGGCGTTCCAGTGGCGCGGAGAGGGGACGCCCCAGGGCTACCACTGCCGGGATCTGGCCCAGACCCTTGGCACCCTGGTGCAGCGCCCCGACGATGGTCATGCCCTCAACTGCTTCGGGGAGTACCTGCGCAGCCGGGATCCCCATATCGACCTGTGGCAGGATCGCGAGATGATCTGGGGGCTGGCGCAAGACGAGCGCCCCACGTTCCCGAGTCGCCTCGCCCTCTATCAGGCCGTGATGGCCAACCCCAAGGCGGAGCCCGAAGACAAGAGCTATGCCCTCTATCGCGCCATCCAGTGCTATGCCCCCTCCGGCTACAACAGCTGCGACAGCCAGGAGATCCCCAAACGCACCCGGCAGGCCTGGTTCAACACCCTCAAGCAGCGCTATGGCAACTCGGTGTGGGCCAGATCCCTCAAATACTACTGGTGAGCCATGAGCAGACCCCCTGAACGCGCCCTGCTGGCGCTGCTGCTGACAGCCCTGGCCACCCCCCTTGAGGCCAGTGTCGATGCCAGCGCCTATCACGGGTTCTGGCTCTGGTCCGCCACCCGCCACCAGCCGGTACTGGAACAGGCCAGCACCCTCTATCTGCATCAGGGGGAGATCCTGGACAGGCCCGGCGGCCCCCGCTTCGTCAAGCTGGGGCGGGTTCCCTCCCCCCTCAAGGCCGGGCAGGTCTGGCTGGTGGTGCGTGTCAACGCCCTCCCCCTCTCCCCCGCCCACGAGCAGGTGCTGGTGCGCCTCTACGAGGGGTGGCGCGCGGCCGGGGCCAGGGTGGCGGGCATCCAGATCGACTTCGATGCGGCGACCCGCCAGCTCGATCGCTATGGCTACGCCCTGCAACAACTGCGGCGCACCCTGCCTCCCGGGTGCAAGCTCAGCGTGACGGGGCTGCTCGACTGGGCGAAAACGGGGGACGTGGCAGAGCTCAATCGCCTGCCCGTGGACGAGCTGGTGATCCAGACCTATCAGGGCACGCGCACGGTGCCGGGCTATCAGGCCTATCTGCCCGCCATGGCGCACCTGACCATCCCGTTCAAGGTAGGGCTGGTGCAGGATGGGGAGTGGGATCCCGCCTGGCAGACAACACTGGCCGCCTCCCCCCACTACCGGGGCGAGGTGGTCTTCCTGCTCAACCGCCCGGCGCAGAGCCCGGGGGCCAGCAGGGCGATATCCTCCTTCACCCCCCCTGCCCCTTGATCCAGCGCCGATAGCGGGCGTTGCCACGCAGGGTCTGCCACTGCTGGCAGGCCAGCGCCAGGACGGGCGCCACCCCGGGGTTGCTGGCCCTGCCGCGGCCAAGGCGGCGCAGCTGGTATTTCACCATCGCCATATAGCCTACCGAGGCCAGCACCTTGTTGCGCCAGGGGATGGGCCGCAGCTCGGCGCTTGCCGCCTGCTCCCGGCGCCATCTGGCGGGCAGATCCGGTGCTATGGCCAGCGCGGTGGCCATGCCGACGACCGCCACTCCGCTGCCGAGCACCTGTTCGACCACCGGATAACGGCGGATCCCCCCGGTCACCATCACGGGCATGCGGGCTGCGCTCACTATCTCTTCGGCGAATGTCAGAAAATAGGCTTCCCGCGCCAGGGTGCGGCCATCCCGGGCCTGGCCGTGCATGGCGGGCGCCTCGTAACTGCCGCCGGAGAGCTCCACCAGATCCACCCCGAGGGGGTTGAGCATCTCGACCACAGCCCTGGCATCCTCGGTACTGAAACCGCCGCGCTGAAAGTCGGCGGAGTTGAGCTTGACCGCCACTGCAAAGCGCTCCCCCACCTGCTCACGGATCCCCTGCACTATCTCCAGCAGCAGGCGGGCACGATTCTCAAGGCTCCCGCCCCAGCGATCAGGGCGCTGGTTGGTGAGCGGCGAGAGGAACTGGCTTAGCAGATAACCGTGGGCGGCGTGGATCTGCACCCCGTCAAAACCCAGATCCTGTGCCAGCCGCGCCGTGTGGATGAAGCGCGCCTTTACCTCGGCAATATCGCTCTCGCTCATGGCCCTGGGCGGGGCGAACTGTTTGGAGAAACTGCCGAGCGCCATGGGCACGGCGGAAGGGGCCAGGGTGGGCTGCCCCAGCGCCGCCGGCATCTGGCGACCGGGGTGGTTGATCTGCATCCAGATCTGGCCCCCGCCGCTTTTGGCCGCCTCTGCCCAGGCCCTGAAACGCTCGCCTATCTGTGGGGATAGCGCCGGGGAATCGAGCACCACGCCCCCAGGCCCCGTCATGGCGCGCCCGTCCACCATCACATTGCCGGTGATGATAAGGCCGGTGCCGCCCTCTGCCCAGGTGCGATAGAGCTGGATCAGCGCTTCTGAGGGGGCATGGTCACGGTCGGCCATGTTCTCTTCCATGGCCGCCTTGGCGAGGCGGTTGATAAGCTGGCTGCCACTCGGCAGGGTCAGGGGAGTAAAGGGGTTCATGGCAATCTCCTCGGTAGTGAGGGCCCCACCATAAGTTTGAAGCTGACTTGAAGGTCAAGCCCCTTTGTCGGGATGCCGCTGCGAGGGGGGAAATACTATCCAGCCGCACCGCCCTTGCTCGGGACCGTTGACATTCAAGCGGACTTTAACCCTAGAATTCCCCAGACCCCGCCCCCTCAGTCATTGACATGGCGGGCCCATCAACCCGCAGCCCGGGAGGCAAGATGAAGATAGGTGAACTGGCCAGACAGACCGGCATGGCGGCCTCGGCCATCCGCTTCTACGAAGCCAGGGGCCTGCTCAACCAGGTGCGGCGGGGTGCCAACGGCTATCGCGACTACCCGCCCGAGACGGCGCAGTTGCTGGCCATCATCGGCCAGGCCCAGCAGGCGGGCTTCTCCCTCGACGAGATCAAGCAGCTGGTACCCGCCGACATCAGTACCTGGCAGCACGCCCCGCTGCTGGCGGCGCTCAAGGCCAAGGTGAGCGACATCGAGGCGCTGGAGGCAAGGCTTGCCCACAGCAAGCAGCAGTTGCAGGCCCTGATCCAGCTGGTTGAATCCAAACCGGGCGAGATGCCGTGCGAGGAGAACGCCGCCCGGGTGCTGGCCAGCATGGGCATTGCCTCCCCCGAGGGCGCCGCCAAGGCCACCACATCGGTCAAGCCCGCCATCGTTTCGCGCGGCGCGCACCGTCACAAACAGGGAGAGAGATAAGGATGACGTTTGTCGAGATGGACCCCGCCCACCTGCCGCTGGCCCTGCTGCTGGAGGCCGATCCCGCCGAGTCGCGCATCGCCGCCTATCTGCCCGGGGCCTGGGGCTTTGCCGCCCTGGCGGACAAGGAGGTCGTGGGGGCCTGCGTGGCGGGCCTGGTGGGGGAGCAAACCGCCGAGATCTTCAACATCGCCGTTGCCCCCAACCGCCAGCAGCAGGGCATCGGCTCCGGCCTGCTGCGCTTCGTGCTGACGAGCCTTGCCGGGAAGGGGATAGGCCGCGTCGAGCTCGGTACCGGCAGCTTCGGCCACCAGCTCACCTATTACCAGCGCCACGGCTTTCGCGTCCACGCCGTCATGAAGGATCACTTCCTCATCCACTATCCCGAGCCCCTGATGGAGCACGGCATCCAGCACAAGGACATGCTGCGCCTCTCCCTCGCACTGGCGCCGGACACCGCTTCCCCCTGATCCGAGAGGCTGAGCCCTGCCCTCCCCCTGATGGCCGCCCCCTGTGGTACACTCCGCCATCCCCTGTTTTTGGTAGGCATGCGATGAAATCAGCCCGTCCCCGTCTCTCCCCCCGCCCTGACGCAGGCCGCACGGCCAGCGGGCCTACCACGGTGCGCCTATCCCAACGCCGGGAGGCCCGGCACGCAGGGAGCGTCAACGAGCGCAAACCGGCCCCCGCCCCGGTGGATCGCAAGCTGTTGCTCCTGAACAAGCCTTACATGGTGCTCTGCCAGTTCACCGACGAGGCGGGCCGCGAGACCCTCAAGGATTACATCAAAGAGCCCGGCATCTATGCCGCGGGCAGGCTGGATCGAGACAGCGAAGGGCTCTTGCTGCTCACCAACGACGGCAAGTTGCAGGCGCGCCTCACCCAGCCGGGAGAGAAGACCCCCAAGACCTACTGGGTGCAGGTGGAAGGCATCCCGAGCGAGGAGAAACTGGCCGCCCTTCGCGCCGGTGTGGAACTCAACGACGGCATGACCCTGCCCGCCGGGGCGCGCATCATGGATGACCCTGCGGTATGGCCACGCAACCCGCCCATTCGCGAGCGCAGGGAGATCCCCACCTGCTGGCTGGAGATCAAAATAGTGGAGGGGCGCAACCGCCAGGTGCGGCGCATGACCGCCCACATCGGCCACCCCACCTTGCGCCTCATCCGCTACGCCATCGGGGAGTGGACCCTCGATGGGCTGGCGCCGGGAGAGAGCCGCGCCCTGCCCGCTCCCGATCTGGCACCCGCGCCACGACCAGCCGCCACGCAAGGCAAACCACGGGCATCCGCCGCAGCCGGGGGCACTGGCCGCAGCGCCCCCCGCACCGCCCGGCCAACAGATCAGGATCCACCCCAGGGGCGGGAGCGCCGCGGGGCAGACCCGCGCCCCGGCAATCGCAGCGGCGGGCGCACCACCGCCCGCCGTCCGGCTCGCACCAAGCCCTCTGAATGAAGGCGACAGCGGATCTGCATCGAGCGCCCCTGCCGGGGCACAGCCAACAAGACAAGGAGTCCTTATGAGCGATCACCCACCGCTGCCCACCCGCCTCACCGTGGCCGCTCTGGTGCACTGGCAGGGGCGTTTCTTGCTGGTGGAAGAGGAGATTGCGGGCAAGCGCCGCTTCAACCAGCCCGCCGGCCACGTGGAGCCGGGAGAAGATCTCATCCAGGCGGCCTGCCGCGAGCTGAAGGAGGAGACCGGACTCACCGCCGCGCCCACCGGCTGGCTCGGGGTCTACCTCTTCAAACCGGCGGACAGCGAGGCCACCTTTGTGCGCACCGCCGTCATCTTCGACCTTGAAAAGTCGCCCGGTCAGCACCATCCAGAGGATCCCGACGGTGACGTACTGGCCTGTCACTGGCTCAGCCTGGAGGAGATTGCCGAGTGCAAGCCCGCCCTGCGAAGCCCCCTGGTGTGGCAGTGCATCCAGGACTATCTGGCAGGCACCCGCCTGCCGCTGTCGGCCCTCAAGGCCTTCATCTAAGCGCCATTGGACGCTCTTTTTGACGCTATGGGGCCGAGACAAGAAAAACGATTTCCCGCCACCGGGCTTCCAAGGGGAACGGCGGCAGGGAGATGTGACCGGGGGCGCAAAACTCTGGTAGAATACGCCCCGTTTAAACGAACTGGTAACTTCGACTAATGACAGACAACAGCCAAATCAAGGTGATCGTCGGCATGTCCGGCGGCGTGGATTCTTCCGTCTCGGCCTACCTGCTCCAGCAGCAGGGCTATCAGGTCGAAGGCTTGTTCATGAAGAACTGGGAAGAAGACGACACGGACGAGTACTGCTCTGCCGCCCAGGATTTGGCTGATGCCAAGGCCGTCTGCGACAAGCTGGGGATGAAACTCCACACCATCAACTTCGCCGCCGAATACTGGGACAACGTCTTCGAGCACTTCCTGGAAGAGTACAAGGCGGGTCGCACCCCGAACCCGGACATCCTGTGCAACAAGGAGATCAAGTTCAAGGCGTTCCTGGAATTCGCCGCCGAAGAGCTGGGGGCCACCTACATCGCCACCGGCCACTATGTGCGCCGTGACGACAGCACCGGCCGCCCGCGCCTGCTGCGCGGCCTCGATACCAACAAGGATCAGAGCTACTTCCTCTATACCCTGAGCGAAGCCCAGGTGGGTCAGAGCCTGTTCCCGGTCGGGGATCTGGAAAAACCCGAGGTGCGCCGCATCGCCGAGCAGCTGGATCTCATCACCGCCAAGAAGAAAGACTCCACCGGCATCTGCTTCATCGGTGAGCGCAAGTTCAAGGACTTCCTGGCCAAGTTCCTGCCCGCCCAGCCCGGCCCCATCGAAACCGTGGACGGCAAGATCATCGGCGAGCATCAGGGGCTGATGTACCACACTCTGGGCCAGCGCAAGGGGCTCGGCATCGGCGGTCGCAAAGATGCCACCGAAGAGGCCTGGTACGTGGTGGACAAGGAGGTGGAGCGCAACACGCTCGTGGTGGCGCAAGGGGAACACCCCCGCCTCTACTCCGACGGCCTGGTCGCGAGCCAGCTGCACTGGGTGGATCGCACCCCCATTCGCGCGCCGCGCCGCTGCACCGTCAAGACCCGTTATCGCCAGGAAGACATCCCCTGCCTGATCCAGCCCATCGACGATGAGACCATCCGGGTCATCTTCGACGAGAAACAGGCTGCGGTGACCCCGGGCCAGTCCGCCGTCTTCTACGACGGGGAAGTGTGTCTGGGCGGTGGCATCATCGAACAACGTTTCAGCCATCCGGTCTAAGGGCTGGGCGCTCACGAGCGTCCGCGCTGTACTCCCTTCTCCCCTCGCGGGAGAAGGGTTGGGGATGAGGGGGTAACCACCCTCACCCTGACCCTCTCCCTGAGGGAGAGGGGACAAAGAAAAACAGTACCAGGCAGCGATACATGATTGGCAACGTCCAGGCCGGATCATGGCATCGGCCGGTGAAAGAACAGAACAGGGCTGTGAAGACATGGCCGACACATTCCAGGCCGGATAATGGCATCGGCCGGTGAAAGAACAGAACAGGGCTGTGAAGATATGAGCGACAAATTCCAAGACAGAACCATGGCCTTCGCAGGCATCTGCCAGGCCGCCTATCTGGTGCAGAAAGTGGCCCGTGACGGCTCCTGCGACGAAGCCTCCCTGCGCGAGAGCCTGCAAAGTATTCTGGTCACCAACCCCACGCAGCCGCTGGAAGTGTTCGGCAGCCACCTGGCCATTCGCGACGGCTATCGCGCCCTGGTGGAACAGCTGGGGGCCGACGGCAGCCAGAAGAATGCCGAGCTGACCCGCTACGTGGTGAGCCTGATCGCGCTGGAACGCAAGCTCGCCAAGCGCAAGGACATCCTCAACATGCTGGGGGAGCGGATCAGCCAGATCGGCCGCCAGCAACAGCATTTCGATCTGCTCGACGAGCAGATCCTGGCCAACATGGCAAGCATCTACAGCGACCTTATCAGCCCCATCGGGCCGCGCATCCAGGTGGCGGGCACCCCGCTCTTCCTGCAGCAGCCCCTGGTGCAGCACAAGGTGCGCGCCCTGCTGCTCGCAGGCATCCGCGCCGTGGTGCTGTGGCGCCAGCTCGGCGGCAGCCGTACCCAGATCATCTTCGCCCGCAAGAAGATGGTGGAACTGGCCAAACGATTTTAACCCCCACACCAATCATCAGGAGTTCACCCCATGGAGCTGTCCGCGCTGACTGCCGTTTCCCCGATTGACGGTCGTTATGGCGACAAGGCCGATGCCCTGCGCCCTATCTTCTCCGAATTCGGTCTGCTGCGTTTTCGCGTCGAAGTCGAGGTGCGCTGGTTGCAAAAACTGGCCAGCCACGCCGGGATCCCGGAAGTCCCTGCCCTGAGCGAGGCAGCCAATGCCGTGCTTGACGGCATCGTCAGCAACTTCAACGAGCAGGATGCCGCCCGCATCAAACAGATCGAGCGCACCACCAACCATGATGTGAAAGCGGTGGAGTACTTCCTGAAAGAGAAGGTGGAAGTGAACCCGGAGCTGGCCGCCGTCAGCGAATTCATTCACTTCGCCTGCACCTCGGAAGACATCAACAACAACTCCCACGGCCTGATGCTGAAGACCGCCCGGGAAGAGGTGATCAAGCCTTATTGCGAAAAGCTCATCGGCGAGATCAAGCGCCTGGCCGTCGAGTACCGCGACATGCCGCTGCTGTCACGCACCCACGGTCAGCCGGCGACCCCGAGCACCATGGGCAAGGAGATGGCCAACGTCGCCTACCGTCTGGAGCGCCAGCTCAAGCAGATCATGGCGGTGGAGCTGCTGGGCAAGATCAACGGTGCCGTGGGCAACTACAACGCCCACATCAGCGCCTACCCGGATGTGGACTGGCACCAGTTCTCCGAGGAGTTCGTCACTTCTCTCGGCCTGACCTGGAACCCCTACACCACCCAGATCGAGCCCCACGACTATATCGCCGAGCTGTTCGACGCCCTGGCCCGCTTCAACACCATCCTGATCGACTTTGACCGTGACGTCTGGGGCTACATCTCCCTGGGCCACTTCAAGCAGCGCACCATCGCCGGCGAAATCGGCTCCTCCACCATGCCCCACAAGGTCAACCCCATCGACTTCGAGAACTCCGAAGGCAATCTGGGTCTGGCCAACGCCGTGTTCCAGCACCTGGCGAGCAAACTGCCCATCTCCCGCTGGCAGCGTGATCTCACCGACTCGACCGTGCTGCGCAACCTGGGTGTGGCGGTGGGTTACTCCCTGATTGCCTATCAGGCAACCCTGAAGGGTATCTCCAAGCTGGAAGCCAACGCGGACGCCATGGCCGCCGATCTGGACGCCAACTGGGAAGTGCTGGCGGAGCCCATCCAGACCGTGATGCGCCGCTACGGCATCGAGAAGCCCTACGAGAAGCTCAAAGAGCTGACCCGTGGTCGCCGCGTCGACGCCGAAGGGATGCGCACCTTCATCGACACCCTGGAGTTGCCGGAAGCGGTCAAGGTCGAGCTGAAGAAGCTGACCCCGGCCAACTACATCGGCGACGCCCAGCGTCTGGTCGATCTGCTGAAATAAGTGATGTAACCGAACCGGCGGGGGCTCTGTCATGACGGCAGGGCCCCCGTTGATTTTGGCCCATTTGATATGATCACCCTCTATCGGGCCATTTCAGAGCCCTTGCCCAAGCCCGCCTTGGGCAAGCCCTCTCACAAGATACGAGAAGCACCATGTACCAACTCAATCTGGATATCGCTCACTTCCTCGAGCACTACTGGCAGAAGCGCCCGCTCCTCATCAAGGGCGGTTTCACCGACTTTCAGGATCCCATCAGCCCGGACGAGCTGGCGGGTCTGGCCATGGAGGAGGTGATCGAATCGCGCCTGGTCACCCGCTTCAACAACCAGTGGGAGGCGGCCCACGGCCCCTTCGAATCCTACGATCACCTGGGGGAAGAGAACTGGACCGTGCTGGTGCAGGCGTGCAACCACTGGGTACCCGAGGTGCACGAGCTGGCGGTGCCCTTCCAGTTCATCCCGGGCTGGCGCTTTGACGATGTGATGGTGAGCTTCTCCACCCCTCACGGCGGTGTCGGCCCCCACATCGACAACTACGACGTCTTCATCACCCAGGGTCAGGGCAAGCGCCACTGGCGGGTCGGCGATGCCAAGCCACTCAACGAGTTTGCCGCCCACGCCGCCCTGCTGCACTGCGAGCCGTTCGAGGCGATCATCGACGCCATCATGGAGCCGGGCGACATCCTCTACATCCCGCCCGGATTCCCCCACGAGGGCTACGCCATCGAGCCCTCCCTGAACTTCTCGGTGGGTTTCCGCGCACCGGACGCCAAGGCCCTTGTCTCCTCCTTTGCCGATCACCTGATCGACAACGAGATCCGCACCGAACGTTACGGCGACCCGGACCTCCAGCCCCGCGCCCGCCACGGGGAGATCCAGCCCCATGAGCTGCACCGCCTGCGGGAGCTGATGCAACAGGCCCTCGACGACGAGACCCTGTTCAAGGAGTGGTTCGGCACCATGATCTCCGAGGCCAAGCACGATCTGGACGTCAATCCGGTGGAGCCGGACTACAGCGCCGAGGAAGTGGCCGACCTGCTGAGCCAGGGGGAGCCCGCCATCAAGGTGCCGGGGTTGCGCAGCGTCTGGTTCAGCGGCGAGAGCCGCACCTGCTACATCGACGGCGAAGCCTGGACCCTGCCAAGCGAGGATCCGGCCGCCATCGCGCTCCTGTGCGACAAGGACATCATCACCCAGGACGCGCTGGTGGAACTGGCCGATCAGGCGGGCTTCCTGCAACTGCTGACCCGGCTGGTCAACCGCGGCTACTGGTTCTTCGGCTGATCCAGAGGGCTGCCGCCCCTCCCGGCGTGCCGGGAGGGGCGGTGTTTTTTCCGCTGTAGGCCTACCGGCTCCTGCCTTGCGTTGCTTCGCCCTGACGCCGCAGGAGGGAGTGACTACACTGGATGACGGCCAACGGCATCGGGCCGGATCGCCGCCGTAATGGGGCCCTGTTGTTTGTCATTTAACAACATGGGATCGGGCAGGATGCGGGGCCAGAAATGGGAACCAAATGGCCTCAGTTGCGGAAAATCAATTATTTTAGCCCCTAAAATGAGCTGTGAGCGAAAACGTTATCTTTCAAATTGAGGCCGTTTTCGCTCAAAACGTTGTTTCTGGATCATAAAAAGTATCCAAAAACTGGTGTATATTGCACGGCGGAAATTCCTTAACCATGAAGACTGACATGAAAAAGACCAAAATCGTCTGCACCATCGGTCCCAAGACCGAATCCAAAGAAATGCTGGGCAAGATGCTGGATGCCGGCATGAACGTCATGCGCCTGAACTTCTCCCACGGCGACTACGCCGAACACGGTGGTCGCATCAGCAACCTGCGCGCTGTCATGGCCGAAACCGGCAAGCACGCAGCCATCCTGCTGGACACCAAGGGTCCGGAAATCCGCACCATCAAGCTCGAAGGCGGCAACGACGTTTCCCTGGTCGCCGGCCAGACCTTCACCTTCACCACCGACCAGACCGTGGTGGGCAACAAAGACAAAGTCGCCGTCACCTATGCCGGTTTTGCCAGCGACCTGCGCGTCGGCAACCGCATCCTGGTTGACGACGGCCTGATTGGCCTGGACGTCATCGAAATCACCGAGCGCGAAGTGATCTGTAAAGTGCTCAACAACGGTGACCTGGGCGAGAACAAGGGCATCAACCTGCCGGGCGTCTCCATCAAGCTGCCGGCCCTGGCCGAGAAAGACAAGCGCGACCTCATCTTCGGTTGCGAGCAAGGCGTTGATTTCGTTGCCGCCTCCTTCATTCGCAAGAAAGAAGACGTGCTGGAAATCCGTGAGCACCTGAAAGCCCACGGCGGCGAGAACATCCAGATCATCTCCAAGATCGAAAACCAGGAAGGCCTGGACAACTTCGACGAGATCCTGGCTGTCTCCGACGGCATCATGGTTGCCCGTGGCGACATGGGTGTCGAGATCCCGGTAGAAGAAGTGATCTTCGCCCAGAAGATGATCATCGAGAAGTGCAACAAAGCCCGCAAAGTGGTCATCACCGCCACCCAGATGCTGGACTCCATGATCAAGAACCCGCGTCCGACCCGCGCCGAAGCCGGCGACGTGGCCAACGCCATCCTGGACGGTACCGACGCAGTCATGCTGTCCGGTGAGTCCGCCAAGGGCAAGTACCCGCTGGAAGCCGTGACCATCATGGCCACCATCTGCGAGCGTACCGATGCCGTGATGCCGTCCAACCTGTCTGCTGCCAACGACAGCAACAAGCTGCGCATCACCGAAGCGGTCTGCAAAGGCGCGGTAGAGACCTCCGAGAAGCTGGACGCCCCGCTGATCGTGGTTGCCACCGAAGGCGGCAAGTCTGCCAAGGCCATTCGCAAGTACTTCCCGAAAGCCTGGATCCTGGCCATCACCACCAACAAGAAGACCGCTGCCCAGCTGGTGCTGACCAAGGGTGTGGTTGCTCACGTGGTTGACTCCATCGCCTCCACCGACGACTTCTATCGCATCGGCAAAGAAGCCGCGCTGGAAATCGGCATGGGCGTGAAGGGTGACGTGGTTGTCATGGTCTCCGGTGCCCTGGTACCGAGCGGTACCACCAACACCGCTTCCGTTCACGTACTGTAATCAGTCCTGAACCGATGAAAGCGGCGCCTGCGGGCGCCGTTTTTTTTTTATCTCTCCCCCTGCTGCCCCTCTTGCGCCGGTGCTAGAATCCACGCGGATTTTACCCTGGTGGAAAATCCCCCGAACATCGCATAATCACCCGGACGCTTTATGCTCTCAACACGCTTCAAAAGAGCCTCGGCCACCCTGCTGCCGCTGCTCTGTTTACTCATCACCTTCTGGACCCCGAGCACCCTGGCGCAGGACCTGCCCCAGCGCGCCACCGTGCAGCGGGCGCTCGACGCCCTCGGCAAGTCGGACACCCCCACCGCCAGCCAGCAGGCGGACCAGAAGTTCCTGACTGACACCCTCTCCCTCCTCGACAGCATCGACAAGGAGAAGAGCAAGGCCAAAACCCAGAGCGAACGCCTGCGCACCCTGCCGGCAGAGCTCAAGGAGATCGGCGCCAAGCTCGACGCCCTGACCCAGGGCAAGAGCCCGGAGCAGCTCAAGAGCGAATACGCCACCATGAGCCTGGCGGAGCTCGATGCCCGCCAACCCGAGATCATGGCCAACATGCAGGCGGCCCAGGAGGCCCTTGGCACCATCGGCAGCCAGATCACCAACCTGCAGACCCTGCCGGAGCGGGCCCAGGCCAGCATGAGCCGCGCCTATCAGCGCAGCCAGGAGATCCGCACCCGCCTCAACGCCGGGGACGGGGTGAGCAGCGCCGAGAAGATGAAGCTGGGCGCCGAGCTGGCCCTGCTGGATCTGCAACTGGCCAACCTGCAAAAGGAGCTGGACAACCGCACCAGCATGCAGGATCTGGTGGTCAAGCAACGGGACTACCAGAGTGCCCGTCTCGCCAGTGAAGAGCAGAAACTGCAGGCATTGCAGGAGCAGAGCAGCGCCAAGCGCCTGGGGGACACCGAGAAGACTGCCGAAGAGACCGGCGAACTGGTGGCCGCCGAAGACAACCCCCTGGTGCAAAAAGAGCAGGAGCTCAACTACCAGCTCAGCCAGCAACTCATCAGCTCCACCAACAGCCTCAACACCCTGGCCCAGAAGAACCTGCAGGCGAAGAGCATGCTGGAGCGCGGCACCCAGACCGAGCGCAACCTCAACGAGCAGGTACAGATGCTCAAGGGCAACCTGCTGCTCTCGCGCATCCTCTATCAGCTCTACCAGCAACTGGAAGCGGCCCCCTCCACCCTGGTGAAAAACCTGGAGGAGCAGATCGCCGACCTGCACCTGGCCCAGTTCGAACTGAGCCAGCAGCGTGACCAGCTGTTCCAGAAGAACCAGTATCTGGACAACCTCATCGCCAGCAGCGGCGAGACGGTGAGCGACGAAGACAGGGCCAGCCTGGCCAAGCTCATCGACACCCGCATCGGCCTGCTGGATCAGCTCAACCGCCAGATGGATGCCCAGCTCACCAACGCCATCAGCCTGCAACTGACCCAGCAGCAGCTGACCCGGGTCTATGCCTCCATCGAGTTCACCCTGCAACAGCACATCTTCTGGGTGAGCAGCAACAAGCCCATCGATGCCAAGTGGTTCATCACCTGGCCGGCCCAGGCCTTCAAGCAGGCCTCCGACTGGGTGCTGAAACCGGACTGGAGCGGTTGGGGCGACATGCTGCTGGCAGTCTCTCTGCTGGCACTGCCCCTGCTGCTGCTGGGGGGCCTGCTGCTGTGGAAGCGCGGCACCCTGCTCGAGCGCCAGAAGAAGATCGTCAAGGATCTGGGACGTTTTCGTCAGGACAGCCAGTGGCACACCCCCCGTGCCCTGCTGTTCACCGTGCTGCAACGCCTGCCGGGCACCCTCTTCATCCTGGCCGCCGGCCTGCTGCTCGCCTATTGCGGCCTGCTGAGCCCGAAACTCATCTTCCAGATCACCCTGAATCTGGCCCTCGGCTACCTGGTGTTCAGCGTCTACCTGTCGGTGATGCGACCGGGGGGCATCGGCGAGACCCACTTCCGCATGCCGCGGGACGAGCTGCAGGCCAAGCGCAACAGCATGCGCTACCTCTGGCTGCCCCTGCTGCCCCTCATCATGCTGTCGACCAAGGCGGTGGTGGAGCCCTCCTCCCTTGGCAACGACGTCATCGGCCAGGGCATGACCATGCTGCTGCTGGGGCTGACCGCCTACCTGGTGCTGCCCATCTCCCGCGCCCGCATCAAGGGCGAGGCGAGCATGTTGCAGACCCTGACCGCCGTCGCCCTGGCACTGGCGCCGGTGGCCCTGATGGTGCTGGCAGCCCTTGGCTACTACTACACGGCCCTGAAACTCACCGGCAGGCTCATCGAGTCCTTCTACCTCATCATCATCTGGGGTCTGGTCTATCGCACCGCCCTGCGCGGGCTTGAGCTGGCGGCCCGTCGTCTGGCCTATCGCCGCGCGGTCGCCAAGCGGGAGCACAAGACCCAGGAGGATGCAGAAGGGGGCGAAGCCATCGAAGAGCAGCCCATGGATCTGGAAGAGGTCAGCCAGCAGTCCCTGCGTCTGACCCGCATCATGCTGCTGCTGGTGTTCGGCGTCGCCTTCTACTGGCTCTGGTCTGATCTGGTGGCGGTCTTCACCTACCTCGACAGCGTGGTGCTGTGGCACAAGAGCGAGGGGACCGGAGCCAACGCCGTGCTCTATCCCATCAGCCTGAGCGACGTGCTGACCGGCCTCTTCGTGTTTGGTGCGGCTCTGTCGCTGGCCCGCAACCTGCCGGGCCTGCTGGAGGTGCTGGTGCTCTCCAAGCTGCGCCTTGCCCAGGGCACAGCCTATGCCTTCACCACCATGCTCAACTACGCCCTGATCGGGGTGGGCAGCCTGACGGCGCTGGCCATGCTCGGGGTCCAGTGGGAGAAGCTGCAGTGGCTGGCCGCCGGTCTCTCGGTCGGTATCGGTTTCGGCATGCAGCAGATCGTCTCCAACTTCATCTCAGGCATCATCATCCTGTTCGAGCGCCCGGTGCGGATCGGCGACACCGTCACCATCGGCACCATCTCGGGCACGGTCAACAAGATCAGGATCCGCTCCACCACCCTCACCGACTTCGACCGCAAGGAGGTGATCATCCCGAACCAGCAGCTGATGATAGAGCGACTCATCAACTGGTCCCTGTCCGACACCGTCACCCGGGTCATCGCCCGGGTCGGGGTGGCCTATGGCTCGGATCTGGATCTGACCCGCAAGCTGTTGATGCAGGCCGCCATGGAGAACAGCCGGGTGCTGAAAGACCCGGCCCCCATCGTCTACTTCCTCACCTTCGGGCCCAGCACCCTGGATCACGAGCTGCGCTTCTTCGTGAGCGAGCTGGGGGATCGCAACCCGGCCATCGACGAGCTGAACCGCCGCATCGACGTGCTGTTCCGCGAGCATGGCATCGAGATCGCGTTCAACCAGATGGACGTCTACATCAAGAACATGCAGGGAGACGAACAGAAGGTGGAATCCCGCCCGGCGCTGCCGCCGGCAGGGAACCAGCCCGTCTGATCCCGCCCGCTTCACAGGCCCCGTCACGGGGCCTGTTTTTTTTCTGCCCGCCCCCCACCTTGGAAAGCGCAGATCGCCCCCAATATAGGGAAGACAACGGACTGTCTGCACGAGGAATCCAATGGACTCTCTCTACGCCGTGGTGCTCTTTGCCATCTCGGCATCGGTCACCCCCGGCCCCAACAACATCATGGTGATGAGCGCCGGCGCCAGCGTCGGGATACGCAAGAGCCTGCCCCTGCTCATGGGGATCTGCGTCGGCTTCACCCTGATGCTGTTGCTGGTGGGGCTGGGCTTTGGCCAGCTCTTTACCCGCTTCCCCGAACTCCACTTGTTCATCAAGTGCGCGGGCACCCTCTATCTGCTCTATCTTGCCTGGCTCATCGCCCGCCCGACGGACGGGATGGCTGACAGCAACGGGGCCCGCCCGTTCGGCTTTTTCAAGGGTGCCCTGTTCCAGTGGGTCAATGCCAAGGCCTGGGTGGTTGCCACCGGCGCCATCGCCGCCTTCACCAGCGCGGGGAGCGACCCCTTTGAGCAGCACCTCGTCATCGCCCTGACCTTCTTCATCGTCTCTTTCCCCTGCGTCGGACTCTGGCTCCTGTGCGGTTCCCTGCTCAAGCGCTGGCTGGCAAACGATCTTGCCCGTCGCCGCTTCAACCAGGTGATGGCGGCCCTGCTGGCACTGTCAGTGGTGCCCGTCATTCGCGAGATCCTGATCCCCGCCTGAGACGCCGGGACTCCCCTTTCCCTTGACCCGACGGATGGCCGTCGCAAAGGAGATGCAATGCAACAAGTGGTCTATGTGGCCAACCCGGTGAGCGGGTTGATCCATGTGTTTCGCCTCGAAGCAGGCACCCTCGCCCCACAGCAGGAAGTGCAGACCGGCGGCGAGGTGCAGCCCCTGGTCATCAGCCCGGACCGGCGCTGGCTCCATGCGGGGGTGCGTCCCGATTGTCGGGTGCTGAGTTTCCCCATCGCCGCCGATGGGCGGCTCGGGGCCCCGACCTCGGCGCCCCTCGAGGGCAGCGCCTCCCACACCTGCACCGATGGGAGCGGCCGCCTCTTCTTTGCCGCCTCCTACGCCTTCAACCACGTCACCGTCTCCCGCCAGGATCAGGCGGGCCGGATGCAGCCCCCTCACCAGCGTCTCGACCACCTGATGGCGGCCCACTCGGTCACCTGGCTCCCGGGGCAAAACGGGGAGCAGGAGCTGCTGGTGGCCTGCCTGAAAGAGGACAGGGTGCGCCGCTTTGCCCTGGTGGACGAGAGGCTGGTTCCCCATCCCTTGGGGGACATTCACACCGCCCCCGGCGCCGGGCCCCGCCATCTGGCCCTGCACCCGGACAACGGCGATCTCTATTGCCTCAACGAACTCGACGCCACCCTCAGTCGCTACCACAGGGAGGCGGACGGACAGATAGTGGCACGCGAGAGCCTAGACATGCTGCCCCCAGGCTATGAGGGGGAGCGCTGGGGCGCCGACCTGCACCTGACCCCGGATGGACGTTTTCTCTACACCAGCGAACGGGCCAGCAGCCTGCTCACCCTGTTCGGCGTCTCCCCCCAGGATGGCGCCCTCACCCCCCTCGGCCACTTCCCGACCGAGGCCTGTCCCCGGGGCTTTGCCATCGACCACAGCGGCCACTGGCTCATCGCGACCGGGCAGCAATCCCACGAGGTGGCGCTGCATGCCATCGACCCCGAAAGCGGCCAGCTCACCCCGGGCCCACGGAGCGAGGTGGGCAAGGGGGCCATGTGGGTGAGGGTGCTCGCCCTCCCCTGAGATGGCGAAAAACGGGCATAAAAAAAGCCATGGCACTGCCATGGCCTGCGTGAGCCGGCCCCCTCAGGAGCCGGTCACCTCCTTCAGGAAACCGGTGAAACGCTGCCAGGACTTGGCATCGGCATCGGCGCGGTAGTTGTCCGAGCCAAAGACGCTGAACGCGTGGGGAGCACCGCTGTAGCTGATCGCCTCATGCTTCACCCCGGCGCTCTCCAGCTCGGCCACCAGCGCAGCAAACTGACCCAGAGAGACCGCCTCGTCGGCGCTGCCGTGCTGGACAAGCAACTGTCCCTTCACCTCTTTGTAGTCCTGCCCGGCCGGGGTCTCCAGCCCGCCGTGTACGCTCACCACACCCTTGAGATCCGCCCCGCTGCGGGCCAGCTCCAGCACGGCGGCGCCGCCAAAGCAGTAACCGAGGGCCACCGCATTGTCGAGCCGCCCCCCCTGCCTGCCCGCCTCCGCCAATCCCCCTTGCAGCAGGGTGCGCATCCTGGTCCGGTCCTGATAAAGGGCCCCGGTGAGGCGCTTCTTGTCTTCCACCGTGCTCGGCCTGACCCCGGCACCGAACAAATCTACGGCAAAGACACTGTAGCCCAGGGCCACCAGCATCTCGGCCCGCTTGATCTCGTAACCGTTGAGCCCGTCCCAGTCGTGCACCAGCACCACCAGAGGGGCCTGCTTGTCGGCAGCCGCCAGGTAATAGCCCTCGAACGGCTTGCCTTCGACCTCGTAGCGCACCGCACCAGCCTCGGCCGCGCCGCTTCCCATCAGCCCCAGCAGGGCCAGGATCCATGCCCTCTTCATCCTTTCGTCCTCTCCCGTCAATGGTGCCCCTGAGTGTAGCCGCTTCACATGGGGAGCCCGGGTTCAGTGGTACGCAGGCCAAAAGAGAGAGGCCACCCGAAGATGGCCTCTTTTTCATCATCTCAACGTACAGCAAGCCAGGCGCTTAATCCTTGGCGCTCTCCATGGCACCCTCTTCGGAGTGCTGGGGCAGGATGAGGTTCAGCAGGATGGCGGCCACCGAGGCCAGCCCCACGCCCGCCAGGGCGAAGTCACCGATCTTCATCTCCAGGGCGCCGACACCGACAGTCAGGGTCACCGCCACGATGGCGATGTTGCGGGACAGCCCCAGATCCACCTTGGACTCCACCAGGGTCTTGAGACCGATGGCGGCGATGGATCCGAACAGCAGCAGCATGATGCCGCCCATCACCGGCATGGGGATGGAGGTGAGCAGGGCGTTGAACTTGCCGAAGAAGGCCAGAATGATGGCGAACACCGCCGCCCAGGTCATGGTGACCGGGTTGAAGTTGCGGGTGATCATCACGGCGCCGGTCACTTCCGCATAGGTGGTGACGGGGGGACCACCGATGAAACCGGCGAAGCAGACGCCGATGCCGTCACCGGCCAGGGTGCGGTGCAGGCCCGGATCCTTGGTGTAGTCCTTGCCGGTCACCCCGCCGATGGCCAGCACGCCGCCGATGTGCTCGATGCAGGGGGCGATGGCCACCGGCAGCATGAAGAGGGCCGCGGCCCAGTTGATCTCCGGGGTCTCGAAGTGGGGCAGCGCCAGCCAGGGGGCGTTGACCATCCCATCGAAACTTACCTGGCCCATCAGCACGGCAGAGACATAACCGGCGATGACACCGCACAGGATGGGGATGAGCTTGATCCAGCCCTTGCAGAACACGGCGGCAATCAGGGTGACCGCCAGCGAGATCCCCGCCAGAGTCAGCGCCGTGGTGGCAGGCACCACCTGCTCACCGCCGGCACGGCCCATGGCCATGTTGCAGGCTACCTGGGCCACCGACAGGCCGATCACCATGATGACGGGACCGATGACTACGGGGGGCAGCAGCTTGTGCACGAAGCCCATGCCACGAGCGCGGATGATGGCCGCCAGGATGAAATACATGAAGCCCGCGGCAAACAGACCGAACATGGTGGAGGGCAGGCCCCAGGTCTGGGTGGCATAGATGATGGGGGCGATGAAGGCGAAGCTGGAGCCGAGGAAGATCGGCACCTGACGACGGGTGCAGAGCTGGAACAGCAGGGTGCCTACACCGGCGCCAAGCAGGGCCATGGAGGGGTTCAGACCGGTGAGCAGGGGCACCAGCACCATGGCACCGAAGGCGACAAACAGAATTTGCAGCCCGGCGACGCTTTGCTTGACCAAGGAAAACATGGGTATCCTTAATTTTTTGATAACTGACAGGGATATTTGACACTTTTCAGTCATCACAAGACGTTTTCAAGGCAGCCAACGGACCAAACGGCGTCATTTGTTGCCTTTTACTGCTTGGGGAGGGCATGAAACTGGCTTTTTAGGCGGGATTCGCTGCTACAAGCATCGAGGAAGCGATTTTACGCACTTTTATGGCCAACGCCAATCGTTTTTCCGGCGAGTTGACATGACAAGGCTTTCAACTGGTCGACGCAGATACCACCCCAACCCCCTCTCTATACTCGAAGGCGTGACCCCACACCGACAAGGAGTTCCCCATGTCACTGCCCTCGTTCAAACCCAGCCAGCGCCGGCTGCTGCTGGGCTCGGCCATCGCCCTGGCCCTGTTCGCCACCCCGCTGAGCTATGACTTCGACCACCACCAGTGGCAGGTAAACCAGGCCCATGCCAAGTCCTGCTTCATTGCCGGTACCCGCATCCTGATGGCCGATGGCTGCGAACGCCCCATCGAGACCCTGCGGATCGGCGATCGGGTGCGGGACAGGCACGGGCAGAGCAACCGCATCCAGGCCATCGAGCGGGTGGCGCTGGGGGCGCGCAGGCTCTACGGGCTCAATCATCTGCCCCCCTTCTTTACCGCCGAGCACCCCTTCCTCACCACCCGGGGCTGGGCGGCCATCGCACCGGCCATGACCCGCACCGAAAACCCGGCCCTCGCCGTGCTGCCGCTCTTTACCGGCATGCACCTGCTGGGTTGGTCAGAGGGGGGCAGCGCGGGCAACCTGGCGCTGGCGCCGCACCCTGTCGAACTGCCGGTGGCCTCCCTCTCCTGGGTTGATGCCCCGCCCGCCACGGCGCTGTTCAACTTGATCCTCGATGGCAGCCACAGCTATGTGGCCAATGGGCTGATCGTGCACAACAAAGGGGGGGATGGCGGCGGCAACAGTGGTAGCGGAGGCGGCAACAGCGGCAACAGCGGCAACGGAGGCGGCAACAGCAGCGGTGGGGGCAATAGTAGCCACAGTGGAAACAATAGCGGAAATGAAGGCGATAGTAGCCATAACGGAAACAATGGCGGGGACGACAGCGGCCACGGCGGCGATGACCGTGGTCAGGGCGAACATGCCGGTGGCGACCAGCACGCTGGCGGCGATCGCCACGGCGGTGGCGACAAGCATGCAGGCGGGGAGCGTCATGCCGGTGGCCGGGTGGACGACAACGGTGTGGACGCCGTCGACGCCAATGGCAACAAGCTTCGAGGCGATGGCAGCGTGGATGACAACGGCGTGGACGCCGTCGATGCCAATGGCAACAAGCTTCGAGGCGATGGCAGCGTGGACGACAACGGCGTGGACGCCGTCGACGCCAATGGCAACAAGCTTCGAGGCGATGGCAGCGTCGATGACAACGGCGTGGACGCCGTCGACGCCAATGGCAACAAGCTTCGAGGCGATGGCAGCGTCGATGACCGCCTGGTGCCCCCGCCCGCTCAATAGGTGGCATCGTCCTGCCCCGCACACACAGCAGGGCGGAAAACAGAGAGGGTGGCCTGGGCCACCCTCTCTTTTTCTATGGCATCGCCATGCCCGCGACACATGCGGGCAGGACGCACCTCAGACCCGGCGATAGGGCAGGTAGACCGGCTCCCACATATGGCTCAGGATGTGCTCTTGCAGATCCTGACCGATGAGCGGATGGGAGGGATCCCGGCGCACGATATCCTTGAGCACTGCGGTCGCCACGTGCACCGAGATGTTGCGCAGCTCGCTGATCCTCGGGTAGACGGTGCCCTGGGCGAGATCCGCCTCGCTCACGCACTCCGCCAGCGCAAAGGCGGCGGTGGTGAAGATGTCCGGGCTTATCTCGCGGATCTGGCTGACGATGGCCGCCAGCCCCACGCCGGGGAAGATGAAGACGTTGTTACCCTGACCGATGCGATAATCCTGCCCCTCGAAGTGCACGTCCTTGAACGGGCTGCCGGTGGCGACGATGGCGCGCCCCTGGCTCCAGCGGAAGATGTCTTCCGGCAGGGCCTCGCAGTTGGCGGTGGGGTTGGAGAGGGGGAACACCATGGGGCGCTCGCAGTGGGTCAGCATCAGCTGGATGTGCTCCTCCTGGAAGGCGCCACCGGCGCCGCTGGTGCCGAGCAGCACGGTGATGGGCACGTGGCGCAGCACCTCGGTCAGCCCCGCCTTGCCCTGCAGATCCCACTGGGCCAGCAAGAGGCCCGGTTTGGCATAACGGCGCTTGTACTCATCCAGCCCCTCGCGGTTGTCACACACCAGCCCCTGGGTATCCAGGATGTAGATGCGATCCCGCGCCGCCTGCGGGTCAAGCCCCTCGCGGATCATCCCCGCGCAGATCTGATCCGCCACCCCGACCCCGCCAGCCCCGGCCCCGTAGACCAGGTAGTGCTGCTGGCCCAGGGTTTCCCCTTTGGATTTGACGGCCCCAATGATACCCGCCAGCACCACGGCCCCGGTGCCCTGGATGTCGTCATTGAACGACGGCAGCGCCTGCTGATAGCGGGCCAGGTTGTTGAAGGCGTTGGACTTGCTGAAGTCCTCCCACTGCAGCACGGCGTTGGGGAAGTGGCGCTTGACCCCGGCCACGAACTTGTCGATGAAGTCGTCGTACTCCTTGCCGCGAATGCGCCTGTGGGGCTGCCCCAGGTACATGGGGTCATCCAGCAGCGCCTGGTTGTCGGTGCCCACGTCCAGCGCGATGGGCAGGCAGCAGGCGGGGTGGATGCCGGCCCCCAGGGTATAGAGGGCGAGCTTGCCGATGGGAATGCCCATGCCCCCCACCCCCTGATCGCCGATGCCGAGGATCCCCTGGCTGTCGGTCACGACGATGATACGCACCGCCTTGGCATCCATGTGGCGGGCGAGGGAGCCCATGTCATCGACGTTCTTCGGGGTGATGTAGAGGCCGCGCGGCTTCTGGAAGCGGTGGCTGAACTCCTGGCACGCCTTGCCCACGGTCGGGGTGTAGATGTAGGGGGTCATCTCCTCCACGTGGCGGGACAGGAGGGCGTAGAACAGGGTTTCGTTGCGATCCTGCAAGGCTCGCAGGTTCTGGTACTTCTCGATGTCGCTGCAGGCGCTCAGGAAGGCCTCATAGACCCGCTCCAGCTGGGCTTCGAAAGTCTGCACCTGGGGCGGCAGCAGGCCGCCCAGCTCAAAATCGGCCCGCTCCTGTTCGGTGAAGGCGGTGCCCTTGTTGAGGTTGCGATCGTTGAGCAGATTGGTGCCCGTCAGCGCAACGGGGCGAAAATCGTGACCCTGTGCATCTTTCCACAGCAGATATTGTCCGGTAGCCATAGTCATTCTCTTTGATTTACATGAAGTTGCCATCAGGCAGGAGAGCAAGGCTCAGAATGCTGGGGATCATATGACGTTTGCCGATCCGGTTTTGTGAGCTTGGACAAACCCTGCGGCCAAAGGCGCCTTTGCCGGGACAGCCGAAGGTTGCTCCCGCGCCCGCCTTGGCGCAAGATCCCGACACGCCCCTGTGGGCATCCCTTTGCGAGCAACGGAGCACCATGACCCCTTCCTCTTCCCCCGCTTTTCTCGTCAGCGGCGTCATCCTCGCGGGCGGTCGCGCCACCCGCATGGGGGGCGATGACAAGGGCTGGGTGCCCCTCGCGGGCACTCCCCTGATCGAACACGTGCTGACCCGCCTGCGCCCCCAGGTGGACGAGGTGCTGATCAACGCCAACCGCAGCCAGGCTCGCTACCGGCAGCTTGCTCCCGTTATCGGAGATGCGCAGGCCGACTTCCAGGGGCCGCTGGCCGGCATGCTGGCGGGGCTGACGGCGGCCCGTCACGACTGGGTGCTGTTCGTCCCCTGTGACGGCCCCGCCCTGCCCCTTGATCTGATGACCCGCTTTCGCGCCGCCATCACCCCGGACACCGATCTGGTGGTGGCCCACGACGGGGAGCACCTCCAGCCCGTGGTCGCCCTGCTGCGCCGCGCCCTGCGCCCCTCCCTGAGCCAGGCGCTGGCGGACGGGGAGCGCAAGACCGGGGCCTGGTTTGCCCGCCACCGGATGGCGGTAGTGCCCTTTGCCGATCTGCCCGACGCCTTCGTCAACCTCAACAGCCCGGCCGAACTCGCCGCCTGGGAGGCGAGGCTGCGGGAAGGGGGTGCGCCATGAGCCCCCTGCCCCTGCTCGGCTTCGTCGCCTGGAGCGGCACCGGCAAGACCACCCTGCTGGAGCGCCTCATTCCGCGCCTGGTGGCGCGCGGTCTGCGCCTCGGGGTGCTCAAGCACACCCACCACGCCTTTGACATGGACCAGCCCGGCAAGGACAGCCACCGCCTGCGCCAGGCGGGTGCCACCCAGGTGATGGCGGCCTCCGACCGGCGCCACGCCCTGATCCGGGAGACCCCGGAGGGGGAGCCCCCCTTCGAGGCGCTGCTGGCCCGCTTCGATACGAGCGCCCTGGATCTGCTGTTGGTCGAGGGGTTCAAGCACAGGCGCTTTCCCAAGGTGGAGCTGTATCGCGCCGCCATCGGCCGGCCCCTGCTCTTCCCCGAGGATCCTGACATCGTCGCCCTCGTGAGCGACGCCCCCCAGGCCACGACCCTGCCCCGGTTCCCCTTCGAGGATCTGGAGGCCATCGCCGACTTCATCTGCGCCCGGTTGCCCCCGCACGAACCCCGTCAGGCCCCGCCGCCCCTTCGCCTCTGCGCCCGGCTGCTGGCGGCCCTGCCCCCATCGGCAGAGCAGGGCGTTGTGCCCGGCTTGCTCAGTCAGGACGAGGCGGGCACCCTGCTGGTGCGCCCGGTGGATGGGGGCCACGACAGTGCCAACTGCCGCATCGAACGGGCGCCGGGTAGCGCGGCCCTTCCCCCCGGCGAGCGGGTCATGGTGCGCCTGCCGACAGGTGCGCCCCCATGAACCGGAGAAACGACGCAGGTCAAGGCAAATGCCGTCCTCCTTGCTATCCTCACAACCCTGACCCGAGATAAGAGAACGCCCTTGCGCCTCAATGCCCCGCTCTCCCGCTTCGATCTGCTCATCTATGGCCGCTACCGCCTGGTCCACGGCCTGCGCATCGCCCTGGCCTTCACCCTCACCTTCCTGCTGACCCGGGAGCTCAAGCTGCCGGAGAGCACCTGGCCCCTCATCACCCTGGTGGTGGTGATGGGCCCCATCTCGTTCTGGGGCAACGTGCTGTCGCGCGCCCTGCAACGGGTGGTGGGCACCGTCTTTGGCGCCGCCTGCGGGGTGGTGGCCCTCTATCTGGAGCTCTACTCCCTGCCCCTGATGCTGACCTGGTGCTGCGCCATCATGTTCCTGTGCGGCTACCTGGCGCTCGGCAAGCGCCCCTATGTGGGGCTGCTCATCGGCATAACCCTGGGGGTCATCGTCGGCGGGGTGCCAGGGGACATCGAGACCGCGCTCTGGCGCAGCGGCGACGTCATCCTGGGGTCGGTGCTGGCCCTGCTGTTTTGCAGCATCTACCCCCAGCGGGCCTATACCCACTGGCGTCTGCAGATGCACGACACCCTGCAGCAGGCCGGGCGGCTCTACCACACCCACCTCTCCCCCAACGTGCTGGAGCGCCCCAAGCTCACCCGAAGCCATGCCCGCCTGCTCGCCAAGATAGTCAGCCTGCGCCCCCTGCTGGCCCCGGCGGTCAAGGAGACCCGCCTTGGCAGCCCGCTGTTCGAGGCGACCCAGACCACCCTTCGCAACAGCGTCTGCACCCTGGAGATGCTGGCCAACACCTATTGGCGGGATCGCCAGAGCCACTTCCTGATGCAGAGCCACCCCGGGCTTCGCGCCTGCCAGCAGGCGACGGAGTCGGTGCTCACCGAACTCGCCCTCATGCTCAAGAGCGGTGATACCACGGCGGCCGACCAGGCCATCGGCCGCCTGCAAGAGGCCGCCGCCCGGCTCGATGGGGACGCAAGCCAGGCACCAGGCCAGGGACACGACCCCACCCTTGGCGGCTACCTCTGGCTCAATCTCCATCTCATCGAGCAGCTCGCCCACCTCCATCGCCTGCTGGGGCTGGTGCTGCAACCCTATGCCAAGCCCTCGGCCCGCCCCTGATCACGCCGCCTGCAACCGCCCACAAAAAAGCCCCGCCGATGCGGGGCTTGTTTGTCTCGGGCTCGCGCCTTAGCTTGCACGAGCCAGGGGCTGCTCCGGAGTGAGGTAGAGGGAGAAGTCCTCTATCCCCGCCTTCAGGGCGGCAAAGCAGTCGGGGTCGATGGCCGTGCCCAGGTTTTCCGCCATCATCTCCAGGGCCCGCGGCACCGGGATGGCATCCCGATAGGGGCGCTTGGCGGTGATGGCATCGAAGATGTCGGCGGTGGTGATGATGCGCGTCTCCAGGGTGATCGCCTCCCCCTTGAGCCCCTTGGGGTAGCCCTTGCCGTCGAGTCGCTCATGGTGGGCGCCAGCCACCTGGGCCAGCTCCTCGAAGGCGCCGATGCGGCTCAGGATCTCCTCGGTGTAGGCGGCATGCATCTGCACCGCCGCCCACTCCTGCTCGTCAAGCTTGCCCGGCTTGTCGAGGATGGCGTTGCTCACCCCGAGCTTGCCCACGTCGTGGAGCAGGGCACCCCGCTTGAGCCAGCGTCGCCGCGCCTCGGACATCCCCATCTGGGCGGCGAGGATGTCGGTATAGAGCGCCACCCTGCCGCTGTGCCCCGCGGTATAGGGGCTCTTGGAGTCCACCACCTGGCCGAAGGCCGCCGCTATCTCGTCCAGATAATCCTCATCCAGCGCCACCTCCCCCTGCCCCGCCGGGTGGGCGAAGACCCGCTCCGCCAACGCGGGATCCGCCAGCCCTTGCCAGAAGGCGTCGTCGGCCAGCGCCTCGAAGGCCCTGACCAGGGCGGGATCAAACCAGTTGCCGCTGCGCTCGCGCAGCTCCCTCATCGCCGCGTCCGGCCCGGCGGCGGCGTGAAACACGTCCACCACCTGACAGAGCAGGGCGATGCGGGAGAAGAGCGGGATGGCCTCTCCCGCCAGTTGTTGCGGCCGCCCTTTGCCGCTCCAGTGCTCATCCAGGGAGAGGATCCCATGGGCCACCTCGTCGCTGAAACGCAACTGGCGGGCGATGTCCGCCCCCCGGTGGCAGCGGGTCAGGATCAGCTCGTTGGCTATCTGATCCCCGTTGCGAAAGATGTGGAACAGGCTGCGAAAACGGCCCAGCAGATCCGCCTGCAAGCCGGTGTGGCCCAGCACGAAGTTGACCACCTCGGAGAGGGAGCCATCCACCAGCTTGAAATCGCGCTTGAAGTGAAGATCGTCGGTGAGATAGAGCTCGCAGATGCGGGCGGCATTGCTGCTGCACCCCAGATCCTTGAGCAACAGGGTGTAGTAGAGGTCGTGGCGCTGCCGGGCATCCAGTCCCAGTTGCTCCCCCAGACGAGAGCCTATCCAGCAGCAGCGGATGCAGTGGCCTCTCGGCTGCCCTTCCGTCATGTCCAGGGCATGGCTGAGAGAACCAATCAGCTCTGCCAAACGCAATCCATTTACCGTCATAGCCCACTCCCTCTACATCGGGGCGTACTTGCCCGCAGGCATGTATAGCATTTGTCGGGAGTAAAGGATCAGGGGCGCGACAAATTATGCCTGCACCGCTCCCCGGCTTGCCGCCGCATCGCGCTGCTCGCGGCTCAGGGTCGAGACCAGTTTGTCATCCAGATAGAGATCCAGTCGCTCCCCGCGCATCTCTCCCCGCATCAGGCTGCGCTGACCGTCGATGTAGTGGATCTCCATCTGGGCGGTGCGCTCGTCCGGGTAGCTCACCTGTACCTCGCGCACCCCTTGGGGTAGCAGGGCCAGCGGCACCTGGTTGAGGGCAGGATCCAGGTGCTGGTTCACCTTGATGATCGCATCGCTCTTCTGATCCACCAGGGCGGGCGACTTGCCGGTAATGGGGTTCTTGCCGGACCAGAATTCGATGGTGTTGAACACGAAGAGATCCGCCGTGGCCGCCAGGCCATAGACGGGGGAAAAGAGCACGAAGACGCCGGCACGGCCATAGCGGTTGTCCACCACACTGAGGTTGCCCTTGGTCACCATGGAAGAGAGGCCCATCTGGCCCATGCAACCACCGAGCCCCAGGCTCGCCCCCATTCCCAGCAGCAGGGCCAGTGCCCTGCCTCTCTGTCGTACTGCCATTGTTGTCTACCTGCTCAATAAAAAGGAGGCGGCAGCCTAAACAAGGGGGCCGGGCGGCACAATGACGAAGGGGGGCCTCATACAGCCAGGGTTCAGCCTGGCCGTCCGATCGCTCACTCTGTTGGCAATCTTGCGGTCAGCCCCTCAGATGGAGAGGGCCGACACCGTCTGGGAGACCCTGTCCGCCTCCTGGTGGATCTCGCTCATCAGCTTGTCCACGCCGGCGATCTGCTGCTTGCCGAGTTCGGCGCTGCCCGCCACCCCGGCCATGTCGTCGGTCACCCTGGCGGTCAGCTCGCGGTTCTTCTGCACCACCCTGGCGATCTCGTCGGTAGAGAGTGACGTGCGGGCGGCCAGCTGGCGCACCTCGTCCGCCACCACCGCAAACCCGCGCCCCTGCTCCCCTGCCCGCGCCGCCTCGATGGCGGCGTTCAGGGCCAGCAGATTGGTCTGATCGGCGATGGCGCTGATGGTCGAGACGATGGCCTCGATACTTCTGGACTGCTCGTTGAGCTGGCCGATGAGGGCGATGGCCTCATCCACCTGGGAGGCGATGAGGGAAGAGGTCTGCACCACGGCACGCAGCAAGCCCGCCCCCTCCTCTGCGCTGTGCAGGGTCTCCTGGGCGGTGCTGTGTGCCAGGCGGGCGGCCTCCCGGGTGGCGTGGTTCTGCTCGATGCGCGCGGTGATGTCGCTGGCGAACTTCACCACCCGCACCACCTTGCCGCTGCCATCCCGGATGGGGTTGTAGGTCGCCTCCAGCCAGACGGCCTGCCCCCGGCTGTCGTGGCGCATGAAGAGGCCGGATTTGAACTGGCCCCGGGCCAGTTCTTCCCAGAAACGGGGCTGCTCGCGCAGAAAGGCCTCGTCACAGAATATCCTGTGGTGCCTGCCCGCGATCTCCCCCAGGGTGTAACCCATGACGCTCAGGAAGTTGGCATTGGCATGGAGGATGTCGCCGTTCGGGGTGAACTCGATCATGGCCCGGGAGCGGTCCAACGCCTCGGTCAGCGCCTCGAGCCGCCCAAGCCGCTGGTGCTGTTCGGTGACGTCGCTGGCAATCTTGAGTACCCGGGTCACCCGGCCCTGGTGCTTCACCGGGAAATAGGTCGCCTCCAGCCAGCGCGTCTCCCCCTGCCGGTTCACGCGCTCGAAGGTGCCTGACTGCACCTCCCCCTGAGCGAGACGCCGCCAGAACTGGCGATAGTCACCGGACTCCCCCCAGGCCCTTGGACAGAGCTGGCTGTGGGGCTGCCCAATCAGTTCGGTGGCACCATATCCCATCAGGGCCAGGAAAGGGGTGCTCGCCTCCTGGATGATCCCCTCCGGGCTGAAGATGACGGTAGCGGCACCCGCCTTGATCGCCTCTATGATGCCCTGCTCCTCGTCGAGCCGGATCTGACATGCCTGCAACTGCGCTTTGAGCTTCTGATTGAACATGACACTTCTTCCTCGTTGACCATCCCCATGGGCACCACGGCCTCACCCACAGAGGGTATCGGCACCGCCAGCGCCGACATAAGTGGTCGGACGACTGAAACGAATGGGGCGCGCAGTGTATAGAAAAGCGGCGATGCCGCCAAGGGCTCCCAATACGCAGCCCAGGCGAAAGAGGATCAGCCCGGCGGTGAAAAAGGCGGCTAGCGAGCGGGAACGCACTCAAGACAGGCGGGATTGGCGGCAAAGCCGAACTGCTCGCCGTGCTCTGCCCACCCGGTACCAGCAAAAGAGAAAGGGGCCCTGGGCCCCTTTCTCGTCACTGCCTCAACCGGCGTTGGTGTCAGTGCCTCACCGGCTCAGGCGGTTTTCACGCACTTCTGGATAAAGCTGTTCTTGGCCGCCCCGGCGAGCTTCTTGTCCGCTGCCGCCTTCTCGCACTGGGTCGCCTTGTCGGCGGCCCCGTTCGTCTTCACGCACTTCTGGATAAAGCTGTTCTTGGCAGCACCGGCCAGCTTCTTGTCGGCGGCCGCTTTCTCACACTGGCTCGCCTTGGCACTGGCGGAGGCATCCTTGACGCACTTGCCCACAAAGCTGGTCTTGGCGGCGCCCGCCAGCTTCTTCACCGCCGCCTGGGCCTCGCACTCTTGCTGCGCGCCTGAGGTCGCGCTCTGGGCTACCCCCATTCCCATGCCCATGACCGTCACACACAGGCTCAACACCATCAGGATCCGCTTCATATGTCACACTCCCATCGTTCTATCCATTGTGGTTGGCCCCCACTCACGCGGGCCAAACGAGGCACCCTTGCCTCGCTGCACTATAGTCCCCCCGCTTGATGACAACCAAAGTGCCGCCGTGCTCGCAAGGCCCCAGCTTCTTCTGTTCACCTCCATCGTCTTACCAAGAGACGACGATTGGTGAGCTGGCGCAAAAAATCCAGTCGTTCCCTGCGGTTGCGCCAACTTTTGACTGGTTTACGTATGAGGCTTGAGGATATGCTGGTCATTCGGCGCCTATAGCACCATCCGGGCCCCGCCCGCTGGTTGATGGAGCGCATTGGAAGCTGTAATCCAGGGGCGGTAGCGTGGAGCGAGGGATAACTTTGAAGTTAATAACCAAAATTAAAATTTAATCTTCATAATAAAAATACATTTTTGTATAAGCAAACCCTCATAAACTATATATATTAGCTAACTTTTAAAGTTCCAGTGTCGCATTAAAAACATATACATCTAAAAAACACAGGTAATTTGTCTTTCACATATAAATATAATTTCAGCCCCTCTATGCTTAACTTTAAAAAAGATACTTTCACTCAAGCACTTCGCCTGACACAAAAACAGCCATGGTTAGAAAAAAAGGTAGAGACCCTAGCCTTTATGCTCGCTGATGAATGTGACGCCGATGATAAACGAGAATTATTAATAGAGCTTTTAGATAGGTTTTTTTATATCTCAGCAAGTGAATTTCAAAAAAAACTAGAAGAATTAGCTGAGAGTATAGTGACTGACCCTGATTTAGACGATGGCTCTACCCAAATTGTAGCTATGGCGGCTGATAGCTCAGCAGACAGTTCTCAGCTTGTTTTGTATGGGTTAAAAATAATTTTAGAAAAATATGGTTGGCGTAGCTACAGGCACGTAAATACTTTTGGAAAAGCATACGCCACATACAAATCAAAAAAAAATCACAAGAACATAGTTTTGGTAGATGAGTTTGTTGGAACCGGCTTAACGGTAATTGGTCGAGTAAGTTCAATATGTCGGCAGTTTCATGATGCTAATATTGTTGATTTCTCTGTTCGAGTAAAGGTTATCGTAGCAACACAACATGGGTTCGATGCAGTGAAGGCTGCAGGAATAAATATTGAGGCTCTAGTTTTGATAAAGAAAGGGATTTCGGATTTTAACTCAGGGGAAATTTCCAACATAAAGAAAAAAGTTATGATAGATATTGAAGATATACTGTCAAAACAACATGGTGATAATAACTTGCCAAGTTTAGGTTATGGAGAGTCTGAATCCCTATATTCAAGGGATGATGGTAATACACCAAACAATGTATTTCCTATTTTTTGGTGGCCTTTTAATAAAGACAGCACAATTAGACATGTTTTACTCACAAGAGCGATGAGCGATGCATAATGAAGCTAAACAATACCGAACAAGCATTCCTTAGAATATTATTAATGTCTAATAGAAGCCTCGAATCATTCACTCTGTTCAAAAGAATGAAGATCAGCTTCTCTGAGTTCTCCTCCACTCTACGGCTTCTAAAAACAAAATCATTAGTTGAGGAAAAAGAAAACAGAATATATTTGAGTGAAGATGGCATTCGTGTAGCATTTTTAGAGAAAACCGTGAAAACTGAAAGAAAATGGCGAGATATCCCTATCAAGATGCAAGGAAAAAAGCACGAAACTAACGAACCCTACATACCTAACATTTCAAAACTTGACATTAACTTTTTCCCACTTGCCATTAAATTTTTAAAGAAGTAACATAGGAGACAGAAGCTTACAGAAGCTAGTACGATGGAGTGTAGTCGCTCCCCGGATTCAGGTCCGCGTTAGCCAACACTCTAGGACTATTTAAAAAGACAAATAGTCCTAGAGTATGACAAAAGGACTTCGTCCTTTGTGTCAGGCTATGAGCACAGGAAATTTGCGAAACGCAAATATTCCTGTGCTCATAGCTAGTTGCATAGTATAGAAGGTAGTTTCTGTAAGCTTTTTTATTATGACTAAAAAACATCTCGATGAGCAATCAGGTCTTGATTCCAGAGTGGACCATTGGGTTGACTATTTCTATAATAGAGGGGTATCACTAGAACTCATAAATGAATACAAGGTTTTTATACGCCATCTAATGAGTAAAGATCTACCAATTATATTCGAGTTAGAGCATTTATCTGAACTAATAGGAATTAAGTACCCTGAGTTTTTAAAAATAATAAATAATCCAGATGAATACTATCGTCATTTTGAAATTAAAAAAAGAAAAGGCGGTAAGAGAGAGATTTTAGCACCTCTGCCATCTCTATTGCATTGTCAGAGATGGGTATATAAAGAAATTTTAACTAAGTCAGTAGTTCACGATAATGCCCATGGGTTCATTACCAATCGTTCCATAATAACAAATGCATCCCTTCATTTAAATAAAAAATGCATACTAAAAATGGACATAAAGGATTTTTTTCCGTCTATACCTATAAACTGGGTTATAAATTACTTCAGTTCACTAGGTTATCCAAACAATGTTTCATATTATCTATCGGCTATTTGCTGCTGTGATAATGTTTTACCGCAGGGTGCTGCCACTAGTCCCTATCTATCTAACATTCTTCTTCTTAGTTTAGATGACAGACTTACTAGGCTATCTAAAAAATATAACCTTGTTTACTCCCGCTATGCTGACGATATGAATTTCTCTGGTGAATACATACCATCAAATTTTTCAAAAATAGTATCTGAAATAATCTCCTCATATGGGCTAGAGGCTAATAGCGGCAAGACTCAGCTGTTAACAAAAAGAGGGAAAAGAATTATAACCGGGCTGTCTGTGTCGGGAGATACCTTAACTATACCGCGCAATAAAAAAAGAGAAATAAGGAAAGAACTACATTATATTGAAAAATTTGGTTATCTATCTCATGCTGCCAAGCTAAAAATAAAGAACCCAGCTTACATTGACTCTCTTGAGGGTAAGCTTACATTTTGGCTACAGGTTGAACCAGATAATGCTTTTGCTAAATCAGGGCTACTGCTAATTCGGAATATACGTAAATAATCATATACCTATACATTAAAGGGAATCTAGGACACCCACCTTTCTAAGCCAGCCATTACTTGGCTGGCTTTATCTGTCATCACACACTGCGCCGACAAGAACCCGCTCAAGATCAGGCAAACACCGTTTACCCGGCGGGTCGCGTGTTTAGACGTAGCAATAAAAAGGGGTTTCCCAATTAAGAAGATATCAGGCCGCCGTGCTGGGTGATCGGACACAAAAAAACCATCCCGCCTGGGATGGTTTTTTATTGGATGGCTCGCAAGGCTCAGGCTCTCTTACCACCGTCCCTGGGGTGGCTGCTGGTTACGCGACTCCACCATGGCAATGAGGATGGCCATCAGGCTCGATATCAGCATCAGCCCAATGGCGATGGGAAACGTCACCAGGATGTAAGAGAAACGCCCGATCTCTGCCGCCGGAGAGTCCGATAGCATGATCATTGGCAGGGGGAAGACCAATAACAGGGCCAGGTAAAACATGATCCTGGCGATCATCAGGGGGGTCTTGAGGGACTGGGTCACTATTTTTCGGTACGGCCACATGATGGTTTGCTCCCTGCACTGTGGTGTTGTTGTTGTCGATATGCCGCGCCGTCGAGGCATCTGCGGCTCTGCTCGTCCATGAAGGGTGTCAAGCAGTCCCCTGATTAGCAGCCGCGGCAGGCCGGGTCAACGGGCTCCGGGGGGCCGGACATGACCCACCGACAGGGTTGTGCTGCCAGGGGCGAGCATAACAACGAGAGTACAAACCAGATTCGTAAAAACGTCGAAGCAATCACTGTCGGTGCACTTTCTGCCAGCAGGTTGTGAGGCACAACCAAAACGGGGAGTTGCGCGGTGGGCTGCGCTGTGATGCTCCCTCCCAGGCAGAGCGGTGCCCTGTGTGCGGCTCGGGTTCCCCGGCCTGCATGGCTTGGCTCTTGCTACTCAATCTGGCTAGCCGAGCCAGTGTGACTGCGCTAGTCAGTTACAGGCCGATCGCCGGGCTGCTGCGCCCCCAGCAGCGTGGTGCCGTAGGAGTTGTCCACCGTGCAGCGCCACTGGCCATCGGGCTCTTTGCGAAACACATAGGTAGCGCGCCGGGTTTCATCGATCCACCCCTCGCCGCCCGGGTAGCGCAGCCGGGTCTCCATGATCACCAGGGAATTGTCGGCCCCCTCGATCACCTCCATGGCCCCCTGAGTCACCTCAAGCTGACCGTCAAAGTAATCGGAGATGGCGGTGAAGGCGCGGCGGATGGCGGGAATGCCGCGCACCACCATGCCGGGTTTGACCACCAGGGCGGCGTCTTCGGCGTAGAAGGTCATCAGGGCGTCGAAGTCGCGCCGGGAGATGGCGGCGTCACAGGTCTCGATCAGGGTACGAAGGGGATGCGGGCTCATGCCGTGCTCCTTGTTTCAGGGGTATAGGGCGGGTTCCCCCACCCTATACCGGACATCAATACCGGACATAAAAAAATCCCCCGCTTTCGTGAAAAAGCGGGGGATCGTCAGCGTCTCATGACGGCTTAACCGAGCAGGAAGGTCTTGAGGCGGCCAAAGTCAGCGGGCAGATCGTGAGACAGGAGCGGCAGCGCGGCGTGCTTGGCGAGCGGGCCCGGCAGCGGCACATCCAGATTCAGGATCTCGTCTACCGACTCCTTGAACTTGGCCGGATGGGCGGTGCAGAGGAATACACCGACCTCGTCTTGCCCAAGCTGCTCGTTCAGCAGATCCCAGGCAATCGCCCCGTGGGGCTCGCACAGGTAATCCAGCTGATGCAGGCGCTGCAACGCATCGCGGGTCTGGGCATCATCACGCATCCCTGAGCCCAAGGTTTCCAGCGCCCAGCCCTTGCGACGGCACAGCTCTTCCACCCGCGGCCAGTTGTTGGGGCGGCTCACGTCCATGGCGTTCGACAGGGTCGCGACCGTCTGGTGCGGCTCCCACTGGCCGGTTTTCAGGTAGCGCGGCACGGTATCGTTGGCGTTGGTGGCGGCGATAAAGCGCTTCACCGGCAGCCCCAGCGCCTTGGCGATGAGACCCGCGGTGAGGTTGCCAAAGTTGCCGGACGGCACGCTGATGACCGCCTTGGCGCGATCGGCTTTCGGCAACTGGGCCACGGCTTCGAAGTAGTAGCAAACCTGGGCCAGCAGGCGGCTGATGTTGATGGAGTTGGCGGAGTTGAGGCCGATGGCTGTCTTGAGCCCTTCATCGTCGAAGGCATCTTTGACCAGCGCCTGGCAGGCATCGAAGTCACCGTCGATGGCGAGGGTGCGGATGTTGCCGCCGAGGGTGCAGAAAAGCGCCTCCTGCAGCGGGCTTATCTTGCCCTTGGGGTAGAGGATCACCACTTCAATCCCCTCCAGGCCGTAGAAGGCGTGGGCCACGGCGGCGCCGGTGTCGCCGGAGGTGGCAGTGAGGATGGTGATCTTGTCATTGGTTCTGAACGCAGCCAGACACTGGGCCATAAAGCGGCCGCCGAAATCCTTGAACGCCAGGGTCGGGCCATGGAACAGCTCGAGGGCATAGGTGCCATCTTTGAGCTTCACCAGGGGCGCCGGGAAGGTGAAAGCAGCGTCGATAAGCTCGCTCACCTTGGCAGCCGGTACTTCGTCACCCAGCAGGTGGCTCAGGATGCGGGCCGAGCGCTCGGCCAGCGGCAGATCCAGCAGGGCATCCACGTCGGCCAGCGGCTCCAGGGTCTCTGGGAAGAACAGCCCCTGCTCGCGGCCCAGACCCTGACGCACCGCCTGCGCGAAGCTCACCTGTTCACTCTTGTCCTTGATGTTGTAAAGATTCATAGCTCGCTTCCTGTTACCCGTGCCCCGGCCATGTCCAGTTTGCAGACCCGGGCAAATCCATCTTCATTGCGCACGAAGTGCGCTTCCATCCACTCTTTCATGCGTTCGGCCTGGGCCAGATCCTTCATCACCACGAACACGGTGGGACCGGACCCCGAGATGCCGGTGGCCAGCGCCCCGTTCTGGGCCCCCTGGGCCCGCACCTCGTTGAAACCTTCAATCAGGGCCGCGCGATAAGGCTCGGCGATCACGTCTTTCAAGACGCTGGCGGCCAGCCCTTCCTGGCGGCTGTAGCTGGCATGCACGAAGGCGGCAAGCCGGCGGCCATAGGTGAGGCAGTCCTGGCGGCGATACTGGGCCGGCAGGATGGCGCGGGCGGCGGCGGTGGAGACCACGGTGCCCGGGTAGCAGACCACCCAGTACCACTCGTCAAACACCGGGATGCCCTGGCTGATGACGCCCCCCTCCTCCAGCACCAGCTGCATGCCCCCCAGATAACAGGGCGCCACGTTGTCGTAATGGACGGAGCCGGAGATCTTCCCTTCCATCTCCCCCATCAACAGCAGCAGGTCGTGTTCATTCAGGGGCGCGCCGTGGAAGGCGTTGAGCCCTTCCAGCGCCGCCACCACGCTGCAGGCGCTCGATCCCAGGCCCGAGCCCACCGGCAGGTTCTTCTCCAGCACCATTTCCAGCGGCTTGAGACCCAGGCCGCGCTTCTCCAGCGCCTCGCCATAGGCGACCCAGCAGTCGTGGAGGATGTTCTTTTTCGGGTCGTCCGGCAACTTGTGGGCGTAACGGCCCACGGAAGAGAGAGCGAAAGGCACCTCTGCCGATTTGACCTGGACGCGGTCCCCCAGCAGGGAGCCATCCACGGGGGCGAGCGCCGCCCCCAGGACGTCAAAGCCCACGCTCAGGTTGGCGCTCGAGGCCGGGGCATAGGCCACCACGCTGCCGCCGATTTCTACATTCGGGTTCATCTCTGAACTCATGTTACAGCTCCTGCTTCCAGTTCTGGGTGCGCAGCACGTCGGCGAAGACACCGGCGGCGGTCACTTCGGTCCCTGCGCCATAGCCGCGCAGTACCAGGGGGATGGGCTGGTAATAGGTGGAGAAGAAGGCGAGCGCGTTCTCCCCGTCTTTTACCTTGAACAGGGGCTCGTCGCCACCCACCGCCTTGATGGCTACCTTGCACTTGCCACCCTCGATGGAGCCGACGTAACGCAGCACCTTGCCTTCACGCTGGGCCGCCGCGAACTGGTCGCGGAACCAGCCGTCGGCCTCGGGCAGGCGGGCCATGAAGGCTTCCACGTCGCCGCTCACGTCAAAGCCCGGCGGCAGTGCCTGCTCCACCTCCACATCGGAGAGCTCCAGCGCCATGCCGGCCTCGCGGGCCAGGATCAGAAGCTTGCGAGCCACGTCCATGCCATTCAGGTCATCGCGGGGATCCGGCTCGGTGAAGCCGTTGCCGCGGGCGATCTGGGTAGCCTCGGAGAAGGCCATCCCCTCGTCCAGCTTGCCGAAGATGAAGGAGAGCGACCCGGACAGGATGCCGTCGAAGGCGCGCAGCTTGTCGCCGGCCTTGATGAGGTTTTGCAGGTTCTCGATGACCGGCAGGCCCGCGCCCACGTTGGTCTCGTACAGGAACTTGCGACGGGTCTGGCGGGCGGTGCGGCGCAGCGCCTTGTAGTAATCGAGCGACCCGGTGTTGGCCTTCTTGTTCGGGGTGACTACGTGGAAACCGGCCCCCAGGAAATCGGCGTACTGGACGGCCACGGCTTCGCTCGAGGTGCAATCGACGATCACCGGGTTGATGAGGTGGCTCTCTTCCACCAGCTTCTTCACCGCCTCCAGGCTGAAACTGCCTTGTGCTTCCACCAGCTGTTCACGCCAGTTGGCGAGGGCCAGACCATCCTTGTTGACCGCCATCTGGCGGCTGTTGGCGATACCCACTACTCGCAGGCCAGTGCCCTGCTCGGCCAGTACCGGCTGCTGGCGGGCAATCTGATCCACCAGGGCCGCACCGACGCCGCCCACCCCGACCACGAAGAGATCGATGAACTGCTGGCTGCCAAAGAAGTTCTGGTGACACGCCTTGATGGCTTCCGCCACCTTGCCGGAGCGCACGACCGCGGAGATGGAGCGCTCGCTCGACCCTTGTGCGATGGCGACGATGTTGATGGAGGCCTGGGCCAGGGAGGTGAAGAAGCGCGCCGCCATCCCCTTGGAGGTGCGCATGCCATCGCCGATGAGGGAGATGATGGCCAGATCGGTCATGATCTCGAGCGGGTCCAGCAACTGGTTTTTGAACTCCAGCTCGAACTCGCGCTCCAGCACCTTGCGGGTCTTGTCGCTGTCGTAGCTGTGGATACAGAAGCTGACGCTGTACTCGGAGGACGACTGGGTGATCAGCACGATGCTGACCCCGGCGCGGGAGACGGCGGAGAAGATGCGACCGGCCATGCCCACCATGCCCTTCATGCCGGGACCGGAGACGTTGAACATGCACATGCCGGAGAGATCCGAGATCGCCTTCACTTTCAGATCGTCATCCCCCTGATCGACCCCGATGAGGGTACCCGGACCCTGAGGGTTGAAGCTGTTCTTGATGAGGCAGGGAATGTGGAACTGGGCCACGGGGGCGATGGTCTTCGGGTGCAGCACCTTGGCACCGAAGTAGGAGAGCTCCATCGCCTCTTTATAGGAGAGGGTTTTGAGCAGGTAGGCATCCGGTACCAGGCGCGGGTCGCAGTTGTAGCAGCCCTCCACGTCGGTCCAGATCTCGCAGCACTCGGCATCGACGCAGGCGGCCAAGACGGCTGCGGAATAGTCGGAGCCGTTGCGGCCCAGCAGCACGGTCTCGCCCTTGTCGCTGCCACCGGTGAAGCCCGGCATCAGGTAGAGACAATCAGAGCGCAGGCCCTTGGCGGCGAAGCGCACCCGGGAGGCTTCGATGTCCACATGGGCTTCGAGGTAGCCGCCATCGGTGACCAGCAACTGCTCGGGCACGATGAGATCCAGCTCGATGCCGCGCACCCGCAAGAGCTCGTGCATGAAGGCGATGGAGAGGTTCTCGCCACGGCTCAGGATGCGGGCCTGGACGTTGTCCGGGCACAGCCCCAGCAGACGAATGCCCTGCATCAGCCGCTCGACCTGATCCAGCTCGGCGGTGAGACGAGCCTGCAGCGCCTTGTCATCCAGCGCCGGATAGGCGGCTTTGAGCCCCGCCAGCAGGCGGGAGAAGATGCCGTTGATCTCGAACAGGGTACTGCTTGCATCCATGCCGCGACTGGTCTGTTCCACCAGGGCGACCAGGTGATTGGTCACCTTGGCCGGTGCCGACAGCACCAGGGCCACCTGGGATTGGCCGTGGGTATTCACCGCGATATCGGCAACCCGCAAGAAACGCTCTGCGTCGGCCAGTGACGACCCGCCAAATTTCAACACTCTCATCGCTATCTCCCTGTATTCCCTGCAAATTGATCTGCTAATAGGTCTAAAAACAATCCAACAAAAAAGGCCCGTACTGGGTGGGTACGGGCCTTTTTCTGATTTCTGTGCTTGTTCGTCAGCGCATCAACCGGCCCCAGTGCCACCTGTGGTGGTACCGGTAATAATGGTGGTGGTGATGATGTTGGTGAATAGCTGCATGACGAACACTCTTGAACGAATCTGGTTGTTAGCAATACCGCGCCCGGCGAGGGGCTGTCAACCTAAACCTCCTTGCCAAACTTGCGGGCAAGGTCTTTGCAGAGCAGATGGAGCATATTGAGATCCCGCTGCGGCAGCATGGGCACTCGGTCCATCACCCATTGATGCAGTTTTTCATCCTGCAAAACTCCGAGTTCACCAAGCAATTCTGCTGTTTTTGATTTCAGCACGCGAACCTGCCCGGCACTCTCGAAATTTTCTGCTACGTCCTGCTCGTCGCTCACTTTCTGGTCATCGAGCAGCGGACTCAGCTCATAGGCATACAGCATGATCGCCTGACCCA
The DNA here is from genome assembly GCF_040908015.1 of Aeromonas sp. R7-5. Lineage (NCBI taxonomy): Bacteria > Pseudomonadati > Pseudomonadota > Gammaproteobacteria > Aeromonadales > Aeromonadaceae > Aeromonas > Aeromonas sp. R7-5. The sequence continues at coordinate 260,476 of NZ_JBFOCZ010000032.1, read as the reverse complement.
GGTTCAGGGACGGGTATGAGACCTTGAGAGGCAGGTAGCTGATGAGATCCACCTGGGCGAGCTGTTCGTTGGAGAGCCCGGACTCCTCGCAGCCAAACACGATGGCCACCTTCTCGAGGGAGGGCTTGGACCGGATCTGGTCGCGAATGTCCGCCGGGGTGAGGTAGTGCTGGTAGCGGCCGCGCTGCCGGGCGGTAGTGGCGACCACCAGATCCATGTCCGCCAGGGCCTCTTCCAGGGTGTCGAAGGCTTGCGCATCCGTCAGGATCTCCTGCGCCCCGTGGGCAACCCAGCTCGCCTCCTCCTCTTCGTGCACCCGGCTCCCCACCAGTCGCATGGCATCGAAGCCCATGGTCTTCATGGCGCGAGCAGCAGCCCCCACGTTGGCGGCACGGGCTGGCGATACCAGCACAAAATAGAGTTTCATCGGGTTCTCTCCAGGATGAGGCCGACGCCGCGAACTGCGGCGAACCGTCGGCAAAACAGGGGCGCAATCTACCGTTTATCCCGAAATATTGCCACTTGAACAGATGTTTGGATGTTGCCATAGTGGCCTTGGACGCGAGTCCGCCGCCTCAGGGCACTGACGCCATGGGCCCGACAGTTCACAAGGAAGAGAGAGATGCAGCAGCCATTGGAGCAGGCGGTCGCCGAGACGATCCTGCAACGTTTTGAGTCGTTTTACAGCCGCTTTCTCGAGATAACCCAGGGCAGCAAGAGCCGTTTCGAGAACAGCGACTGGCTGGGGGTGCAGCTCGCCGGTCGAGAGCGCATCCGCCTCTATGATCACCATGTCGGCGCCACCACGGCGCAGATCAAACAGATGATGGGGGAGCAGCTGCCGACCCAGGCCCTGCTCAAGCAGGTGAAAGGCGCCTTCAGCGATCTCCTGCCCCGCTGCGAGAACTTCGAGGTGGCGGAGTCCTTCTTCAATTCCGTCTATCGCCGCATCTTCCGCCATCGCAACATCCGCGACGAGAACCTTTATATCCACCCCTTCGTGAGCCGGGGTGACAAGCCAGATCTGGGATCCTTGCTGCGTATCTATCGCACCGATCTCTCCCACCTGCCCCAGACCCTGAGCCAGCTGCTCGGGGATTACAGCTTCACCCTCCCTTTCGAAGACAAGCAGCGGGACATCATGGACATCCACCGCCATCTGGCAGAGAGCGGCCCGGCCATCCTGCACGAGGAGCCCTTCGCCATCGAGCTGCTCAGGGAAGTGTTCTATCGCAACAAGGGAGCCTATCTGGTGGGGCTCATCCGGGTGAAGGGAGAAGTCTATCCCTTCATCCTGCCCTTGCTCAGCACCGGTCAGAGCATCTATGTGGACACCGTCATCTTCGAGCCGGAGCTGGCCTCCATCGTGTTCGGCTTCGCCCGCGCCTACTTCATGGTTTATGCCCCGGTACCGGCGCTCTTTGTGGCCTTCCTTCGCCAGATCATGCCCCGCAAACCGGACTATGAAATCTACAACGCCATCGGCTGCCAGAAACACGGCAAGACCGAGCTCTATCGTCACTACCAGCAGCACCTGGCCCAGAGCCGGGAGCAGTTCGTCATTGCGCCCGGCATCAAGGGGATGGTGATGAGCGTGTTCACCCTCCCCTCCTACGATGTGGTGTTCAAGGTGATAAAAGACGAGTTCACCCCGCCCAAGGAGGTGAGCCACGAGCAGGTGAAGGAGAAATACCGCCTGGTAAAACAGCACGATAGAGTGGGCCGCATGGCAGATACCCAGGAGTTCACCAACTTCGAGTTTCCCCTCGATCGCATCTCGCCGGAGCTGTTGACCGAGCTCAAGGCGGTGGCGCCCTCTGCGCTTACCCTCACCGCCGACAAGCTGGTGATCAAACACCTCTACACCGAGCGCAAGATGATCCCCCTGAACCTCTATCTGGATCAGGCGGACGAACAGCAGACCCGCCTCGCCCTGGAGGAGTACGGCAACGCCATCCGCCAGCTCGCGGCGGCCAACATCTTCCCCGGCGACATGCTGTTCAAGAACTTCGGGGTGACTCGCCACGGCAGGGTGGTCTTCTATGACTACGACGAGATCTGCTATATGACGGAGTGCAACTTCCGCCAGATCCCGCCGCCGCGCTACCCGGAGGACGAGTGGAGCGCCGAACCCTGGTATTCGGTGGCACCCAACGACATCTTCCCGGAGGAGTTCGCCACTTTCCTGCTGCAAAAACCTCAGGTGCGGGAGATCATGATGCAGTTGCACAAGGAGCTCTTCGACGCCAACTACTGGAAGATGCTGCAGAGCAACATCAAGGAGGGGATGTTCGAGGATGTCTATCCCTACCGGCGCAAGAAGCGGTTTCGCTTCCAGCGAGGGGGATGACCCGGCATCAGGCACAAAAAGGGACGCTATTGCGTCCCTTTTCACATTCTTCTGCACGCTGGCGCAGGGGCCGCCTGCGACAGCCTTTGACGAGATTCCGGCTTATTTCACGGCGTCAAAGGTCAGCAAGGTGGCCTTGTCGGCATCCTTTAGCACCAGCTGTTTGCCGCTGATCTGGAAGCTCGCCACCTTCTCCAGGGTCTGCAGGTAGTTCATCTCCTTGCCGGCCAGATCCCCCGCACACATCATGCGCGTCGACCCCATGGCGCCCAGCGTCAACACGCCGTCACCCTGCTCTGTGATGCCGCCAAAGTAGCGGTTGCAGCCGCCCTTGCCCGCCACCTTGTCACCGGCGACCTGCAGGGTGAAGGTATCACCGCTCGCCCCTTGCAGTTGCCAGGTCGATGCCTGCAATTGTGCCAGCGTGGAACCCGTAGTCATGGCGCAGCCTCCCAGGGCCAGAGCGGCCAGCAGGATCAGTTTGTTGTTCATCAGTTCACCTCGTGATGGAGCGTGTCGTAACGACACGGAGTGAGGGGCCTGTGTACCATGACTGCAGCGTCAATCAAAACTCTTTTATTGTGATCGGGGTTCCCTTTACTCCCCGCTGGCATGTGCCATGCTTGTAGTCCTGTTCGGACCCAGGGAGGGGAAACGAATGGTCAAGTCTCTCGTCATCGCAATGGCATCCAGCCTCGTCTTTTCGGCTCAGGCCGCCGACTGGAGTTTTCTCCAGACCGAATCGGACACCCCGCTCTACGTCAAAAGCTATTCCGGCGTATTGCTCGGCAACCAGAGCCACCTGGGCGACAACTTCGACCTCTGGCTCATCAATACCGGCTATCAATACCCGCTTCAGGATGACATCAGCCTCTACATGGAGGCCGGCCCCGCCATCGGCCCCCAAAGTGGGCAGGCCGGGTTCAATATCAGCTCTGGGGTGCGCTATCGCCTCTCCCCGTCACTCAACATCGGCAGCCAGCTCAAGCAACTGGAGGTGAGCAAGGCCAGCACCCTGGTTGAGCTCAACAGCAGCCTGCTGGTGACCCCCTCCCTGGCCATCACCGCCAATTACGGACTCAGTGCCTTCAGCACGGAACACTTTCTCACTCTGGGCGTGGGCTTCAACTTCTGAGGTTCAGAGGAGCCTGGCGCCGCTCACCAGCACACCGTTGAGGTCGGCGTAGACATAGTCGCCGGGCGCTATGGTCACACCGGCAAAAGAGACCACGGTGTCCAGCGTGCCCAGGCCCCGTTTTTCGGTCTTTACCGGGCAGGGGGCCAAGGCCTTGACCCCCAGCGCCAGGGTCGCCAGCGTCCCCACATCCCGCACGGCACCATTGATGAGGATCCCCTCCCACCCCTGCTCCACCGCCTTGATGGCCAGCTGATCCCCGAGCAGCGCCCGACGCAGGGAGCCGCCCCCGTCGATCACCATCACCTTGCCATGGCCGGGACGATTGACCAGATCACGCACCAGGCTGTTGTCTTCAAAGCAGGAGAGGGTCACGGCCTCGCCGTAAAACAGCGCCTTGCCGCCATAGTCCTGAAACAGGGGGTCAGCGATCCTAAGGGCATCGCCATGTTCATCGCAAAGGTCGGGCAGCAGGTCCAGCATGATCATCATCCTTCCATGGAGTGAAATGTGTCCGCTCATTCTTTCATCATGTCGGGGCGCTGACAATCCACCGGCCGGGTGCCCTGTCCGGATGGCGGGGGCCATGTCAGCCCTAAGGCCTGAACCGCCAGCGGGACGCAAGCGCCCCCAGATGACAGGGCGGCCCTTCCAGCAACACGGGCACCAGCCAGAGCTCTCCTTCACGCACCCAATAGAGGGCATTCTGGCCAAATCGGGCGGCCAGCCGGATCGCCTCTGGCTGCGAAAGCGGCAACAACAGCGACGCCTCCTGCCAGCGCTCATCCTCATCGCTCCCCCAGACCTCTCCCATGACGGGACACTCGCCCACTTGCCGGACAAGGGCTCGCTGGCGACGGGCATTGCGGCGCAGCCCCACCCACCGGCTGGCCGGGTTCCAGGCCGTGACAATGGCATAGGCTGGGCAGCTGGGAGGCGCAAAGGGGGCGATGAAGCACACTTTTCTGTAGTTTTCCCACAAAGTCATGTCAACCACATGTTACATCCCATTACATTTATTAAGGGCGAAAAAGCGGGTCAGCCCAAGTATGATGCAGCGAACTCGGGGATTGACTTATATCAAAGCTGAGTTAAAAAGTTGCTATCTGACGGCAAAGAGTGTTGTTATGCGCCTGTTAACTGATAAAATGCAGCAACTTTTGTAATGGACTACCTCTCCGGGCTTCTCTTGTTCAGACTTGTTGAGAGCCCATGTACGGCACAGGGATGCTTGCCGACATAGTTACCAAATTCGCGATGATTCGACCTGATATTCATACCCAGGATGACGTAATAAATTTTCAGGACCGGTCGGATAACGCCAAAGAGTGTTAAAATTTCGATAATTAACTGATAAGAATCTGGGAATACTCATGCAAACACCACATATTCTGATCGTCGAAGACGAGCTGGTCACCCGCAACACCCTCAAGAGCATCTTCGAAGCCGAAGGCTACATCGTGCTGGAAGCCAACAACGGCGACGAGATGCACCAGGCCCTGACCAGCCACACCATCAACCTGGTGATCATGGACATCAACCTGCCGGGCAAGAACGGCCTGCTGCTGGCGCGCGAGTTGCGTGAAGATGACAACATCGCCCTGATGTTCCTGACCGGTCGCGACAACGAAGTGGACAAGATCCTGGGGCTGGAGATCGGCGCAGATGACTACATCACCAAGCCGTTCAATCCCCGTGAACTGACCATCCGTGCCCGCAACCTGCTGAGCCGCACCATGAACGTGGCCGCTGGTGGCGAAGAGAAGAAGCTGGTGGAACGTTATCTGTTCAATGGCTGGGCTTTGGACATCAACAGCCGCGCCCTGGTCAGCCCGGCTGGCGACATGTTCAAGCTGCCCCGCTCCGAGTTCCGCGCCATGCTGCATTTCTGCGAGAACCCCGGCCAGATCCAGACCCGTGCCGAGCTGCTCAAGAAGATGACGGGCCGCGAACTCAAGCCCCACGACCGCACCGTGGACGTGACCATCCGCCGTATCCGCAAGCACTTCGAGAGCGTGGGCGACACCCCGGAGATCATCGCCACCATCCATGGCGAAGGCTATCGCTTCTGCGGCGAGCTGGAACAGGAGTAATCCTCCCCACTCCCGAGTTGAAAAGGCGCCCTGCGGCGCCTTTTCCATGTCTGCGCCTTTCAGCTTGGCCACTCTGGCACTCTCGCCGGCATCAAAAAACTGACAACAAAAAGCCCACTCGCAGGAGTGGGCTTTTTGTGTGAAGACTGGAGCGGGCAGCGGGAATCGAACCCGCATCATCAGCTTGGAAGGCTGAGGTAATAGCCATTATACGATGCCCGCTAGGCATCAAAACTTGCTTGATGTGATGGGAAATCCCCACGACAGACAGCCATCTGGCTGATATGGACAACGGCGCGTGCCGCTATCTGGAATGTGGAGCGGGTGATGGGAATCGAACCCACGTATGCAGCTTGGGAAGCTACCGTTCTACCATTGAACTACACCCGCGTCAGTGGCCTCTACTATATGCATTTTGCAGCCGAGCGCAATCACCGACCTCGCATTTTTTGCCATAAATCAAGCTGTTCGGCCAACTAATGAGCATGAAGCCGATTTTTCACACAATGATGTTTATCCGCCCGGTTCTGCAAGGTTGCCAAGCCGTGGGGGCGACGATAGTCTTGCGCCACTCGTTTGAGGAGGGTGGTAATGGACAAGAACAGACAGAAACATCTCTATGGCTGGTTGCGCAAACAATCGGGCCATGGTCGGCGCTGGATCGGCATCTCCATCGCCTTCGGGCTGGGTCAGGGCGTCCTGATGGTGATGCAGGCCTGGTTGCTGGCGACCCTGCTGCACGGTTTCATCATCGAAGGCTCCACGCCGGAGCACTCCGCCCCCCTCTTCATCAGTCTGTTGCTGGTGACCCTGACCAAGGCGGCCCTGGCCTATGGCCGCGAGGTGGCGAGTTTCAAGGCGGGCAGTGCGGTGCGCCAGGCCATCCGCGAGCTGGTGCTCACCCGCCTCGCCAGGCTCGGCCCTGCCTATATCCAGCGTCGTCCCGCCGGTAGCTGGGCCAGCCTGCTGCTCGAGCAGATCGAAGAGATGCAGGACTTCTTCTCCCGCTATCTGCCCCAGATGGCCATCGCCGTCTTTATTCCCCTGGTGATCCTGGTCTCCGTGTTCCCGGTCAACTGGGCGGCGGGCCTCATTCTGCTCGGCACTGCCCCCCTCATTCCCCTCTTCATGATCCTGGTGGGAGTGGGCGCCGCCGATGCCAACCGCCGCAACTTCCAGTCGCTGGCGCGCCTCTCAGGCCACTTCCTCGATCGCCTCAAGGGGCTGCGCACCCTGCAGCTTTTCATGCGTACCCGGGCAGAAGGGGAGGCCATCCGCGATGCATCGGAAGATTTTCGCGAGCGCACCATGGAGGTGCTGCGCCTCGCCTTCCTGAGCACGGCCGTGCTGGAGTTCTTCGCCGCCATCGCGGTGGCCCTGGTGGCCGTCTACTTCGGTTTCTCCTACATCGATCACCTCAACTTTGGCAGCTATGGCGTCAAGGTCACCCTCTTTACCGGCCTGTTCGTGCTCTTCCTCGCCCCCGAGTTCTACGCGCCGCTGCGGGAACTCGGTGCCCACTATCACGCCAAGGCACAGGCCATTGGCGCCGCCGAACAACTGCTGGAATTTCTCGAGGCCGACGTGAGCGAACCCGCCTCCGGGACGCTCCCCTTCCATGCGGATGGCCCCGTCAAGGTAGAAGCCCGCAGCCTGGAAGTGCTGAGCGCCGAGGGCAAGGTGCTGGTCGGTCCCCTCGATTTCACGTTGGAAGCCGGCACGCGCACCGCCCTGGTCGGCATCAGCGGCGCGGGCAAGAGCTCCCTGGTCAATGCCCTGCTCGGTTTTGCCCCCTATCGCGGTTCCCTGTGCGTCAACGGAGTGGAGCTTCGTACCCTGGACATCAGCCAGTGGCGCCAGCAGCTAGGCTGGCTCTCCCAGAATCCCCAACTCTTCCACAGCTCCCTGCGGGACAATCTGCTGCTGGCCAGACCATCCGCCAGCGACGCCGAGCTGGAATCCGCGCTCAAGCGCGCCCAGGCCTGGGAGTTCGTCAACGAGAAAGGGCTGGACTATCGGGTCGGGGATCAGGCAGGCGGCCTCTCCGTCGGCCAGGCCCAGCGCATCGCCCTTGCCCGTACCCTGCTCAAGACGACCCAGATGATGGTGCTGGATGAACCCACTGCCAGCCTGGATCGCCATTCTGAGCGAGCCGTCATGAGCGCCCTCGAACAGGCCGCACAAGGTCAGACCCTGCTGATGATCACCCACCGCCTCGATCAGCTCAGCCAGATGGACAACATCCTGGTGCTGGCGCACGGCAAGCTGGTGGAGCAGGGACGTTTTGCCGCACTCGGCGAGGCCCAGGGCCCCTTCGCCCGCCTCCTGTTGCAATCCCAAGGTTTCGGAGACTCTCTCGATGACTGATCTATTGCCGTTCCTGCGCCTTTATCGCCAGCGCTGGCTCAGCCTCTCCATCGGCCTGCTGCTGGCCCTGGTCACCCTGGTGGCCGGCATGGGCCTGCTCTCCCTCTCCGGCTGGTTCCTCTCCGCCGCCGCCGTCGCCGGGCTGGCGGTCGCCACCCGAGACACCTTCAACTACATGACCCCTGCGGGGGGCGTGCGTTTCTTCTCCATCGTGCGCACCGCCAGTCGCTGGGGCGAGCGGGTCGTGAGCCACGACGCCACCTTCCGGGTGCTGACCCGGCTGCGGGTCTGGTTCTGGCAAAAGCTCTCCCCTCTCTCCCCCGGCTCCCTTGCCGGTTTTCGCCAGGCTGACCTGCTCAACCGTCTGGTGGCCGACATCGATGCCATGGATCACGTCTATCTGCGCCTCATCACCCCCATTGGGGCGGCGCTGTTGAGCTGCGCCGGGCTGGTCTTCTTCCTCTCCTTCTTCGATGGTCGCCTGGCGCTGACGCTGGGAGCCATTCTACTCTTTGGCATGCTGGCCTTGCCCCTGGTCTTCTATTTTGCCGGGCGCGCGCCGGGCCGCCAGCTCATCGCCGAGAAGTCCAACCTGCGCACCCGTATGGTGGACTATCTGGACGGCCAGGCCGAACTGCAGATGTTCGCCGCCGCTCCCGAGGCGCTCACCGGATTGCAGCAGGCGGAGCAGGCCCTGATCCGGGCCCAGGCCCGCATGGCCCGCGTCAGCGGCCTGGCCGCCTTCTCGGTGCAGTTGCTGAGCGGCTGGACTCTGACCCTGATGCTCTGGCTGGCCGGTCACGGCGTCGGTGGCAGTGCCCCTGACCCCATCACGGCACTCATGGTGTTCGCTACCCTGGCGAGCTTCGAGGCGCTGCTGCCGCTAGCCGGTGCCTTCCAGCACCTCTCCACCAGCCTCACCTCCGCCCGCCGTCTCAACGAGATCCTGCAAGAGGCTAAGGCGCCGGAGTGGGGCGCACAGCAAGCCCCCGCTGCCCGGGGTGCCGTGCAGATAAGCGACCTGCATTTCACCTATCCAGGCCAGGATGCTCCCGTGCTGCAAGGGTGCACCCTGCAACTGCATGCCGGGGAGAAGCTGGCGCTGCTGGGGCAGACCGGCTGTGGCAAGTCCACCCTGATGGGGTTGCTGACCCGGGAGTGGACGGCCCTATCGGGGGAGATCCTGCTCGATGGCAAGCCCCTCACCGATTACAGCGAAGAGGCGCTGCGCGCCTCCTGCTCCGTGGTGAGCCAGCGGGTCCACCTGTTTGCCGATACCCTGCGTGGCAACCTCACCCTGGCCGCCCCCGGAGCCAGCGACGAACGGCTCATCGAGGTGCTCACCCAGGTGGGGCTCGGGACTCTGCTGCGCGATGAGGGTGAGCAGGCAGAACAGGGGCTGGATGCCTGGCTCGGGGATGGCGGGCGTCCGCTCTCCGGCGGGGAGCTCCGCCGCATCGGCATCGCCCGCGCCCTGCTCCACGATGCACCACTCTGGCTGCTGGACGAGCCCACCGAAGGGCTCGATACCCAGACCGAACGGGAGATCATGGATCTGCTGCTGACCCTGGGGGCGGATCGCACCCTGCTGCTCATCTCCCACCGCCTGCTGGGGCTGGAACGGATGGACAGGGTAGCCCTGATGGAAGAGGGTCGCATCCGTCTGTGTGCCCCCCACCAGGAACTACTGGAAGATGATCACTACCGCAGCCTGCACCGGCGACTGGCCCCCGCCTGATCCGGGGTCGTCTCGCTACAATCCATTGATATGGCTAAAAATGGGGCTGGTCGCCATCGGCGACTGCCCCCTATAATGGCCCACTCGCCACCCAACAAGATGCCGATATGAAACGCCTGATCCTGATGATGCCCCTGATTGCCTCCGGTTGCGCCGACTTCGCCTTCAACAGCAATCTGGACAAGGAAAACTTCGACGAGTACTTCAAGCCGGGGAGCGTGCGGATCTACGAGCAGAGCGAGCTCGCCGACCTCAACTACCTCTATCTCGGCACCGTCGAGGGGGAATCCTGCCAGAGCGATGCCAATCAGGCGGTGCCCAATGCCGGTGAAGCCCGTACCCTGGCCCGCCGCCGCGTGGCGGACATGGGGGGCAACGGCGTCAGCTTCGACAAGTGCGCCGAGTTCAGCGACGTGCCGGGCTGCCTGAAGCAGGTGATCTGCTACGGCCAGGCGCTGAAAGTGGCCGAAGAGAAGTAAGTCCTGCCATGGCGATCGCCATCGTGCGACTCGGCAGCCCCCGCCTCGAGGATGAGGGGCTTCGCATCGGCACCGTGCGTCGCCCCCCTCGCGGCGTGCCCAAAGCGGCGTTCGCCAGCCAGGATTGGTACGACGTCTGGTTCCCCAATCTGGCCCCCAGCGCCGAGACCATGAAACTCGGTCAGACTGCCGACACCCCAGCCCGGTGGACCGCCTTCTGCAAGCAGTACAAGGCCGAGATGGCCGCCCCGGCCGCGAAGCACGATCTGGCCCTGCTGGCCGCCCTCTCCCACACCACCCATTTCTCGGTGGGATGCTACTGCGAACAGGAGTCCCGCTGCCATCGCAGTGTGCTGAGGACCCTGCTGGCCGAGGCGGGGGCATTGCTGCGCTGAGCGCCCGTCATGGATGAACACCCCACATGAGAAGAGGGCACCCCGGGGTGCCCTCTTCTTTATGATGTCGGCTAGTACGCATTCGATGACAAGGAAACCTCCACTCGTCGTCGCAAGGCCTGTTCCTCGTCATGGGTCATGCCCGGCAGCGGCCCCCGGGGGTTGCTGGCAAGCCATACCACCAGATCGTCAACCGTCTCCTCCAGGGGGCGAAAGTTCAGCCCATGAACGATGGCGGCCTCGGCGCTGATGGTGCCATACCCAGCATACTCGGGCAGCTCGTTTGGCAGCAGCGTGGGATAGCTTTGCCAGGGCGCCACCCCTGCCGCCATCAGGTCACGCCAGGGAGCCCACTCGAGCTGCAAGGGGGTCGCTGGCGTCAGCCGGGCAGCGAGACGCTCCACCCAGTCGTTCAGTGCGATGCCGGGCTTGATCAGGTTGAAGCACCCAGCGAGTCGCTGCTCGGCAGCCCGCAGCACGAACTCGGCGCAGTCGCGCACATCCAGGTATTGCAGCCTGTCCTCCCCCAGCCCCGGCAAGAGCCAGTGCCCGCCCCGCTGCACCCGCCTCACCCACCAGGCAAGACGAGCGGTCGGGTCAAAGGGGCCGCAGAGCACGCCGGGGCGCAGGGTGCACAGGCGATCTCCCCAGCGGGCGCGATACACCGACTCGCACAGCACCTTGAGGGGGCCGTAGTCGGTGGGCGCTCCTGCCATCTCGTGCAAGGGGGCCGACTCATCCATGCCGGGTTGGGAAAAATCGCGATAGACACTGATGGTGGAGATGAAAATGAGCCGATCACAGCGCCCCAGCAGGGCGTCAGAAAGTCCTTCAGCCTGTTCGGGGCGATAGCAGCAGGTGTCGATGACCAGATCCCAGTGCCGCCCCTCGCCCCGCAAGGGGGCCAGGTCCCCGTCTCTGTCCCCGTGAAGCTGGGTCAGCTCCCGCCAATCCGGGTGCTGGCGGTGGCCGCGATTGAACAGCGTCACCTCGTGCCCCCAATCCAGGGCAAGCGTGGTCAGGTGGCGACCCAGAAAGCCGGTGCCGCCGATAATCAACAATTTCATCCCTGTCTCTCCTCTATGGCGCCCTCTCCTTGCAGCCTCTCCACGGGCAGCCGAAACGGCCATGGCCTGGCATGGTGAGCACACGTCCCAGGCACGCCCTGATGCCGCCAGGCATATCGTCATGGTGCGGGGAGCAGGCTCCTTGCCCGCTCCCCCGCCACCCCTTTTGCCGCCCCACCCTACGCAAGTTGGCACCAGGACACAGCCCCCGGGCACCGGGTCTGGGATCGGGATCACAGGGGCTGCGTCCTGGTGCTCCCCCTGCGTTTTCGGCGTGCCTGTGCTACATTGCCCGGGTTTTCAGCCAGGATCCGCCATGAAGTTCGATATCGATACCCTAGGGATCATCCGCTCTCCCTACAAGGAGAAGTTCGCCATACCCCGCCAGCCCGGCCTGGTCAGCGCGGCTCGCGCCCGCCTCGAACTGCTTCCTCCCTATGATCAGCCCGATGTGCTGCGTGGCATCGAGCAATTCTCCCATCTCTGGATCAGCTTCGTGTTTCACCAGACCATGGATCAGGGCTGGCACCCGACGGTGCGCCCGCCGCGCCTCGGCGGTAATGAGCGGGTCGGGGTCTTTGCCACCCGCTCCACCTTCCGTCCCAACCCCCTTGGCCTCTCCGTGGTCGAGCTGCACGGGGTGGGACGTGAGCGCGGCAAGCTCTGGCTCGAGCTGGGCGCGGTGGACTTGCTCGACGGCACCCCCGTCGTCGACATCAAGCCCTATGTCCCCTATGCCGACAGCCTGCCCCACGCCCGTGGCGGTTTCGCCCCCGATGCCCCCACCCCGCCGCTGGCGGTGAGCTTCAGCGCCCAGGCCGAGCAGCAGCTCGCCCCCTGGCTCAAGACCCACCCGGAGCTGCGTGAACTGGTGAGGGAGGTGCTGGCTCAGGATCCCCGCCCTGCTTACAAGAAGGGCAAGCCGGATGACAAGGTGTACGGTGTCAGATTGTTCGATGTGAACGTGCGATTTCAGATAAAAGAACCGCAATGTCAGGTACTTGCCATCGAACCCGCTTGAAAAAGCCTCTATGGCAGCATGAAAAAAGCCACCCTCCCGGGTGGCTTTTTTATGGGCAAAACAGGGTGCTCAGCGCCGCTGCAGCAGCAGGCTGCCGATGGAGTAACCGGCCCCAAAGGAGCAGAGCACCCCGCGAGCCCCGCTCGGCAGATCCTGATTGAAGAGGTGGAAGGCGATGATGGAACCCGCCGAGCTGGTGTTGCCGTAGCGGTCGAGGATGACAGGCGCCTCCTGCTGGCTGGCGTCATGGCCCAGCAACTTGCGACCGATGAACTGGTTCATGGTGAGGTTGGCCTGATGAAGCCAGAGCCGGCTCAAGCCATCGGCCGCCCATCCCTGCTCCGCCAGCTGGGAGGCTATCTGATCGCACACCAGGGGCAGCACCTCCTTGAACACCTTGCGCCCCTGCTGGCGGAACAGCTTGTCGTCGCCGTAGCGGGTGCGCGGGCTGAGCCGGTTCAGGAAGCCGAAGTTGTTGCGGATGTTGTTGGAGTACTGGGTCACCAGCTTGCTCGCCACCAGTTGCCAGGGGTTGGCCACCTGGCAATCGGCCTCCCGCTCCAGCAGCACGGCGGTACAGGCATCCCCGAAGATGAAGTGACTGTCCCGATCGCGGAAGTTGAGGTGACCCGAGCAGATCTCCGGATTGACCACCAGCGCCAGCCGGGCGGTGCCTGCCGCCAGCATGTCTGCGGCGGTCTTGATCCCGAAGGTGGCGGAAGAGCAGGCCACGTTCATGTCGAATGCCAGGCCGCTGGCGCCGAGATAGTGCTGCAATTCGATGGCCAGCGCCGGGTAGGGGCGCGGCATGTTGGAGGCGGCGACGATGACAAGATCGATCTCCCCCGGTTCACGACCGGCGGCGATCAGCGCCTGCTCGGCGGCCGCCACCGCCATCTCCACCATGATGGAGGGCTGATCGTCCGGGCGCTCCGCCATGAGTGGTTGCATGATGTCGGGATCCAGCACCCCCTCGCTGCTCACCAGATAGCGGCTCTTGATGCCGGAGGCCTTCTCGATGAACTCGCAGCTCGAGTGCTGTTTGGCAGGCAGCTGCCCTGCATCGATGGCGGAGGCGTTCTCCTCGTTGTAGAGATCCACGTACTGGTTGAAGGCCGCCACCAGCGCTTCATTGCTGACGGCAAAGGGAGGGGTATAGAGGCCTGAGCCACTGATTACGATAGAGGTCATCTTTGCTCCTGGCCGGGTGCAATCCCGGCTTGTCTGTTTTTTAGGGTTCAGAGGGTCACAGCTGGTCGATGGCCGCAGCCAGACCCGCCAGGGTCAGCGGGTGCATACGCCCGCCGATCAATTCGTTCATCAACTTGATGGAGGGGTGCCACAGCCACTCCTGCCTTGGCAGCGGATTGACCCACACCATCTTGGGGAAATGTTGTTGCAGGCGCCCGAGCCACACCTGGCCGGGCTCCTCGTTCCAGTACTCTACGCTGCCACCTGGCCAGGTGATTTCATAGGGGCCCATCTTCGCATCCCCCACCACCATCACCCTGTAGTCGCTGCCGTAGGTGCGCAGCAGCCGCAGGGTATCGAGCCGATCATCAAGGCGCCTGGCATTGTCCTGCCAGACGAAGTCGTAGAGGCAGTTGTGAAAATAGAAGAACACCAGGTGCTTGAACTCGTGGCGCAGGGCCGAAAAGAGGCGCTGCACCTCGGCCACGTGGGCATCCATGGAGCCCCCCACGTCGAAGAAGACCAGCAGTTTGACCCCGTTATGTCGCTCGGGTCTGAGCTTCACATCGAGCCAACCTTGCCTGGCCGAGCTTTGGATGGTGTCGTCGAGATCCAGCTCGTCGGGATTGCCCCGGCGCACCCAGCGTCTGAGCTTGCGCAGGGCGAGCTGGATGGCGCGCTGCCCCAGGGGCGAGTCGTCACTGAAGTTGCGAAAGTGGCGCGCTTCCCACACCTTGGTCGCCCGCCCGTGCTGGCCCTCTCCCCCCATGCGGATCCCTTCCGGGTGATAGCCGCCGTGACCGAACGGGCTGCTGCCCCCGGTGCCGACCCACTTGTTGCCGCCCGCGTGGCGCGCTTTCTGCTCGCTTAGCCGCTGATTGAGGGTCGCCAGCAGCTGGTCGAGCCCGCCAAGGGATTGGAGCAACGCCTTCTCCTCCGGGCTTAACAGTCGCTCGAACTCCTGGCGCAGCCAGTCGTCAGGCAGGCTCTCCGGCAACAGGGGGATGGCGGCTAACCCCTCGTAATACTCGGCGAAGGCGCGATCGAAGCGATCGTAGTGCGCCTCGTCTTTCACCAGCAGGCAGCGGGATAGCTGGTAGAACTCGTCCATGTCGAGGCTGGCCAGTCTGGCTGCCAGCGCCCCGTGCAGGTCGAGCAACTCCCGCAGGCTGCAAGGAAGCTTGTGGCGGCGCAGGTGAAGGAAGAAGTCGATGAGCATTCAGCCGCCGCTGCGCGCCAGAAAGGCGAGCTTCTCGAAGAGGTGCAAGTCCTGCTCCGTCTTGAGCAGGGCACCGTAGAGAGCGGGCACCAGCTTGCCGGGCTCACGGGTGCGCAGGGCTTCGGGGGCGATGTCGTCGGCCAACAACAGCCGGATCCAGTCCAGCAGCTCGGAGGTGGACGGCTTCTTGCGCAGCCCCTCTACCGCACGCAGCTCGAAGAAGAGATCCATCGCCTCACCGAGCAAGCTCTCCTTGAGGTTTGGGTAGTGGAGCTTGACGATGGCCTGCATCTCGGCCTTGTCGGGAAAGCGGATGTAGTGGAAGAAACAGCGGCGCAGGAAGGCGTCCGGCAGCTCTTTTTCGTTGTTGGAGGTGATGATGACCACGGGGCGCTGGCGCGCCTTCACGCGCTCGCCGGTCTCGTAGACATCGAACTCCATCCGATCCAGCTCCAGCAGCAGATCGTTGGGAAACTCGATGTCCGCCTTGTCGATTTCATCTATGAGCAGCACTGGCCGCTGCTCTGCGCTGAAGGCCTGCCACAGCTTGCCCCGGCGGATGTAGTGGCCTATCTCCCCGACCCTGGGATCACCGAGCTGGGAGTCTCGCAGCCGGGCGACGGCATCGTATTCGTAGAGCCCCTGCTGGGCCTTGGTGGTGGACTTGATGTGCCAGCTGATGAGCTCGGCGCCCAGGGATTCTGCCACCGCCTCCGCCAGCACCGTCTTGCCCGTACCGGGCTCACCCTTGATGAGCAGCGGCTTCTCCAGCACGATGGCGGCATCGACGGCCATCTTCAGTGCCTGTGATGCGAGATAGCGGTCGCTTCCTGCAAATCCCATGAGATCCCTTCCATTGGATGCCCAGGCAGCGGGAGCCCCCTCGGCAAGAGAGAATAAGTTCTATATGTTGTAATAACATATTGTTATAACGATTCGTCACTTCTCATTCAGAAACCACAGGGTAATCTTGTTTCATCGCCTTAACAAACACAGGGATAGCACCATGAGCAAAATTTTTGAGGACAACAGCCAGACCATAGGCAACACCCCGCTTGTTCGTCTCAACCGTGTTACCAAGGGCCGCGTGCTGGCCAAGATCGAGAGCCGCAACCCGAGCTTCAGCGTCAAGTGCCGGATCGGTGCCAACCTCATCTGGGATGCCGAGAAACGCGGCGTGCTGACCAAGGGCAAGGAGATCATCGAGCCCACCAGCGGCAACACGGGCATTGCCCTGGCATTCGTGGCTGCAGCCCGCGGCTATCCCATCACCCTGACCATGCCGGCCACCATGAGCCTGGAGCGCCGCAAGCTGCTCAAGGCCCTGGGTGCCAACCTGGTGCTGACCGAAGGTCCCCTCGGCATGAAGGGCGCCATTGCCAAGGCCAACGAGATCCTCGAATCCGAGCCGGGCAAGTACGTGCTGCTGCAACAGTTTGAAAACCCGGCCAACCCGGAAATCCACGAGCAGACCACTGGCCCCGAGATCTGGGACGCCACCGATGGCGAGGTGGATGTGTTCGTGGCGGGCGTCGGCACCGGCGGCACCATCACCGGGGTCTCCCGCTACATCAAGAAGACCAAAGGCAAGGCCATCGTCTCCGTGGCGGTCGAGCCCAGCGAATCCCCCGTCATCAGCCAGAAACTGGCGGGTGAAGAGATCAAACCGGGTCCGCACAAGATCCAGGGCATCGGCGCCGGCTTCATCCCGGGCAACCTGGATTTGAGCCTGCTGGACCGCGTCGAGCAGGTGAGCAGTGACGAAGCCATCGAGATGGCCCGCCGCCTGATGGAAGAGGAAGGGATCCTGGCCGGTATCAGCTCCGGCGCTGCCGTGGTCGCTGCCAATCGTCTGGCCGAGCAGCCGGAGTTCGAAGGGAAAACGATTGTCGTCATCCTGCCGAGCGCCGCCGAGCGTTACCTCTCCAGCGCCCTCTTCGCCGGTGTGTTCAGCGAGCAGGAATTGCAGCAGTAGTTGATCAGCCAACACCAAAACGACGGCGCTCCTCGGAGCGCCGTTTTCATTATGCGCTAAACTCTCTAGCCATCAGTGCCACTCGGCCCCTTATTTTTTGGGGTAAAATAACAAACTTGGATATGACAAAAAAAGCAGACATTCTGTGATAAATCTCATATCCTGTGCGGCGTCACGAGGTGTTTGCTGGCAAGGTATCACAAGGTAACAAAGTGTTATTTTTCGTTATAAAATAATTTCAGGCCAGGCCTGACGCGGCTTGCAGCCTGATAGCGAAAAAATACCTGGCCACGACGCCGAATACTGCACAGAAAATTGACCTGGATTAAACCATTGCAGGTCTGATTTCGTTACTTTACAACATATCCATACTGACACGGTGAGACAGGAAGCCTCATTGGCGACCATCTCTCCAAACAATATCAATAATATGGGGTGAAACCATGTACGAGAAGTCTGTTGTTATTACTGCTGAAAACGGCCTGCACACCCGTCCTGCAGCTCAGTTCGTGAAAGAAGCCAAAGAATTCCAAAGCGAGATCACTGTGGTCTCCGGTGGCAAATCCGCCAGCGCCAAGAGCCTGTTCAAGCTCCAGACCCTGGGTCTGACCAAAGGCACCAACGTGACCATCCAGGCTGACGGCCCGGACGCTCAGAAAGCCGTTGAGAAGCTGGTTGCCCTGATGGACGAGCTGGAGTAATCCAGCTTTATTCCTCCCCCACAGTCGTTTTAATAGGAAGGATTATGATATCTGGCATTCTTGCGTCCCCCGGTATCGCATTCGGCAAGGCGCTTCTTCTGAAAGAAGATGAAATCGTTATCAATCAGGGCAAGATTCCCGCCGAACAGATTGATGCCGAGATCAACCGCTTCCTCGAAGCCCGCACCAAGTCAGCCGCACAGCTGGAAGCCATCAAAGAGATGGCCGGTCGCACCTTCGGTGAAGAAAAAGAGGCCATCTTCGAAGGCCACATCATGCTGCTCGAAGATGAAGAGCTGGAAGGGGATATCAGATCCTTCATCAAAGAACACAAGGCCTCTGCCGACAGAGCCGTTCACGAGGTGATCGAACAGTACGCCAAGATGATGGCCGATCTGGATGACCCCTATCTTCGTGAGCGCGCCACCGACTTCCGTGACATCGGCACCCGTCTGGTCAAGAACGTACTGGGCATCGCCGTTGTCAACCTGAGCACCATCGACGAAGAGGTCATCCTGGTCGCCAAAGACCTGACCCCGTCTGAAACCGCTCAGATCAACCTGAAATACGTGCTGGGGTTCGTCACTGACATCGGTGGCCGTACCTCCCACACCTCCATCATGGCCCGCTCCCTGGAGCTGCCGGCCGTCGTGGGCACCAACGACATCACCGAGCGCGTCAAGAACGGTGACATGCTGGTGCTGGATGCGATCAACAACCAGGTCATCATCAACCCGACCGCCGACCAGTTGAACGAAGCCAAGAAGTTCCAGGCCCAGTTCCAGGCAGAGAAGGACGAGCTGGCCAAGCTCAAAGACCTGCCTGCCATCACTCTGGATGGCCACCAGGTCGAAGTGTGCGCCAACATCGGGACCGTCAAGGATACCGAAGGCGCCATTCGCAACGGCGCCGAAGGCGTGGGTCTGTATCGTACCGAGTTCCTGTTCATGGACCGTGACGCGCTGCCGACCGAAGACGAGCAGTTCAAGGCTTACAAAGAAGTGGCCGAAGCCATGCCGGATCAACCGATTATCGTCCGTACCATGGACATCGGCGGCGACAAAGAACTGCCCTACATGAATTTCCCGAAAGAGATGAACCCCTTCCTGGGCTGGCGTGCCGTGCGTATCTTCTTCGATCGCACCGACATCATGCACGCCCAGCTGCGGGCCATCCTGCGTGCGTCTGCCTTCGGCAAACTGCGCATCATGTTCCCGATGATCATCTCCGTCGAAGAGTTCCGCAGCCTGAAGGCTACCGTGGAGACGCTGAAAGCCGAACTGCGTGCCGAAGGCAAAGCCTTTGATGAATCCATTGAAGTGGGTATCATGATCGAGACCCCGGCCGCGGCCGTGATGGCTCATCATCTGGCCAAGGAAGTGGATTTCTTCAGTATCGGTACCAACGACCTGACCCAGTACACCCTGGCTGTCGACCGTGGTAACGAGATGATTTCCGCCATGTACAACCCGCTGTCACCCTCCGTCCTGACCCTGATCAAGATGGTGATCGACGCTTCCCATGACAATGGCAAGTGGACCGGTATGTGCGGTGAACTGGCTGGTGACGAACGCGCCACCCTGCTGCTGCTGGGTATGGGTCTGGATGAGTTCTCCATGAGCGCCATCTCTGTACCGCGTATCAAGAAGCTTATCCGCAACACCAACTTCGAAGATGTGAAGGCCATGGCCGACCAGGCGCTGAGCTTTGCCACCGCCGCCGAAATCGAAGCGTGCGTAGATAACTTTATTAAGCAGAAGGCAGTCTGCTAAGATCGGCTGCAAACAGCGACAATCATCTCTAGGAGCTTTTACTATGGGTCTGTTCGACAAACTGAAGAAACTGGTTTCCGACGACAGTTCTGACACTGGCGGCATCGAAATCTTTGCTCCGCTGTCCGGCGAAATCGTCCCCATCGAAGATGTGCCTGACGTCGTCTTCGCCGAGAAGATCGTCGGCGACGGCATCGCCATCAAGCCGGCCGGCAACAAGATGGTTGCTCCGTGCGACGGCACCATCGGCAAAATCTTCGAGACCAACCACGCGTTCTCTCTGGAGTCCGACTCTGGTATCGAGCTGTTCGTTCACTTCGGTATCGACACCGTCGAGCTGAAGGGTGAAGGTTTCACCCGTATCGCTCAGGAAGGTCAACAGGTCAAGCGCGGTGACACCATCATCGAGTTCGATCTGGCCGTTCTGGAAGCCAAAGCCAAGTCTACCCTGACACCTGTGGTCATCTCCAACATGGACGAGATCAAAGAGCTGGTGAAGATGACTGGCGCCGTGACCGTGGGCGAAACCCCGGTGATCCGCATCAAGAAATAATGCGCCCTGGCCTGACGCCAGCGACCGCCAAAAACCGAAGCCTGGTGCTTCGGTTTTTTTTTGCCCCTTCCATCTCCTGATACTCCATGGGCTCCCGCACAGGTCAGCATGATGGCAAAAAGGCAGAAATGTTATCGAGATCAACACGGGCATAAGCAAGCCGAGTACCCTCAAGAGGGATACCTGCGGGTCCTTTGGCTCGATATGAGACGGGATGAAAAGAGATAAGCCGCTTAAGTGGCGAGGAGACAACGATGCTGAGAAATACCGAACAACGTTATGGCAGCCTGAGCATAGGGCTGCACTGGTTGACCCTGCTGCTGATGATCGCCGTCTATGCGCTGATGGAGTTCAGGGACATCTTCCCCAAAGGGTCGGCCGGCCGCGACCTGATGAAGGAGTTTCACTTCATGGTGGGTCTGCTGATCCTGGCGCTGGTGGTCGTGCGCCTGCTGGTGCGCGTGGGTAGCCCTTCACCGCGTATCGTGCCCGATCTCTCCCCCCTGATGCTCACGCTGGCCAAGCTCGCCCATCTGGCGCTCTATGGCTTCCTGATCCTCACCCCGCTGCTGGGCTGGCTGCTGTTGAGCGCAGGGGGCAAGCCCATTCCCTTCTTCGGCCTGGCACTCCCCGCCCTCATCGCCCCCGACGACGGCCTGAAGGGTACCATCAAGGAGCTGCACGAGACGCTGGCCAACATTGGCTATGCCCTGATTGCCCTGCACGCGGCGGCAGCCATCTACCACCACCATGTGCTCAAGGACAACACCCTGACCAATATGCTGCCCGAGCGCAAATAACCAGCGACGGGTTGCACGCCAACAAAAAGGCCCCTGTGACAGGGGCCTTTTTGTTCATGGAGGGTCATGGGCGACACGTCGTCAGCCGGGCAACACCACCCGGCTTTCGCCGCCGCCGAGGGCCTCCACCCGCACCTGCACGCCGATCCGCTCCACCAGGGTCTGCACGTGGGAGATGACCCCAATCTGGCGACCGGCCGCCTGCAGGGAATCGAGGCATGAGAGCGCCAGATCCAGGCTGTCGGGATCGAGCGTACCGAAGCCCTCATCGATGAACAGCGATTCGACCTGGGTCTGGCGCGACGACAGGCAGGAGAGGGCCAGCGCCAGCGCCAGCGACACCAGGAAGCTCTCGCCGCCGGAGAGGGAGTCCACCGAGCGCACCTCGTCCCCCATGTCGAGATCCACCACCTGCAGCGCCAGATCGGTGCCGGGCACCCGCTCCAGCCGATAGCGGGGGGAGAGCTCGGCGAGCTGGGCGTTGGCCTCCAGCAGCAGCCGCTCCAGGGTGAGGCTCTGGGCGAAGGTGCGCAGCTTGGCGCCGCTGGCCGAGCCGATAAGATCGGAGAGTCGCTGCCAATGATCCGCCACCGCCTGCTGGGCAGCCAGCTCCTCCTGCAAGGTGCCCGCCTTGAGGGCCGCTGCCTCGGCCTGGGCCAGCGTGCTCTTGCACTGGAACAGCTGCTCGTCGAGGGCGTGGCAGTGCGCCTCCAGCGCCGTCAGCCGGCTGTCGAGCTCCTGTGGCGCCAACGCGGCCAGCTCGGGGTGATGCTCGCGGTAACGATCCCGCTTGCTCTCCTCCAGCGCCAGCGCCCGCTGCCGCTCGGTCAAACGGGTTCGCGCCTCGGCGCGGGCATCCTCCAGCGCCTGCAAGGCGGCACGGCGCCCCTTGAGCTCATCCGGACTCATGGCCAGCAGGCGGCGCAGGTCATATTCGGCGATGCCGAGGCTGCTGGCGTGGGCAGCCCAGCGCCCCAGCACCTCCCGCCGCCGCCGGCTGCTCACCTGCTTCTCCTGCTCCAGATGGTTGAGACGGGTCTTGAGCTCGGTCTGGCGCTCACGCAAGGCGCGAGCCGCCCCCTGCATCGTCTCCAGCTCGCTGGCCAGTTGTTGCAGCCGCTGCTGCCAGCGGCTCTCGACCAGGGCAATTTCCTCGCCCCCCAGACAGGTGGCACGGCTGGTGACCAGCCCCTGCCGTTGCTGTTCATGCTCCTTGTCGTCGCGCTCGAGCTTGTGCAGCAGCTCACGCTGGGTCTGCAAGCGCGCCTCCTGAGCACTCAGGGCCGGGGTGAGGCTGGCAATCTCGCCGGTCAGCCGCTCCCACTCACTCTGGCCGTGCAGCCAGGCCTCGCAGGCCCGCTGCCACTCGCGCCACTGCTGGCTGCCCAGCCACTGACGCCAGGGCTGGCCTCCCATCTGCTCGTCGAGCCGGCTGCCCCCCTGCTCAAGGCGCTGGCGCAGGGTCGTTTCCTGCTCGCCCATCCCCTTCACCTCCCCTTCCAGGGCGATGCGCTGGCGGTCGGCCTCCTGCCACTGCTGCTCGAACTGCTGGTGCTGGCTGGCCAGCTGGCTCAGCTGCTGGCGCACGGCCTGCAACTGCTGCTGGCCAAGCTGGGCCTCGCGCAGTTGCTGCTGGCTGCGGGCCAGCCCCTGCTCCAGACTCTGGCCGCGGCCGAGCAGGGTACTCATCAACTCGTTCCACTCAATTGGGCTCTGACGCAGCGGCAACGGATGGCCCAGCAGCTCGGCACCGCCGAGCTGCTGCCAGCGCTGGGTCAGCTGTTCGGCGCGCGTCTCCAGCTCAGGCAGATGCTGCTGGCGCACCGCCAGCTGGCGAGCCAGCTCCTGGCGTTCACTCTCGCACTGAATGTATTGGTGATTGAGCCGATCCCACTCAAGCTCCAGGCTGCGGGCGCGCTCCGCCAGTTGCCCCAGAATGCCCGCCACCTGTGGCTGGCTCTGGTGATAGGGGTGCTCCTCGGCGCCGCAGAGCGGGCAAGGTTCACCGTCGCGCAGAATGTGGCGATGCTGCTCGAAACTGGCGATGGCGCGGGACTGCTCCAGCGCGTGACGCGCCTCGTCCCGTTGCAGGGCGAGCCGCTCGCGGGCCGGCGTCAGCTCGTCGCCGAGGATGGCCAGCTTGCCGAGCGCCTGCTCCAGCTGGGCGATCTCCTGCTGCAGGCGACCATGCTGCTCGCCGTGATTGCGGCCATAGTCGGCCAGCTCCAGCAGCTGGCGCAGCTGGCCCAGCTGCTCGGTCTGCCCTTGCCACTGCTCCTGCGCCTTGGCCAGACGCCCCTCCCACTGCTGCTCCTGCAGCTCGTGCTGTTGCTGCTGCAGCCGCTCCTGCTCGCGCTGCCAGTAGTCGCGCTCCTGCTGCCCCTGCTCCAGCTGGTGTTGCAGTTGCCGGAGGGCGCGCAGCTTGTGTTCGCGCAGGGTGAGCAGTTGCTGCAGCCTGTCGGCATCCTCGGCCCAATCCTGCATGGCGGTGAGCAGGGGCTGCCACTGGCGGGCCACCGGCGCCAGCTCCTTGTGCTCCTCAAGCCAGGCGCCCCACTGCAGGTGCTGGGCCTTGAGCTGCTCCACCTGCTGGCGCTGCTGGCGCCAGCCCTGCTCCAGGGTAAGCTGCACCTCCCGCTCCTGCGCCCCCTCCTGCTGGATCTTCTGCAATTGCTGCTGCTTTTCCCGAATGCGGGTGTCGAGCTCCTGCGCCCGTTTGAGTTCAGGCTGCAGGGCTCCCCACTCGCGCTCGGCGGCGATCTTCTCCGCCAGCAGTTGCTGTTCGGTGAGGGCGCTCTGCTGGGTCTGCTCCTCCAGCTGCCCAAGTGCGGGACCAAGCTCGGCCAGCGCCTTCTCCTGCTGCTGCACCTCCAGGGTGAGGCGGGCCAGCTCGTCGTGATCGGCGCGGGCCACCTGGGCCTGCTCGGCGCGGGCGAACTCCTCCCGCTCGGGGGCGGCCGCAGCGTGGGCCGCCTCGGCTGCGGCAAGGGCCGCCTCTCCCTCCTGACAGGCCTGCAACTGGGCAGCGATACGGCCGTTGAGATCGCGCAAGTCCTGCATCAGCTGCTGTTGCTGCTGCTCGTGCTTGAGGCTGGTGGCGAGGCTGACCTGCTGGCTCACCCACTGCTCGCGGGTCGCCTCGTCCATCAGCGCCACGTCACCGAGCCGCTGGCTGATGGCAGCCAGTTTCTGCTGCTCCTCCCGCGCCCGCTCATGGGTCTGGACCGAAATAGCGGAGTAGAGCTCGGTGCCGGTCATCCGTTCGAGCAGGGCCGAACGCTCGTCGGCGCTCGACTTGAGGAAGGCGGCAAACTCCCCCTGCGGCAGGATGACGGCGCGGCGAAACTGCTCCCAGGAGAGTCCCACCAGCTCGTCGATGCGATCCTGCAGCTCCCGCTTGCTGCCACTGAACACCTGGCCCGACGCCACGTCGGTCAGGCTGCGCTCCTGGGCCTGAAAGCGCCCCTCGGCGCGGTTGCGGGCACGGCGTACCGCCCAGCGGGCCAGCCAGATGCGGCCGTCACAGCCGCGAAACTGCACCTCGGCAAAACCGCTGGCGTGGCCGCGGCTGAGGATGCCGCGCACATCGTTGGCCTTGAGCTTCTCCTCGTCATCCATGCGGCCCACTTCGGCCACGTTCTTGCGATTGGCGATAAAGCGCGGCATCTCGTCGTAGAGTGCCAGACAGATGGCATCGAGCAGGGTACTCTTGCCCGCGCCGGTATTGCCGGTGATGGCAAACAGGCCGGCGGCCCCCAGGGCACCACCGGCAAAATCGATGGTGAATTGACCGGTCAGGCTGGCCAGATTCTCCCCTGACAGCGACAAGATTTTCATTGGCTGGACTCCTTCACCTGCTCCAGGATCTCTTCAAACGACGCCACCAGCTCGGCCTCCGGCTCCCCGTCGAACTGACGCTGATAGCAGAGGCGAAACACCTCGGTGGGGGAGAGCTCATCGAGCCGGCGCTGGCCGGCACCGTCCGCCAGCCCCTGGCCCGAGCCCTGATAACTGGTCGTGATGCGGGCAAGACGCACCGGCTTGTCGCCGATGGCGGCCAGTACGCGCTCGCGGATGCGGGCCTCGGGTTTGGGCAGCAGCAGCCGCACCTCGAGGAAGGGCTGCGCCTGCTGCGGGCAAGCGGGCAGCGCCAGCGCCTCGATGGCCTGGAGCGCCTCGTCGAGGCCGCTCTGGGGCAGGCGGATCATCTCCACCGCGCGGGGCACCGGGATCCGCTCAAGGCGGGCCAGCTTGCCCCCCTCAAACGTCACCTCCAGCACCTGATGGTTGTAATTCGCCTCGGCCAGCGAGAGCGGCAGCGGCGAGCCGCTGTAGTGCACTCCCTCGGCCGGACTCTGGGCCAGGTGCAGGTGACCCAGCGCCGTGTAGTCGGCGGCGGCAAACAGCTCGGCAGGCAGGGCATGCTGGTTGCCGCCGAGCACCCGCCGCTCGGAAAGCTCGGAGAGCTGGCCCGCCGCCAGATAGGCGTGGCCCATGGCGATGAGGGCCTGGTCCGGATGGCAGCGCGCCCGCCCCTCGCTCAGCACCGCTTCATAGACCTGGCGCACCCCTTCGATGAGTCTGTCCTGCCCCTCGCTGAGCCCTTCCGGGCGCAGATCGCTGCTGCGCAGAAACGGCACGGCGGCGCACCAGGCGGCCACCTCGCCGTTCTTGCCTCGCAGCGGCACCAGCAGGCGCTCGGTCTCGAGGCGCCCCTCGTCGTCCCGACTGATGCTGCCCACCAGATGCAGGTCGAAGGCGCGCAGCAGCTCGTGGGGGGCATCCAGCTTGGAGGGGGAGTCGTGGTTGCCGCCGATGAGCACCATCTCCAGTGCCGGGTGCTCGGCCCGCAGACGTGCCAGGAAGCGGTAGAGCTGCTGCCAGGCACTGGCGGGAGGGTTGGCGGTGTCGAACAGATCGCCCGCCACCAGCAGGGTATCGATGTCGCGGGTCTTGATGGTGTCGGCCAGCCAGTCGAGGAAGGCGTCGTGTTCGAAGCGGCGGTCGTGGCCGTGAAGCTGATGACCGAGGTGCCAGTCGGCGGTGTGCAGGATCTTCATGGAAAACGGCTCGATAGGGAGAAGAGAGCGGGGGCGAGGGCGCCCCGGGATGGAGACAAGATGAGGATGGAGCCCCCCGTTTTCAACCGGGGCAGCCCCAGACGTCAGATTCAGACGGCTTGGTAATGCATCTGGTACTGAAGATGACCGGTGAGGGGATCGGGCACCTCCCCCCCGATTTCAAAGCCGTGGCGGCGGTAGAAACGCACCGCCGGCTCGTTCTCCACGAAGACCCGGGTATGCAGCTCGGCACATCTGGATCTGGCTTCCTGCAACAGGGCGTGCCCCACCCCCCGCCCCTGCCTATCGGGGCGCACGAAGAGTGCAGCCAGGTAATCATCCACCAGCGCCATGAAGCCGAGCAGGTCCCCTCGCTCCTCGAACACCCAGATGCGGGCGTGATCGAGGTAGCGGGTACGCAGCTCCTCCTGAGCCTGCCACCAGCAGGAGGCATCGACGAAATCGTGGGCCTGCAGGGAGGCCAGGAGCCAGATTTCGACGATCTCTTCCATGTCTTCCGGCCGACTCTGTCTCAACATGGTCGCCTCCTTGTCAGCAATGTGAACACTTGCAGTCTAGGGGAGTTGCCCCCGCTCCCGGGGGATCAAGGTGGGGCCCTGTGAGGTCGATCGCCCTTTATTTAGCGAGAATGATTGGCTGATCACAAAGCGCCTCTCTAGTACAATGCCCGCCGGACAATCTAGAGACCGAGGACGCCATGTGGTTTAAAAACCTGCAGATTTACCGCTTTACCCGCCCCTTCGACCTGACCGTTGAGCAGCTGGAAACCCAGCTGGAAGCCTGCGCCTTCACCCCCTGCGGCAGTCAGGACATCTCCCGGTTCGGGTGGGTCAAGCCCCTTGGCAAATTCGGCTCCACCCTGACCCACGCCGCCTCTGGCCACATCCTGCTGTGCGCTCGCAAGGAAGAGAAGATGCTGCCCGGCACCGTGGTCAAGGAGATACTGGCGGAGAAGGTAGAAGCGATCGAGTTCGAGCAGGGCCGTGCCCTCAAGAAGAAAGAGAAGGAGGCGCTGAAAGAGGAGATCATGCACACCCTGCTGCCTCGCGCCTTCAGCCGCACCAGCCAGACCTTCGCCTGGATAAATCCTGCCGACAACCTGATGGTGGTGGATGCAGGCTCCGCCAAGAAGGCGGACGATCTGCTGGCGCTCTTGCGCAAATCCATCGGCTCCCTGCCGGTAGTGCCGGTGGCCCTCAAGAACCCGCCCGAGATCACCATGACCGAGTGGCTCAACGAGGGCAACCTGCCCGCCGCCTTCACCCTGGAGGACGAAGCCGAGCTGCGCAGCGCCATGGAGCACGGCGGCATCATCCGCTGCAAGCAGCAGGATCTGATGAGCGAGGAGATCAAGAATCACCTGGCCAACGACAAGCTGGTGACCAAGCTGGCCCTCAACTGGGGCGAAACCCTGAGCTTCGTGCTGGGGGACGATCTCTCCATCAAGCGCCTCAAGTTCAGCGAAGAGCTGCGCGAGCAGAACGACGACGTCACCAGTGAAGATCCCGCCGCCCGCCTGGACGCCGACTTCGCCCTGGTCACCGCCGAACTCTCCCAGTTCATCCCGGCCCTGTTTGCTGCCCTGGGCGGTGAAGAGCAGTCCATCTAAGCAAATTGGCTCAGCCTGATTGCAAAAAACCGCCTTCACGGCGGTTTTTTCATCTCCATCGGCATCGTCGCCGCGGGCTGGTCCCCTCCGGGGTAGCGCCGCCGCCCTCCCGCCGCGCAATCCCCTGAGCCCATTGATTGCGGCAGCATGGCGCACTGCCCCGGCAGCATGCCACCTCGCTAGAGTGCCCCCCTTTCCTGCAACAGTCGATGAAGTCGCTGCGCCAGGGTGCGGTAACCCTCGGCATTGAAATGCACCGCATCGGATTTCAGGGCCGGGTCTCGCAGCAACTCGCCGATGATGTCGTTGTCCAGCACCAGCCCGTACTGCTCTGCCAGCTCCTCGTAGAGGGGAGCGCCATCGGCAAACAGGGATTTTCGGGGCACCCCGACAAGCAGGATCTGGGCCCCGCTCCCCTGCACCGCCTCTATCATGGCGGCGAGATTGGCCTTGAGGGCCGCCTCCCCGCTGCCACGCAGGATGTCGTTGCCCCCCTCCAGCAGGATGACCAGAGCGGGTCTGTGCCGAGCCAGCAACCCGGGCAGGCGGGCCCTGCCGGCCTGGCTCAGCTCTCCGGACACCCCGCCATTGACCACGGGATGGCCGCTCAGGTTCGCCAGCACGCTGGGGTAGCTCTGGGACGGGCTCACCCCGCGCCCCTCGGTCAGACTGTCCCCGAACGCGAGCAGGGTCTCCCCCTGGGCCAGCGGTCTGAAGGTCGGCTCCCCGCAGGCCGTCAGCAACAGGCAGAGCAGCCCCGCCATGCAAGGTTTCGCCAGCGTCCCCCGGTGTGTCATGAGCGCCTCCTTGATAGTTTTGTAACCATATGAGTATTAAGACAAACTTTTAATCAAGCTCCAAGTGTGACACATTTCGGCAGGTGAACAAGAAACCGACAAGGAGCCTGTCATGTCCCTCAAACCCCTCGGCCTGCTGGTCGCCCTCGGCCTGCTTGGCGGTTGCGCCTCCCAGGATGGCTTTCACTATGTCCCTCCTCCCCAGACCCTGATCGCCCCGGAGGCGGCCAGCGGCTGGATTGACAAACCGGGCTGGCAGGGCCGTGACTTCATGGTGGCGGCGGCCAACCCGCTGGCGGTGGACGCGGGCTACCAGATCATCAAGGCGGGGGGCAGCGCCGTCGATGCAGCCATCGCCGTCCAGCTGGTGCTGACCCTGGTGGAACCCCAATCCTCGGGCATCGGCGGCGGCTCCCTCATGCTGGTGTGGGACGGCAAGCAGGTGGCGGCGGTGGATGGCCGGGAGACAGCCCCCACCGCTGCCACCGATCAGCTCTTCATGAAGGAGGGCAAACCCATGGCCTTCTATGAGGGGGTGGTGGGCGGGCGCTCCGTCGGCGCCCCCGGCACGGTGCGTGCCCTGGCCCTGGCCCACGAGCGCTATGGCAAGCTGCCCTGGGCCACGCTGTTCGAACCCGCCATCACCCTCGCAGAGCAAGGGTTCGTGATAAGCCCCCGCCTCGCCACCCTACTGGCAAAAGATCCCTATCTGGCCGGGGATCCGGACGCCCGCGCCTACTTCTATCAGGCGGACGGCACTCCCAAGACGGCCGGTACCCGGCTCACCAACCCGGCCCTGGCCAGGGTGCTGCGTACCCTGGCCAGCGACGGCCCCGACGCCTTCTATCGCGGCCCGCTGGCCGAGGCCATGGTGGCCAAGGTGCACGCCCACCCGACCAACCCCGGGGTGCTGAGCGCCGCCGATCTCGCCAGCTACCGGGCCAAGCTGCGGGACGGGCTCTGCTTTGACTATCGCCAGAGCGAGATCTGCGGCTTCCCGACCCCCTCCTCCGGCACCCTGGCCCTCGGCCAGATCTTCGGCATGCTGGAGAGCCGGGACATGGCCGCCCTCAAACCGGTACAGGGGGAGCAGGGTCAACTGGCCGCCTCCAGCGAGGCCATTCACCTCTACAGCGAGGCGGCACGCCTCGCCTTCGCCGATCGCAACCAGTACGTGGCCGACGGCGACGTCGTCGACGTGCCGGTGACAGGCCTGCTGGACAAGGGCTATCTGGCGCAGCGGGGGCACCTTATCGGCAACCGCTCCATGGGCGTCGCCCAGCCCGGCAACCCGCCCCGGGCGCTGGCCAGGGGCCGGGACGCCACCCCGGAGCTGCCCTCCACCAGCCACATCTCCATCGTGGACAAGAGCGGCATGGCGGTGGCCATGACCAGCTCCATCGAGGATGGCTTCGGCTCGCGGCTGATGGTCAACGGCTACCTGCTGAACAACCAGCTCACCGACTTCTCCTTCACCTCGGTGGACGCCGCCGGCCTGCCGGTGGCCAACCGGGTGGAGCCCGGCAAGCGCCCCCGCTCCTCCATGTCTCCCCTGCTGGTGTTTGACAAGGCAAGCGGCGAGCTCGAGATGAGCCTGGGCTCCCCGGGAGGCTCGGCCATCATCAACTACGTGGGCAAGGCGCTGCTCGGCACCCAGGATTGGGGGCTCGACCTGCAGCAGGCCATCAACCTGCCCAATTTCGGCAGTCGCAACGGCCCCACCGAGCTGGAGCAGGGGCGCACGCCCGACGCCGTGGTCCAGGGGCTCAAAGCCAGAGGGCACGAGGTCCTGCTTAACGAGCAGACCTCCGGGCTGCAGGGCGTCCAGCGCCATGCCGGCGGCTGGCTGGGGGCCGCAGACCCCAGACGTGAGGGTGTCGCCAGGGGAGAGTGATGCCCCTTCAGCACCCTCGTTCACCATGGAGGAGGCCAGCCTCCTCCATGCCGCCGACGGCAAGGTGAACCGCTGCGAAGAAAACAATCGCAGATTGATTTTTCCTGCCAAAAATTGCATTCAGGAGTCAGCCTTTCACTTTAAAACAATGCGTTACAGACATTTCCCGTCAAAATTCTTCTAAATCTTGGAATAATGTTGTCCAAGCCATAAAAATGCATTATTTTTCAATGGAAACGGCATCTGTTGTCCTCAAGAAAATGTCTTGATGCGGCTAACTTCTGTCTCTTTCGCCCCCCTGCTCATTGACAGCTGCCCTCTTTGCCTTCGGGTGATCTGGTAGCCCCTGACTGCCATTAGCGAGGTGACGACATGGACCACTCACTCCCCCTTATCACCACCCTGGTGGGCGGCCTCGTGCTGGCCTACCTCTTCGGCATGCTGGCAAGCCGCCTGCGCATCTCCCCCATGGTGGGCTACCTCGCGGCCGGCGTGGTATGCGGCCCCTTTACGCCGGGCTATGTCGCCGACCTGCGGCTCGCCCCCGAGCTGGCCGAAATCGGCGTCATCCTGCTGATGTTTGGTGTCGGGCTGCACTTTTCCGTAAAAGACCTGCTGTCGGTGAAACACATCGCCATCCCGGGAGCCATCGTCCAGATAACCCTTGCAACCCTGCTCGGCCTTGGCCTCTCCCAACTGCTCGACTGGACCGTGACCGCCGGCCTGGTGTTTGGCCTGGCCCTCTCCACCGCCAGTACCGTGGTGCTGCTGCGCGCCCTGGAGAGTCGTGGCCAGCTCGACACCAACGAGGGACGCATCGCCATCGGCTGGCTCATCGTGGAGGATCTGGTGATGGTGCTGGCCCTGGTACTGCTCCCCATCCTCGCCAACCTGCAGCAGGGGGGCGAGGCACTGACCCCGGCCCAGGTGATGGCGGATATCGGCCTGACCCTGGCCAAGGTGGCTGCCTTCATCGCCCTGATGGTCATCGGCGGGCGACGCCTCATCCCCTGGCTGCTGGCCCGCACCGCCGCCACCGGCTCCCGCGAGCTGTTCACCCTGGCCGTCCTCTCCTGTTCCCTGGGCATCGCTTTTGGCGCCGTCAAGCTGTTTGGCGTCTCCTTTGCCCTCGGCGCCTTCTTCGCCGGCGTCGTGATGAACAGCTCCCATCTGAGCCACAAGGCGGCCAACGACACCCTGCCCCTGCAGGACGCCTTCGCCGTGCTCTTCTTCGTCTCCGTGGGCATGCTGTTCGACCCCGTCATCCTGCTGCGCGAGCCCCTGGCCGTGCTGGCCACCCTGTTCGTCATCGTGATCGGCAAATCGGTGGCCGCCTTCGCCATCGTGCGGCTCTTTGGCCACAGCCAGCGCACGGCGCTGACCATCTCCGCCAGCCTGGCCCAGGTGGGGGAGTTCTCCTTCATCCTGATGGGTCTCGGGGTCATGCTCGAACTGGTCCCCGGGGTCGCCCGGGATCTGGTGCTGGTCGGCGCCTGTTTCTCCATTGTGCTCAATCCGCTGGTCTTCAACCAGGTGGAGCGTTGGCTGAGGCGCCATCCCGAGCCACGCACCGATGAGTCACCTCACCTCTGCCCCTTGCAGGGCCATGTGGTGGTAGTGGGCGCCGACGAGATAGGTCAGCACCTCATCTTGCAGTTGCATGAACAAGGCAGGGAGATGGTGGTGATCGACACCGATGAGCGACTGCTGGCCCCCTGGCGCGCCATGGGGATCACCTGTCTGGCGGGCCATCCCATCCAGCAGGATCTGCTGACGGCGGCGCTGCCCAACGCCAGCTGGCTGCTGATCACCCTGGATGACAGCCTGCTGGCCGGTGAGATAGCCATCAGGGCGCAGGAATACGGCGCCCTGATGCGCATCGCCGCCTGTGCCCACCAGCACGAGGAGGTGCATCATCTGCGCGTGCGCGGCGTGCATCAGATAGTCAAGAGCGAGGAGGAGACTGCGCGGCGACTCTGTCACCTGGCCATGGAGATGGCCTGAAGCTCATCGGAAGTCACGAGCCCCCACGACGGGGCCAGACAAGCAGCCCGGGCCTGCTGCCCGGGCTTTTTGCATGACAGGGCGATACTGCCGTCCCCTCACAGCAGATCGTGCTTGTCCAGCAGGCGATAGAGGGTGGCCCGGGAGATGTCGAGCGTGCGGGCCACCTCCTCGAGCTGATCGGGGAAGCGGGCCAGCGTCCGTTGCAAGGCCTGACGCTCCGCCGCTTCGCGCACCGCCTTGAGCGAGCCGTCGAGCAGCAGGCTGTCCATGTTGGTCAGCTCCATGTCATCAGCTTCGATGAAGGGGCCGCTGCACATGACCGCCGCCCGCTGCACCCGGTTGCGCAGCTCCCTCACATTCCCCGGCCAGCCATAGGACTGCATGGCCTGGCGCGCCTTGCGGGTGAAGCTGAGCACCCGCCCGCCCCGCACTTCCGCCAGAATGCCATCGGCAAGGAGCTGGATGTCTTCCGCCCGCTCGCACAAGGCCGGGGTGCGCAGGCGCACCACGTTGATCCGGTAGTAGAGATCCATGCGAAAGCCGCCGCTGGCCACCGCCTGTTCCACATCGATATTGGTGGCCGCGATGATCCGCACATCCACACGACGCGACAGGTGGCTGCCCACCGCCTCTATGCACTGCTCCTGCAAGAAGCGCAGCAGGGTTGCCTGATCCTCCAGTGGCAACTCCCCTATCTCGTCGAGAAACAGGGTGCCGCCATCGGCGGCCTCTATCTTGCCTATCTTGTGGTGCTGTGCCCCGGTGAAGGCCCCCTTGACGTGGCCGAACAGCTCGGACTGGATGAGCTGATGGGGCATGGCCCCGCAATTGACCGCCACGAAAGGGCTCTCCTCCCCGAACGTGCTGTAGTGCAGCTCCCGGGCCACCAGCTCCTTGCCCGTGCCGCTCGGTCCCGTCACCAGTACGGGCAGGCGGCAATGCTGCAACCGCACGATCTGGTCGCGCAACTGGCGAATGGGGGCGCTCTCCCCCTGGATGAAACGAAGCTGGGGTTGCAGTCGGGGGCGGTGTCGCCGGATGAGGCGCGCCATCCCCAGGGCATGTCCCAGGCTGTGGGAGAGCCTGTCTCTGTCCAGGGGAAAGGTGTGAAAATCATGAAAACAGGCTGCCAGCAAATTGCGAAGGGCTTCGCTGGCGAGACAGTCCCGCTGGATGAGGCCGATCCACAAGGCGCCGGAGTGCTGTGCTATCAGGTTGTAGAGGGCTTCGTGCTGCTGATGCTCGATCACCACCAGCACCAGGGGATAGTCCTTTTCCTGCAGTTTTTTCTCTGCCACCACCAGGGAGCTTGCCTGCTCCACCTGCCACTCGCCTTGTTCCAGCAGGCTTTCCAGTACGGCACATGAATTGATGAGCAACAATGCCGTTTCTGTCATAGGGACAACTCCTTGTTATCACCACTGCACGAGGGAGTCTGACGCTGACGACTTATCCAGATAACGCCCTTTATCATCAAATGGCGCCGTTTAATATGGCCAGACGATGATAACTATAAACCATCCCGCCTTTAGACTGATGGCACCACAATATTGAGACGGCAAAAATATCGGTGAGAAAAAATAAACCCTTTGATAAATAAGCGCTTACTTGGCGACATAATATGTCGCTCTCAACATTGAGACATAAAAACAATCATATCAAATAAAAAACAGTTAAAAATCAAAACATTGCCAATTGGCATGGTCGTTGCTCTCTCCAATAAGCCCTCCTGGCAGATGGAGACAGAACATGAAGACATATATTGCATTGGCAACATTTCCTTTTCTGGCATTTGCCACCCCCTCATTGGCACAAAACCGGGTCGATCTCGGTGCTCAGGCATTGAGCAATATTCGTGGTTCCATGGGCGTCAATATGGTTGCCGGTAATAACAACCAGCAAGGCAATCTTGCAGCCATCGCCATTTCGGGTCCTGCCGTCATTCAATTTGGCCAGCTGAATCAATCCACCACCAATCTGAACGGCAGCCAGAGCGTCGCCATCCTGGGCTCGGCCCTGAGCCAGAACCGGGGACTGGTCGGCATCAATCAGGGGGCGGGTGAGGGCAACCAGCAACTGAACGCCTTCGCCCTGTCCCTCGATGACAGCGGCCTGGGTGTCGTGACCGACATCAATCTCAGCTCCAGCGTCGCGAAGACCCCAGGGGGAAAGCCCCCCGCCAACACCACTACCAGCATCTATCTGGATGACACCGCCCTCACGGGCAGCAAGGGGGTCATTCAGGTGAACCAGGTCACGGGACAGGGAAACCAGTCAGTCAACATGGTTTCCCTGCCCCTGGCTGGCGCAGTAACGGCATCCCCATGATGCCGCAGGGATAGGAAGCCAGGCCCGGGGGTATCAGCCGATGGGCATATCTTCCGCTGAAAGTTCAATGGAGAGACTCATTATGCGTGGACTTATTTATAGCTCATTAGCCGCCGCGGTCATCATGGCCATGTCGGGCACTGCATCCGCCGATTACCGCGGTGACAGAGATGAGACAGGGGCAACCTTGACCAAGAAGGTCAAGGCAGAGGTCGATGTGGAATACGAAGGCAGGGTCAATGTCGGCGGCTACATCAACGTCAACAAACTCGGCATGGCCGTCGTGGACAACCAGCAGTCCAGTTCCATGATAGGCACCGCCAATACAAGAACGGAGAACACGAGCAAGATCGACGGCTCGTTCAAGGGTGCATCCGGTAACATCGGCGCCAACGTCGCAGCCGGTGACTCCAACGTACAGGGCAACAGCGCTTCCCTGGCCGCCTATGACGAGGTCGATGCCGAGTTCATCATGGGTCGTGGTCAACAACAACATGGCGCCCCTGGCGGATCGTCGGATGCCGAGGTCTTCTCCACCCAGAGCGCCAGCAACAACTGGACGACCAATCACGGCCATCAGAACAAGGCCGGTGTGGGCGATGGGGCCTTCAAGGATGCCGCAGGCAACATCGGGGTCAACGTGACCTCGGGCTCGGGTAACGTCCAGGCCAACAACATGGCAGCGTCCGTGTCCACCGGCAACATGGCCGTGGCCACCGTGGCCAACAGCCAGAGCGTCTCCAAGAACATGACCGAAAACCAAAGCCTGAGTGCAACCAAGACAGTTGACAAGGCGGGTGTGTTCCTCGGTCTCAAGGCTTGGGGCGATTACGAGGGGGGCGGTACCGGTCATGATGTCAAGAAAGGACATGACCACGACAATGACAACGACAGGTACGGCAACAACAACCCGAAAGATGATGGCAAGTTCGAGTTCAAGGAAGAGGGTGACATCAAGCTCAGTGGGTACGCCGTCGGGTATATTCCCGTGGTCAACACCTACACCAGCCGCGAAACCTTCAACCGGGCAACCATCGATGGCGGCGCCTTCAACGGTGCCGTGGGCAACATCGGGGTGAACGTCTCCTCGGGGACCAACAACCTGCAAGCGAACAATCTCTCGCTGGCCGCAGGGTTTGCCAAGTAAGTCGATGCGAGGGGGCCCAGTGCCCCCTTTTTCCCTGACACTGGAGGTCTGAATGCGCTGGCTGTTGCTGTTGCTGTGCTGTCCTGCCGTCTGGGCAGGCTCGGTGCCACTGGGGGAGCATCTCCCGGCGCTGGGGGATCTCAACAAACCGGTACAGAGCATTCTGGAGCGCCGGTACGCCAACATCGAGCGCCAACATACGGATTTCAGTTGCGGGGCCGCCGCCGTCGCCACCATCTTGCGCTACGCCTACGGCCATGCAACCAATGAACGCTGGGTCATGGATGGCATGCTTGCCATGGCAGACCCGGAGCAGGTCAAGCACTACGGCTTCTCCATGCTCGACATGAAGCAGTACCTGCAAATGCTCGGCATGCGGGTCAGAGGGTATCGACTGGGCGATGAAAAACTGCGCCAGGTGAGGGTACCCACCATCGTCCTGCTCAACATTCGCGGCTATCAGCACTTTGCCGTGCTGCGGGCCATCGATCGCCATGATCGCGTCTATCTGGCAGACCCGGCCCTCGGCAACCGGGTGATCACCTTCAAGGAGTTCAAGGAGAGCTGGAACGGCATCCTCCTCGCCGTCATCGGCGCGGGCTATCGTCCCGATGCCCCCCTTGCCAACCCCTCTCCCCCGCTCTCTGTCAGAGGCAAGGATGGGCTCTTCGCCCCGGTCAATGAAACATCCCTGCTGGAATTCGGTTTTCAGCACAAAGAGCTAATGTGAGGTCATCATGAATACCCGACCCGCCCTATGCCTCCTCTGCAGTCTGGGTGGCATCGCCTCTCCGCTGCTGGCAGCACCGGACCCGCTGGCCCATCTGTCAGACCATTTTGCGCCCGAACTGGCGGACGGGGAGCTGGCCCACCTGCGCGGCCGCTATGTCAGCAGCCATGGCATCAGCTACTTCGGCATCGAGTTCATCTCGTCACTGACCACGGCCCAGGCCCAGCAGACGGCGGCCATGAACCTGGCACTGAGCATTGTGCAAAACAAACCCAAGCTGGATGTGCGCGTCAAGGATGAGGTCAAGCCCGCGGCCACGCCCGCCAAGGAGGCCCAGGTGCAGGGGGCCGGGCTGGTGCAGGTCGTTCAACTGGAGGGGAGTGGCAACAGCTCGGTCAACCAGACCGGTATTGAACTGACCACCCCCACCATGACGGGACACCTGGTCCAGGCGGGCAGCTATGAGCACCAGGGCGATCTTGGCACCGCCACCTATCGGGTCTCGGGGAATTATGCCGGCTTGCAACTACACTCTTCCGACGGCCGGGTCCTGCTGGAGCAGAGCCTGCGCGGTACCGACTTCAGCCGGGGGCTGCTGCAGTTCAACAAGGTCAGGGGGGACGGTTTGCAGACGCTCAATCAGACCCGCATCTGGTTTTCGCGCTGAGAGCAGGTGAGTTCCCGGGGCTGAACTATAAGAAAGGATGATAAACAACAAGGACGTATCCCGATGAAACAGTCTCGCATGCTGTTGATTGCCCTCGCCCCCTTCGCCTGCTGGGGGGCCACGGCCGAAGAGGAGGCCCTGCAACAACAGCTGGATCTCCTGCGCCAGCAACTGATCCAGCAAAACCAGGCCCTCCATCAGCTCCAGGCCCGCCTGGAGGCCGTCAAGGCCGCCGGTGCCACGACGGCAACCGCCGGAGCCGGGGCCGCCGTCGCCTCCACCCAGCAGGACGCCTCACGGCGCACGCCGGAAGTCGGCCGCAGTACCGAAGACCTGATGATCGAACAGCACAATGTGTTCGACCGAGCCCTGACCGTCGATGTGGGCCTCTCCTACCAGCACTACAACCGCAAGGATCTCGCCCTGCGCGGCTTCCTCGCCCTGGACGCCATCTTCCTTGGCGAAATCAACCTGGATCGGGTGCGCTCCGATCAGTGGACGGCGGATGTCATCACCCGCTACACCCTCAACGATCGCTGGCAACTGGAGCTGGCACTCCCCTACATGTTCCGCAACACCAACTACCAGAGCACCGGCAAGGAGAACTCCAGCCGCGACTTCGAGGAGCAGAGCGTCAGCGATGGCGGTCTGGGGGATCTCAGCCTCGCCATCTACTACAGGGTCATGGCAGAGAGCGAGGATTGGCCGGATCTGGTGTGGAACTTCCGGGCCAAGGCGCCGACCGGCAAGGATCCTTACGGCATCGAGATCAACACCTCGGAATCGGGCAACCTGGTGACCCCCAAGGAGCTCGCCACCGGCAATGGGCTTTGGCAGCTCTCCACCGGCTTCTCTCTGGTCAAGACCATGGATCCCGCCATCCTGTTTGCCAGCCTCAACTATGGCCACAGCCTCACGCAGGACTTTGACGATATCTCCTACCAGCCCGGCAACCAGCCCGGCAGCATCCAGCTGGGGGATTGGTATGAATATGGCCTGGGGGTCGCATTCGCCCTCAACGAACGCTTCAGCCTCTCCTTCAACATCAACCAGCGCGTCACCATGGAGTCCGAGCAGGGGTCCGAAGGCTTTGCCATGGAGAAGGTCACCGGCTCCGATGCCAACGCCGCCAGCTTTGGCATGGGGTCGACCTGGGCCATCACCGACAACCTCTCCATGGCGGTCAACTGGTCTGCCGGGCTCACCACGGATGCACCGGACTACACCATCGGGATCCGCTTCCCCTACCGCTTCTAGCCCCGTGCCCGGGCAGGTTGACGACAAAAAACGAGGGAGGCATAACGCCTCCCTCTTCTTGTTGTCGCCAGTCTGCCTGGCGGGCCACCTTGTCATCACACCCCCAGGCGATCGCGCAGGGTGTACCAGGCGGCGCCGGCGGCGGTGAAGGGGATGCGCAGCAGGCGGCCACCCGGGAAGGGGTAGTGCGGCAGCCTGGCGAACGCATCGAAGCGCTCCGCCTGACCGCTCAGCACCTCGGAGAGCAGCTTGCCCGCCAGATGGGTACAGGTGACGCCGTGGCCGCTGTAGCCCTGCATGTAGTAGATGTTGTGACCGATGCGGCCAAACTGCGGCAGGCGCGACAGGGTGAGCAGGAAGTTGCCGGTCCAGGTGTACTCCACCTTGACGTCTTTGAGCTGGGGGAAGGTCTTGCGCATCTTGGGGATGATCAGCCG
Organism: Aeromonas sp. R7-5; assembly: GCF_040908015.1. Lineage (NCBI taxonomy): Bacteria > Pseudomonadati > Pseudomonadota > Gammaproteobacteria > Aeromonadales > Aeromonadaceae > Aeromonas > Aeromonas sp. R7-5. The sequence goes on along the minus strand of NZ_JBFOCZ010000032.1, from coordinate 221,666 downwards.
CTCGATATCCGCCGGATCCCGCGCCCCGTAGACCACGCCGCCGCCATAGATGAGCCGGTGATCGCCGGAGGTGCGGTAGTAGTCGAGCAGGTAGTTGCAATCCTCCAGGCAGTAGTTTTGCGGCAGCAGTGAGCGGGCCCGCTCCTCCCCCAGCACCTCGGTGGCGATCACCTGGGTGCCGCAGGGCATGCTCTTGCCGGCGAGCTCGGGCACCAGGTTGCCGAGATAGGCGTTGCCGGCCACCACCACGAAGCGCGCCTTCACTGCCCCCTTGGCGGTCTTGACCAGGGCGGGTTGACCCGGGGTGATGCTGGTGACGGCGGACTGCTCGAAGATAAGCCCCCCCTGCATGCGGATGGCTTCCGCCTCCCCCAGCGCCAGGTTGAGGGGATGGATATGGCCGCCGCTCTTGTCCAGCAGGGCGCCGACGTAACGATCGCTCGCGACCACCTGGCGCACCCCGTCGGCATCGAGCAGCTCCAGCTGGTCGTTGCCCCACTTCTCCCAGCGCGCCTTCTGCGCCTTGAGTTCGTGAAGCTGCTTCTCGGTCTCGGCGGCGAACACCCCGCCCTCCTGCAGATCGCACTGGATGTTGTAGCGTTTGATCCGCTCGCGGATGATCTGGCCCCCCTCAAACAACATGGAGCCGAGCAGCCTGGCCTGATCCGGCGGGCAGTTCGCTTCGATGGTGTCGATGTCGCGGCTGTAGGAGTTGACGATCTGGCCGCCGTTGCGACCGCTGGCGCCAAAGCCGACCCTGGCCGCCTCCAGCACCACCACCTTGTACCCCTTCTCCACCAGATGCAGGGCACTGGAGAGGCCGGTGTAGCCTGCGCCTATGACGCAGACGTCGCACTCCAGCTGCTCGGTGAGCGTGGGATAGGGCGCGTGTTTGTTGGCACTGGCTGCGTAGTAACTCTTTACATGTTCGGTCATGATCCCTGTTTCCTTACCGGTTCGTTTCCAACACAACGGGTTGTTCACATTAAAAGCTGGCCGGGGTGTGGGCGCTGACGATGCGGCAGACCTGCCCCGAGGGATTGCTGAAACTGTGGGGCTCGCCGGTGTCGATGACATAGCTGTCCCCGGCGCACAGTTCATAGGTCTGGCCGGCCAGGGTCAGCAGCACCGACCCTTCCAGCACGGTGCCCACCTCCTCCCCCTGATGCTTCACCACGCCGCCGGTGTCGGTGCCGGGGGCATAGGTCTCCAGCATGAAGCCGAGCTGGCGCCGATTGTTGCCGTTGTGCACCAGCTTCATGGAGACCCCCTGGCTGCCGAGCTCGATGAGCTGCTCCGCCTTGATCACCACGCTGGGCGTGCTCGCCACCTCCTCTTCGGCGAAGAAGCGCGACAACGGCAGCTCGTAGACGCTCAGCAGCTTTTGCAGGGAGGCCACCGAGGGGCTCACCTTGTTCTGCTCTATCATGCAGATGGCGCCGTGGGTCAGGCCGCTCAGCTCCGCCACCCGGCGCTGGGAGAGCCCGAGCTCCCTGCGGATCCGGGCGAGCCGCTCCCCCATGTTTCTCTCGTGCTCCGCCAGAGGGTTGTCCGTCATGGTCCGCCACCGGACCTCGCCACGGGATTGCTCCATCGCCCACCTCCTTCCATGGTCATTCGAATACCTGGGGCCGACTGGTCAATATAGTGAGTCAGGCACGTCAGCCCCGTTCACTATCCTGCACAACCCAGAGCGTTCATTATTTTGCACACCCTGCGCAATGAAAACCGCTACAATCGCGCTCACAGCCCCATTTCTAGCATGTGACGCCCAGTTCACTCAAATATATTTAACACTTGAAAAACATTTCGGCTCATTTTATGGTCGTTACGTGCTTATTATTCTATACGGCGGTGCCCACATAAACGCGCCACCCAGACCCACTATCGAGGCCCCTTACTTATGTCAGCATCACAACCTGCTCTCTCCCTGATCAAATCCCTGGCCTATGTCGACGGCCGCTGGTGCGAGTCCCTGGGCGGGCGCCGGTTCGAGGTCCTGAACCCGGCCACCGGCCAGGTCATCACCCAGGTGCCCGACATGGACGGGGAGGATACCCGCCTCGCCATCGCGGCCGCCCACGCGGCGCAACCCGCCTGGGCGGCCCTCACCGCCAAGGAGCGCAGCAGCAAACTCTACGCCTGGTTCGAGCGCATCATGGCCAACCAGGAGGAGCTCGCCCGTATCATGACCTGCGAGCAGGGCAAGCCGCTGGCGGAAGCCAAAGGAGAGGTGGCCTACGGCGCCAGCTTCATCCAGTGGTTCGCGGAAGAGGGCAAGCGTGCCTATGGCCGCACCATCCCCGGCTTCTCCGCCGATCGGCGCCTGGCCACCATCAAGCAGCCGGTGGGGGTCGTGGCCGCCATCACCCCCTGGAACTTCCCCATCGCCATGATCACCCGCAAGGCGGGTCCGGCGCTGGCCGCCGGTTGTACCATCGTCATCAAGCCCGCCGCCGAAACGCCCCTCTGCGCCCTGGCACTGGCGGTACTGGCGGAGCAGGCGGGCATTCCCGCCGGGGTCATCAACATCGTCACCTCCCATCAGGCGAGCGCGGTGGGCAACGAGCTGTGCAGCAACCCCGTGGTGCGCAAGCTCTCCTTCACCGGCTCCACCCGCATCGGCAAACTGCTGATGCGCCAGTGCGCCGACACCATGAAGCGCCTCTCCCTGGAGCTGGGCGGCAACGCCCCCTTCATCGTCTTTGACGACGCCGACCTCGACGCCGCCGTGGCCGGGGCCCTGGCGTCCAAATACCGCAACGCCGGCCAGACCTGCGTCTGCGCCAACCGCATCCTGGTGCAGGCCAGCGTCTATGACGCCTTCGCCGAGAAGCTCGCCGCCGCGGTCAAGGCCTTCAAGGTGGGGGACGGCATGGGCGAGGGCGTCCAGATCGGGCCCCTCATCAACCCGGCCGCCGCCAGCAAGGTGGCCGAGCTGGTGCAGCAATCGGTCGCCGCCGGTGCCCGGGTGCTGGTGGGGGGCGACGCCCACCCCGCCGGTCCCCTCTTCTATCACCCCACCATCCTGACCGGGGTCACCCGGGGCAACCCCATTCTGGACGAGGAGATCTTCGGGCCCGTCGCCCCTCTGGTGCGCTTCGAGACGGAAGCCGAGGCCATTGCGCTTGCCAACGACACCCCCTATGGCCTGGCCGCCTACTTCTATGGCCGCGACATCGCCCGGGTGTGGCGAGTGGCCGAGGGGCTCGAATACGGCATGGTGGGGATCAACGAGGGGATCATCTCCACCGAGCTGGCCCCCTTTGGCGGGATCAAGGAGTCGGGGCTGGGCCGGGAAGGGGCGGCCGAAGGGCTGGAGGAGTACCTGGAGACCAAATACCTCTGCTTTGGCGGCATTCGCTGAGGGAAATGAAAGGGCAATCGCATCGTTAAAACAGATGCGTTATGACGCAGCCTATCGCTTTTACAGATAGAAAGAGGGGGTCGCCGGTCACGACCGAGCGCCTTGTGGGCCCTGAGGGCACGCCCGGGGCCCCCTTTTGCGAACAGGCCGCCCTGCCCGAGGGCAGTTGGCGGCACACATATGGCCAGATGGCACAGGAACAGCGGGGGCCCATGCCCCTCAGGGAGGAAAGATGAGTCATTCAAGCAACAACCAGCAGTGGCAGGCCCGCCGCGAAGCGGCCGTGGTCCAGGGGGTCGGCACCCTGCTGCCGGTCTTCATCGACCGGGCGCACAACGCCGAGCTGTGGGACGTGGAGGGCAACCGCTACATCGACTTTGCCTCCGGCATCGCCGTGCTCAACACCGGCCACAACCACCCCAAGGTGGTGGCGGCGGTGCGCGAGCAGCTCGAGAAGTTCAGCCACACCTGCTTCCAGGTCACCCCCTACCCCGGCTATATCGAGCTGGCGGAAAAATTGAATGCCCTGGTGCCCGGCCCCACCCCCAAGCGCACCCTCTTCCTCTCCACCGGCGCCGAGGCGGTGGAGAACGCCATCAAGATCGCCCGCGCCCACACCGGTCGCAGCGGTACCATCGCCTTCAAAGGGGGCTTCCACGGCCGCACCATGATGGGCATGGCCCTCACCGGCAAGGTGGTGCCCTACAAGACCGGCTTCGGCCCCTTCCCGGGCGAGGTCTATCACCTCCCCTTCCCCGCCGACTACCTGGGAGTGAGTGAAGACGATGCCCTGGCCGCGCTGGATCTCTGCTTCAGCGCCGACATCGAACCCACCCGGGTGGCCGCCATCATCATCGAGCCGGTGCAGGGGGAAGGGGGCTTCTACCCCGCCTCCGCCAGCTTCATGCAGCGCCTGCGCCAGGTGTGCGACCAGCACGGCATCCTGCTCATCTGCGACGAGATCCAGACCGGTTTCTGTCGCACCGGCAAGACCTTCGCCACCGAATACAGCGGTGTCGAACCCGACATCATGACGCTGGCCAAGAGCCTGGCCGGCGGCTTCCCGCTCTCTGCCGTGGTGGGCAAGAGCGAGGTGATGAACGCCGCCAAGCCCGGTGGCCTGGGGGGCACCTATGCGGGCTCCCCCATCGCCTGCGCCGCCGCCCTGGCGGTGCTGGAGGTGATCGAGGAGGAGCGCCTGAACCAGAAGGCCCTGGCCCAGGGGGAGCAGATCAAGGCACGCCTGCACCAGCTGGCGACACGGTTTGACTGCATCGGCAACATCCGCGGCCCCGGCGCCATGGTGGCCATGGAGCTGGTGAAGGAGGGAGATGCCGCCAGACCGGACCCGGATCTCACCAAGCGGCTGGTGGCCGAGGCGGGCAAGCGGGGGCTGGTGCTGCTGGCCTGCGGCGTGCGTGGCAACGTGATCCGTTTCCTCGCCCCCCTGACCGCCCCGGCGGCCATCGTCGACGAGGGGCTCGACCTGCTGGAGCAGGCCCTGTCCGCCTCCCTGGCCTGATCCGGAAGACAGCGTTCGCCCACGTGCAAAAAAATGCGTTTTTGCTCCCTTGATATGCTTGTCAAGGGGGCATCACGAATGCACAATGCGCCGCCGTATTCAAGGACCGTCCGCTCATCGGAGCCCGGTTCTTTTTTTGCGCCAAACAAATCCATAACGAGGCCGGAACAGACCGGAAATGATAACGAGGTGGCACGCCATCTCACGACACCCGCTTCTTAGTGAGGAACTCCATGGGGCATATCATCGCTTTCCTGCCGGCCCGCGCCGGTCTGCGCCATCCGTCCGCATCCCGGACTGGCGCCCCCACCGTGCAGGATGACCTCACCGTCAGCCTGATCCCGTCAGCCAGCCTGCGGGGGATCGCCTGATGCACCCGCACCCCGCCGGTCTGAAAAAAAGCCTGAAACTCTGGCACGTGGTCATCATGGGGCTGGCCTATCTCACCCCCATGGCGGTGTTCGACACCTTCGGCATCGTCACCGAGATCACCGAAGGCCATGTGCCGACCGCCTACCTGCTCGCCCTCATCGGCATGCTGTTCACCGCCATGAGCTACGGCCACCTGGTGCGCAAGTTCCCCTCGGCAGGCTCCGCCTACACCTATGCCCAGAAGGTGTTCCACCCCTATGTGGGCTTCATGGTGGGCTGGGTCTCCCTGCTCGACTACATGTTCATGCCCATGATCAACATGCTGCTGGCCAAGATCTACATGGAGGCCCTCTTCCCCGGCGTGGCCCCCTGGACCTACATCCTGGCCCTGGCCGCCGTCATGACTTTCCTGAACCTGCGGGGCATCAAGCTGGTGGCGAACTTCAACAGCCTGATCGTCATCATGCAGTTCAGCATCATCGCCGTCTTCATCGGCCTCATCGCCTGGGGCGTGAGCCACGGCGAGGGGCTCGGCACGGTGGCGAGCAGCCGCCCCTTCTTCTCCGAGCAGATGCACATCAATCCCCTGCTGACCGGCGCCTCCATCCTCTGCCTGTCGTTCCTCGGGTTTGACGCCATCACCACCCTGTCGGAGGAGACCCCGAACGCGGATCGGGTGATCCCCCGGGCCATCGTGCTCACCGCCCTCATCGGCGGCGTGCTCTTCATCTCCGTCTCCTACTTCCTGCAGCTCTTCTTCCCGGACATCTCCCGCTTCCAGCAGCCGGATGCGGTGCTGCCGGAGATCGCCCTCTATGTGGGTGGCAAGCTGTTCCAGGCGGTGGTGCTGGTCTGCACCACGGTGGCGGTGCTCGCCTCGGGGCTCGCCTCCCACGCCGGGGTGTCGCGCCTGCTCTATGTGATGGGCCGGGATCGCGCCCTGCCGAGCCGCGTCTTCGGCTACATCCACCCCACCTGGCAGACCCCGGCTCTCAACGTGCTGCTGGTGGGCATGCTGGCCCTCTCGGCGGTGGCCTTCGATCTGGAGATGGCGCTGGCGCTCATCAACTTCGGCGCCCTGGTGGCCTTCACCTTCGTCAACCTGGCGGTGATTGCCCACTTCTATCTCAGGCTGGGTCACAACAAGACCCTGAAGGATCACCTGCTGTTCCTCGCCCTGCCTCTGTGCGGCGCCGCCTGCATCGGGGTGCTCTGGCTCAACCTGGAGCCCGCCTCCTTCGAGCTGGGGCTGATCTGGGCCGCCCTCGGCGCCATCTACCTGCTGCTGCGCCTCACCGTGTTCCGGGTCCGCCTCGGCCGCCCCGAGCAGGACGCCTCCTGAGCAAAACCGGCGCCCCCAGGGCGCCGGTTTCACATGGCGGCAAAGCAGGGTCCCGCCTGATGACAAGGTTGTCATCGACTTTCCGGCAGCGGTGGCGAAGTGATCGCTCACGGGGGGAACAAATTCCCCGCTGGCGGCCTTTTTCGCTTGTCTCCTCCCCCCCCTGAGGGCACAATACGGCGCCCCTTGAGAGCCGATGTTTCAACAACATCGGTTCTTTGCTTTTCTGGGGCACACCACCATTCACCAAGAGGCCGGCCATGTGCCGGAATTGATACCCAGATTGCCAAGCAATCTCCCGACGTTGTGAGGAAAAACATGGGGCATTTCACTGCTTTCCTGCCGGTCCCCGCCGGCGTGCGCCACGCATCTGTGCCACAGATGGGCGCCCCCTGTGTCCAGCGACGCGTTCCCGCGTCCCTGATCCCGTCCCATCTCGCCCACGGGGCCTGTGCAGAGGAGAAAGCGTGATGGCCGGTGCCAAGCTGCTCAAGACCCTCACCCTGTTCCAGGTCGTGGTGATGGGTCTGGCTTACCTCACGCCCATGGCGGTATTCGATACCTTCGCCATCGTCGGTGACATCACGGATGGTCGCGTGGCCACCGCCTACCTGCTGGCGCTCGGCGGCATCCTGCTGACCGCGTTCAGCTACGGCCACCTGGTGCGCCGCTTCCCGTCTGCAGGCTCCGCCTACACCTATGCCCAGAAGGTGTTCCACCCCTATGTGGGCTTCATGGTGGGCTGGTCTTCCCTGCTGGACTACATGTTCATGCCGATGATCAACATCCTGCTGGCCAAGATCTACCTGACCGCCATGTTCCCCACCGTGGAGCCCTGGATCTTCATCTTCGGTCTGGTGACCGTGATGACCTTCCTGAACCTACGCGGCATCAAGCTGGTGGCGAACCTCAACGGCTTCATCGTCTTCATCCAGATCGCCATCATCGTCACCTTCCTCGGCCTCATCGCCTGGGGCCTGAGTCACGGTGAAGGGGCCGGCACCCTGATGAGCAGCCGTCCGTTCCATGTGGAGTCTGCCAGCATGCTGCCGCTGTTCACCGGCGCCACCATCCTCTGCTTCTCGTTCCTGGGCTTCGACGGCCTGAGCTCTCTCTCCGAAGAGACCCCGAATGCCGGCAAGGTGATCCCCCGTGCCATCGTGCTGACGGCCCTCATCGGCGGCATCATCTTCGTCACCGTCTCCTACAGCCTGCAGCTCTTCTTCCCGGATCTGGCCCGCTTCAAGGAGCCGGACGCCGTGCTGCCGGAGATCGCCCTCTACGTGGGTGGCACCCTGTTCCAGAGCGTGGTGCTGGTGTGCACCACCGCTGCCGTGCTCGCCTCCGGCATGGCGGCCCACGCCGGCGTGTCGCGCATCCTCTACGTGATGGGGCGCGATCGCATGATCCCGGAGCGGGTGTTCGGCTATATCCACCCCACCTGGCGCACCCCGGCCATCAACGTGCTGCTGGTGGGGGCCCTGGCCCTCTCCGCGGTCTCCTTCGATCTGGACATGGCCCTGGCCTTGGTGAACTTCGGCGCCCTGGTGGCCTTCACCTTCGTCAACCTCTCGGTGATCGGCCAGTTCTGGGTGCGCGAGAAGCGCAACAAGAGCTTCAAGGAGCACCTGCTGTTCCTGGTGCTGCCGCTGCTGGGGGCCGCCACCATCGGCGCCCTCTGGATCAACCTGGAGCAGAGCTCCCTGGAGCTTGGCCTCATCTGGGCGGGGATCGGGGTCACCTACCTCTTCCTGCGCCTCGCCGTGTTCCGCATCCCCTTCCGTCAGTACGAGGAAGCGGCCGACGGCCAGTAAGGCGGCACACACGCCCAAACAGAAGGGGAGCCCATGGCTCCCCTTCTTGCATTCAGACGTCCGGTGCGAGGACCCTCACCCCTGATTGAGCACGGCCGTGGCGGCCGCCTTGACCGGATCCCTGGCCACGGCGTTGACATCCTTGCGGGTCTGGTTGACCTTGTCCTGCGCCTGCTTCACGCCGGCACTCTGCTTGTTCAGGGCCGCATTGGTGTGCTGCCTGGTCTCTTTCAGTCCCGCCGTCTTCTTGTCCAGCACGTCCGTGGTGTGTTTCTTCACCTCGGCATTGGCCTTCTCCTTCTGCTGGCGCACCAGCTTGTCGGCATCGCAGTTGCCCTTGACCCCCAGGGTGGCATTCATCGCCTCGTTCCTGACCGCCTTGTCGAGGTTGCACTCGGACTTGAACACGCTGGCCTGCGCACCGGCAGACAGCAGACCCAGGGAGAGGCACAAAACCCATGCACGCATCATCACTTCCTCAGTTTCAAGACAGGAAAGTCCGGCAGCATATAACCCTGGGATCCCAGTGCAAGGGCGGGGGCCGGTGATGAGCCGGATGGCGCCATATCGGCGTTTGCTCCGACACCTTTTGTCTGCGACGCCCCCTGCCGCCCTGTCACCAAAGCATCATAAAAGTGTCACGTTGTCATATTTCTGTCATGGAGCCTTGTTGTAATGCGCCCGTCCAATTCAACGCAGAACGACCCCAAGAGGCCATATGCACAGCACCGCATCTTCCGCACCCCAGCAGATCCGTCGTCCCGGCCCCCTGTTCAACTGGCTCGCGGTGATCACGCTGATCTATCTGATCCTGGTCGCCGTTGGCGCCGTCTCCCACGGCTTCAAGGGCTTCTCCGGCGGCGCCGAGGGCGCGGCCCAGATCTTCGCCTTCGCCAACAACCCCTTCGTCGCGCTGCTGCTCGGTATCCTGGCCACCGCCCTGGTGCAATCCTCCAGCACCGTCACCTCGGTGATCGTCGGCCTGGTGGCGGGCGGCCTGCCCATGAGCATGGCCATCCCCATGGTGATGGGGGCCAACCTCGGTACCACCATCACCAACACCATCGTCTCCCTGGGGCACATCCGGGACAGAGGCGAGTTTCGCCGCGCCTTCGCCGCCGCCACCGTGCACGACTTCTTCAACCTGCTGGCCGTCTTCATCTTCCTGCCGCTGGAATTGATGTTCGGTCTGCTGCAAAAGAGTGCCGAGTGGCTGTCCGGTCTGCTGATGGGCTCCGCCGACATGTCCATGAAGGGCATGGACTTCATGAAGCCCATCATCTCCCCCTCCCTGGATCTCATCGACAGCGCCGTCGCCTTCCTGCCGGGCAAGGGCCCCGCCATCGCCACCATCGTCATCGGGATTCTGCTCATCCTCGGCTGCGTCACCGCCCTTGGCAAGGTGCTGCAACAGGTCATGGTGGGCCGTGCCAAGGAGCTGCTGCACAAGGCGCTGGGCCGTGGTCCCCTGACCGGCATCGCCTCCGGCACCCTGGTGACCGTCATGGTACAGTCCTCCTCCACCACCACCAGCCTGATGATCCCGCTGGCGGGCGGCGGCGTGTTCAACACCCGTCAGCTCTACCCCTTCACCCTGGGGGCCAACATCGGCACCACCATCACGGCCCTGCTGGCGGCCACCGCCATCAGCGGCGCCGGCGCCCAGCTGGCCTTGACCATCGCCTTCGTGCATGTGCTGTTCAACGTCTTCGCCGTGGCGCTCATCTATGGCGTGCCCTTCCTGCGGGAATTGCCCATCAAGGCCGCCGAAACCCTGGCCCGGGTCGGCAGCGAGAACAAGCTGCTGGCGCTGGGTTACGTGGCCGGGCTCTTCTTCGCCCTGCCCGCCCTGATGATGGTGGCCGTCAAGTAAATCCGAACCGGGGGCATCATGCCCCCGGTGCCTTGCCCGTCCGGTCACATCCTCCGGCATCCCCCCTCGCCCTCCCTCCCCGGCTGGGATAAGATGCCCCTTCATTGCACTCTGATTTCAAGGAACAGGAAAACCCGATGAAATTCATTCTGATAGCCCTTCTTATCGCCGGCGCCGCCTACTACTTCTACTCCAGCAGCAACAACCGGAAGCTGGCGGAAGAGAACGTGCGCAAGGGGGCCGAGTTCCTCGCCAGCAACCAGGAAAAACCCCTGGTGACCACCACCGCCTCCGGCCTGCAGTACGAAGTGCTGACCCCGGGCACCGGCACCGTTCACCCCACCGCCACCAGCAAGGTGAAGGTGCACTACGAGGGCAAGCTGCTGGACGGCACCGTGTTCGACAGCTCCGTCGCCCGTGGCGAACCCATCGAGTTCGGCCTCAACCAGGTGATCAAGGGTTGGACCGAAGGGGTGCAACTGATGGTGGAAGGGGAGAAGACCCGCTTCTACATCCCCGCCAACCTGGCCTATGGCGATCGCGCCGCCGGCAAGATCCCGCCGGGCTCAGTCCTCATCTTCGACGTGGAGCTGCTGGGCATTCAATAAACCCGCCCTGGGCCCGCGTTGATCTTGGCGGTGGCGCTGCGGGGCATCCCCTCAGAGGCCACGTCCGACGGACCCTGATCACAACGCCGGCGCACTGCGCCGGCGTTGTCGTTTCTGCCCCGGTCTCCCTCGCCCTGATGCCAGACTATCAACCAAAAGTGAAGAGTGCTTATCCTTAAAGCCTGATTGTTAACCCATCAATAGGGGCAGATAATGACCACATCGTCAGCGGCATGTCGCCCTGGCCTCGGGTTGTCGGTGCGCCGCGCGCATCGGCACAACGCATATGGAGTCTGTCATGTCTATCGCCCCTGTCTGGTTCATCTCCCACGGCGCCCCGGATCTGGTCCTGCGCGATCAGCCCGCGACCCGGTTCCTGAAGCAACTGCGCCTCGAGGGTGCCAGAGGGCTGGTGGTGATCTCGGCCCACTGGTTCAGCCGAAGCGAGCTGCAGATCAACGTCGAGCCCAGCCCGGCCCTGATGTACGACTTCTACGGCTTCCCCGAGCCCCTCTACCAGATCCGCTGGCCCGCGACGAGCCCGCAATGGTTGCAGGAAGCGGTGAGCGATCAGCTGCTGCTGGCCGGTCTGCCTGCTACCCCGGTGCGCCGCGAGCTGGATCACGGAGTCTGGTCCCCCCTCTCCCTGATGGATCCGGACAGTGAACTCCCCCTAGTGCAGATCGCCATCCCGGCCAGCTTCACCCCGGCCCAGCTGTGGCAACTGGGGGAGGCATTGCAGGGGCTGCGCGAGCAAGGGATCGGCATCCTCGCCTCCGGCGCCATCACCCACAACCTGCGCGCCCTCGGGCCGGACGGCTCGCCGGTTCCCCAGTGGGCGAGCCAGTTTGCCCGCTGGCTGGAGCAGACCATGGCAGAGGGAGACAGGGGGGCGCTGGAAGATTACCGGGCCCGGGCGCCGGGCGCGGTGGAATCCCATCCCCACGACGATCACCTGCGCCCCCTGTTTGTGGCGCTCGGCGCGGCGGGGGCCGACAGACCCCGAAAGCTGCACGAGAGCTGGGATTACGGCAGCCTCTACATGGGGGCCTACCAGTTCGGTTGAGGGCGGGGCGGCCAGGCCGCCCTGCTTGACGTGCTCTCGCCGACGCGCGTGGAGAAATAGCGGACTCGTTATAGCCATTTTCCGGTAGAATGGCCGCCATTGGATGAGGCTTGGCAGGGATGGCTGTCGCGTCGGGTGGCTAGATGAACCTATATCGAACACTGATCCTGCTCTGTCTGCTCTGCCTTCAACCTGTGCAGGCCCTGACCCTGCATAGCCGCTACGATCCCGCCCCGCTGCCTCCCCGCTGGTCGGAGGCGGAGCTCGGATGGCTGCGCCAGCAGTCCCAACTGCGGGTCGGCATCCTGCAAGAGGACTACCGCCCCTTCACCATGATCGCTCGCCAGCGCGTCGAGGGGCTCAGTGCCGACTACATCGACCTGCTGGCCCGGATGCTGGACAAACCCGTTGCCCTGAGCGCCTTCCCCGACAAGGCGCACCTGCTCCGTGCCCTGGCACGGGGGGAGATACACCTCGCCAGCCTCGGCAATCTCACCCTGGCGGACAGTGACACCCGGGCGATCCGCCTGAGCAACCCCTATTTCAGCAGCCCCCTCGTCTTCTCCGTGCCCAGACGTTATCGGGGGGCCCTGCTCACACCGGGACAGCGGGTAGCCGCCGTCCGGGATCAGATAGACAGGGCACGCTTTGGCCGCTACTACCCCACTCTCACCCTGGTGACCTATCCCTCCAACATGGAGGCGTTCGATGCGGTCTTCTTCGGCCGCGACGACATCCTGCTGGGGGATGCCCACGCCACCCACTACCTCAACAGCGAGCGCTTCGACAACCTTCGCCAGCGGGGCGAGGCCCCGCCCGAACTGGCGCCTGCCGAGTTCCGCTTTGCCGTCCCGGCCACCGAGCCCGCCCTGCTCAGCCTGGTCAACCGGGGGTTGGCGGCCATCGACGACCGGGCGCGCAACACCCTCTTCACCCAGTGGAACGGGCCCATCCGCGACATGAGCGAGCGAAGCGCCGATCTCTATGATGCCGCCGAGCGGGCCTGGATGCGGCAAGCGCCCCCCATCAGGGTGTGGCTGATGGACAACCTCTACCCCTATGGCGCCCTGGATCATGACGGCCAGCTGGTCGGCATGACGGTGGACATGCTGGACAAGATCCGCACACGCACCGGCCTCACCTTCGAGTTCGTGCGGGCAGACACTGAGCGTCAGCTGGCAAAAGCCATGCAGTCAGGCGCCATCGACCTCATCGGCGCCATCTCCCAGCAGGTGGCTGAACACTACGGGCTGCGCACCTCGGTGCCCTACGCCACCGACAACATCTATGTGATCCTCACCCGCCAGGAGGAACAAGGGATCGACACCCTCCGGAGTCTGGCGGGCAAGACGGTGGCGATGACGCGCCATGTGCCCCTCGCACAGAGACTGGAGGGCAGCCGCATTACCGAGGTGGAGAGCGCAGCAGAGGCAATGGAAGTGCTCGCCCAGGGACGGGTGGATGCCGCCATCGTGCCCCTCTATTTTGCCCGCCATGCGCTGGACAATGATCCCCAGAGCCCGCTGCGCATCGCCGGCCCCGCCGATGACGAGCCAATCCGGATGGGGTTTGCCAGCCTGCCCGGACAGGGGATGCTGATGGGGATCCTCGACAAGACCATCCTCGCCATCCCCCCCAACGAGCTCGCCATGATGAGTTACGAGTGGCGCAATCGCAAACTGCCGGTGCCCGGCTTCATGGATCGCCACGCCCACATCGTCTATCTGGTGTTCGTGGGGCTCCTCACCCTGGCGCTGGTGCTGCTCTATCGCAACCGCATGTTCAAGCGGATGGCCAGCGCCGAGCAGGCTTCCCGCCAGCAACTGGAGGCCCATGTCAGGTTCATCCGGGCACTGGGGGAGAGCCTGCCCCACCCCATCGTCGTGCGGGACAAGAGCGGCAAGGTGCTGCTGTGCAACAGCAAATACCTGACCCAGCTCGGCGCCGAGCCAAAGGCCATCCTGGGTCAGCCCTTCGCCCAGGGGCTGTCAGGGGTGCTCGATGCAGGCAGCATCGCCGTGCTGGAGCAGGACTTTGCCAGGGTATTGCAGGAGGGGCAGCCCATCTTTGCGGATCGCCTCTTCCATCACAGGGGAACCCAGAGCGACATCTATCACTGGATGGTGCCCTATTTCGACGGGGAGGGGGCCATCAGCGGGGTGATCGACGGCTGGATAGACATCACGGACCGCAAGCGGCTGGAAGAGGCGCTGCGCGAGGCCAAACAGCAGGCCGACAGCGCCAGCCGCGCCAAGAGCGACTTCCTCGCCACCATGAGCCACGAGATCCGCACCCCCATGAACGCCATCCTCGGCATGCTGGAGCTGGCCACCGAGGATCCCGCTCTCAGCCGTCACAGCGGCGAGCTGCTGCGCATCGCCGCCGACTCCGCCAACGGTCTGCTGGATCTGCTGGGGGACAGCCTGGATATCGCCTCCATAGAGGCGGGCCAGATGACCCTGACTCCCACCCCCTGCGATCTCGCGCCCCTGCTCTCGTCCGTCACCCGGGTCTTTGCGGGCATGGCCGAGCAGAAGGGACTGATCTATGAGGTCAGGCTACCCTACACCCCCATGCCGAGGGTGCTGATCGATCCCCTTCGCCTGCGCCAGATCCTCTTCAATCTCATCGGCAACGCCATCAAGTTCACCGAGCAGGGCCGGGTCGCCATCACCGCCACCCTGACCGGGGGCGAGCAGCCTCCTGTGCTGCACCTCACCATCACCGACACCGGAGCCGGCATTCCCGCGGACAAGCTGCCCAGGCTCTTCACCCCCTTCTATCGCGCCCACGGCCAGGGCCAGTTCCCCGGCAGCGGGCTGGGCCTCAATATCGCCCGCATCCTGTGCCAGATGATGGGGGGGGAGATAGCCGTTCACAGCCAGGTCGGCGAGGGCACCCGGCTCGAGATAAGACTGCCCCTCACGCTCGCCCAGCAACCCCCCGCCCCGATCACGGCAATGCCGGCGCCCCAGCCCCACCAGGCTCAACCCCTCCCCCATCGGCTGCATATCCTGGTGGTCGATGACAATCACGCCAACCAGATCCTGCTGCGCCAGCAGCTCAAGCACCTGGGACACGACGTCAGTGTGCGCAGCAATGGCCTGGAGGCCCTGCGCGCCCTCGCCAGCCACCCCTTCGATCTGGTCATCACCGACTGCCAGATGCCGGTGATGGACGGCTTCGAGCTGACCCGCAACCTGCGTGCTCTCGGCCATGACCTGCCCGTCTGGGGCTTCACCGCCCATGCCCAGCCTCGCGAGCGGGAGCTTTGCCTCGCCGCTGGCATGAACGACTGCCTGTTCAAGCCCATCGGCCTCGCCCGTCTGCGCGCGGCGTTGGCCACCCTGGGGCCTGCGCCCTGAGAACCCCCAGCCTTTCCTCCCGTCATGTCGCAAGGGCTCGGCTGAGAGTGCGTTGGCATTTGCGGCATAAAGGGTCGCCCACAGAGACAAAAGACAACGTGGACCAGCCATGGATACAAGGCCGGTGGCAGTTCGAGCCCCATAAAAAAAACCGACACCAGGGTGTCGGTTTTTTTTATATCGGGAGGTGCGCCCTGCCTGTCACGCCAGTCTGGCGCCGGGTGAAACGGGCGTCACGGGGAGGATCAGTAGAAGATCCGCTCCCCTCGCTCGCTCATCTTGAGCCAGACCGGCTTGGTGCTGGTCTTGCTCCAGATGCGGTGCAGGTAGCTGTAGAAACGGGCGCGATCCCGGCGAAACAGCATCACCGGGAAGGCGAGCAGACCCGCCATCAGGACGAAGATGCGGCGAAGGATTATCTGAGTCAGGGAGAAGGGATGAAACATGATGTAACGCCTCACTGGTAAGACCACTGAACAAAGATTACGCCAATCATTGTAGGATTACTACACCGACAGCGCCATTTTTTGATAAAAAATGGGGCTAAAAGCCTAAAAATGAAACCGGGTTACATTCTTTAACTAAAAAACAACAAAGGTGGCAAAACGCGGCCCCTGTTCCAGAGTTAACGAGGACTGGACCAGAACGGGGGAACACAGGATGAAACTTGCAGATGCGGCGCTGCTGGGGGCATTGGGCGTGCTCGCCTGGAGCCAGTGGCAGGAGTGGCGGCTCAATCGTGACGATGCCATCGACATCCCCTATCACGGGGTCCCCACCGCCAGCCTGTGGCAATGCGGTCTGCTGATAAAGGAGATGGCCGCGCTGGCAGAACAGGGGGGCGAAGAGAGGTCCGGATCCAGGGGCGAGGCATTGGCCGAGATGGATCAGCATCTGCACAAGACGTGGCAACGGGAGGGTTGTTCACGGCTGACTGACATGCAATGAAGCATCATCCTGGGCCGCAATGGCGGATGGGCAACGTCAGTGACGTGGAAAACAGGGAGAAGATGGAGGCACGTTCCGGAGTCGAACCGGACTAAACGGATTTGCAATCCGCTGCATAACCGCTTTGCTAACGCGCCATGCTGACAAGGCATTGCCTTGAGAGTGATGTCCATGGTTGGTGCCATGGAATATTGGAGCGGGAAACGAGACTCGAACTCGCGACCCCGACCTTGGCAAGGTCGTGCTCTACCAACTGAGCTATTCCCGCATGACTGCTTGCGTGCCAGTTGCCTGACAACGAGGCGCATTATACGTACCCCGAGCCCGGGCACAACCCTTTTTTCTCACTTTGAGCCCTTTCCCGTGCTGTTTGCTCACCCTTTAGACGCCTTGGTCGAAAATCCCCCCGCTCCCTGTGACCCGACGAGCGAATTTAAGATAAAGCCATTGAAATAGTTAGCCTTTAGTCAGAAACTCATCGCGCTTAGTAACTGGATTCTCAATTGAAAATCATGCGATGAAATGGAACTTCAGGCCTCGGGGGCTCAGACCGCAGCTGATGCTGGCTTTTTTCATGTTGGGCCTGGTGCCCTTCCTGGTCGTCACCCTGTTTTTCCTCTATAGCCACGGCAAGGATCTCACCACCCAGACCTCCAACCATCTGGTCTCGGTGCGCAACATCAAGAAAAACCAGCTGCAAGACTACTTCGGCAACCTCAAGGAGCAGATCATCAACTTCTCCCAGCAGGACTTTGCCGGCAACAGTATCGGTCGCTTCTACGGTTTCACCGGTGCCTTCGAGAAGCTCGGCACCACGCCGCAGGAGGCCCGTGCCCGCGCCCAGGCCCGCTATGTGCCTGGCTCCTGGGACAAGCTGCAACAACCTGACAGTCAGGTGGAGATAGAGCCCTCCATCAGTGCCCTCATCCTGGCGGACGAGATGTATGGCCGCGTCCACCAGCGCTTCCATCGCGGCTACGCCGACATGGTGCGCAAATCCAACTACAGCGACATCTTCCTGGTCGACCTCAACGGTGACGTGGTCTACTCGGTCACCAAGCAGGCCAACTTCGCCACCAACCTGCTCTCGGGCCCCTACCAGTCCAGCGGTCTTGGCAACACCTTCGCCAAGATCAAGCGCCGCCTCGATGGCGGCCAGAAGCCCCAGCAGATCTTCGAGTTCACCGATTTTGGCCGCAACGAGCTGACCGGCCAGGTGGTCGCCTACCTCGCCGCCCCCGTGATGCAGTACGACTATGTGCGCGGCGTGGTCATCTTCGAGCTGCTGCCGGACAAGCTCAACCAGATCATGGCGGAGCGGGAGGGGCTCGGCGCAACCGGCGAGACCATTCTCATCGGCCCGGACAAGCGGATGCGCGCCAACGCCTGGCTCGCCCCCGAATTCAGCGTGGAGAACAGCTTCAGCCCCGACTTCCGGCCGCTGCAGACCCCCCTCATCATCAAGGCCCTCTCCGGGGAGCAGGGGGTCGGCCCCTTCCTCTCCTACCACGATGACGAGGTGCTGGCCGCCTATACCCAGGTGAAGGTGTTCGATACCGAGTGGGCCTTCATCGCCGAGATCTCCACCAGCGAGGCCTATGCCCCCATCCGCCAGCTCGAGACCCTGGTGATCCTGCTGGGGGCAGGCTCACTGCTGCTGCTGATCCTCTTCTCCCGCTGGCTCTCCCACTCCATCACGGCGCCCCTGCGATCCCTCACCGCCGCCGCCGAACAGGTGGCGGACGGCGCCCTGGATCACCCCATCACCATCCCCCGCACCGACGATGACATCGACCGGCTGGCACAGGCATTTCGCCACATGCAGCGCTCGGTGAAGGACAAGATCGAGCTCATCGAACGCCAGACCCAGGAGCTGCAACAGCAGGTCAAGCTGACCCACAAGCAGAACCTCAGCCTGCAACAGGCGGACAAGCTCAAAGACGAACTCCTGGCCAACACCTCCCACGAGCTGCGCACCCCCATCCACGGCATCAAGGGGATGGCCGAGTCCATGCTCGCCAGCCAGCAGGACCTGACCGAAGGGCAGCAGAAACAGCTCGGCCTCATCATCAAGAGCGCCGACGGTCTGGCGCGCCTCGTAGACGACTTGCTCGACTACCACCAGATGCGCTACGGCCAGCTGGAGATCCACCCCCAGCCGGTCTCCTCCAAGGGGGTCATCCGGCTGGTGCTGGATCTCTGTCAGCACCTCGTGCAGGCCAAGCCCCTCACCCTGGTAGACAAGAGCCCCGCCGAACTGCCCCCTGTGCTGGCGGACGAGCAGCGCCTCGAACAGGTGCTCTACAACCTGGTGGGCAACGCCATCAAGTACACCCCCCAGGGCAAGGTGGTGCTGAGCGCCCTGGTAGAGGGCAACTTCCTGCGCATCAAGGTGACCGACACCGGCATCGGTATCGCCAGGGACCACCTGGAGCACATCTTCGAGCCCCTGGTGCAGATGAGCCCGGAAGTGAGCAAGCAGGGAGCGGGGCTAGGTCTCTCCATCACCCGCCAGCTGGTGCACCTGATGGGGGGGGAGCTGTTCGTGGAAAGCGAGCCGAGCGTCGGCTCCACCTTCGCCTTCACCCTGCCGCTGGCCAGCGGCAAGGCGGGCAGTCTGACCCTCGACAGCCGCCAGATAGAGCACCAGTTGGTGCGCCAGCAGCCCGTCATCCTGCCGGACTGGGAAAGCGAGGATCTGCCCCCCCCGCCGCAAGATGCCCCCGTCATCCTGGTGGTGGACGACGAGCCCATCAATTTGCACATCCTGCGCCACCTGCTGCAGCCCTGCGGTTATCGCATCCTGCCCAGCAGCGACGGCCACGACGCCCTGACCAAGCTGGCTCAGGAGCCGGTGGATCTCATCCTGCTTGACGTGATGATGCCCACCCTCTCGGGCTTCGACGTCTGCCGCCGTCTGCGCCAGCAGCACCCCAAGGAGAAGCTGCCGGTGCTGCTGCTCACCGCCCTCAACCAGCCCAAGGAGATTGAAGAGGGTTTCAACGCCGGGGCCAACGACTATCTGGTCAAACCCTTCTGCAAGGAGGAGCTGTTCGCCCGGGTGAGGGCCCTGCTGGAGGCCAGCGCCGGGCGCGCCTCCCTGGTGGAGAACCGCCTGCTCAAACAGGAGATAGAGCACCGTCTGCTGCTCCAGGAGCAACTGCACCAGGATCAGGAGCGGCTCCTCGCCCTGCTTGGCGAGGGGGCCGACCCCATGGTCTTCCTCGATGAGCAAGGAGGGGTGCTGTTTGCTTCCCGGGCCCTGGCGCGCCTGCTGGGTCAGGAGCCGGAAGCCATGGAGGGGCAGCTGCTGGACGAGTGGCTGGCCGCCCCGCTGGCAAGCCAGTGGCCCGACATGACCGCGCAGCCGGAGCGGGAGCTGGACTTCCTGGTGGCGGGCCAGCGAGACACCCTCAACGCCCGCGCCCTGCCCATCAACCTGGGGGGGCAGCACGCCTATGCGCTGACCCTTGGCACCGAACCGCGCCAGGACGACAATCGCATGGCTGCACTGGAAAACGCCCTCAAGAGCCTCTCTCGCCAGGCCATCATCGAGGATGGCCAGTTGCTGGGGGAACTGAGCCGGCTGGGAGGGGAGTTCAGGTCGCTGGCGGACGATCTCATTCGCCAGCAGGATGACGAACCTCTGCGCCGCGCCCTGGTGGACACCATGCGTCTCACCCTGGAGACCTGGCAGCAGAGCACCGGCAAGGGCAAGATAGTGCTGGCGGAGAAGAGCAAGCTGTGGCGGGTCTACATGGACCGCTCCAGTCCCCAGACCCGCACCCTCGACAAGTACCTGAACCTCGACACCCTGCCCAAGGCACCGCGCTGGAAGACGGTGGTGGCCAGCGCCGAGTACGTGCTCAAGCACTGCCCCCTGAACGAGGTGCAGCACCAGAGTCTGCACCAGAGCACCCAGCGCCTTCGCCAGCTCGCCAGCCGCAAGGCATGAGTCTCCAACCCGCAGCCACGTTGCTCTGATGATGGCTGCGGGATAGAAAACAAGCACCAATAGCCAACTCTGGACACATCTACCCGCACGCTTTCTGCGCCTATCAGGGGGATCGCGATGGCTGAGCTCGCGGGGGCGGCCAGATGACCCTGCAGGTTCGGGCCCATGCCCCATCACCATGTTGGTGATGACCCCGGGAGACCTGTCTGGGCCGGCAAGTGGCTAATCAGGTGAATGGACATTAGAGAGAATGGGGTGAGGCTTCGCTACCCCGTGACCACAGGCCCCAAATCGGAAAAGACATTGGGAGATGGCTGAGCCGGGGGATGGACAGAGATGAGATAGAAATGACAAACCCGCGACGGACGCGGGCTTGAGGGGAATAAATGGCGGAGAGACAGGGATTCGAACCCTGGGTGGCATTACTGCCACAATTGATTTCGAGTCAATCCCGTTCGGCCACTCCGGCATCTCTCCACGGGCACTCATATTGACCCAACCCTAGCCGGGAAATCAATGTAAATATCGTTGCAGATCAGACGACTGGCGATAAAACCGCCATCCGGCGATCCCGCCCCTCCCAACGCCAGTGACGTTCACCCGGCAGCGCCTCCCCACTCACGGCCTCCACTTTGTGCCCGGTTCCGGGCGGGTGAATATGGCGAGCCTGATGGGCCAGTGACACGCTGTGACGCGCTCGCCACCGCCCTCCCGGCAGTCATGGTGCCGGACTGGTAATCCCCGCGGGATTCGTTGACAATCTCTGCTCATTTTTTGGAAGGGAACCCGTCCCTCGCCCCAGCCGATAGGAACAACCATGCTCAACACTCGTATCGTCTCACTGCTGCTGGCTGCCGCCAGCCTCTGGGCCGCACCTGTCTGGTCCAACACCTATCCCCTGCCACCAGCGGACAGCCGTCTCATCGGCGCCCTGGAAGATTACATCGTACAGCCTGGCGATCATCTGGAACTGGTCGGCAAGCATACCCGGACAGGCTTTCTGGCACTGCTCGAAGCCAATCCCGGCGTAGACCCCTATCTGCCCACCCCGGGCACCCGGCTCACTCTGCCGACCCAGATGCTGCTGCCCGACGTGCCGCGAGAAGGCATCGTCATCAACCTGCCTGAACTTCGCCTCTACTACTTCCCCAAGGGCAAGCAGGAGGTGATGGTGCTGCCCATCGGGATCGGTGACATCGGCCGCGAGACGCCGGAGATGACCACCACCATCATCGCGAAAAATCCCAACCCGACCTGGGTGCCCGGCCCCATGGTCCGCAAGTCCTGGCTGGAGCAGAAGGGGATCGATCTGCCCGCCGTGGTCCCCCCCGGCCCCGACAACCCCCTCGGCAAGTTCGCCATGCGTCTTGGCTATGGCAACAAGGACTACCTCATCCACGGCACCAACAAGGATTTCGGGGTTGGTCTGCGAGTCAGCGCGGGTTGTATCCGGCTGCGCCCGGATGACATCGAAACCCTGTTTGGTCTTGTTCCCGTCGGCACCCCGGTCCGTGTCATCAACCAGCCGGTCAAGATGGCGGTGGAACCTGACGGTCGTCGCTGGCTGGAGGTACACTCCCCCCTCTCCCGCACCGAAGCGGAGATGGCACAAGGGGCACCGCTGGTGCTCTCCCCCGAAGCCGAGCAGTTCATCGCCGCCCCCGACATCGACAGTGCCCGGGTGACCGCACTGCTCGAGCACAAGAGCGGGCTGCCCAAGCCCGTGAGTGGCTGAAGGCCTGACCACCATGAACAGAATCAGTCATGTGGTTTGCCTGTTGCTTCTGCTGCCTGGCTCCTCGGCGATGGCGGACATCCTCTGGATGCACAACGGTGATCGACTGAGCGGAACCATAGAAGAGATCACGGACGAGCAGATCCGTATCAAGCCCGCCTACAGCCAGGCCATGACGGTCCCGCGCCACGCCATCAAACGCTGGCGTCTGGACAAGCAGGAGAAACCCAAGCCGCTCACCAAGACGGGGATCCCCCTGCTGGACTCTCCTGACGAGGCCAATGCCTGGCTGCTGACGGGGAACGGGGATCTCAACATCAAGCTCAAGGAGAACGCCAAAAGGACCAACAACGTCAATCTCAAGGTCTCCACCGAGTTTGCCAATCTGGACTGGCGTTACAGCCTGGATGGCGAGTACATCTACGAAACGGCGAACAACGTCACCGACAGCCACGAATACAAGCTCAAGCCCAAGCTCGACTTCTTCTTCGACGATCACTGGTTCCTGCGATCTTCCGTCGACATCGATTACAACATGATCGAGGCGAGCTATCTGGAGATTGACTACGCTTCCGGCCCCGGCTACCGCTTCTGGAATGACAGGCAACGCCGGCTGGAGCTCATCAGCCAGCTCGGTCTGGAACGGGCCTATTTCAGGCCGGAGGTGTGGAGCAATTCAGACCTGTTTGACGACAGGATCATCAATTACCCCTTCGTCAGCCTGGGTTGGGACTACAGGCAGCCCTTGGCACTCTGGGAAGAGAAGTTCGAGCTGTTTGGCAAGGGCAGTTATGAAAGGTTCGTCGACCAACCCTCCCCCTATCTGACCAGGAAGCAGTCCGTCAGCGGCAGCCTGGGCCTCAGGTATTACTTCAGCGATCATCTGCGTCTCTCCTGGTCAAGCGAGCTGGATTGGGATGATGCCTGGCTCGACTACCACGGACTGCACATGGATGTGAGCGAGAAGGAGTGGCGTCACCTCATCACCCTGGGGGCGAGTTTTTAACCCGCCAGAAACGACACAGGCCCACCGAAGTGGGCCTGTGTTCATGGACGCAAGACGAGCGCGTCAGAAATAGATCCGGGTGACCGATTCGATGACGCAGCCAGGGCGACGGATCCCCTCGATCTCTATCTTGATCTCCTTGAGGAGCTCGATGCCTCCCTTGATGGGCGTGACACGCGACAGCTTGGTACGGGCGCGTATGTTGCTGTCCACCTTGATGGGATAAGGGAAGCGGACCTGTTCCAGACCGAAATTCACCACCATGCGAGCGGTCGGGAACTCCGGCGTGCTCTCGTCCACCGAACCGGTCAACTGGGGCAGCAGGGCCAGAGTCAGGAAGCCGTGGGCAATGGTGGTCTTGAAGGGAGACTCGGCTGCCGCACGCTCGGGATCGGTGTGGATCCACTGATGATCGCCGGTCACGGTCGCGAACTGGTTGATCAACGCCTGGGTGACCTGCAACCACTCACCTACATGGGTCTCTTCACCGATGCGGGTCTGCAACTCGGCATAGAGTGCCGCCGCTTCGCCTTCGAGCTCCACCACGGGATCCTGCGCCAGGGCAGGCTGGCCATTCGCGACCTGGGTGACTCTGGCAGTCTCTTGCTGGCGGGCATCCTGTGACTCCCCCTGCAGATCCAGCACTCTTCCCAGCAAGGGGTGAAGGTGTGCCTTTTGCTGAAACTCACGCCAGTAGTCGCGGATCGCCGGAGAGAGCCAATCCTTGAGCTCAAAGGGGTGTTGCGCCAGAATTTCGCGCTTGTGCTTCAGAAAATCGACAACTTTCATTTACCGATCCCTATTCGATTCAAAGCCTGTAAAGAGGTCTAACCAGTCCTATTTTATGAAAGTTTCATCAGCAAGTACAAAAAAATCTCGGCGTACACCTGTACCAGGCGCGAAAGTGGTCACTAACATGCGAGCAAACACGGGCAGGAAAACGATTGAATGGAAGGCTGCAAACGAATCAACATCTGATCTGAAAAAGAGACGGGGCCCGTGTCGCCACTGAGCCCCGTCCTCGATCATCTCCCCTGGGCTGTCCACCAGGTCTTGCGCTGCCCATCGTCCAGGAAACTCCAGGCGAGGATCCGGCTCACCTTGTTGCCTTGCGCCATCTCGAGCACCCGCACTTCCCGTGCACCGACCCTGACCAGCGCCTTGCGGGTGGCTGGCAGATTTTCCTTTTTCGACACCAGCGAGCTGAACCAGAGGCATTGGCTGGCAAACTCCTTGCTCTGCTCTATCATTGCCGCCAGAAACGCCGCCTCGCCTCCCTCGCACCAGAGCTCGGCCTTCTGACCGCCGAAATTGAGCACGGGCGCCCCGACCACTGCCTGGCCCTTGCCCAGGTTGCGCAGCTTGCGCTCCGTCCCCTTGCTCGCTTCCGCCAGAGAAGCATGAAACGGCGGGTTGCACAGAGTCAGGGCAAAGTGCTCCTTCGGCCCCAGGATCCCGCGAAAGACATGCTTGGGGTTACCCTGATGACGGCATGTGATCTGGTTGCCCAATCCATTGCTGGTGGCCAGCAGGGTCGCCGCCTTCACCGACACAGGATCGATGTCTGAGCCCACGAAGCGCCAGCCATACTCCCGGACGCCCAGCAAGGGATAGATGCAGTTGGCCCCGACACCGACATCCAGCACTCGAACCTGCTTGCCCGTCGGTACGCATCCCGCGCTCTCGGCCAGCAGATCCGCGGCTCGATGCAGGTAGTCTACCCGGCCCGGAATGGGCGGGCAGAGATAGCCGGGGGGCAGATCCCAATGCGCAATGCCATAGTGCAGTGCCAGCAATGCCCGGTTGAGCGTCTTGACGGCGGCCGGATCGGCAAAGTCCAGGGTTCGGGTGCCGTGCTCGTTGGTGAACACGAAAGGCGTCAACGCCGGGGTACGCTGGCAGAGCGCGTCGAAGTCGTAGGGTGCCTGATGGCGATTGCGCGGGTGCAATCCGGTTTTCTGCTGGGGTGTCATGCTGGACCTGCCGAGGATCAAGGGGGCCACACTATAGAGAGTCGACCAGGGAAAGTCTAAACGAGGGTCATAAAAAAACCGGGCCCTGAGGGCCCGGTTCAAGTGAGGTTGGAAAAACAGTCCGTACTGCGAGCCGTTTGTCCAGCCTGACTCAGATGTCTATCCGGCGTGCCTGCCAGAATTTGCTGCGCCAGTAACTGCTGTCGAGCTTGGAGCGTGTCACCCCGGCGCGGGTGGAGGCATGGATGAATTCGCCATTGCCGACATAGATGCCCACGTGATTGAGGCGGCGGTTGATCTTGAAGAAGACCAGGTCTCCTTCGACCAGATCCTGTTTGGAAACCCGGGTGCCTTCATGGACCTGGGAGCGGGTATCGCGGGGTAATTCGATGCCGACGGCATTGCGGAACACTTCACGGGCGAAGGCGGAGCAATCGATGCCTCGCTGGCTGCTGCCTCCCATCCGGTAAGGAACGCCGCGCCACTCTTTGTATACGGTCAGGATTTCGTTGACGTCAGGGGTTGGTGAAACTTCGGGTTCAATCACGGGTTCCATCATGGAAACCTCGATCTTGCTCGCGACCTCGGGTTGGGGTGCCGATGCACAACCCACCATTCCGAGCGCGACCAGCAGTAGCATCAGGTGGCGCAATCCTTTATCCCCGCAAAAAGAGTGAAACTTGTTAAAATGCAGCCCGAAAGGGCAATTTATAAGGCAACAGCACCCGACTATATCCAAGAATTCTATCGAGGCAAGCGAAAATCCCAATCGACCTCACATTTTTGCAAGGAAATGCTCTGTTTAGCGCAATTTATGTGATCATGCCCAAACAATATACAATCTTGAAAGCATCGGTTTTGAGCGCATCAAACGGACTGTTATCGCTATTTCACCCCCATTTTTAAGTGAAATATTATGCTATCTGCGGATCTCTATTTGTTAAATACGGCAAGCGTTGATGCAGACCTGGTGATCAGGCTGGCATCCGAACTCGCCCCGGATGAACGCCGTCACTGGCACGAGATCCACCAGGCGGGTCGCCAGCATGAGTACCTGCTCGGCCGGGTGCTGCTGCGCCGCCTGCTGGCCGAGCGACTCCATTGCCGGGCCGATGCCCTGACTTTTGGCATCGGTGCGCATGGCAAACCGACACTGCTCAGTCATCGCTGGCAGTTCAACCTCAGCCACAGCGGAGAGTGGCTGGTGATCGCCCTCTGTGAGGAGGGCCCCCTTGGGGTGGACATCGAGATGGGATTGCGTCACCGCCCCATACTGCCGCTGGCCAAACGCTTCTATGCGCCAAGCGAATACCAATGGTTGAACGCCCTGCCCCGAGAGGAGCAACATTCGGCCTTCTATCGGCTATGGTCTCGCAAGGAAGCTGTGCTCAAGGCGCATGGCGACGGTATTTCCGCCGGACTCGAAAAGATCTGCTTCCTTCCGGAGCAGGCATGGCAGCTCAATAATCATCTCGACAATCGCCACTATGAAATCCGCGACTGGCCCGCGGGCAGCGGATGGCTCAGCCTGGCTGCCCCGACCCGCCGGGTCGATGCCCATCTGCTGGACGCACGCTTGAATTCCACCCCGCTGGACCCCATGTTGATCCACACCATTTTTCGAGAGTCAGCCTCATGATCGTCGACATCACTCCCCAGAACTTCCACGCAGAATTGCTCGATGCGTCCATGAAAAAGCCGGTCGTCATTTATTTCCACGCCCCCCAAATGCCGGAGTGCCAAGCCATGACCCCGCAAGTGGAAGCGCTGGTCGGCCCGGCCAATGCGGCGGTGACCCTTGCCAAAGTCAACATGAACGACCCCCAGTTGCAGCCTCTGGCCAGCCAGCTTGCCCTGCGCGCACTGCCCGCGCTGGTGCTGTTCCATCAGGGGCGCCCGGATGAACAGGCCATTCTGGAAGGGCCGCAGGATGAAGCCACATTGCGCCAGTATTTCGCCGCCTTTGCCCCCAAAGAGGAGGAGTTGCTGCTCGATCAGGCAAAACAGGCGCTGGAGAACGGGCAAGCCGATGTGGCGCACACCCATCTTGGCCAGGCCCATCGCCTCGCCCCCGAGCGTCACGACATCACGCTCTGGCTGATACAGGCCTCGCTGGATCTCAATCTCCTTGACGAGGCGCAGAGCCTGCTTTCGACCATCCCCATGGTGGCACAGGATGATCATTACCAGACCCTGAGCTCCCGCCTCTCACTGGCGCTGCAGGCCAGCGACAGCCCTGAGCTGCGCGCCCTGGAGCTGCGCCACGCTGAACAGCCGGATGATCATGCCCTCGCCCAGGAGCTGGCGGTGCTCTACAGCCAGGTTGGTCGACAGGAAGAGGCATTGGCCCTGTTGTTCACCATACTCAAACGTGATCTCGCCTTTGGCGATGCCAAGAAGATCTATCTCGATGTGCTGGCAACCATGGGCGCGCACCCGGCGGCGCAGAGTTATCGTCGCAAGCTCTACAGCCTGCTCTATTGAGCGACAGGAAAATCAGAAGAGGGGATGCCGATTCGTCGGCATTGCCTTGTCAGGCGGGTTTCAGCGGGGAAACGCGGTAATTTGATGAATTTCAGGCAAAAAAAATGGCGCATTGAAATGCGCCATTTTTTCGCATGGATTACTTCTTGTAGGAAGTAGCCATGTTGTCGATGCGCTGGTTAGCACGCATAGCTTCTTGCTTGGCTTCTGCAACATCAGCAGCGATCTTGGACTGATCAGCACGAACAGCGCTAACATCTTGAGCCAGTTGGTCAACTTTGTTAGACAGATTCTGAACGGAAGTTTCCAGTTCGCTGGTGTTTGCACAACCGCCCAGCAGAGCGGACAGACCAACAACACCTACCAACAACATTTTTTTCATTTTTAAAAGCTCCCTTTAACTCGCCAGACGTTTAGCAAGCGGCGTGATTATGGCACAAAAAAATCATAGTTTGGATAGGCCTCATCACAGATAAATGCGTTAAAACCCTCATTTTTTTTTAGTTGCACACTTTCCGTACAAACTTTAAGCAAAAATGAGTGTCCCTGGATGAGGTTCGCACAAAGCGTAACCAAAATTTGGGCTTATTACAATTTCGTATGAGGCTCAGGCTGAACGTTCTGACAGCAATTGACGATATTGCACCAGATCTTCGATGGTCAGGACCGGCATCCGGTGCTGGCGACCGAAGGCCACCAGGTCCGGCAGCCTGGCCATGGAGCCATCTTCCTTGGTCAACTCGCACAATACTCCGTAAGGTTTGAGCCCGGCGAGCTGCATCAGATCGACGGTCGCTTCGGTGTGACCACGGCGGGTCAGTACCCCACCCGTACGGGCGCGCAGCGGGAAGACATGGCCGGGTCGATGCAGATCGGAGGGCCGGGCACCGTCGGCGATGGCCGCGCGGATGGTGGTGATGCGATCGGCGGCGGACACCCCGGTGGTCACCCCCTGCGCCGCTTCGATGGTCACGGTGAAGGCAGTCTGATAGTGGCTGGAGTTGGCCTCCACCATCATCGGCAGCTCGAGCTGGCGAACCCGCTCATCGGTCAGACAGAGGCAGACGATGCCGGAGCACTCGCGGATCATCATGGCCATCTGCTCGTTGGTCATGGTTTCTGCGGCAAAGATGAGATCGCCTTCGTTCTCGCGATCTTCATCATCGGCCACCAGCACACCCTGACCGGCACGCAGGGCGGCCAGCGCGGCTTCGACGCGAGCAATGGGATCACCGAATTCACTGAGTAGAGACTGATTCATGGTAAGACTCCTAAAAAAGACAAGGACCAGAATCAGGGCATGGAAAGGCAGACAGAAGTAGCCATGCAGCGGCCAACCCGGCAGGGTCTGGCCAGCAATATCTGTCTTATCCTCTTTCATCCGGACTATGACCGTCGGCTCCGGCATCTCACCGGATCTGCTGACCCCGTCCCGGATGAATGCCGGGTCGGGCGCTCGCGGGCTCCCCGAGTTACATCGGGATACCGCCGGTGGGGAATTTCGCCCCGCCCTGAGAATAAGCGCAGACAGCCTAAAGAAAAAAGACGCAGGATGCCAGCCAAAAACCCATCAAAGACAAACCGGGTGCTGGCTGCACTGCAATTTTCGCGCGAGCACCACCCGATACACGGCGCGCTGTCCTTTCTGATTTCGTTTGTGGCATAGTGCCAGCAAAAACGCGCGCGCCCGCGCAGACCGGGTGCCAACATCACAAACGGAATCATGACAGAGATGGAAAAGAAAATACTGCTGACCGATTGCCCCGACGCCAAGGGTCTCATCGCCAAGATCACCAACATCTGCTACAAGCACCAGCTCAACATCAACAAGAACGACGAGTTCGTGGATCACGAAAACGGCCGCTTCTTCATGCGCACCGAGCTGGAAGGGCGCTTCAACGACGAGACCCTGCTGGCCGACCTCGATGATGCCCTGCCTGCCGGCGCCCAGCGTCGTCTCGTCAAGGCGGGCAAGAAGCGCATCGTCATCCTGGTGACCAAGGAGACCCACTGCCTCGGCGACATCCTGATGAAGAACTATGCCGGCGCCCTGGACATGGACATCGTCGCGGTCATCGGCAACTACGACACCCTCGCCGAGCTGACCGGCAAGTTCGACATCCCCTTCCACTGCGTGAGCCACGAGGATCTCAGCCGCACCGAGCATGAGGAGCAAGTGCGCACGCTCATCGATGGCTACCAGCCGGATTACGTCATCCTGGCCAAATACATGCGTGTGCTGACCCCAAGCTTCGTGGAAGCCTATCCGCGCAAGATCATCAATATCCACCACTCCTTCCTGCCTGCCTTCATCGGCGCCCGCCCCTATCGTCAGGCCTTCGACCGCGGGGTCAAGCTGATTGGTGCCACCGCCCACTTCGTCACCGACGATCTGGACGAAGGCCCCATCGTCGAGCAGGACGTGATCCACGTCGATCACACCTTCAGTGCCGATGACATGGCCAAGGCCGGACGCGACGTGGAGAAATCCGTGCTGAGCCGGGCGCTGGAACTGGTGCTGAACGAGCGGGTCTTCGTCTACGGCAACAAGACCGTCGTGTTCAAGTAAGCGGCTGCGCGCCCCCAGAAAAAAGGCTCCCGAGGGAGCCTTTTTCATTGCGCGGCACTCACGGGTGCAGCGGCAGACCATTGACGGTCACGGCCCCTTTGTCGAGCTTGAGCTCGGCCTGAAGCTGTGACTCCTGCGCCTTCAGATATCCCATGGCAGTGAATTGCTCCAGCATGGGGGCCAACTGGGGAACGGCCTGGCCCAGCTTCTCCCCAAGGTGAGCATGCAGCAGACCGGAGAGTGCCTGCATCCCCTCCTCGCTGCCCATCAACTGTGCCAGGGTGGTGGGCGCCAGCTTGGCCTCCCCTTGCAGGCTGACAGGCTCACCGTTCAATCGCGCACTCAGATCCGCCAGTTCCAGCGTGGCCCCTCTCTGGAGCATCTTGTCCAGCGCTTCCTGGATGGCCGCTTCGTCCACCCGTTTGCTGCTGGCCTCTTGCAGCGTCTGATACCCCTCGAGATCCAGCCCCTTGAGGGAGAGATCCAGATTTCCCTGGGTCAGCGCGAGCCGGTCTTCCTCGCTCTCCATGTTGAGGGTCGCCACCTTCATCTGATAGCGAGTGGAGAGCGTCTGAAGATCGTCCCCCGCCAGCTCGGTGGCCGTGGTCAGCCCCTCCAGCGTGATCTTGACGTTCCCCGGCTGGGTCAGGGTGAAGGCCGTGAGGGTCGCATCGCTGCGGGGAGAGAGCCAGAGCCCGCTGATCTCGGCCATGTCGGCACTGCCCTTGAGATCCGCCAAGGCCAGATCTGTCTTGCTCTGGGCATCGTGGACCGTCATCCCCAACCAGTGGGCGGTGAGATGGCCATTGCCGTCGAGATCCCCGCGATAGTCGCCGTTCAAGGGCCGGAAGGTGAACTCGTTGAGCCCCTCCTTGACCTTGAAGTCACTCACCCAGAAGCGGGAGCTGTTGCTCATGGTCCAGAGGCTGCTCGCCGATTCGGCCCCCAGTTGCCACTGCTGCATCCCCAGAGAGGTCAGGATGGGCGCCAGCGTGCCCTGTGCGGTATCAAGCTGGAGGTGACTCTTGATATAGAGCGGCAACAGGCGGCTGTTGAACGCGAACTGCATCTCGATGGGTTCGCTTCCCGCCAGCTGGGGATCAAAACTCGCCAGCGTCTGGGGCGGCACCACCACCTTGAGCACGCCGTCGCGGGTGAACAGATTCTCCGTCTCCGGGCTCCAGGTGACTTCGATTCCGCTCTCCTGCTGCGCCCTGGCGATCTGCTCGGCCAAGATCCGGTCGAACGTATTGCCCGTGTACCAGCAGGCGCCAAGCCCTCCCACCACCAACACGGCTCCGACGGCCAAGGCCACTTTTTTCTTCATCAGTTCTGTTTCTCCACAATGGTTCAATGGCGGGTGCATGGGCGCACTCTACGGGGAGGATGGGCATCAACACAAGCCAGACAACGGCTTGGGTTCCACGCTCTGGCTGTCACAGCAGGGGGCTGAACAGGTAGAAGATGTTCTCAAGCAATTTTTTGTACCAGGGGCGGGCACGCCACTTGGTCAGTGACATGGGGGTCGCCTCCAGCATGTAGCCCTGCACCAGTTGGTTCATCTCGGCGACAAACACCGGGTTGTCGATGAGCAGGGTGATCTCGAAATTGAGCCAGAGACTGCGCCGGTCGAGGTTGACCGTGCCCACCAGGGCGAAATCATCGTCCACCAGCACGCTCTTGGTGTGCAGCAGTCCGGCATCATAGCGGTATATCTCCACTCCTGCCGCCAGCAGATCCTCCATGAAAGAGTTGCTGGCGTGGTTGGCCATCAGGGAATCGTTGCGTGCAGGCAGAACTAACTGCACCAGCACGCCGCGGGCCGCCGCCGAAGAGAGGGCCGCAGCCAGCGGATCGTCCGGCACGAAATAGGGGGTGGTCAGCACCAGATGGTGACGAGCCTGGTAGATGGCGAGCAGCAGGCTCTGCTGGATGCAGTCACCGCCGACGAAGGGGCCTGAGGGAATGAGCTGGGCCCGATAGTTGGTCTGTGGCCAGGCTTCCGGCTCATGTTGCAGACTGTCGAGCAGCCGTTCGCCGGTCTCCATCTCCCAGTCCCAGACGAAGGTGGACCACATCAACGGCACCACGGGGCCCTGCACCCGGATCATGATGTCGACCCACTGGCCGACCCCGGCATCCTGCTTGAAGAAACGGGGATCCACCATGTTCATGGAGCCGGTATAACCAACCTTGTCATCGATCACCACCAGCTTGCGGTGCATGCGCAAGTCCTGGCGCTGGAAGGGGATTCGCCAGGCGCCGACCGGCAACACTTCCACGACTTTGACGCCGGCGGCGCGCAAGGTTTTGGGCCAGGAGGAGCGGAAGAAGGTCTTGCTGCCGATGGAGTCGAGCAAGACACGACAATCCACGCCGCGTGCCGCCACCTCCATCAACGCCTCGCACACCTCGTCCACATCCCCGCCGGGGTGCCAGATGTAGAACTCCAGATAACAGGATTGGGAGGAGCCCCGGATGTCGCGCACTATCTCCTCTACGATGCTCTTGGGCTTGTGCAGCAGGGTCATCCGATTGCCCGAGAGCATGGGCATGGCCAAGCGCCCCTGGATCAGATCGTGGAGCGGGCGTGCCTTGCTGCCCACCTCGCAGCAGTGCTGGGGGAAGAGGCGCGCGAGCTGGCGGATCCAGATGGCGTAAGGACGGTACATGGCCTGGGCCCGCTCCGCCCGCTTGCGACCGAGACGTATCTCGCCAAACAGCACGTAGAAACCGACCCCGGCGAAGGGGATGGCATAGATGAGGGCCAACCAGGCGAGGGATACCCCGATGGGACGTCGCTTCATCACCACCCGCAGGGAGATCCCTGCCACGATCACGGTGTGAAACAACAGCAACAACCAGCCGAGAAAGCGGGAAAACAGCAACTGAATGTCGTATTCCAGACCGTCGAGCAAGGCGACTCCTTGGTGTATTGGACAGATGGCACGGGCAGACCCCACAGGGTCGGGATGGTATGCTATGGGGCACACCCATTCTATCAGGTCGTTAGCATGATCCTGCAATCTATGCTGCTGAGTCTGGCCATGCTAGGTCAAGGCTCATATGACATCAATGAGCAACAGATAAATCAGTACCTGCAGTCCCAGGTGCAAGTGGACAAACAGCTGGAGTTGCCCGGCATCATCAAGGCCCATGTGCAACTCGAGCAGAGCGATGTGCAGATTGGTCGCCAGAGCCCGGATACCGCCAGGGTGTTTGGCAAAGGCAAGTTGAAAATCGCGCTCCCGGATCAGACCGAGTACGACGCGCGCCTCAACATGACCTATGAGGCGAGGCCCCGCTACGACAAGGCCAGGAGTGCGCTCTTCCTCGACAACATGAAGCTCATCGATTACAAGCTGGAGCCTGCCGCGGCGGAACAGAAGTTTGGTTTCATGCTGAGGATGCTGCTGCAAAGCATGGAGAAACGGCTGGAGACTCAGCCTGTCTACAAGCTGGATGACAAGGACCCCAATCAGGCCTGGCTCAAGGAAAATCTGCTGGGGCTGGAGCTGTCACCAGGCAAGATCCACCTGCTGACCAAACCCCAATAAGACGTCAGTTGAAAACAGGCGCCTTCGCCTGACGCACCAGCAGCTCGATCTGGTAACCCTGTTCGTGCTGCTGGTGATAGTGGGAGTGAAGGGGTCCGTCGAGTTCATGCAGGGGAAGGTGGTCAAATCCCGCCTTGAGGTAGAAGGGTTTCTCGAACGGCAGGGCGTGACAGATCACGGGCTTGTCGGAAAGATCGCGGCAGGCATGCTGCAACAAGCGGGACCCCAGCCCCAGAGACTGGTAGTGAGGGAGCAGACGAAAACCGCACAAGTGGTAGTAATCCTGTTCATCGCGCAGGCGCACCGCCCCCACCAGCCAGTGTGCATCACGAACCACAAAAATCCGTTCTGCCAAATCCGGCACATAGTGGGAAAACGTCGTCTCGTAATAGTCTCTGATGAGAGAAAGATCCGCATCACAGTACTCTTCGAATGTGAGCTCCATCGCTCGCCTGCTTGTCATGCCCATTTCGCTCTGGCCATACCGGCCCTCTCCTGCTCGCTCTCTGGCTCCACGAAGAGATCTGACCAGAGTGGAGCAACAGCAAGATAACACGCCTTTAACTTACAAAAAAGCCAATAACTAGATGGAAAAGACGAGGTTGCGATCATGCGTCCCTTGACGCTATGAGCCGCGCCCCTTGTCCTGAGTGAGCACACAGGCGGGACGTCCCTCTACCATCACATTTCCAGCCTCCCCTGTTCACGGACACTTGTTCTGCGCCATCCCGAATGCTTTACTCAACGTGGCTAACGAGGCTTAAGGAGCAAGCCGTTGAAAGCATGGATGTTGCTGGGCATGATGCCGCTGTTTTCCCACGCAGCCCCGGCTCAGATACCGCCGCCGGCAGAGGTGGTGATCCTGACCCCGGAGACGGCTGTCTCCTCCCCGGTTCCCACGCCGCGTACCGTGGCGCTCACCACGGCGCAGCTCCCCTCCCCTGAACCCGCTAAGCCTGCAAGCCGTCAGATCCAGGTCTACAAGTCGGTACAAAAGAACGGGGTCATACGCTATTCCGACATGATGCCGGAGCAGGGTCACTACGAACTACTGCTGTTCAACGACTGCTATGCCTGCGATCCGGCGTCCAAGGTCAACTGGCACACGACAGGCCTCTTCCTCTATGACTACGCCAGTACCATACAGGCGGCAGCCAAGGCTTATCAGGTCGAGCCTGCCCTCATCCGGGCGCTGATCCATGCCGAGTCCGCCTTCAATCCCCTGGCCGTCTCCCGCAAGGGCGCCATGGGACTGACCCAGCTGATGCCCGCCACGGCGCGCGAGCTCGGGGTCGGCAACGCCCTGCTGGCGGAGCAGAACATCTTTGGCGGGGTGAAATACCTGGCGGGGCTGCTCAAGCAGTATGACGGCAACGTGGCCCTGGCCACCGCCGCCTACAATGCAGGCGCCGGTGCGGTGCAAAAACACGGCGGCATACCGCCCTATGCCGAAACCCGGGCCTATGTGGAACGGGTCAAGCTGCTGCATCAGCGCTACAAAGAGATGCTGAGCGCCAAGGGGTTGTAGGACCGGTACGGTACAAGCACGGCGGCATCCCTCATTGGCCGAAACCCGGGCCTATGTGGAACGAGTCAAGCTGCTGCATCAGCGCTACAAGGAGATGCTGAGCGCCAAGGGACTGTGATCATGCCGCACCCTATCGTCAGCATGGCGCCCTGCCCGGTATTCCTTCAGGCATAAAAAAACACGCCCGGGGGCGTGTCGATACCACACGTTAACTAGCAACACATCACTCTTTCGTGGCGATCACACGATAGGCCAATGCACCCAGAATGGCACCGACAATGGGGGCAACCCAGAACAGCCAGAGCTGGCCCACGGCCCAGTCACCGACAAAAAGCGCCACGCCAGTGCTGCGCGCCGGGTTGACCGAGGTGTTGGTCACCGGGATGCTGATGAGGTGGATGAGGGTCAGGCACAGACCGATGGCGATGGGAGCAAACCCGGCCGGTGCACGGCTGTCGGTGGCCCCCATGATGACGAACAGGAAGAAACCGGTCATCACCACTTCACACACCAGTGCGGCCAGCAGGCTGTAACCACCGGGGGAATGCTCGCCATAGCCGTTGGAAGCAAAGCCGGCGCTCACATCAAAACCCGCCTGTCCGCTGGCAATGACATAGAGCACGCCACCAGCCACGATCCCGCCAAGCACCTGGGCCACGATGTAGGGCAGCACGTTGGAGGCCGGGAAGCGACCACCAGCCCAGAGCCCGACGGTCACGGCCGGGTTCAGGTGGCAACCCGAGATATGACCGATGGCATAGGCCATGGTCAGCACGGTCAGGCCGAACGCCAGGGCGACGCCCAGCAGGCCGATCCCCACATTGGGGAAGGCGGCAGCCAGCACGGCGCTCCCGCAGCCCCCCAGCACCAACCAGAAGGTCCCCATAAATTCAGCAGCAAAAGGTTTCACTCTTGTCTCTCCCATGATGACTAACACGCGAACCTGAAAGGCTCATACGGACACTGTTATTGAACAGGCGCCATATTATGGGAGTGTGGCGGCTCAAGACGAAACCGACCCGATTCATCGCGGATATGTGATGAAAGTCACAAGTTATTGATAAAGTAGAAAGATATTCACCCGCCCGGTGCGCTTCTCCATGGGAGTCCCATCGAGGGACGCGACAGATTGTGACCCGACCAGCGATTTTGCCAGCAGCTCCGGCACCCGGCGCTCTCTAGCCAACACCGGATAGCCCTCCTCAAGGGATCAGCGATAACGGCCGCGCACCGATCCGCTGGCCCGCCCGGCCATACGAATGAGGCTCTGACGGGTGTGGAAGTGGCAGAGCGCCACCCCGAGGGCATCCGCCGCATCCGCCTGGGGGGTGGCAGAGAGCTTGAGCAGATGAGTCACCATGTGCTGCACCTGCTCCTTGGCGGCGCCACCGGTGCCCACCACCGCCTGTTTGATCTGGGTCGCCGAGTACTCGCTCACCGGCAGCAGGGCATTGACCGCCGCGACGATGGCACTTCCCCTGGCCTGGCCGAGCTTCAGGGCCGAGTCCGCGTTGCGCGCCATGAAGACCCGCTCGATGGCGAACTCGTCCGGCTTGAACTGGGTGATGATCTCGCTCACACCGTCATAGACCTGCTTCAGGCGAGACGGCAGCTCCCCCAGATCGGTGCGAATGCAGCCCGATCCCAGATATTCCGCCTTGCCCGCGACGATGCGAATGACCCCGTAGCCGGTGATGCGTGAACCGGGATCGATCCCCAGAATGATGCTCATGAACGGAATACCCCGCCCACTGCGGTCAGCCATCTCATCTTCGACACCTTCTTCATTGCGATCTCTTGCCCTGCTGCTCTTGATGGCCGCCAAGATAACAAACCCGCCTTCGCTTGGCTCGCTCGCTGGCACCTTTCCCGGCTGACTGCGCAAGGAGCCACCATCTCATACAGTGCTCTGCCGCTTCTCTGACCAGTGATGCCTGTCGGTGTCACCCAGCCCCTTGCCTCCGGGTCATCCCTTTGCCAGGGCGACGAGGCGCTCCGCCAGTCGATGGCTTTTCAGGTAGCTCTCGACCAGCGCCCCGTCTGCCCGCCCGACGTCAATCTGCCCATACCAGTGCTCGAGCATGGCGACAAAGCCTCGGCTCGCCAGCACGGGCTGCCAGTCGCCCGGAGCCAGGGTCTGCACTGTGTTGTCTCGCGCAAGCAGGCCACGGGTGCAATTCTCGATATGCAGAGTGAGGTTGTCGCCATAGGCATCGATGCGCTCCTCGGTCATGCCGGCGCTGCGATTCATGCTGCCGCTCACCGCCATCTGCCCGCTCTGCCAAGCGACGCTCACCCCGGCCAGCAACTCGGGCTGCTCACTGCTGCGTCGCAGCACCGCATGCAGCTCCCCGTCCGGCTCGCCGCCATAACAGCAGAGGCTGTCGAGCACATGGATACAGTCGTCGAACAGGAACTGGCGAGGCGCCCCCGGCAGGGCGTGCCTGTGCTTTTGCCAATGGAGCTCGGTCAGCGGCTGGCCGCGTGCGGCGGCCATGGCGGGCAGATAGCGACGGTTGAAGCCCACAAACAGCGGGCAGTCTCTGGCGATGGCGAGATTGGCGAGCGCCTCCACCTCTCCTGCGTTGTCACACAGCGGCTTGTCCACAAAGGTGGGAATGCCGGCACGCAGGCACAGCTCCGCCAGTTTGCCGTGCACGACGGTGGCAGCGTGGATCATCACCGCATCAGGTCGGCTCGCCAGCAGCGCATCGACCTCGGTAAAACACTCGCCAATCCGGTACTGGCGCGCCAGTTTGCCGAGCACCGAGGGACTCCGGGTACAGAGCAGCGGGGTGACTCGCTCGTCGTTTGCAAGCAGCGGCAGATAGGCCTTCCGGGCGATATCGCCAAGGCCAATCAAGGCAATGCGCATGGGGACTCCTTGTGGCGGCGGGTTATGGGCGCCGTTTTATCCGGCAACGGCTGACAGGGTAGCATCCCTGCCGACCCGGACACAGCCGATGGCTGGCCCAGCCACGCCCTCTGCTCGGGGAGTGTCATTTTTGGCTCCATCTGGCTAAGATGCCCGCTTTTGGACATAAGACGTGCCAAGGAGTGCCATGCCAAGCTCAACCCTGCTCTCGCTGTTTCGCTACAAGGCCTGGGCCGATGGCGAACTGCTGGATGCCCTCGCCACCCTGGATGCCGCGCAAGATGGCGAGGCCCACCACACGGCCCTGCGCATCTTCAACCATATCCATGTGGTTGATGCCATCTTCAAGGCCAATCTGCTGGGGGAACGGCACGGCTTTACCGCCACCAATACCCCGGAGACGCCGACCCTGGCGATGCTGCGCACCGCCATCGGCCAGCTGGATGCCTGGTATCTGGATTACGTTGCCGACTTGAGCCAGGCAGATGGCGAGGCCGTGCTCTCGTTCAACTTCGTGGATGGCGACAAGGGGCAGATGAGCCGCGCCGAGATGCTGCTGCACCTGGTCACCCACGGCGGTTATCACAGGGGGGCGATCGGGCGCATTCTGGTGCAGTGCGGCATCACGCCGCCGCGCGATACCCTGACCACCTTTTTGCATCGCAGCGAACCCGGGCGGCGGGGCGATGCCCCCTCGGCGGATAACGAGGCCCGCCCATGAAACGCGCCGGTCTGCGGCTCACGCCACTGCTGCTGATCGGGCTGCTGAGCGGCTGCGCCGCCGCCATCGATCACTACTCGGGGCGCTTTCGCAACACCCTGGCAGCGGGGCAGACCCGCACGACCATTCGCACCGAGCTGGGCAAGCCCCAGCTCTGCCAGCAGGCCGCCTTTCTGACCGAGGATAAGGTGCAAGGCTGCGATCGCTTTACCGTGCTCGGCAAGATCCACAAGCGCGCTGACGGCAATGGCCAGGCCACGGCGAGCGCCGTGACAATGGGGTTGGGGGAGCTGATCCTGATACCCATGACAGTGGCCGGCGTGGCGGCGGATTACACCCAGCGCCACACCCTCACCGTCTATTACGATCGGGACGATCACTATCTGTTTCACACTCTGCTCAATGGCAAGGGGCAGGAGGTGTGGCAATAAGGGGCGATAAAGCGGAACGCTTTGCTGTCCCCTGGCCAGGTAACAGCCGTTTGCCGGATGACTAGCGAAATCCCGTCAAGATTGATCTCTGCAATCCAGCCACTTGCCTATCCTGGCCCCCAGCTCGGAGCAGAGCAGCGCCGTCACGGCGGCCCAGAGCATCTGGTTGCCATCAAAGCCCGCCTGCTTTTCAAACAAGAAAGGCACCAGCAGATTGAAGCCGATGATCCCGAGCAGCAGCCCAAGACCGCTACCCACCTTCTCCCTGCGGGATCGCGTTTTTATCGCCATCTGATTGCTCCGGTTGGAGTGAGATAAAGGGGCACCGCTCACCCCTGCCGATATCCCCGGCAAGATAACAAAGCCTCCCTGATGAGGACAGTCATCTTTTGGGGGATGAAAATAGCCACATATGCCCTTTCAAATCCATTTGCTGATCCAGTTCAAAAAACGATGAGATTCTGATGGTTACATCATTTTAAGGCTCACACAGGCAGCTTCGTTTGGCTTACCATAGCCATCCAGAACCTGTTGAACTGCGATGGGTTGCTGCCAGCGCGGCTCAAGGGAGCATATTGGAAGCTGTAATCCACGGGCGGTAGCGTAGGATTTGGTGGTGATACGCCTTGCTCAGAAAGGTGGGTGCCCCAGAATTGCTATTTTAAATAATTCTTGAAAATGTCGAAAATAAGGTGGTTTTTATGAAGTGGTATGAGTGCAATAAAGCATCAGAGCTTCAAGCTATTGGTAAATTTCGCGAAGTAAAAGCTCTTATTGCTAAAGATTTGAACGGAAAAATACACATCACAGCCAAGAGTTGGGGTGAACTTCATGAAAAAATCGATATTTTGAAAAGAATTTTCGATACATCAAAAAAAGATATTAACCTAGCTGAAAATTATAAAATAAAAAATGAATCCGCCTCAAGCGATGGTTGCTTTTTGAACGAAAAATTACGGTTAGCTTTTTTATTAAAAAACATGAGAAAGGTTTTTTTGATGAAGAGTTGGGTATAAAAAAGAAACATTATTTAGATAAACACGCAGCTAAAGAGTGGAAAAATAAACTACTTAAAGAATTCCATCCAGATAAAAATATAAAAAACGACCAATCATTAAATTATGATGAAATAACCTCATGCATCAATAAAATATATACAAGAATGGTAGGTAAAGCATAATGTAGAATCTACCTTCAGTAATCTATCGCTCTTTAAATGAAATCACACAAGTTAATGAACTTGAGTCAGTCATAAATGCTACACATCAAGCCCTCAACTCTGGACATATTACAGCGATAGTTAATGCATTTTTTATAAATACAAAGATCTGTGTGAATGGCTTGCCATATATTAAAGTAAGCGGGCTTTCAGCAATATTAAGAACAGGAAACTCAGGGGCCGAGAGACCCCTAATATATCAAGGCGTTACTGGAGTAATAAGCCCAGCAGAGATAGTTGAAATTGATGGTACAGAACATATCTCTGGCCCGACATTAATCTCACTAATTAATTTTAGAATGACTCAAACAATTGGCCGAACTCATCAATACTTATCTGTTGCTATGCAAGCATATTTACGAATTTTAAATATATCTCAAGTGCGCGACATAAAAGACTTATTTTTAGATGACATCCGAAATAATCGCCCATTATTGAAAACACAGAGAATTGTAGAATTCAATATTTCATCGTGTGAATTTACAAACACCCCTTTTACTAATCGTCAAGATGTTGAATTTGCACATATCGAAAGTGTTGTGACTAATCCCCTTTTAGCTCTCGATGTTAATAATGGAGTAATTATATTAAAGACAATACACAGAGAACTTACTCGTTTAATGATTCATGATTACGCTGGCATGTATAACTATTGTTTAACGAATGGTTACTCTACCGCATGGGCTAACTCATAACAGGAAAAGTAAGAAGGCGACCAACTGGTCGCCTTTTTATTTCTATCGCTTTCCAATCAGCAAACTCACCTTGCCGGTCGCTTGGCACCACTGCCTTTGGCCACAGGCTTGCCGCCTTGAGTGGCAGGTTTGGCCCCCGGCTTGGCAGAGCCGGCGCGGGTCGGGGTCTTGCCCTTGTGGGCGGGTTTGCCAGCGGGTTTACCCTGACTTGTGCCCTGCCCAGCACCCTGTACGGCAGACTTGCCGTTGCCCGAGCCTTTCTGGAGCTGAGAGCCCACCGGTTTGCCATTGCCTGCCTTGCCGCCATTTCTGCTGGCCACCGGGGCATTGGCTGCGCCAGCCTCGCTGCGGGCGGCCTTGTTGCCTGCCCCGTTGCTGCGCTGATGGGTGATGGCACTGTGGCGGGTCAGGGCGGGCTTGAGGCCCTTGCTGCGGCTGCGCTCGGCCTTGGCTTCGCCACGGCCTTCCGGCGGCACCAGGCAGTCGGGGCCGTTGCCGATCAGATGGCCCTTGCCCATCTCCAGCAAGGCTTCGCGGATCATCGGCCAGCCGGCCGGGTCGTGATAGCGCAGCAGCGCCTTGTGCAGGCGACGGCGACGCTCCCCTTTCACCACGAACACGTCCCCGCCCTGGCGGCTCACCTTGTTGAGCGGGTTTTTCTCGGTGTAATACATGGTGGTGGCGTTGGCGAGCGGCGACGGGTAGAAGTTCTGCACCTGATCGAGCTTGAAGCGGTTTGCTTTAATCCAGAGCGCCATGTTCACCATGTCTTCATCCGTGGTGCCCGGGTGGGCGGAGATGAAGTAGGGGATCAAGTACTGCTGCTTGCCCGCCTCTTTGGAATACTTGTCGAACAGCTCCTTGAAGCTGTAGTAGCTGCCCATGCCCGGTTTCATCATCTTGGAGAGCGGGCCCTCTTCGGTGTGTTCCGGCGCGATCTTGAGGTAGCCGCCGACGTGGTACTTTGCCAGCTCCTTGATGTAGCGCGGATCTTCCACCGCGATGTCGTAGCGCACCCCGGAGGCGATCAGGATCTTCTTGATGCCCTTGAGGTCGCGCGCCTTGCGGTAGAGGTTGATGGTCGGGCTGTGGTCGGTGTCCATGTGCGGGCAGATGGTCGGCCAGACACAGGAGGCACGACGGCAGGTCTGCTCGGCCTTGGGGCTCTTGCAGCGCAACTTGTACATGTTGGCGGTGGGGCCGCCCAGATCCGAGATGACGCCGGTAAAGCCCGGCACCTTGTCGCGGATCTCTTCGATTTCTTTGAGAATCGACTCTTCCGAGCGGCTCTGGATGATGCGCCCCTCGTGCTCGGTGATGGAGCAGAAGGAGCAGCCGCCGAAGCAGCCGCGCATGATGTTGACCGAGGTCTTGATCATGTCGTAGGCCGGGATCTTCTCGTTGCCATAGGCCGGGTGCGGCACCCGCTGGTACGGCAGGCCGAACACCCCGTCCATCTCGTCTGTTTCGAGCGGGAAGGCGGGCGGGTTGACCCAGATGATACGATCGCCGTGGGCCTGCGACAGGGCGCGGGCGCAGCCCGGGTTGGTCTCGTGGTGCAGGATGCGCGACGCATGGGCGTAGAGCACCTTGTCCTCCTTCACCCGCTCGAACGCCGGCAGCTTGACGTAGGTCTGCTCCCAGGGTTTTTGCTTAGGGGGCTGCACCAGGATGGGCTTGGCCTCCTGCGCAGCCGGCGCTGTACCTTCATCGTCGCTGCAGGGGGCCCCTTCCATATAGGGGTTGGGGATGGGGTCGATGCGGCCAATCTGGTCGAGCTTGCTCGAATCCACCCCGCGCCAGCCCGGCAGCGGCTCCTTGCGGATGACGGCGGTGCCGCGAATGTCCTGCATGGTGTCGATGGTCTCGCCGCCTGCGATGCGGTGAGCCACCTCCACCAGGGGGCGCTCGGCGTTGCCGTAGATGAGGATGTCGGCCTTGGCGTCGATGAGGATGGAGCGACGGATGGTCTCGGACCAGTAATCGTAATGGGCGATGCGGCGCAGGGATGCCTCGATGCCGCCGATGACCACCGGGACCTCTTTATAGGCCTCTTTACAGCGCTGGGTGTAGACCAGGGTGGCGCGATCTGGCCGCTTGCCGCCCACATCCCCCGGGGTGTAGGCGTCGTCGTGGCGCAGCTTCTTGTCGGCGGTGTAGCGGTTGATCATGGAGTCCATGTTGCCTGCGGTCACCCCGTAGAAGAGGTTCGGCTTGCCCAGGCGCATGAAGTCATCTTTCGATGACCAGTCCGGCTGGGCGATGATGCCGACCCGAAAACCCTGGGATTCGAGCATGCGGCCGATCACCGCCATGCCGAAGCTCGGGTGATCCACGTAGGCGTCGCCTGTCACCAGCACGATGTCGCAGCTGTCCCAGCCGAGCTTGTCCATCTCCGCGCGGGACATGGGCAGGAAGGGCGCAGTGCCGTAGCACTCGGCCCAGTAACGGGGATAGGAAAAGAGGTTGGTAACCGGCTGCATTTTGACCACCTGGAACAATTCGGGTCGCGCATTATACCGGCAGAGCAAGGCGGGGGCGACGGCTTTTTGCCCCTACAGAACGCGAGGGGAAGGGGCGCCTTCGAGCGGGTGCGACAGGTCGGCGTGACAGACTCCGATCTCATCAACAAGCAGGGCGCCCATTGGCGCCCTGCTTGCTGTCATCCGGGTCGGCACGCTAGGCCGCCGGTTTGTCACGCCCCTCGGGGGCCACCGCCCCCGGCACCGTGGAGGGACTGGCCGGGATTGCCGTGGCCAGTACCTCGTCCACCAGTCGGTCCCGCGCTCCCGTCATCCCCGCGCGTCTGGCGATCAGGTGATAGATGGCGGGCACCACCAGCAGGGTCACCAGGGTCGCCAAGGACAAGCCGAAGAAAACCACGGTCCCCACGGCCATCCGGCTCTCGTACCCCGCCCCCATGGAGAGCATCAGGGGAACGGCGCCGATGATGGCGGTGAGCGAGGTCATCAAGATGGGGCGCAAGCGGCGCACCGACCCCTTGATGATCGCCTCCTCGAACCCTTCACCCCGCTGACGCAACTGGTTGATGAACTCCACGATGAGGATACCGTTCTTGGTCACCATGCCGATGAGCATGATCATGCCTATCTGGCTGTAGATGCTGAGCTCCTGCCCCGTGAGCCAGAGGCCGAGCAGGCCGCCGAAGATGCCGAGCGGCACCGTCATCATCACCACCGCCGGGGTCAGCAGGCTCTCGAACTGGGCCACCAGCACCAGATAGACCACCAGCAGGGCCAGGCCGAACACCAGTGCCATCTCCCCCTGGTTGTCGCG
This sequence comes from Aeromonas sp. R7-5, assembly GCF_040908015.1. Lineage (NCBI taxonomy): Bacteria > Pseudomonadati > Pseudomonadota > Gammaproteobacteria > Aeromonadales > Aeromonadaceae > Aeromonas > Aeromonas sp. R7-5. Next base: position 177,344 of record NZ_JBFOCZ010000032.1, on the reverse strand, counting down.
ATAGTCCTTGGACTCGCCGGCATAATCCACCGACATGCCGGTGGGCAGGTGATCTGCGGCCCAGCCATCCAGGAAGTCAAGCGCCTCCCCCAGGGTGTGGCCGGGGGCCACGTCCGCGGTGAGGGTGACCGCCTTTTGGCGCTGGTAGTGGTTGAGGCGCTGCGGGCTCGCCACCTGGGTGACGGTCGCCAGGGTGGAGAGGCTCACCATCTCGCCGCTCGCGGCCTTCAAATAGATGCGGCTGATGTCGGAGATGCCGTTGAACTGGGTCTGGTTGGCGCGCAGGTAGACATCATACTCTTCGCCCCTGTCCACATAGGTGGTCTGGCTGACGCCGCCGAGCAGAGCCTGCAGGGAGCTTGCGATGGTGGAGACCGGAATGCCGAGCTGGGTGGCTCGCTCCCGCTCTATGGTCACCTGCAGCTCCGGAGTCTTCTCGGCATAGTCGAGATCCGGGCTCTGCATCAGCCCGCTTTGGGCCGCCGCCTCCTTGAGCGCCAGCCCCTGCTGGTTGAGCTCGCCGTAATCGGAGCCTTGCAGCACGAACTGCACCGCCGCGGTGGAGCCGCCTCTGAACCCCGGCTGGAAGGTGCGGATCATCACGTCGGGGATGCCGGCGAGGCGACCGCTCAGGGAGCGGCCAAACTCGGTGGCCGTTTCGTCCCGCACCGCCCAGTCGCTGAGCTGGATGATGGCCATGCCGGTCTGATCGCCGCCGCGCCCGAAGGCCGGGGTGCTGAAGCTCATGGCCTGCACCACCCCCTTGCCGAGCAGCGGCAGGATGGCGGCCTCCACCTGCTGCATGTTGCGCTTCATCCGCTCAATGCTGGTGCCCTCCGCCCCTTTCACGAACACATAGAGCACGCCCCTGTCCTCGGTCGGGGTGAGGCTCGCGGGCAGCTTGCCAAAGAGGGCGCCAATGCCGCCAAGGCAGAGCAGCAACACCAGGGGCATCCAGACGGCACGGCGCAGCACGGCGCCCAGCACGCGGCGATAACGCTCCTCCACCCAGCCAAGTCCCTTGTCCAGGGTGGCGGTCAGGGCGTTGGGCTTGTCCACGGCACGCATCAGCCAGGAGCCCATGGCCGGGGTCAGGGTGAGCGCCACCAGGGAGGAGAAGAGCACGGCCAGGGAGAGCAGGATGGCGAACTCGGTGAAGAGGCGCCCCACCATGCCGTCCATGAAGGCGATGGGCACGAACACCATCACCAGCACGGCGGTGGTGGCGATGACGGCAAAGCCCACCTCCCGGGTGCCGTGCCAGGCCGCCATCAAGGGGGACTCGCCCCGTTGCAGGTGGTGGTGGATGTTCTCCACCACCACGATGGCATCATCCACCACCAGGCCGATGGCGAGGATGAGGGCCAGCAAGGTAATGAGGTTGATGGAAAAGCCCAGATACCAGGCACCGATGAAGGCCGAAATCAGGGAGACGGGCACCGTGATGGCGGGGATGAGCGTGGTGCGCCCCTGCCCGAGGAAGAGATAGAGCACGGCGACCACCAGCAGGGCGCAGATGGCGAGTGTCTCGTATACCTCGTCGATGGCCTGCTTGATGAAGATGGTGGAGTCGTAGTCGACCTCAAGGGTGGCCCCCTCCGGTAGGAAGCGCTGCATCTCCACGAGCTTCTTCTCTATGCCCTGGGCCACCGCCAGGGGATTGGCGGTGGACTGGGCGACGATGCCAATCCCCAGGCTCTCGCGGCCGTTGCGCTGATAGGCGCTGTCTTCGTTCTTGGCCCCCACCTCCACATCCGCAATGTCCGCCAGATAGATGCTCTGACCATTGGTGGCGGTTTTGACCGGCAGGGTGCGAAAATCTTCCGCACTGTGATAGAGCCGTGCGATCTGCACCGCCATGGTCATGGTGTTGTTGCGGATCTCGCCGCCCGGCAGCTCGATGTTCTCCCGCTTGAGGGCATCCTGCACGTCGGCCACCGTGATGCCGCGGGCCGCCATGTCGGCGGGGCGCAGCCGCACGTACATCACCTGGGTCAGGTCCCCGGAGAGGGACACCTCGCTCACCCCGTCCACCAGGCTCAAAGGGTCCACCAGCATGCGATTGGCGTAATCCGTCATGGCGGTACGATCCATCTGGGTGCTGCTGAAGTTGAGCCAGATGGCCACATCCCCGTTGCCGTTGTCCTTGGTCACCATGGGCTCGTCCGCCCCGTCTGGCAGCTTGGGTCTGGCCCGGGAGATGGCGTCACGCACGTCGGAGGTGCCCTCCAGCATGTTCCAGCCGAGCTTGAACTCCACCGTGATGGAGGAGCGCCCCTTGCGGGTCACCGAGTTGATGTTCTTGATGCCGCTGATGCCGGAGAGCTGATCCTCGATGGGCTTGGTGACCTGGCTCTCCATCACCTCGGGGGCCGCCCCCTCATAGGTGGTGGTGATGGAGACGGACGGGGTCTGCACATCCGGCATCTCCCGCACGGTGAGTTTGCTGAAGGCCACCAGGCCGAACACGGTGAGCAGGGCGCTGATGACCACCGCCACCAGGGGACGGCGTACTGAGATATCGGAGAGCCACATCAGCCTTTCACCTCGCCCAGATCACGTACCTGGGCGCCGTCGCGCAGATTGACCAGCCCCTCCACCGCGATGCGATCGCCGACGTTCAACCCCTTGAGCACCCAGACGGCCTCGCCATGGGTGTCGCCAAGCTCCACCGGCACCCGCTTCACCCGTCCGTCCGCCTCCAGGCGATAGACGAAGCGCTGCTCGCCGGCGTACTCCACCGACTGGGCGGGGATCAGGGTCATCTTCTGGGGTGGCAGAGAGAGATCCACGTTCATCAGCATGCCGGGGCGCAGCTGGCCGCCGGTGTTGGGCAGGATGACACGGGCCTTGATGTTCTGGGTGTCGCTGGAGATCCGGCTGTCGAGGGTCTCCAGCACGCCGGAAAAGGATTGATCCGGCCAGGCCGAGCTGGTTGCCGTCACCGCCATGCCGGGGCGCAGCAGGGAGAGGTAGCGCTCGGGCACCGCCAGATCGAGCCGCAGTTTTGCCAGCTCGTCCAGATGCAAGAGCACGTCGCCGCTGTTGACCAGGGCTCCTTCGCTGAGATCGATGAGGCTGACGGTGCCGTCGAAGGGGGCGGCCAGGGTGCGCAGGGAGAGCTCGTAACGGGCCGCATCGACCCGGGCCTGGGCCTGGGCAACAGTCGCCTCCTGCCCCTCCAGCTCCGAGGTGGTGACGGCGCCTCGCGCCACCAGCTTGCGCATGTCCCGCAGCTTGCGAGCCTCGTCGCGCACGCTGGCGCTCTGCTCGGCCAGCTCCGCCTGCTGCTTGCCCGCATCCAGGGCGATCAGGGTCTGCCCCTGTTTGACCTGCTGGCCGGAGCTCACCGCGATGGTGGCAATGCGGCCGGTCACCTCGGGACTGATGGCCACGGAGCGATTGGCCGCAAGCTTGCTCACCAGCTTGATGGAGGGCTCGGCCAGGCTCTGCCTGACGGTTTCGGCCCTGATATTGATCTCTCTTGGTGCAGGCTTGCTGGCAGGTTCAGCCTGCCGCAGATGCCAGGCGCCCGCCGCCAGCAATAGAAGAAGAGGGAAAAGCCACAGCCACACGCGCGTTTTCATCACAAGATCCATGCAGTCAAAGAGAGAGGAAGAAGAGATAGCTTCATCAAGGATGGCACCATGTTACCCCCTGACTATGCCGTGACTATGTATAAATGTGACAAAACGTAACAGTCCGGTGAGAAGATCATCAAAAACGCATCTTGTCGGCACGCGCGTCAGGGTTCTGCCTTACACTGATGCCGACTCTCGCCATCTTCCGGTACGCCCATGTCCATTCCCTCCCCCGCCTTTGCCAGATACCGATTGCAGTGGCTGCTGCTGGGCCTCGGCCTGCTGCTGTTGCTGCTCGCCCTGCAACATGCGTTTCGCCAGGTTACCGAGATCAACAAGCGTGACACCATCAACGCCGCGACCCAGCTCAGCAGCCAGCACCAGCGGATGGAGACCTTCCTTGAGGCCATGCGCGGCCAGGCGGAGGAGCGCCTGCGCAGCAATCCCCAGTCCGTGCTCTCTCGCCAGCTCTATCAGGCGCTGCAATCCGACGGGGAGCACGGCATCAACCTGGATCGCATCCCCGTCGATCTGCCCCCCGCCCTCATCGGCAACCTGACCGGGCAGGGCCCGCTGCCCCACGACGGCAGCGAGCGGCAAGCCAGAATACATCTCGCCCTCAGCCTCTCCCCCCTGCTCGCCACGGCCAGCAAGCTGCTGGACAGGGACGTGGCCTGGATCTACTTCACCGGTACGGACAATTTCATCTACCTCTATCCCTGGGTGCCATCCAGCCAGTTTCGCTTCGATCCCGTGATTTACAGCAAGGCCTACTGGCAGGAGGCGATGGCCAGGCATCCCCACCTGGAGCACGCCATGCTCTCGCGCCCCTACCAGGATTTTGCCGGACGGGGGCAGATGATCACCCTCTCCCAGCCCATTACCCAGGGCGGCCAGATCATTGGCCTGCTCAGCATCGACATCCAGACCGTCACGCTGGCGCAGACCCTGCACCGCCTCGCCCCCCGGATTGGTACCCTGTTCCTGCTCAACGCCCATCAGCAGATCCTCGCCAGCAGCCAGTCCGGAACCGCGCCGCCCCCGGTCAGGACGGCGCAGTCAGCGGAATATGAGTGGCAACAGGGCGCCTTGCAGCTCGTCTATCCCATCCCGGAGACACCGCTCTCCCTCATCCATCGCATCCCGCTGCTGCCTCTGCTGCAGACGCTGTTGTGGCAATCGGCGACGGCGCTCATCACCATTCTCTGTCTGGTGGTGGCGACCGTCTCCAGCCTGCGTGCCCAGCGCCTCAACCGGCGCCTCAACTACCTGTCGCGCCACGATGCCCTGACCGGCGCCTTCAACCGCCACTACTTCGATGCCTTCGAACACCGCCAGGCCCTGGCGGGCCGCCAACGCATCGGCGCCATCATGTTTGACTGCGATCACTTCAAACAGGTCAACGACCGTTTCGGCCACGGGGTGGGCGATCAGGTCCTCATCCGTCTGGTGCAGCTCTGCCAGTCCCTGCTGACACGGGAGTGCCACCTGATCCGCTGGGGCGGCGAGGAGTTCCTGCTGCTCGTCGCCGATGAAGCGATCCCTCTGGCCCCCTTGGCCGAGCGGCTTCGCCTGTGCATAGCAGAGCATCCCTGGAGCGCGATTGCGGCCGAGCTGAAGGTGACCGTCAGCCTGGGCCACTGTCGCCAGTCACCGGCCATCTCCTTGCAGGAGGTGATCCGCCGCGCCGATATCGCCCTCTATCAGGCCAAGGCCAACGGCCGCAATCGCAGCGAAGCGTGGCGGGATGACGGACAGGAGAAGCCGGAGTAAGCTGGACTCCCACTTCATGTCAGGAGACGCAACTGTGTCACGAAAACCCCGTCTGGGATTGGCCCTGGGCAGCGGTGCGGCCCGAGGATGGGCCCACATCGGCATCATCCATGCCCTGGAGCGACTGGGCGTCAAGCCGGATCTGGTGGCTGGCTGCTCCATCGGCAGCTTTGTCGGCGCCGCCTATGCCGCTGGTGAACTGGACAAGCTGGAGAGCTGGGTGCGCGGCTTCAGCCGCCTGCAGGTCATGGGGCTGCTCGATCCTGCCCTCTCAGGCGGCCTGTTTCGCGGTGACAAGGTGTTTGGCATCGCCGCCGGCCATCTGGGGGATCCCGCCATCGAAAGCCTGCCGCTGCCCTTTGCCTGCGTCGCCACCGAACTCGATACCGGTCGCGAGATCTGGTTGCAGGAAGGGCCGCTTCGCCAGTGCGTGCGCGCCTCCTGCGGCATGCCCGGCCTGCTCACCCCGACCCGGGTGGAGGATCGCTGGCTGGTGGACGGAGCCGTGGTCAACCCTGTCCCCATCTCCCTGGCCCGCGCCATGGGAGCCGAGGTGGTGATCGCCGTCAACCTCAACACCGACATGCACCAGCCCTGGACCGACGAACCGGACGAGCCCGTGCAGGGGGGGCTGCTCAGCCAGTGGCTGAACCGGGGCGAACGCGAACCCAGTACCCCCGGCATGTGGGGGGTGATGACGGGCTCCATCAACATCATGCAGGAGCGCATCACCCGTGCCCGGATGGCCGGGGATCCCCCCGAGATCCAGCTCTGCCCGCGCCTTGGCAACCTCTCCATCATGGATTTTCACCGCGCGAGCGACGCCATCAACGAGGGGGAAGCCTGTGTCGAGCGCAACCTGGAGCAGCTCAAGGAGGAGCTGTCACGACTCTGCCTGATATGAAGGCATATCGGGGTAAAAGACAAAAAGAGCGCCAATAGGCGCTTTTTTGTTTCGGGTTACGCGGCTCAGAACAGCCCCAGCCCCTTGAGCATCACCACCAGGATCAGCAGCGGCGACACATAGCGGATGATGAAAAACAGGGGGCTGAGGATGGGCAGCGCCAGCTTGCCTCCATTGGTCAGGGCCGTCGTCATCCGCTCGAATCCCCATACCCAGCCCACAAAGAGGCAGAGGAAGATGCCGCCAAGGGGCATCAGCACGTTGGAAGAGACGAAGTCGAACAGATCGAAGAAGGTTTTCCCGCCAACCTGCACATCCGCCAGCGTGCTGCTCGAGAGCGCACAGGTCGAGCCGACCGCCCCCAGCACCAGCAGGTTGATCAGGGTCGCCCTTGTGCGGCTCATGTGAAAGCGCTCGGAGAGCACCGAGACCGGCACCTCCAGAATGGAGAGCATGGCCCCGGTGGCTGCGATGGCGGAGAGCACGAAGAAGAGCACCATGAAGAGGTGGCCTAAGGGTATGCTGGCAAAGACCGCGGGTATGGTGATGAACAGCAGGGAGGGGCCTGCGCTCGGCTCGAAGCCAAAGGCAAACACCGCCGGGAAGATGGCGATCCCCGCCAGCATGGAGACGAAGAGATCCGCGCACATCACCCGTACCGTGGTGAGAGGGATGTGCTGATCATCGCGAAAATAGCTGCCATAGGTCATCATGCAGCCCATCCCGATGGAGAGCTTGAAGAACGCCAGCCCCATGGCTGTCAGCACGACACCTGCGGTCACCTTGGAGAAATCCGGCGAGAACAGGAAATGCAGTCCTTCGCTCGCTCCGGGCAGAGTCAGGCTGCGCACGCCTATCACCAGCAGCAGGATGAAGAGCAGTGGCATCAACCGCTTGGTGACCGCTTCGATCCCCCTGGAGACCCCCATCAGCAGGATGCCCCCCATCAGGGCCAGCACCAGCCACTGCCAGAGCAGACTCTGCAAGGGATCCGTGATGAGTGAATTGAAGGCAGCACCCGTGACGGCGGGATCGGTGGAGAGGATCTCGCCGCTGGCCGCCTTGAAGATGTAGGCAAACACCCAGGCCGCCACCTCGGAGTAGAACGACATGATGAGGAAGGCCGCGCTCACCCCCATGGCGGCTATCAGCCACCAGGGTTGCCCCTTCGGAGCCAGCTTGATGAGCCCGCTGACCGCATCCGTCCTGGCCTCGCGCCCCAGCATGATCTCGGAGATCATCACCGGCAATCCCACCAGCAGGGTGGCGATGACATAGACCAGCAGAAAACCGGCGCCACCGTTCTCACCGGTCAGATAGGGAAACTTCCAGATATTGCCGAGCCCGACGGCAGACCCCAGGGTCGCGGCCAGCACGCCAAAGGTGCTGGTAAACCCATCTCTGGCTTTGGTAATGGATTGGCTCATCGTTGTCTCGCTGTGTGGATCACCGCCTGAATTAAAAGGGTCGGAGTGTTCCGTGGATTAATCCAGCCCGACAAGATGATTTAGTGAAAATCGCCGCTGACCGCACACAACGCATTATTTAATTAAATAATCATCCATTTTGACAAATAAAAAATGCCGCCTCGAGGGCGGCATTTTTATCAAGGTTGAACTGAATCAAGCCTTGGCAATATCGTCCGGACCGATCTGGCCGATTTCGGCGACTTTCTTGTCAGCCAGCAGCCAGAGGGTGAACTTGTGCAGATCGGGGTGGTGGGCCAGGGCAACCAAGAAGGCGCCTCCGACTTCACGGTAACCCAGTTCATAGTTCTTCAGGGTGGTTGGGGGGACGCCCAGCAGATCGGCAAACTTGGGACGGCTCAGGCCTACCGCTTCGCGGATCTGACGGATCTTCTTGCCAACAGTTACGATATTTGAATTCATGTGTTCCATACTCCGTTCGGCGGATTGACTCCACCTTTATTTTTCGCGACGACTCGTAGTCAAGTGTATCAGTTTTGAACGGACTCGTTATGGTCGAGCCTCTATCTATAATCAGCGTCTTTCGACGACAACCCTTCACAAACCTCGGGGATGGTAATCGCTGCGTCGCCTCAGGTAAACAGTCTCGAAAAGAAACCTTTCTTGTTGCCCGGCCATCCCTCGTATAATTCGCCGGTTATTTCCAAGAGAGTCATCAACATGGCATTTCCCGGCATCATTTCCCGTCTTCATTCCGACCCGGACTCCCTCCCCCGTCAGCTCGCCCAGGGTCTGCAGACCCGGGCCGAAGCGTTCTGGTTGCCCATGGCCATGCAGGGGGACGCCACCACCGTGCTGGCGGCCCTCCCGGACAGCTGCAGCCTCTATCTTGAAGGCCAGGCGACGCTTCCCCTGCGCAGCCACGACGGCGTCGTGGCAGAAAACGGCACCCTGGCACTGGGCAATGGTCACACGATGACGCTGGCCAGGGAGAAAGGCGATGGCGGCATCGTGCCGGAAGAAAGCCTCGCCGAGATGGCCCAATGGCTGGAAGCGGGTCATCGGTACTTCATCTGCTCCACCGCCGTCCAGCCCGTGGCGCGGGCCATCCTCAACATCTGGCCTCTCGATCCCTACCTCGCCCGTCACTTCTTGCTCAGTTTCACACCCTTGCTGTGCGAAGCAACTGAGGCGGACTATCTTGCTGTCCTCTCGGTCAGGGCGGGTGACGCCACCCCGCGGCACGCTTGGGCTGAGGCTTATATGAAGCTTGAGAAGAAACTGCATCGCGCCTACTTGGATCACTAATAAATCCCAAGAAACAGCCAGTTATCCCTACGACACAATTTGCCCCATCCCTTATCTGTGAGCTTGATCATGTTTTGAAATGGGCATAAAGTGCGCCACGTCATCGGAATGACGTCGGCTGTTCGTGGCGGAGTATGCATTGTCGACAGTGCAACCCGCGCACTTGTGCACCCAGATACGTGCCTCCTGGATGGATCTAGGATCCCTGTTCGCACCAACGTCGTTGGTCGACAGAGCCAGCAGCTTACATAAATTACAAAGTGCGAAGCACGTGAACAACGTGCCATCTCAACGAGGATTATTTTATGATGAAAATGGCTCCTTCCCTGATCGCCATCGCTATGGCCACCATGGGTGCAACTGCAGCTCACGCCGCTGACGACATCTACTTCGGCGCCGGTGTTGGTGCAACTCACTTCAACGGTCTGAACAAGATCGAAGGCGTGAACGTTGGCGAAGAAGATGCGGCTGCTGCCAATGCCTTCGTTGGTTACAACTTCAACGAATACTTCGGTTCCGAGCTGGGCTACCAGTACACCGGCCGTGGCAACACCGACGGCAACCGTTACGAGAGCCAGGGTGCCACCCTGTCCGGTATCGCTCGTCTGCCGCTGGGCAACGATTTCTCCCTGTTCGGTGAAGCTGGCGCCTACTGGGGCCACACCGACGGTCTGGGCACCAGCGATACCAAAGTATCCCCGCTGGCCGGTGCCGGTGTGACCTACAAGGTCAACGACGCGCTGGATCTGCAAGCTCGCTACCGCTACATGTGGGACGTGGCTGACCTGCACGCCGACAACGTACGCTACAAGTCCAACCAGAGCGTTGCGACCCTGGAAGCCGTTTACCACCCGTTCCGTACTTCCTACGTAGCGCCTGCTCCGGCCCCGGTTGTTGAAGAAGCACCGGCCCCGGCTCCGCAAATCGTTGAGAAGAACTTCGCCCTGAACTCCGACGTGCTGTTCGCCTTTGGCAAAGACAGCCTGAAGGCCGAAGGCGTGCAAGCCCTGAACGCTCTGTACCAGCAAATCGTTGAGTTCCAGCCGAAAGACGGCAACGCCGTTGTTGTTGGTTACACCGACCGTATCGGTTCCGACGCTTACAACCAGAAGCTGTCTGAAGCTCGTGCCCGCACCGTTGCCAACTTCCTGGTCAGCAAGGGCATGGCTGCCAGCAAGGTTGCCATCGAAGGTCGCGGCGAAGCCAACCCGGTCACCGGCACCAAGTGTGACGGCGTCAAGGCCAAGGCTCAGCTGATCTCCTGCCTGGCTCCGGACCGTCGCGTAGAAGTTCGCGTATCCGGCGTACAAGAAGTTCAAAAGTAATCTGACTTCGCTCAGGTAACGTAAAAAAGGGGATGCCACGGCATCCCCTTTTGCTGTCTCTCTCCTCCCCCCAGCGACACTCTCTGTCTCACCTTTTCTCCCCTTTACCCCCGTATTGCGGCCCCGCGACACCGGTGTCGGCGCTGCATATCTGTGCAGAAACTTGATCACGCTGATTCAAAAGAATACAGTAGCAACGCTTGTAAGACATTGGATGAACTATTAAAAGTGCTCAGTGCCCGGTTAGTTGTCCATGGAGAAACAGCTTCATGAGAATCCAGGTTTCCATCCATTTTTTATTCAAGCCGTCCGTGATCCGCTCACGGTGTCGCACATGAAGTGTCATCTGCGACCGGTATAACAAAGAGTGCGCAGTACGCCCATAGCACGGCAACTCAACGAGGATAAAACGATGAAAATGAAAATGGCACCAACCCTGATTGCTCTGGCCATTGCAGCCATGGGAACCACCACCGCTCAGGCGGCCGACGACTGGTACACGGGTATGGGTGCAGGTTGGGCCTATGGCCACGACCTGGATACCTTCGGCCAGGATGCTGACAAGGACGCCACCGCGCTCTCCATGTTCGGCGGTTACAACTTCACCGAGAACTTTGCCGCCGAGCTCGGCTATCTCTATGCCGGCAAGGCTGGCGTCGATGGCGTCGACTTCAAGACCCAGGGTGCCACCCTGTCCGGTATCGCACGCCTGCCCATGAATGACATCTTCTCCGTCTTCGCCGAAGGGGGGGCCTACTTCAACCACGTCAACGGCAACGGCCAGAGCGACAACGGCACCTCGCCGCTGGCGGGTCTGGGTCTGACTGCCAAGCTCTCCGACCTTATCGACCTGCAGGCCCGCTACCGCTACATGTGGGATCTGGGTGACGATCAGAAAACCTGGAAAACCGACATGAGCGTCGCCACCCTGGAACTGGTGATGCACCCGAACCGCACCACCTATGTGGCACCGGCCCCGGCACCGGCTCCCGAGCCGGTTCCCGAGCCTGTCATGGTCGACAAGAACTTCTCCCTGAGCTCGGATGTGCTGTTTGCCTTTGGCAAATCCACCCTGAAGCCGGAAGGGGCTGCTGCGCTCAACACCCTGTATCAGCAGATCGTCGACGTCCAGCCGAAAGATGGCAGCGCCGTGGTGGTGGGTTACACCGACCGCATCGGCTCCGATGCCTACAACCTGAAGCTGTCTGAAGCCCGTGCCCGCACCGTGGCCGACTTCCTGGTTGGCAAGGGTCTGCCGGCTGGCAAGGTCTCCATCGAAGGTCGTGGTGAAGCCAACCCGGTCACCGGTACCCAGTGTGACGGCATCAAGGCCAAGGCTCAGCTGATCGCCTGCCTGGCACCGGATCGCCGCGTCGAAGTCCGCGTCACCGGCGTACAGGAAGTGCAGCAATAAGAGGTTGACCACCTGTTGCAAAAAGGGGCCATTCCGGCCCCTTTTTTAATGCCCGCACGGCACCACCAACGCGGGCCGCCCACCTGCCTGCCCCACCGATTCTCCATACAGATGCGTCACTTAAATGGTTAAAGCGCTCACATCGCCTATACATAATGTTGGCTATACATAGCAAAGGGCTGGGAGCCCTATAACACCCAACATCGACGAGGATACGCGATGAACATAAGACTGAAACCTGTGTGGATTGCATTGGCACTGGCGACGAGTGCCGCCCAGGCGGCACCTGTTCACGACTGGTATGTGGGGGCTGGGGGTGGCTGGGCCTTTGCCCATGACATCGATGATTTCAGCAAGGACGTCGGCAAGGACGCAACCGCCATCAACGCCTTTGTCGGCTACAACTACAACGAGAATCTGGGGGCAGAGCTCGGCTACCTCTCCACCGGTGACTGGGATATTGCCGGCCAGGACTTCAACAGCAAGGGGGCCACCCTGTCGGTCATTGGCCGTTTGCCGCTGGGGGACATCTTTTCTGTCTTTGCCGAAGGGGGCGGTTATCTCTATCACGTCGACTCCGTCAACGGGGGAGATGACAACCTGGCTCCCCTGGCGGGTCTGGGCTTGACCGCCAGACTGAGCGACTGGGTAGACATCCAGACCCGCTACCGCTACATGGTGCGAGTCGGGGACGATCCTGACAACGACAAGGTGGGCAGCGGCACCAAACGCTGGGTCAGCAACATCAGTACCGCCACCATCGAACTAGTGCTTCACCCCAATCGCACCGTCGCCGCAGTGCCGGTGGCCGCGCCTCTGGTCGTGGCACCGCCGCCCCCGGCTCCCGAGCCGGTGGATCAGACCTTCAACCTGAGTTCGGATGTGTTGTTTGCCTTTGGCAAGGCGGAGCTCAAACCGGAGGGGATGCAGGCACTCGACGCCCTCTACCAGCAGATCGTCGACGTCAAACCCAAGGATGGCAACGCCATGGTGATGGGCTACACCGACCGCATCGGCTCGGATGCCAACAACCAGGCACTGTCGGAGGCCCGTGCAAGCACGGTCGCCAACTTCCTGATTGGCAAGGGGCTGCCCGCAGACAAGGTGAGCATTCAGGGCAACGGCGAGAGCAACCCGGTCACCGGCACCCAGTGTGATGCCATCAAGGCCAGGGCTGCCCTCATCGACTGCCTGGCCCCGGATCGCCGGGTCGAAATCCGGGTCACCGGTGTCAGCAATCCCGCCGAGCCCGCCCCCGCCGAACAACCGGCACAATAACCTCCTCTTCCTTCACAGCCGTGCACAAAAAAGGGATGCCGAGGCATCCCTTCTGCATGTCTGTCCCCTTGGGCTCAGAAGGAAGTACGACGATAGCGGCGGTACTCGGGGCGCCAGAAGTTCGCCTCGATGGCCTGATCGATCACATCATCGGGGGTCTGCACCGCCTTGCCCTGCAACATGGCGGTCTTGGCCACCATCTTGGCGATGTAGCGGGAGACCTGATGGATGTCCGCCAGATCCGGCAGCAAGGAGCCCTCTTCCCCCTTCACCAGGGGTGAACAATCCGCCAGGGCACGGCTGGCCGACATCAGCATGGCATCGGTCACCCGGTTGGCACCGGAGGCGATCACCCCAAGGCCGATCCCCGGGAAGATGAAGGAGTTGTTGCACTGGGCGATGACGTAGCGCTTGCCCTTGTACTCCACCGGTGCGAACGGGCTGCCGGTGGCGACCAGCACCTGGCCGTCGGTCCAGCGAATGAGATCCGCCGGGGTGGCTTCCACCCGGGAAGTGGGGTTGGAGAGCGGGAAGATGATGGGACGGGCACAGTGCTTGTGCATGGTCTTGACCACCTCTTCGGTGAAGAGGCCGGGCTGGCCGGAGACCCCGATCAGGATGTCCGGGCGACCGTGCTCCATCACCTCCAGCAGGGAGATGTTGTCCCCCACCGGCCACTCCTTGATCCGCTCGACCGGCTGGGAGAGCTTGCGCTGGAAGTCGAGCTGGTTGGGGATCTTGTCGGTGATGAGACCGAATCGGTCCACCATGAAGACCCGGCCCCGCGCCTCGGCGTCGGTCAGCCCTTCGGCCTTCATCTGCGCCACGATCTGCTCGGCGATGCCGCACCCGGCACTGCCCGCCCCGAGGAAGGCGACCCGCTTCTCGGAGAGTTTGGCACCGGAGGCCTTGCAGGCGGCGATGAGGCTGCCCAGGGTCACCGCGGCGGTCCCCTGAATGTCATCGTTGAAGCAGCACAGCTCATCCTTGTAGCGGTTGAGCAGCGGGGTGGCATTGCCCTGGGCGAAATCCTCGAACTGCAGCAGGATGTCCGGCCAGCGGCGCTTGACCGCCTGGATGAAGGCATCGACGAACTCGTCGTACTCTTCGCCACAGATGCGCGGATGGCGCCACCCCATGTAGAAGGGGTCGTTCAGCAGCTGCTGGTTGTTGGTGCCCACGTCCAGCACCACCGGCAGGCAGTAGGCCGGGGAGATGCCGCCACAGGCGGTGTAGAGGGAGAGCTTGCCGATGGGAATGCCCATGCCGCCGATGCCCTGATCCCCGAGGCCCAGGATGCGTTCGCCATCGGTGACCACGATCACCTTGACGTTCTGCTTGGTGGCGTTTTGCAGCATGTCATCGATCCTGTCCTTGTCCGGATAGGAGATGAAGAGGCCGCGGGCACGACGATAGATGTTGGAGAACTCCTCGCACGCCTTGCCGACCGTCGGGGTGTAGATGACCGGCAGCATTTCGGTGAGGTGGTTGTTCAGCAGGCGGTAGAACAACGTTTCGTTGGTATCCTGGATGTTGCGCAAATAGATGTGCTTGTCCATGTCGTTGCCAAACGCCATGAACTGGCGATAGGCACGCTCTGCCTGCTCTTCGATGGTTTCGATGTTCTGGGGCAGCAGACCCTCCAGATTGAAGCTGCTGCGTTCTTCGCTGGTGAAGGCGCTGCCCTTGTTGAGCAACGGCGTCTCCAGCAGGGCTGGACCTGCGTAGGGAATGTAGAGGGGACGTTTCTGATTATTATCTTCAAACATGGATCTGTACCTTGACTGTGTGGCCCGTCGATCCTATGGGCTTGAGCCAACAATTTCAAAGGGTTTGCACCTCCCTTGCGAAAGGTTTGCGACCCAGTCGACGAAAGGCCCCCGGAGTCTGACCCGTCAGGCGGCGAAAACGGTTGGCAAAGTTGGCGCCGTCGCTGTATCCGACCCGGGCCGCCAGCTCGGCCAGCGGCCAGTTGGTGTAGAGCAGCAACTGGCGCGCCTTGTTCATGCGAAGCCCGGTGAGCCAGGCCATGGGGCCCATGCCGAACACCTGCTGGCAGAGCCGGTGCAGATGGGGCACCGAGCAGGCCATCTGATCAGCCAGCAGGGCCACGCTCCAGGGCTCGTCCAGACGTGCCTCCACCCGCCGAAACAGCGCCTGCAGCCTAAGCTCCGGCGTGCCGCGCACCTCCCCCTGCAGGGTCCGCTCCAAGAGCGCCAGCAGCAGGCTCAGCAGCTGGGGCTGGAGCGGCGAACGTATTCCCTCCCCCTGCATCAGGCTGAGCAGATGGTAGAGCTGCTCCCCCTCCTCCCCCTGCCAGATGCGATGGCCAAGCCGGTGCAGATGCTGCCAGCGAGGCACGTCGTCCAGCAGGATCCAACTGGTATGCCAGGCTTCCCCCACCAGCCTGAGGCCCCCCGGCACGGCGGCCGGGAGAAAGACCAGGGCTCCCGCCGGGATGGGCTGCTCCCCGCCATCGGTGAGCAGGGCGCCCCCCTCGTCATGGCTCACCATCAGGATGTGAAACTCCGGTCGGTTGCGGCGGATAAGGTAGTGCTCCCGTATCGTCGAGAGGCCGGTCAGGAAGACGCCCGCCTCCCCAAGCAGGGGCAGCCCTTCGCGTCCCAGCATCCGCTCTTCGCAGGCCGGGGCGATTTCCAGACACTCGCTGATAAATGGCATAGCACCTCAACAGGATAGTTTTGCACAAGAAAGCCGAGAGAGGCTCACAGTGAAGCCTCCCGATATCACCCCTATCATACCCACGACAAACCCTGATTTTTACCAACCCGGTTAACATAAATGAATTATTGGCAAGCGATTTTAAAACAAACCACCGATCGCGAGTTCATGACGCGACTGTGGCGACTGGCCCTGCCGGTTTCGCTGCAATCCATGATGTTCTCCCTGCTCGGCCTCATCGACATCATGATGGTGAGCCAGCTCGGCACCACGGCTGTGGCGGCGGTCGGCTTGGGCAACCGGGTCTTCTTCTTCAATCTGCTGGTGATAGCGGGGCTCTCGGGCGGGGTCTCGGTGTTGGCGGCACAATATTTCGGCCGTGGCGAGATGGCCGGGGTGCGCCGCTCCCTGGCCCTGGCCCTGGTGGGCGCCCTGGCGGTGAGCCTGCCCTTTGCCCTCGTCTATGTGTTCTCACCGGGCAGCGTGCTCGGGTTTGCCAGCCAGGAGCCCGCGCTGCGCGAGCTGGCCGACGAGTTCCTGATGATCACCGGCGCCACCATCCTCTGCACCGCCGTGGTGGTGCCCCTGGAGTCGGCCCTGCGCTCGGTGGGCAATGCCGCGGCGCCGACCCGCATCGGCATCATCGCCATCATCGCCAACGTCATCCTCAACTATGCCCTCATCTTCGGCCATTTCGGCGCCGAGGCCATGGGAGTAGCCGGCTCCGCCTGGGGCACCACCCTGTCGCGCCTGCTGCAGACCGCGCTGCTGCTTGCCTATGTGTGGCGTGCCGAGCCCCGTCTCATCCCGCGCAAGCAAGACTGGCTCGCCGCCTTCAGGCGCAAGGAGGTGGTGCGCTTCACCCTGATCGCCCTGCCGCTGTTGTTGCACGACGGGCTCTGGGCCTTCGGCATGCTGCTCTACGGCTTCCTCTACGCGCACCTCGGCACCGACGCCCTGGCCATCATGACCACCCTCGGCACGCTGGAGAGCATCCTCATCTCCCTCTTCTTCGGGCTGGCGGTGGCCTGCTCCACCCTGCTCGGTCACCGGCTCGGGGCAGAGGAGTATGACGAGGCCTGGCAGCACTCCCAGCTCTTCCTGCTGCTGGCCCCCGTCGGCGCCCTGCTGGTGGGGACCGCCGTCTGGCTGATGCAGGGCAGCCTGCTGCAATGGGTCGGCAACCTGCCGGGCGAGCTGATGACTGAGGCCGGCCAGGTGCTCGCCATCATGTGTCTGGGCATGCTGCTCAAGGTGTTCAACATGGTGGGGATCGTCGGGGTGCTGCGCTCGGGGGGGGACGTCAACTACAGCATCTTCATCGACATCGTCGGCATGTGGTGCATCGGCCTGCCGCTGGCCTGGGTGGCGGTCAGCCTGCTGGGCTGGCCCCTCTCCTGGGTGGTGGCCGTGGTCCTGCTGGAGGAGCTCTCCAAGGTGCTGCTGGTGCAGCGCCGCATTCGCCAGCGGCGCTGGCTGCGCAATCTGGTGCTGGGATAAGGGAAGAGCGCAAAGCGGGAAAATGCGGGGTCACATCAATGACAGAAAATCCCGCTTTGCAGTATGCTGGCCCCCTCTTCAATCAGAGGCGGGGTGCGCCGACCATGCCGACCCTTGTGCCCCTGCCCAGTAGTCGTTTAAGGAGACGAGCATGCAACCACAAAAAGAGCGGATCACCGAGACTGCCCTGCTGGAGATGGCCAACAAGATCATTCGTGAACACGAGGACTTCATCCACGGCATGCGCGCCGACTCGGTGGAGCAGAAGGGGGACATACTGGTGTTCAAGGGGGAGTTCTTCCTGGCAGAGGACGGCACCCCGACCGGCAAGACCATGGCGGTGTTCAACATGTTCAAGCTGCTGGCCCAGCAGCTCTCCGGCAAATACACCCTGGCCTGACGCCAGCGCCGTCATCACCGGAGGCCGCCCTCAGGCGGCATCCGTTTTTGTGCGCCCTGCATCGCCCTCGGGTTTCCCTGCCTCGGCCACCACGCAGTTGCGACCCGCCATCTTGGCCATGTAGAGGCACTCGTCCGCCCGGTTGAGCAGATCCTCCACCCCCTCGCCACGCTGGGCCAGGGTCAGACCGATGCTCACCGTCACCTCCAGCAGTTCGTCGGAGGTGGGGCTTTTCACCAACCTCGCTTCCACCGCGACCCGCAGCCGCTCCGCCACCCGCTTGGCCTGTGCCAGATCCGTGCAACCGGGCAACAGGATGGCAAACTCCTCCCCACCGTAACGCCCGAGCACCATGCCGGGCTCCAGTTGCTCTGCCAGGGTGGCCGCCACCTCCTTGAGCACCGCATCCCCCGCCAGATGGCCGAAGGTGTCGTTGATGCGCTTGAAGCGGTCCAGATCCAGCAGCAGCACCGCGAAGGGGGCCTGTTTGCGGATCATGGCGGCCCTCGCCTTCTCGAGCTGCTTCATCAGCAGGCGGCGGTTCATCATGCCGGTCAACTCGTCCGTGGTGGACTCCCGATAGAGCTGCAGCAGCATGTTGAGCTGGCCGCACTGCACCCAGGCGCTGGCGATGGCAAAGAGCCCCAGCAGCCAGACCTGGTTGAGGGTCTGCACGCTCCAAAGAGGCTGGCCCACCAGCAGCCAGTTGCCCGCCAGCATGGTGGCCAGGATCCCCCCCGCCAGTTGCAGGCTGAGGGAGAGGGGAATGGGGAAGATGGCGAACAGGCTGATGAGCAGATAGGGGAAGGCCATGTAACCCGCCTGCATCTCCTGATCCGCGCCGAAGCTGTGCAGGCAGATGAGGGAGAAGAGCATCATCACCGCCATCAGGTAGCCCAGCGCCAGCTTCATGCGCTCGCGCTTGAAGTGGATGAGATAGGAGAGGGGGATGAGGGGCGAGAGGGCCAGCAGGCAGAAGATCCTGACCTGGAACAGCGCCTCGAACTGGATGGCTGGCAGGGTCAGCCAGTCCACCATGGCCCAGCTCGGGAGCCCCGCCATCAACAGACAGGTGAGCAGCCGCAGCCGCACCGTCATGAAGCCCATCCGGGTCAGGGTAAAATCTTCGGAGTGGGCGCGGGCACTCCAGAACTCCGACAGCTTCAGCATCCAGAGTCTCCATCTTCGAACCGAGGGCTCATTCTACACCGTCCCCATCCTGATGCATCAGCCTCCCCTTTGTGAGGGATCGGTCTCACACAAACCGGCGGATCTTAATCGCCACAGAAAAACGTTTCAACCCATCGAGAAATAAACGAGTTTGCGCTCAATTAGCGCTGGAAAGCGCGATGCCAATCACTAAAATAGCGCCCAATTTTCTCCCATCCCCCCACACATTCGAGGTATTTATGGAACAGGCTGCCGCCCCAAGCGCCATCCGAGAGGCCCATCCCCCCAGGCGAGCCCACAGCGAACTGGTCTACGGCATCGAGGATGTCCCCCCCCTGCCCCAGACCCTGTTCGCCGCCCTGCAGCATATGCTCGCCATGTTTGTCGCCATCATCACCCCGCCCCTCATCATCGCCAACGCCCTCGGCCTCCCTGCCGATGACACCCGCTACATCGTCTCCATGTCCCTGGTCATGTCCGGCATCGCCTCCTTCATCCAGACCCGCCGTTTCGGCCCCCTCGGTTCCGGCCTGCTCTCGGTACAGGGCACCAGCTTCAACTTCCTCGGTCCCATCATCGCCTCCGGCCTCGCCCTCAAGCAGGCGGCCATGCCCACCGACGATCTGCTGGGCACCCTGTTCGGCACCATGCTGGCAGCGGCCCTCACCATCGTCGTCATGAGCCGCTTCCTGCACCTGGTCAAACGGATCATCACCCCGCTGGTGACCGGCATCGTGGTATTGCTCATCGGCCTGACCCTCATCAAGGTAGGGCTCATCAGCATGGGGGGCGGCTACGGCGCCCTGGCGGACGGCAGCTTCGCCAGCCACACCAACCTCTTTCTCTCCCTGCTGGTGCTCGGCCTCATCGTGCTGATGCAGCGCAGTCGCAACCCCTGGCTGCGCCTCTCCGCCATCATGATCGCCATGCTGGCGGGCTATGCGGTGGCGCTGCTGCTGGGCAAGGTGGCAGTCCCCACCTTCGACGGCCCGCTGCTGATGGTGCCTGTTCCGCTCCACTACGGGCTCGGCTTTGACTGGCAGCTGTTCGTGCCGCTCGCCATCATCTTCGTGGTGACGGCGCTGGAAGCCATCGGCGACATGACCGCCACCTCCGACATCTCCGGCGAGCCGCTGGAAGGGCCGGTCTACATGGCGCGGATCAAGGGGGGCGTGCTGGCCGATGGCGCCAACTCCATGCTGGCGGCGGTCTTCTCCACCTTCCCCATGTCCACCTTCGCCCAGAACAACGGCGTCATCCAGCTGACCGGGGTGGCCAGCCGCCATGTCGGCCTCTTCATCGCCGCCATGCTGGCCCTGCTCGGCCTGTTCCCGGCGGTGGCGAGCCTGGTGCAACAAATACCTGAACCCGTGCTCGGCGGCGCCACCATCGTCATGTTCGGCACCATCGCCGCCGCCGGGGTGCGCATCATCTCCCGGGAGGAGCTGGACCGCCGCGCCCTGATGATCCTGGCGGTGTCGCTCGCCATGGGTCTCGGAGTGGCCCAGGTGCCCGAGGTGCTGCAACACCTGCCGGAGCTGGCCAGGAGCGTGCTCTCCTACGGCGTCGCCACCGGCGGCCTCACCGCCATCCTGCTCAATCTGCTGCTGCCCAGGCGCGCCGCCCCCCGGGCCTGAGGCCCCGCCATCCTTGCACCAAAGCCCCGCCATGCGGGGCTTTACCTTGTTTGCCCCCGCGCGTACTGTGCTTGGCAGCCTCTGCCAAAGGATGCCTTTCATGCCTTATACCCTGCTGCCCCCGCCGTCCGCCCACCAGACACCCGACCAGATCCTGGCCGAGGAGCAGCGCTGGCTGCGGGAGTGCGCCGGTGACGGCGAGCCCAGAGCCCTCCTCTGGCAGGGCCCCCAATGCCTCATCATCACCCGCAAGGACACCCGTTTGCCCCGCTACCAGGCCGCCTGCGAGCAGCTTGCCGCCGAGGGCTGGCCGGTGCATGTGCGCGACAGCGGCGGCACCGCCGTGCCCCACGGCGCCGGCATCCTCAACCTCTCCCTCATGCTGCCCCGCACCACCACGGATCTGGCCCACTACTACCGGCTGCTGGGGGCCCCCCTGCTCGCCCTGCTGGGGGAATACGGTCTTGCGGGCAGCTACGACTTCGTGCCCGGCTCGTTTTGCGACGGCCAGTACAACCTGGTGATCGGAGGGCGCAAGGTGACCGGCACCGCCCAGCGCTGGCTGGCGCCGGGCCGGGATCACGACGGCGCCGTGCTGGCCCAGGCCATGCTGCTGGTGGCGGGGGATGTGGACGAGGGCACCCGGATGGCGAGCCGCTTCTACGAACTGGCCGGGGGCGAGCTGCGCTTTGCTCCGGGCACCTCCACCACCCTGGCCCACGCCATTGGCTGGCAGGGCGAGGAGGCGGCCCTGGTGAGCCGGGTGAGCAGGGCGCTGGCGCAGCGGCTCACCGGAGATATTCCCTCCCCCTGACCCTCTCTGGGTGACAAGCGCCGTCATTCATTGCGTAAAATGCAAAAAAGCCACGATTAGCGTCGTGGCTTTTGCGTATTTCGCACAGATATTGTCAGAGGAGCCGGGATCAAGCCCCGGGTTTTGCCATCCCAGCCCGGATCCCGGTTGACACCATGGACAGGAGCCCGGTGACAGGACTTCCCGCAGGCCCGCTTCTCATCAGGCCGTCTGCGGCTCGGGCTCGGACTCCGTATCCCGGTCCCGGCTGAAGTAGGCGCGGGTCTCGGCAATCACCACGTGGCGCAGGCCGATGAGGCCGATGAGGTTGGGCACCGCCATCAGGCCGTTGACGATGTCGGCCAAGAGCCAGATCAGGTCCAGATGGAGGAAGGCACCGCTCGCCACCAGCACCAGATAGATGAGGCGGTAGGGTTTGATCGCCTTCACCCCGAACAGGTACTCGGTGCAGCGCTCGCCGTAGTAATTCCAGCCAAGGATGGTGGTAAAGGCGAAGAACAGGAGGCCGATGCTCACCAGATACTGGCCCACATGGGCATCCAGCCCCTGGGCAAAGGCCAGACTGGTCATGGCCGCACCGCTCACATCGCCGCTCCACACCCCGGTCACCACCAGCGTCAGGCCGGTCATGGTGCAGATGATGAGGGTGTCGATGAAGGTGCCGGTCATGGAGACCAGCCCCTGCTCCACGCAGGAATCGGTCTTGGCCGCCGCCGCGGCGATGGGGGCCGAGCCCAGGCCCGACTCGTTGGAGAAGACCCCGCGCGCCACCCCGGACTGGATCGCCAGCATGATGCCGGCGCCGACGAAACCGCCGGTGGCCGCATGGCCGGTGAAGGCGCTCCCGATCACCAGCATGACCGCATCGGGCAGGGCACTGGCATTGTTCACCAGCACCCCGGCACAGGCGACGATGTAGAAGATGGCCATGAAGGGCACCACCTTGCTCGACACGCTGGAGATGGACTGGATACCCCCCAGAGTCACCAGCGCCACAATCAGGGTCAGCACCACGGCGGTCACTTCACGGGGTGCCGAGAAGGAGAGGCTCATGGCATCACTGATGGCGTTGACCTGGGGGAAGGTACCGATGCCGAAGAAGGCGACGCCGATGCCGAACAGGGCAAACAGCTTGGCGAGCGGCCTGGAGCCGAGCCCCTTCTCCAGATAGTACATGGGGCCACCCGCCATCTGGCCATTGGCATCCTGCTGGCGATATTTCACCGCCAGCAGGCACTCGGCGTACTTGGTGGCCATGCCGAACAGGGCGGCCATCCACATCCAGAACAGGGCGCCCGGGCCGCCGAGCTTGATGGCGGTGGCGACCCCGACGATGTTGCCGGTGCCGATGGTGGCGGAGAGGGCGGTGCACAGGGCACCAAAGCTGGAGACATCCCCCTGCTTGCCCTGCCCCTGATCGCGGCCAAAGACCAGCTTGAGGGCCAGCGGCAAACGCACGATCTGAAGCAGACCCAATCGCCAGGTGAGATAGATACCGGTCCCGACCAGCAGGATCAGCAGGGGGGGACCCCAGATAAAGCTATCGATGGCGGCGAGCGCCGATTGAATTGATGACATGCATCCTCCTTAAAAAAACAACGATTAAGGAGGAGAAGGATGATCTTCCCATAGGTGTCGCGATCGGCCAGAGGCGATCGGATGCGGGCCAAGCCCAGGTACAACCATCCCATCCCCTCTGTCCTTTTGCCTGAGAGTTTCCGGCGCCAGATTGCGATGCAATCACGGTGCCTTGCTCCTTCGGCGCCCGATTCAACGGGTCTCTCCAGAGTATCGTCCAGTAGCAGTCCACACCGGTTGCCCGGTACCTGAAAGATTCACTTCTTCGGTGGATGGTTGCCCATCGCTCTCCTGCTACCTTCATCCGAACTAGTTTGGATCAGGAAGCGGGCATGGTAATCCAAAAAATGTGAGCTGTCTCGCACTCCCTGGCCCCGGCGCCCCCTTTTTACCTGGCCGCAACCCCCGGGTCTGATGTTATTAGTTCGTTAACTATCAACAGCTTATCAAGCTCCCTTCGGAGGTGCTCCCCATCACGGCCCTGATCGCTCCCCGTATCAAGAGCCTGTTTCGTCTCGACCAGAAAAACTTGCCGACATATCCAATCAAAATGCTTGCACACAAACTCAATAAGCCGATAATCCCGCGCATAACTAAGCACTTTGCAAGGGAGTTATGCAATGTGCCTGGTGGGTCCCTCCGGACCGCTCGCCTGAGCCGGCCGTCGCCGGTTCAATCGCATATGGCTTGGGCATATCACGCCCCCTAAGGACTATCAAAAGAGAATGAACGAGACCCTGGTCGCACAAGATTACCGTCAGTTGGTTGAACAATTCGGCTCCCCCCTGCTGCTGCTCGACAAGGCAGCCGTCCGCAAACAGTATCGGGCCCTGGCGGCCGCCCTGCCCGATGTGCGCTTGCATTATGCACTCAAGCCCCTGCCCCACGAGGCGGTGGTCTCTGTCTTGAAGGAAGAGGGGGCCTGTTTCGATCTGGCCACCAATGGCGAAGTGGATCTGGTGCGCAGCCAAGGGGTTCGCCCGGGACGCTGCATCCATACCCATCCCATCAAGCGTGACAGCGACATCCGTTATGCCCTGGAATTCGGCTGCACCGTGTTTGTCTATGACAACCCGCTGGAGCTGGAAAAGTTCCTGCCCTACAAGGATGAAGTGAAACTGCTGCTGCGGGTCAGCTTCCCCAACCCCGAGACCAAGGTCGATCTTTCCAAGAAGTTCGGCTGCACCCCGGAGCAGGCACTGCCGTTGCTGCAACTGGCCCAGGCCAAGGGGATCAAGGTGATGGGGCTGTCGTTCCACGTCGGCTCCCAGGTGCCCCACGCCCGTCGCCACGTGCAGGCCATCGACGCCTGCCGCGAGATCATGGAGCAGGCCTGGGAGCTCGGGCTCAAGCCCTGGGTGCTGGACATCGGCGGCGGCTTTCCGGTGGACTATGACGGCGGCGAGTTCGACATCGACGGTTTCTGCGCCCCGATCCGCGAGGCCCTGGCCAAGCTGCCCGCCACGGTACAGAAGATTGCCGAGCCGGGCCGCTTCATCAGCGCGCCGGCCATGACCTCGGTCTCCAGCGTGATGGGCAAGGCCCACCGTGGCGACAAGATCTGGTACTACCTGGATGACGGTCTCTACGGCAGCTACAACGGCCAGCTCTACGACCACGTCACCTACCCGGTGAGCACGCCCTATGCCAACGGCGAACTGCACAATGCGGTGCTCTCCGGCCCCACCTGCGACAGCGTGGACGTCATCCGCGACAGCATCATGCTGCCGGATCTCGAGATCGGCGAGCTGGTGGTGGGTCGGGTGATGGGGGCCTACACCTGGGCCTCCGCGTCCACCTTCAACTTCTTCCCCAAGGCGAGCATCCTGATCCTGGACAGCGCCCAGAAGCAGAAGCTGGTTGCCGTGGCCTGAGACCAGGCCCCGCGCACAAAAAAGAGGGGACGCCGCGGCGTCCCCTCTTTCATTTCATCACCAGACTAGATGAACTGGCTCGTCAGCAGCCAGCCGGTGTAGGCGACGAAGCAGGCGAGCAGCACGCCCCCCTCCAGCCGGTTGATGCGCCCCTGCCCCTTGCGGCCCAGACACATCACCAGCAGCAACAGGGTCAGCCCCATCATGATGCTCCAGTCGCGGGAAAGCACTTCGGGCGCCACCTCGAGCGGGTGGATGCCGGCGGCGATGCCCACCACGGCCAGGGTGTTGAACAGGTTGGAACCCAGCACGTTGCCAAGGGCCAGATCGTGCTCGTTCTTGCGAATGGCGATGAGGGACGATGCCAGCTCCGGCAGGGAGGTCCCCACCGCGACTATGGTCAGGCCAATCACCAGATCGCTGATGCCAAAGCCCTGGGCGATGGTCACCGCCCCCCACACCAGCAGACGGGAAGCCCCGATCAGCAGCACCAGGCCGACGATGAGCCAGAGGATGGCGCTCTTGAGAGACATCCCCTCGGAGACGATGTCCTCCTCGGTATCTGTATCCAGCGCATCCCCCTTGCCGTTCATGCCGGCCCAGATGGACCAGCCCATCAGCACTGCGAACACGGCCCCCAGAATGGCGGCATCCATCCGGCCCAGATTGCCATCGATGAGCAGGGCGCCGGAGAGCAGGGTGATGCCGAGCAGGATGGGGATCTCCTTGCGCACCACCTGGGAGGCGACGGCGATGGGGCTGATCAGGGCGGTCAGACCCAGGATCAGGGCAATATTGGTGATGTTGGAGCCATAGGCATTACCGAGCGCGAGCCCGGGATTGCCCTGGGAAGCCGCCAGCGCGGAGACCACCATCTCGGGGGCCGAGGTACCAAAACCGATGATCACCATGCCGATCAGCAGCGGCGGCATACCGGCGTAACGGGCGGTGGCGGCGGCGCCGTCCACGAACTTGTCGGCACTCCAGACCAGCAACGCCAGTCCGCCAATCAGGGCAACAAAAGCCAGGGTCATATTGTTCTATCTCATCCACGGCAAACACGAGAGCCAGGCAAGTTGCCTGGCTCCATCCAAACGCGGCCTCAGTGTAACGGGGCCGCTTGCTATTTCAAGGTGTAATCAAACGCCGATTAATCTTTCACAGCGCCGCCAGCAGGCTCTGCGCATCCGACACCTCGAACTTGCCCGGCGCCTCCACGAAGAGCCGCTCCACCACACCATCGTTGGCGATGAGGGCAAAACGCTGGGCCCGCACGCCGCCGAAGGCCCCGGTCTCCTTGGCAAGACCCAGTGCCCGGGTCCAGCTGCCGTCACCGTCCGCCAGCATGGTGATGGCAGAGGCGTTCTGTGCCTCCTGCCACGCCTTCATCACGAAGGCGTCGTTGACCGACAGACAGCACAGTTCCACCCCCTTGGCCTTGAACTGATCGGCCAGGACCACGTAGCCCGGCAGGTGAGCGTTGGAGCAGGTGGGGGTGAAGGCGCCGGGCACCGCAAAGAGCACCACCCGCTTGTCGGCAAACAGGGCCTGGGTATCCTTCACCTGCTTGCCCTCGGCGGTGATAAAGGTAAATTCCCCTGCGGGCAGGGATTGACCGACCGTGATCATGATGACGCATCCTTCTGTGGTTCAAAGAGGCCCAGTCTACCCCATTCCACCAGAAGGCGAAGGGGTCCATCGAGCAGCAACAACGCGATCGGGGGCGAACGCCTGTCGCCCCTATTTCTGGCCTGATGGCAGGCGCCTTGCCTGCCAGGTGGCGATGGCGAGCAGGGAGTCAGGCGTGAACTCGTCCGCCCGATCGGCTATCTCGCCCAGGCTCATCCAGTGCACCTCGCTCACCTCTTCGGCCTGCAGTTGCAGCGGCCCCTGATAGTGACAACTGAACAGGCCGCCCCAGACCTGGTAGCGGCTGCCGCTCGCCTCCCCTTCGGCATAGAAGGTGCCGTAATCCTGCAGGGGCACGCCCTGGATCCCCAGCTCCTCGGCCAGCTCACGCCGGGCGGAAAGGGCCATGGCCTCCCCCGTGGTCACCACGCCACCGGCGCAGGCATCCAGCATGCCGGGGCAAAAATCCTTGCTCGGGGTGCGCCGCTGCACCAGGATGCGCTCAGCCTCATCCAGCACCAGGATGTAGCTGGCACGATGGCGCAGGTTTTCCTGACGCACCCTGGCGCGCTCGGCCACCCCGATCACCCTGTCCTGCTCGTCTACTATGTCCACCCACTCCACGTGCGGCACCTTTGTCATGTCTGCAATGGCCGCAGTATATCGGGCCCCGGACCCGGACTCTCACTACTTTTTCAACGCCGGGGCTGCACGCCAGTCGATCACAAGACAGATTCATACAAATCTTTATCAAGTGTCACATCAGTGTCACGGTCCGTCGGCATAGTGTGCCCTGTCCAAACAACAGGGTCTCTTGCCATGAAGGTGTTCAAGCAGTGGTCTCCCCGTCGAATTGCTCGATATATCAAGAGCTTCCATCATGGAAGTTTCATGGTTGAAGCACTGGGGCGGTTTGAGTTTCAAGGGGGGATCATCGATGTGAAGCCGTTGAGCTGTCATCAGGCGCTGAGCCTGGCCCGGCAGATCAACCTGGCCGTGCGCGATCTGCGCACCACCACCCTGTTGCCGGGCTGACATACTCCTTTCTGTCTGTCGTCGACTTCCATGTACACATTTGCCCGCCGCTCATTCGAGCGTGCGGGCTGTTTTTCTGAAGGTTGTGCCCTGCCTCAGTGCTGCAGGATCTGGGAGAGGAAGAGCTTGGTCCGATCGGACTGGGGGTTGTCAAAGAACTGATCCGGCACGTTCTCTTCGATGATTTGCCCCCGGTCCATGAAGATCACCCTGTCCGCCACCTGCTTGGCAAACCCCATCTCGTGGGTGACGCAGAGCATGGTCATCCCCTCGTGGGCCAGCTCCACCATCACATCCAGCACCTCCCGCACCATCTCGGGATCCAGCGCAGACGTCGGCTCGTCAAACAGCATGACCTGGGGATTCATGCACAGACTGCGGGCGATGGCGACCCGCTGCTGCTGGCCACCGGAGAGCTGCCCCGGATACTTGAGCGCCTGTTCGGGGATCCGCACCCGGCGCAGGAAGTTCATGGCGATCTCTTCGGCCTCCCTGCGCGGCAACTGCTTGACCCAGATGGGCGCCAGGCAACAGTTCTCCAGCACGGTCAGATGGGGGAATAGGTTGAAGTGCTGGAACACCATGCCCACCTCCCGGCGCACCGTCTCGATGTTCTTGAGATCCGAGGTCAGGGCCGTGCCCTTGACCAGGATGTCTCCGCTCTGGTGCTCTTCCAGCCGGTTGATGCAGCGGATCATGGTGGACTTGCCCGACCCCGATGGTCCGCAGATGACGATCTTCTCCCCTCTGCCCACCTGCAGGTTGATGTTGCGCAGCACGTGAAACTCACCGTACCACTTGTTGACCTCTTTCAGTTCGACAACTGCGTCCGTTTTCATATCAGAACGACTCCTAATGCTTGTGGCCCGTGTTGAGTTTGCGCTCCAGATAGATGGAGTAGCGGGACATGCCAAAACAGAACATCCAGAAGATCATGGCGATAAAGACATAAGCTTCGGTGGAATACCCCAGCCAGGCCGGATCCGCCAGGGCCACCTTGGAGATGGCCAGCAGATCGAACAGCCCGATGATCAGCACCAGGCTGGTGTCCTTGAACAGGGAAATAAAGGTGTTCACCAGGGAAGGAATGGTGATCTTGAGGGCCTGGGGCATGATGATGAGGCCCATCACCTTCCAGTAGGAGAGCCCGAGGGCATCCCCCGCCTCATATTGCCCCTTGGGGATCGCCTGCAGCCCCCCTCTCACCACCTCGGCCACATAGGCCGCCTGGAACAGGATGATGCCGATGAGCGCCCGCAGCAGCTTGTCGAGCTCCACCTCGGTACTCATGAACAGTGGCAGCATGACGGACGCCATGAAGAGCACAGTAATGAGCGGCACCGCCCGCCAGAACTCGATGTAGACGGTACAGAGGCTGGAGATGACCGGCATGTGGGAGCGACGCCCCAGTGCCAGCAGGATGCCGAACGGCAGTGCGACCACTATGCCCACCACCGCCAGCACCAGGGTGAGCATCAGCCCGCCCCAGCGGTTCGTTTCCACCACCTCCAGCCCCGCTCCCCCATGGATGAGGAAGAAGGCGATGACAGGGAACACCAGCAGGGTGAAGAGCGCCAGCCACCCCTTGCGCGGGGTCTTTGGCCAGATGAGCAAGGCCAGCAGCGCCGCCAGACCGGCGAAGGTCAGGTTGATGCGCCAGTACTGATCGGCCGGGTAGAAGCCATAGAGATACTGCCCCAGCCGGCTCTCGATGAAGATCCAGCAGGCACCGCCCTGGACGCAGGCCTCGCGGTTGCTCCCCTGCCAGGTGGCCGAGAACAGCGCCCAGTCCAGTGCAGACCAGATGAGTGGCAGCAGCAGATAGGCCAGCACCAGGGTCAGCAGGCCGTTCCACCAGTTGGGGAAAAGGTTCTGCCTGATCCAGGCGAGCGACCCCCGACGGTGGTTGGGAGGCGGCAGCGCCTCCTGCAATTCATTCACGAACATGACAGCTCCCTAGCGCTCAACCAGCGTCATTCTGCGGTTGTAGATGTTCATCAGCACCGAGGTGGTGATACTGATGACGAGATAGACCCCCATGGTCATGGCGATGACCTCGATGGCCTGCCCTGTCTGGTTGAGAGTCGTCCCCATGAACACCGAGACCAGATCCGGGTAGCCGATGGCGGTCGCCAGGGAGGAGTTCTTGGTGAGGTTCAGATACTGGCTGGTCAAGGGAGGGATGATGACCCGCATGGCCTGGGGAATGATCACCAGCCGCAGCGTCTTGGTGGGCGAGAGCCCGAGGGCGGAAGCCGCCTCCGTCTGCCCCTTGCTGATGGCCAGGATGCCGGATCGCACTATCTCGGCGATGAAGGCCGCCGTATAGATGGTGAGCGCCAGCAAGAGGGCCGCGAGCTCCGGCAGCACCGTCAGCCCCCCCCGGAAGTTGAACCCCTGCAGCGCAGGCACGCTCCAGCTAAGCGGGCTGCCCGCCAGCAGGAAGGTGATCCCCGGGAGCAAAATGACCAGGGCTGCCACACAGCGCCAGAACGGGAAGATCCTGCCGGTCAGGGCCTGACGGCGGCGAGCCCAGCGGCCCAGCCCCCAGCTCAGCAGCACCGCCAGCACCAGTGCCCAGAGCACGTAGCCGAATCCCTCTTCGAACAGGGGCTTGGGCAGATAGAAGCCCCGCACGTTGAGGAAGGCGAGCCCGCCTATATCCACGCTCTGACGCGGGGAAGGCAGGGTACGCAGCACCGAGAAGTACCAGAAGAAGATCTGCAGCAGCAGCGGGATGTTGCGAAACGTCTCTATGTAGACGGCCGCGATTCTGGCCACCAGCCAGTTGCGCGACAGGCGCGCGACCCCGAGTGCGAACCCGAGCAGGGTGGCAAACAGGATGCCGAGCACGGAGACCAGCAGGGTGTTGAGCAGGCCCACCACGAAGGTGCGACCGAAGGTATAGGTCTCGTCGTAGGGGATGAGGCTCTGCAAGATGCCGAAACCGGCCGTGTTGCCCAGAAAATCAAAGCCTGTGGTGATACCACGGGTGGCCAGATTGGTCAGGGCATTGTTGACGATGTAGAACAGAAACCCGATAACCGCCGCGATGGCCAGGCACTGGAAGAGCAGCGCCCGCACCTTGGCGTCATACCACCAGCGGCCCTGTTCTTTCCTATGGTTTGATGCGTGTAACGCCATGAGGATGACTCCGACAAAGCCAGGGAAAACATGGGGGGCCAGGCCCCCCGGTGACTGTCGACTCAGCGGATGGGTGGCGCGTACATCAGACCGCCCTTGTTCCAGAGGGCATTGATGCCGCGATCAATCTTGAGGGGGGAGCCGGCACCGACGTTGCGATCGAAGGATTCACCGTAGTTGCCGACCTGTTTGACGATGTTGTAGGCCCACTTGTCATCCAGCCCCAGCACAGTCCCTTTGGGCTCTTCCAGCCCCAGCAGGCGACGGATGTCAGGGTTGGTGGACTTGAGCATCTCGTCCACGTTGGCAGAGGTGACCCCGGCCTCCTCGGCATTGAGCATGGCGTTGAGGCTCCAGCGCACCACCTTGAACCACTGATCGTCACCCTGACGCACGGCTGGGCCCAGCGGCTCCTTGGAGATGACCTCCGGCAGCACCACGGCTTCCTCTGGCTTGGTGAGCTTGATCTTGAGGGCATAGAGCTGGGACTGATCCGAGGTCAGCACGTCACAGCGGCCGGCTTCGAAGCCCTTGACGGTCTGATCCGAGGTATCGAACACCACTGGGGTGTACTTCATGCCGCCATTGGCGCGGAAATAGTCGGCCAGGTTGAGCTCGGTGGTGGTGCCGGACTGGATACAGACAGCGGCACCGTCAAGCTCCTTGGCGCTCTTGACCCCGAGGGACTGCTTGACCAGGAACCCCTGCCCGTCGTAGTAGTTCACCCCGGCGAACGTGAGGCCCAGCGACCCATCCCGGGTCAGGGTCCAGGTGGTGTTGCGCGAGAGCAGATCCACTTCCCCGGACTGCAGGGCAGTAAAGCGCTCCTTGGCGGTGAGGGAGACATACTTGACCTTGCCGGCATCCCCCAGTACCGCGGCGGCCACGGCGCGGCACACGTCCACGTCGAGCCCGGTCCAGGTTCCCTTGGCATCCGGGTTGGAGAACCCGGGCAGGCCGTCACCGACCCCGCACTGCACGAATCCCTTCTTCTTGACGGCATCCAGCGTACCGTCCGCCCACGCATTGGCTGCCATCAGCGACAGCGCCATCACCATGCCTGCCTTGTGTATCTGCTTCATGTCACTCTTCCCTGTGGTTTGATTCGAACAGGCATCAAAATCTAGCGAGATGCCATCGTTTCCCTGCTTTTTGGCAGCTTATCCAGCCGCAGAAAAACCTGTCAATCGGTGCAATCCGGCCCAACCATGGTGCAACAGAACAAAATATCTGAACGGGGGAATATGCACTCTCAGAATCAAAAGTAGACCCTTATTTGCCAAATAGCCTGCTGCTTAAAACCCTTCTTGGCATGAGGATTATTTTTCGAAAATAAATTGGCTGCACCGCATTGGGGCAGCCAGTTCTGCTAACAACTGACTCATCAGGTTCGGTTTTATGCCAAAAGCACCAGAGTGAGGCAGCATGACCCCATATGGAAAAATGGCGAAAACAGGCAGGGAAAAACAACAGAAAAGGAGGTAAAAGGCGGGGAAATGGCGACCTCATCTCCCGCAGGCTGGGCTTCAGAAAACCAGGAGGTCATCCTCCCCGTGGACCATCCGCAATGTCGGTGATGACGCCGTTTTCGACGGTGACAAACTGCATGAATTCCCGCTTGCCGAAGTTGTAGGTCCAGCGCTCGGCATACTTGACCGTCACTCTCGCCCCGAAGCCGTTCTCCTCGAAGCGGGTGAGATCTTCCTTGAGCATCGGCTGGCCGCAGCGAACCAGCAGCTCTGCCGTGGTGTCTCCCTCGGTCAGCAAGGCGTTCTTGCAACGCAGGGTACCTGCCTGCACAGGCAAGGCGGCCACCAGCAACAACCACAGAACAGGTTTCATTTTGCACTCCATTTGAACAGCATGGTTCCCAGCGAGATGCACACCAGGGCGAACACCATGACCTGGCCCAGAGGGCCTGCCACCTCCTGCCATCCCGCGCCTTCCAGCATCACGGCGCGGGCTGCTTCGATGATCTGGCTGAGGGGCAGCCTGGCCGCAAGCTGCTGCAGCCAGACGGGCGCGCCTTCCAGCGAGAACCAGACACCGGATAAAAACATCATGGGCAAGCTGATGAGATTGAGCAAACCACTCGCCAGCTCCTCGTTCTGCAGGCGAGCCGCGATGAGCAGGCCAAGGGAGGCCATGGCCGTTCCTCCCGCCAGGGCGATCACCAGCAGCAGCCACCCCGAACCGATGAGGGGCACATCCAGCAGCCAGTAGGCCGCGCAGAAGACCAGCAGGCTCACCACCAGGGTGATCAGCACCCGTGACAACAACTGGGCGAAGAGAAACTCCAGCGCGCCGAGCGGCGTGGCTCGCAGCCGTTTCAGCACCCCGTTCTTGCGATAACGCACGATGACAAACCCGACCCCGAACAGGCCGGAGAACATTAGGTTCATGCCGATCACCCCGGGCAGCAGCCAGTCGCCGTAGCGGATGGCGCGCCCGCTCAGGGTCTCTCTTTGCAAGGGCACCTGCACCGCCTGGCGCAGCAGATACTCGGCCATGGCCCCCTGAGGGGCGTCCGGGTTTATCCAGTAACGCCCCCCGGCGGGTGAGAGCAGCAGGTCCAGCTGATGGTGACGGACCTTGAGCTGACCTCTCGACGCCTCGTCATAGGGGATGATCTTGAGCAGCGGCACGGCGCGCAGCGGGGCATAGGTTGCGGGTAGTTCCCCCACCACCCCGATCTGCACCAGCGGCTTGGGCGGGCCGGAGAAGATGAGGGAGAAGCCGATGACCAGCAGGAGCGGGAAAATCAGGTTCCACACCAGGGCCGCGCGATCGCGTACGAACTCGAGGGTGCGGGCATAGAAGAGCGCCCCGATGCGCTTGAGGGATTCCTTCATCGTCCACTCCCGGGATTGCATGTCGGCAAGGCGTACCACAGCCCGGAGGCCACGGTCAGACAGAACTCGGTCATCCCTCTCATGCGCCGCTCCGCAGGCTGTGACCGGTCAGGTTCAGGAAGAGATCTTCCAGATTGGGGGAGCGCACCTGCATGCCGGTGAGCGGCACACCAAGATCCAGCAAGGCTGGCAGCAGGGTCGCCACGTCGGGGCAACAGAGCTCCACCTGATCGCCGACCGGACGCAGGGGATAGCCGAGCCCAGCCAGGGCCGGGTGACCCCCAAGACGCACCAGCACGCCGTCGAAGTGTTGCGCCAGCAAGGCAGCCGGCGTATCCAGACTGAGCAGGTGGCCGTGATCGACGATGGCAATCAGATCGCACAGCTGCTGCGCTTCGTCCATGTAGTGGGTGGTGAGCACCACCGTCTTGCCCTGGGCCTTGATCGCCTCAATTCGCTGCCAGAAGTGGTGGCGCGCCTGGGGATCCAGTCCTGTGGTGGGCTCATCCAGAAACAGCAGTTCGGGATCCCCGAGCAGGGCCAGGGCCAGCAGCAGGCGCTGACGCTGGCCCCCCGAGAGCTTGCGACTGTCCCTGTCGATGAACTCGCCCAAGGCGCACAGATCGATGAGCAGCTCCCGTGGCAAGGGATTGGGGTAGAGGCTGGCGAACAGGCGCAGGGTATCGCGCACCGTCAGGAAATCCTGCAGCGCAGTGTGCTGGAACTGGATGCCGATGCGGGAGCGATAATCCGGGCCGCGCGGGGCGCCGTGAAACAGGATCCGGCCGCTGTCCGGAGTGAGGATCCCCTCCAGCAGCTCTATGGTCGTGGTCTTGCCCGCCCCGTTCGGGCCGAGCAGGCCGAAACAGCTGCCGGCGGGAATGGCAAAGCTGAGCCCGTCCACCGCCTTGACGCCGGGGAAGTGCTTGACGAGATCGACGACCTCGATGATGGCTGCCATGGCGTGTCTCCCTCACATGGCCGGAATGGACGACGCTCTGACTATATCTAAATCCCCGCCGAAGGCACATGGCCCGTTTGGGCGGCCCAAAAACAAACGGCGACCCCAGGGTCGCCGTTTGCATCACACCAGCCGGATCACAGGATGTCCAGCAGCTCCACTTCGAAGACCAGAGCGGAGTACGGCGGGATGGAGCCGGCGCCACGGGCACCGTAGGCCAGATCCTGCGGAATGTAGAGCTTCCACTTGGAGCCAACCGGCATCATCTGCAGCGCTTCCACCCAACCGGCGATCACGCCGGTCACCGGGAACTCGGCCGGTTGGCCGCGCGCAACGGAGCTGTCGAACACGCCACCGTGGGTGAAGGTACCGTGGTAGTGCACGCGCACGGACTGACCGGCAACCGGCACGGCGCCATTGCCTTCGACCATGACTTCATATTGCAGACCGGAGTCGGTGGTCTTCACTTCGGCGCGCTTGGCGTTGTCGGCCAGGAAGGCTTCGCCTTCGGCGGCAGCGGCCTTGGCGGCAGCTTCCTGCTCTTCCTGCATGCGGGCGGTGATCACCTGGAAGGCATCGTTGATATCGTCACGGCTGACCGCGAACTCCAGGCCGTTCAGGGCATCTGCCAGACCTTGTTGCAGGGCCGGGATATCCAGACCGGCGAAGGCTTGCTGAGCCAGTTGGTCGCCCATGTTGCGGCCGATGCCGTAGCTGGCCTTCTGTTCGATAGAGTCGTATTGGGACATTGAGAGGTTGCTCCGGGTCCTGATGGTAAAAGAGACGGGATGATAACAGACTTTTTTGCACCGTGCTGCCAAGACGCCCCTCAATTGCCCGCCGGTGGGAGACGCCTCACATCGGCCCCCCTCATCCCCGCCCCTTCTCCCGCAAGGGGAGAAGGGAGCAAAACAGAGCACCATGCCGCCGCACGGCCTGTATCAGGCCCTGTCCAGCAGACCCCTCACCGCCGCGACCTTGGCGCCGTCGGTGATGTTGACCCGGCCATCGTCCGAGGTGCCCATGTTGACGTCACAGAGAGAGGCACCATGGCGCCGCACGGTCTGTATCAGGCCCTGTCCAGCAACGCCCGCACCGCTGCGACCTTGGCGCCGTCGGTGATGTTGACCCGGCCGTCATCAGAGGTGCCCATGTTGTCGTCACAGAGAGAGGCACCATGGCGCCGCACGGCCTGTATCAGGCCCTGTCCAGCAGAGCCCGCACCGCTGCGACCTTGACGCCGTCGGTGATGTTGACCCGGCCATCGTCCGAAGTGCCCATGTTGACACCATGGGGCACCATGCCGCCGCGCCAGCCCATGCCGGACATGTGTACTTCATTGACGCCGGTGAATTCGATGATGGTGCGCACGTTGTCGGCGTTGACCCCGGCCCCCGGCATCAGGCTGGCCCGTCCCGCCAGCGCCTGGTGCATGGCCTGCAGGGTTTCGAGCCCCGCCAGCGCGGTCGGCGCATGGCCGGAGCTCAGAATGCGCTCGCAACCCGCCGCGACGATCGTCTCGAGATCCAGCCGCCAGTCGGAGGAGAGATCGATGGCCCGGTGGAAGGTGACGCCGAGCGGCCCCGCCGCCTCGATCAGTTGCCGGAGCTTGCCTTCGGGTACCCGTCCATCTTCATCCAGCAGACCGACCACTACTCCTTGCAGGCCGGCGGCACGGGCGGCGGCGATATCCTGCAGCATGATGTCGAACTCCCCCTCGCCAAAACAGAAATCCCCTGCACGGGGCCGGATCATGGCGTAGACGGGGATGGTGGCGTGGCGCGCCACCTGCTGCATGAAGCCATAGGAGGGGGTGAGACCGCCCAGCCCCAGCGCAGAGCAGAGCTCGATGCGATCGGCGCCGGCCGCCTGGGCGGTGAACAGGGATTCGAGGTTGTCGATACAGATTTCAAGACGGGTCATGATGACTCCTTGTTAGGGGAGATCAGACCCTCTGTCCGATCTCACAGATTGAGCAGGGCTGCACCGCGCACACCGCCGGCACCACCGAATTGGGCCTCGCGGATCGCCGGCAGGGCGACACCGGGCAGCAGGTGGCCGGGCAGACGTTTGGGCAGCTCCTCATAGAGGGCTGGCAGGGCGCTCAGGCCGCCCCCCAGCACCACCACATCGGGATCAATCACCGAGATGGCGGTGGCGAGGCCGGCGGCGATGATCTCGAGCCAGCAGTCGATGGTCGAGAGGGCCGCCGCCTCACGGGCATCGGCACGGGCGACGATCTGGTGGCCGCTCACCCGTTCCCCATGAACATGGTGGTATAGCCGCTCCAGGCCCGTGCCCGACGCATAGGTTTCGAAACAGACCAGGCGCCCGCAGCCACAGCGGGGACGGGGCAAATCCGGGTATTTCATCAGGATAGTGGCGGGCAGCGGGTAGTGACCTATCTCCCCAGCCAGCCAGTTGCGCCCCTGGATGAGCTTGCCCGCCATGTAGACGGCGCCGCCGATGCCGGTGCCTATGGTGACGCCGAGGGCGCTGCCAGCACCGTCTGCGGCCCCCTGATGCACTTCCGACCAGAGGAAACAGTTGGCGTCATTGTCGACCTTGACCGGTCGGCCCAGCAGCTCGGCCAGATCCGCCCCCAGATGGCGGCCATGGATGGCGGGCAGGTTGGCCGCCACTATGCTCCCGTCGAGGCGATTGAGGATCCCCGGAAACCCGATGCCGACGGCCCCTTTCACCCCGAAGCGCGCATCCGCCGCCTCGACCCGCTCGCGGATCAGCTGCTGCAACCCTTCGTAATCATTGCCGGGAGTGCTCATGCGCTCCTCGTGACAGAGATTCAAGGCGCCGTCATACACAGCGAACGCTATCTTGGTGCCGCCAATGTCAAATCCGTAGTACATGCCACACTCCCTTGCGGTGGACCCGGCCACCTCGGTCTGTCCAGATGGGGCACATTGTATTAATTCGCAAAAAAAATAAAGTGACCGGGGGCGAAAAACGGGAGCCAGCTCAAAGCAAACGGAACATTTGTCGCTGTTGGCAAGGTTGTCCGAGGCTCATCAGGGTGCGCTCCTGACCGTCGAACATGAAGCCGCGGCGCAGGTAGAATCCCTCGCCGATGTGATTGCCATCCAGCAGCCAGAGCCTGACGCACTCGCAACCGGCCCGGCGCATCTGCACCGCCACCGCCTGCCACAGCCGTTTGCCATGACCCTGACGCCAATGATCGGGATGAAGGTAGAGCGCCCGGATCCGCGCCGTCATCAAGCCTTCCTCCAAAGAGGGCTGCCAGTAGAGCAGGCCGATGACCACGTCGTCCTGACAGACCAGCATGGGAACGGGGCCGGGCTCGGCGAGCCGATGTCGCCAGATCTGCAGGTGGTCGGTCACCGCCAGCTGGGCCAGCATGTCGGCCCCCAGCACCTCCCCGTAGGCCGCCAGCCAGCTCGCCCGCTGCATCACCGTCATGGCGGCGGCATCGGCGGGACGCGCCAGGCGCAGGCTTACGCCTTGCACTGGGGAACCAGCCCTGATGCTTTCGCCTGCTGGTACAGGGGCTGCACTTCGGCCTGCTGGGCCTGCAGGTTGGCGATCCGGCTCTGGTCGCTGGGGTGGGTGGAGAGCAGCTGGGGCGGTGCCTTGCCACCGGAGGCGGCGCTCATGTTCTGCCACAGGGTGACGGCTTCGGCCGGGTTGAACCCGGCGCGGGCCATCAGCTCGAGGCCGAGCCGGTCCGCCTCGCTCTCCTGGGTTCTGCCATAAGGCAGGGCTATCCCCACCTGGACCCCGAGGCCCAGGGCGGCCATGGTGGCAGCGCCCCCGAGGCTGTCGCTGCTGCCGATGGCGGCGTCCGCCACCGCCAGCCCGATACCGGTCAGCTGATCCCGGGAGAGGCGCTCGTTGGAGTGCTGGGCCAGCACGTGGGTCAGCTCGTGACCGATGACGGTGGCGAGCTGGTCCTGATTCTTGGCGACTTTCAGCAGGCCGCTGTAAACGCCTATCTTGCCGCCGGGCAGGGCGAAGGCGTTGATCTCCTTGGAGTCGAACACCACTACCTCCCAGCTGGTGATGCCATAGCTGGCAGGCACCTGGGCGGTCACCGCCTTAGCCACGCAGCCCACATAGGCATTCATCCTGGCATCCGTGCTCACCTTCTCCTGCTGCTTCATCTGGGTGAAGGAGTCGGCCCCCAGCTGGTTCATCTGCTGGGGGGAGAAGAGCAGCATCTGGTTGCGACCGGTCGGCGACTGGGCGCAGCCGGCCAGCAGGGCGCTGCACAAGGCCGTCAGGGCCAGTCTGGAGAGGGAAGATGCGCGCATGAGAGGGTCCTTTGCCGTGAAGTTGCCCTATTCTCGGAAATGCCGCCGCCCGGCGCAAGCCGGGCGCTGCGCCCTGCGACCAAAAAGATCCTGGGGCGCACCAATGAAAACGAGCCCGCATGGGGCTCGTTTTTCTGCAAGGGCATGTTCTGTTACATGATGCCCAGCTTCTTCAGGTCGGCCTGAACCACCTTGGCCGGGACCGGCACATAGCCGTCCTTGGCAACGATGGTCTGGCCCGCCTTGGAGAGCATCATCTTCACAAACTCCTGCTCCATCGGGGAGAGCGGCTTGTTCGGATGCTTGTTCACGTAGACGTACAGGAAGCGCGACAGCGGGTACTTGCCGGTGATGGCGTTGTCGGAGTTCGCCTCGATGAAGGTCTTGCCATCCTTGGAGAGCGGAACGGCGCGCACCCCGGAGGTGACGTAGCCGATACCGGAGTAGCCGATACCGTTCAGGGAGGAGGAGACGGACTGTACCACGGAGGCGGAGCCCGGCTGCTCGTTCACGCCGCTCTTGAAGTCACCGTTGCACAGGGCGTGTTCCTTGAAGTAACCGTAGGTACCGGACACGGAGTTGCGACCGAACAGTTGCAGATCCTTGCCGGACCAGCTGCCGTCCAGACCCAGATCAGACCACTTGGTGGCCGCCTTGGCTTCGCCGCACTTGAGGGTGCTGGAGAAGATGGCGTCGATCTGCGACATGGTCAGCCCCTTGATGGGGTTGTCCTTGTTGACGAACACGGCCAGGGCATCGACGGCGACGCGGATGGCGGTCGGCTTGTAGCCGTAGCGCTTCTCGAATGCCTCCTCTTCACCGGCCTTCATGGCGCGGCTCATGGGGCCAAACTGGGCGACGCCCTCGGTCAGGGCAGTCGGTGCGGTGGAAGAACCGGCGGCCTGGATCTGCACGTTGACGTTGGGATACATGCGCTTAAATTCTTCGGCCCACAGGGTCATCATGTTGGCCAGGGTGTCCGAGCCGACAGAGGACAGGTTGCCCGAGATGCCGCTGGTCGGTGTGTATTCCGGCAGGTCTTTATCCACACCGGCAGCCAGAGCGCTGACAGAAAACAGGGTTGCTGCGGTGAATCCGATGACACCAGCCAGTTTGTTGAGTTTCATCCAATCTCTCCAAGTCCAAGGTTGCAGAAGGCAATCGTCAGGTTGACGTCTAAACGTGGTTGACACCCGATCGCAATGATCCGTGGGCCAGCACCACTCCTTCTCCAGTGTTACAGAAGGTCCGTTCTTTAAGACGGCGCCAGTATCTGGCCTGGCAGTGACAAATTTATGGAATTTATATGACACTTTGATGACATGGGCCGAGAGTGGCCCGGATGAAAAAAGGGCTGCGATGCAGCCCTTCTCTCGTTGCTAACACATTGACACAAAATATTATTTCACCAGCACCATGCGGGCGGGAATGAGAAAGCTGAAGCGGCTGCCCGCACCGACCCGGCTCTCGATATCGAGATGGGCATCGTGATGACTCAGGGCATGCTTGACGATGGCAAGGCCGAGCCCGGACCCTCCGGTGTGGCGCGAGCGGGCCTTGTCGACCCGATAGAACCGCTCGGTGAGCCGCGCCAGATGCTCGGGGGGGATCCCCTCCCCCTCATCCTGCACCGCAAACAGCGCCATGCTCCCCTGCTTGCGCCACTCCACGGTGATCTTGCGCCCCGCCGGGGTGTAGTGGATGGCGTTGTAGACCAGGTTGGAGACGGCGCTGCGCAGTTGATCCTGATCCCCGCGCACCAGCAGATTGGGCTGGACCATGAAGACGATCTCGTGGGCCCGCTCGCCGGAGAGCGCCCGCGCCTCCTGTTCCAGCAGCCCCAGCATGGCGGGCATGTCCACCAGATGGGAGAGATCCACGGTGGGCGCCGCCTCGATGCGAGACAGGGTGAGCAGCTGGTTGACCAGATTGTCCATGCGGGTCGTCTGCTCCATCATCACCTTGTGCGCCTTGGCCCACATGGCGGGGGGCGGCGGCTCCTCGGTCATCTCCAGATACCCCTTGAGCACGGTGAGGGGGGTGCGCAGCTCGTGAGAGACGTTGGAGACGAAGTGCTTGCGGGTCTTCTCCAGGCTGCGCAGCCGGGTCACATCCCGCACCACCAGCATGGCCTGGTCCTCCGCATAGGGCATGATGCGAAATTCGAGGAACTTCTCCTCGTTGATGGGGGAGTGCATCTCGAACGGCTCGTCATACTGCCCCTTGCCCAGATAGGCGACGAAGGCGGGGTGACGGATCAGGTTGCCGATGTGCTGGCCGGCATCCTCGGGCCAGCGAAAGCCGAGCAGTTGCTCCGCCAGCCGGTTGCACCAGAGGATGCTGCCGTCGGTGCGAAACACCACGGCCGCATCGGGCAGCGCCTCCGCCCCTTCCCGAAAACGGCGGATGAGGCCCGCCAGCTCCCGGCGCCGGGCCCGGTGACGCTGCTGCAACTTGTAGATGCCGTTGAAGATGTGCTCCCAGCTGCCGCTGCCGTGGGGCGGCACCAGGCTGCGATCGTGCCACAGCCAGTCCGACAGCCGCTTCTGGAAGCGGTAGTGCCAGACCAGGTGCACCACAGTGGCCACCAGCAGGCAAAGAACGAGATGATCGATTAACCAACCTACCAAGACGAAGGGGCTGTAGAAGAACGCCATTCGCCACAACTGTCGCCGCCAGGCGTAAGGTTGCAACATTAAGATCTCCTAGAGACAGCAAAGAGCCGGGTCCAATGCCCGCCGGCAGGGGCTGGCGGCACTGGCCCTGACCTAGAGACGGGTCGAGAAGCGGTAGCCGGCCCCGCGCACCGTCTGGATCAATCTGTCGTGCCCCGTCTCTTCGATGGCCTTGCGCA
Source organism: Aeromonas sp. R7-5 (assembly GCF_040908015.1). NCBI lineage: Bacteria > Pseudomonadati > Pseudomonadota > Gammaproteobacteria > Aeromonadales > Aeromonadaceae > Aeromonas > Aeromonas sp. R7-5. Next base: position 135,918 of record NZ_JBFOCZ010000032.1, on the reverse strand, counting down.
GGCGGCGAATGTGCACGTCCACCGTCCTGTCCTCGACATACACGTTGGTACCCCAGACGTTGTTGAGCAACTGTTCGCGGCTGTAGACCCGCTCGGGGTGGGTCATGAAGAAGTGCAGCAGCTTGAATTCGGTCGGCCCCATGTCGAGGGCCTTCTCCTCGGCACTGACCCGGTGGGAAACGGGATCCAGCTTGAGCCCCTGCACCTCGATCACCTCGTCCACCGAGGTGGGAGAGACACGCCGCATCACGGCGTGCAGGCGGGCGGTGAGCTCCTTGGGGGAGAAGGGTTTGGTGATGTAGTCGTCGGCACCGGCCTCGAGCCCGCGCACCTTGTCCTCTTCCTCGCCCCGGGCGGTCAGCATCACCACCGGGATCTGGCGAGTCATCTCATCCTGCTTGAGCTGCTTGAGAAACTGGATACCGCTGCCACCTGGCATCATCCAGTCCAGCACGATGAGTTCGGGGTAGGGTTCGCGCACCTTTGCCAGTCCATCGGCGTAATCTTCTGCTTCTACTGTTTCATATCCCTTCTGCTCAAGCACGAAGCAGAGCATTTCGCGGATCGGTGCCTCGTCCTCGACCACCAGAATTCGCTTAGCCATATCCCTTCTCTCTCCTCTGTGAAGATGGGTGCGCCAATTATTAGAACTTTCTGTGACACTTTTATGACTTTATGACGGGCGGGATGATAAACGTTTTCAGATTCAGTTGGCAGCAGCGAGTTGCAGCAGGTCCCAGCGATTGCCACTGATGTCCTCGAACACCACCACGGTACCGTAAGGTTCGAGGCGCGGCTGTTCACAAAAATGAACGCCATAGGCCTGCATCCGCTCGTAATCGCCCCAGAAGTCGTCGGTCTCAAGGAACAGGAAGACCCGACCGCCCCCCTGGCGACCGATGGCGGCGCGCTGCTCCTCGTTGGCCGCGCGGGCCAGCAGCAGGGCGGAGCCGGGAGCCCCCTTGGGAGCGACCCGCACCCAGCGTTTGCCCGGTTTGCCCGGCTCGTCGAGGGGGGTGTCTTCCAATAGCTCAAAGCCCATTCCCCGGGTGAAGAAGGCGATGGCCTCGTCGTAATCCGCCACCAGCAGCGTCAGGGCGCCAATGTGTTGTGCCATGGCATCTCTCCTCGGATGGATGATAGGGCGCATGATAGCCCCGCCCGGCCATGGGCTCCAGCGCCGGTTCAGTCGGGCGCCACCTCCACCCGGTTGCGACCATTCTGCTTGGCCTGATAGAGCGCCTCGTCGGCCCGCTTGAGCGCCTGCTCCAGGCTATCCTTGCGCCGCTCGGCCACCCCGAAGGAGGCGGTGATACCGAGCCCCAGCGGCCAGTGCCTGTACCCCTCCAGCGCCCCTCTCAGCCGCTCCGCCAGGGCGGCGGCCCGTCCCTCGTCGTAATGGAGACAGACCAGCACGAACTCCTCCCCGCCCCAGCGCACCAGTCGGCACAGGCTGTCGCAATGGCGCAACAGCTCGCTCACCATGTGCTTGAGCACCTCGTCCCCCACCGGGTGGCCGTGACCGTCGTTGACCCCCTTGAAGTGATCGATGTCGATATAGATGAAGGAGAGCGGCATCTCGCCGAGCTCTCCGAGCAGCTTTTCGCCGCCGAGCCGGTTGAGGGCCCCGGTCAGGGGATCGTAGCGGGCCTCCTCCTCGGTGCGCCGGTTCTGCTCGCACAGGCTCGCACTCAGGGCTTCAGCCGCGAGGCGCGCCTCCCTGGCCTTGCGCAGCCGATCCCCGAACATCAGGTTCTGGACCAGGAAGAGCAGCACGCCGTAGACAAGCCACCCCAGCAGCAAGTAGCGATAGAAGTCCCCCGGCTTGCACCAGCGGCCATAGAACTCCAGCCGCTCGAGCCGCAACCGGTACTCCCCCGGCAGCATCTTGTCATCGGAGGCGATCTCGATGGCGTAGACATGGTGCAGATCCGGCCCCTGCTGGACCAGCGGAATGTCGTACTGCTGCACCCACCAGGAGCTGGGGGCAAAGACATTCAGGGGGACATCCTGCTCGCGACCAAAATCCCTGGCGGTGAAGAGCACTTCGTTGAACTTGTGGGAACTCTCGTCTTCCCGTGTCGAGTAGACGGGATCGTAGTTGCGCAGATAAAGGCGCCAGGCCTGTCCCCCCTGCCCTTCTACATCCAGCCTCACCCGCACCCCGGTGAAGCCGGAGAGATCCAGCCCCCGCTCGGGGTCGGTCAGGGTCAGAACCAGCTCGCAGAAAGGATAGGCATATTGGCTTCGCAGGGTGCACTGGATGGCGGGTCTGTCGCCCCCCTGACTCAGGGTGGCGACGGAGGAGCCCTTGTGGGCCCTGTCATCCTGGGCACGCACGGACAAACCGGCCTGGCTCAGGATGTCGAGCCGCCGCTCGGGTCCGAATTCGAATATCGCCATGGCCAGCAGGCTCGCCGCCAGCAGGCACCAGAACAACAGCGTCGTCATGCGGGAATAGGAAGGGATCATCGGCATCACACCTGAAAAAGGGCTTTTACCCTACACCTTGAAGCGCCGGACCGCGCTGATCCAGATCCAAGGTTATTACACGCGCCGCACCGGGCGCAGACGGGGGCCGACTAACCGGCACGGGCCCCATGGGGCGCAAGCGGCATCGGCCAGCCGCCGGGAGAGAGGCGGGGGGCCTCGTCGGTCGTGAGATGGGTCATTGCGCACTCCCTGCGATGGAAACATAACGAAAAAACGTCCTTGCCTTCGCAGTCTACACAAGCGCTGGACGGCGCGACACCCTTCACCCCTCCTCCCGCAGCGCCCGATAGAGGGTGGTGCGACTGATGCCGAGGCGGCGCGCCGCCTCGCTCACGTTGCCGCCGCACTCTGCCAGGGTCTGCTGCACCCGCTGCCGGCTCTGCTCGCGCAGGGTACTCCCTCCCAAAGGTGAGCTCTGCCCCCCCTCCACGGCGGGCAGATGCAGATGGGCAGGTTCAATCCAGCCCTGCCCCTCTGCCAGTACACAGGCCACCTCCAGTGCCTGTTTGAGCTGGCGCACGTTGCCGGGCAGAGGGTGGGCCAGCAGCCGCTGCTCCGCCTCCCGGCTCAGTTGTAGCGCCGGGTCCATCTGGGCGAGCAGGTTCAGGATCAGCCCCTGACGCTCGGGCACCGACCAGGCCCGCAGGGGTGCCAGTTGCTGGCGCCAGCCGCAGATGCGGTAGTAGAGATCTTCGCGAAAGGTGCCGGCCGCCACCATGGCCGCCAGATCCCGATGACTGGCGCTGACCAGCCAGAAATCCACCGCCTCGGGTCTGTGGCTGCCTACCGGGGTGACGACGCGCTCCTGCAGTACCCGCAGCAACCGGGTCTGGGCCTGGAGCGGCAGCTCGCCAATTTCATCCAGCATCAGGATGCCGCCGTGGGCGGCGCGCAGATAGCCCTGGCTGCCCTGGCTGCGGGCACCGCTGAAGGCCCCCCCCACATAGCCGAACAGCTCGGCCTCCACCAGCTCCGCCGGCAAGGCGCCGCAGTTGACGCACACCAGAGGCCGCTCCCGACGGCTCGAGCTGGCGTGCAGGGTGCGCACCAGGTGCTCCTTGCCGCTGCCGGTCTCCCCCTCGATGAGCAGCGAGATGCCCCGCTCCAGCATCTTGAGCGGCACCTGCTGCGCCTGCGATCCCCCCTCCTCAACCGCGCTCGGCAGGGGGAGCCTGGCGGCGCGCTCCCCCGCCTCCGGCACCAGCCGCAGGCCGCGGCGCTCGCGCAGCAACTGCTGACCGTCGAAGGGGTGCTGGCCGAGCCAGAGCCGACCGGCCCGGTTGGCCCCGAGCAGCTCGCCCCCTTCCCCCAGCAGCAGGCGGGCAGACCAGAGACTCTGGGGATCGAGATCCACCAGCCAGCCCGGCTGGCTGGCCAGCAGGGCGTTTTCCAGGGTCATGGCCAGGAGGCGCACGGTGCCCAGCATGTCGCCGCCGTGGTGGGCCGCATCGGTGGAGATGTCGAGCACGCCGAGCAGTTGCCCGTCCGGCCCGAGCAGGGGGCAGGCGCTGCAACTGAGAAAGCTGTGCTGAGCGAAGAAGTGCTGCGCCCCCAGCACCTGCACCTCGCTCTGCTCGGCCAGCGCGGTGCCGATGGCGTTGGTGCCCTTGCTCGCCTCCCCCCAGCGGGCGCCGCTGCGCAAAAAAATGCGCTCGGCATGGCGGGCAAACCGGTCGTCTCCGCTCACCGCGAGGATGGCCCCCTCGCCGTCACACAGCAGCAGACGACAGGGTCTGCCCGCCAGCAACTGGCCAAAGAGCGGCAGCACGAAGCGCTGAAAGCAGGCGATGAGCGTCCTGTGCTGCTCCTGGCGAGCCGACAGCTCCCCCTGGGGCAGCAAGTCCAGCTCGGCGCTCTGCTGGCGGCTCAGCCCCTGATGCAGGCAGCGCTCCCAGGAGCGCTGGATTGGGCTGGCTCCGGATTGAGGCAACTCGCTCATCACACCTCCTTCTACACACTCGCGAATAGGGCCGCCTTGGGGGAGCGCCTTCATCACGTCTCCTGTTCACAAACGGCACAGTGTCACACCCGATGTTCAGAAACGGCACAGTTCGGGGGCCGTCCTGGGGGGCACTGGTTAACCAAGATACCCCTTGGCACCCCGTTTGATAACGTTTTTGCAACCTTTTTTGTGTAGAGCGCCACCCGCTGGCACGCCCCTTGCGATGACAGGAAGCAACCGGACTGCCCGCCAGGCCGGTCAGGACCACACACACATAAGGATGATGAGATGATTTATACCGCTCCCGGTCAGGCAGGTGCCCTGGTCAGCTTCAAATCCCGTTATGACAACTTCATCGGTGGCGACTGGGTGGCGCCGCGCGCCGGCCGCTATTTCGAGAACATCTCGCCGGTGGATGGCCGGGTGTTCTGCGAGGTGGCCCGCTCCGACGCCGCCGACATCGAGCTCGCCCTGGACGCGGCCCACAAGGCGTTCGCCAGCTGGAGCAAGACCAGCGTCACCGAGCGCAGCAACCTGCTGCTGCGCATCGCCGATCGCATCGAACAGAACATTGAAGTGCTCGCCATCGCCGAGACCTGGGAGAACGGCAAGGCGGTGCGCGAGACCCTGGCCGCCGACCTGCCCCTGGTGGTGGATCACTTCCGCTACTTCGCCGGCTGCATCCGCGCCCAGGAGGGCTCCGCCGCCGAGCTGGACCAGAACACCGTCAGCTACCACTTCAAGGAGCCCATCGGGGTGGTCGGCCAGATCATCCCGTGGAACTTCCCCCTGCTGATGGCCGCCTGGAAGCTGGCCCCGGTACTGGCGGCCGGCTGCTGCAGCGTGCTCAAGCCCGCCGAGCAGACCCCGGTCACCATCATGCTGATGATGGATCTCATCAAGGACATCCTGCCCCCTGGCGTAGTCAACGTGGTCAACGGCTTCGGCGCCGAGGCGGGCCAGGCGCTCGCCACCAGCAACCGGATCCAGAAGCTGGCGTTTACCGGCTCCACCGAGGTGGGCGCCCATATCCTGCGCTGCGCCGCCGACAAGCTGATCCCCTCCACCGTGGAGCTGGGTGGCAAGTCCCCCAACATCTACTTCGCCGACGTGATGCAGCACGAGAGCAGCTACATCGACAAGGCGGTGGAAGGGATGCTGATGACCTTCTTCAACCAGGGGGAGGTGTGTACCTGCCCCTCCCGCGCCCTGGTGCAGGCCAGCATCTATGACGACTTCATGGACAAGGTGCTGGCCCGCGCCCGCACCATCGTGCAGGGCAACCCCCTCGACACCACGACCCAGGTGGGGGCCCAGGCGTCGCGCGAGCAGTTCGACAAGATCCTGAGCTACATGGAGATCGGCCGCGGCGAAGGGGCCAAGATGCTGCTGGGCGGCGGCCCGGCCAAGGTGAGCGGGCTGGAGGGGGGCTTCTACATCCAGCCCACCATCTTCTCGGGCCAGAACAAGATGCGGGTGTTCCAGGAGGAGATCTTCGGGCCGGCGCTCGGGGTCACCACCTTCAAGGACGAGGCGGATGCCCTGGCCATTGCCAACGACACCCAGTACGGGCTGGGGGCGGGCCTGTGGACCCGGGACAGCAATCTGGCCTGGCGCATGGGGCGCGGCATCCAGGCCGGCCGGGTCTGGGTCAACTGCTACCACGCCTACCCGGCCCACGCGGCCTTTGGCGGCTACAAGAAGTCGGGGATCGGTCGCGAGACCCACAAGATGATGCTGGACCACTACCAGAACACCAAGAACCTGCTGGTGAGCCACGACATCAACCCCCTCGGCTTCTTCTAAGCCCATCCCGTGATCCACAAGGGCGCCTGCGGGCGCCCTTTTTCATGCGGTTCAGGCCACGGGTTGGCCCAGTTGCTGGCGATAGCGCTGGGGGGCGCAGCCCTGTTCCCGCTGGAACATGGCGATGAAGGCCGAGGTGGAGGCATAACCGAGACGCCAGGCGATCTCCTGCACCGGCATCTCGCCCCGCAGCCAGTCCAGCGCCTTCACCAGCCGCAGCCGGGTGCGCCACTGGCCCAGGCTCATGCCAAGCTCCTTCTGGCAGCGCCGCGCCAGGGTGCGCTCCGTGGTGTGCAGCGCCCTGGCCCACTCCACCAGCGTGCGGTTGTCCTCCGGCGCCGCCTGCAATGCCGCCAGCAAGGGGGCCAGCAGGCGATCCCGGCTCTGGGGCAGGTAGCTCGGCTGGCAACGGGTGCGGGCCAGCTTCTCGATGAAGAGCTCACCCTGACGGGCATCCCACTCATCCTCCATATGCCCGACCCGACGCTGGGTGAAGTCCTCCAGCAGGGCCCGCAGCAAGGGGGTGAGGGCCAGCAGCTGGGGTTCCCGTGGCAGGCGTGGGGCCAGGGCGTGGCTCACGTAGATGGAGGTGTAATCCAGAGTCTGCTCGTTGAAGGCGGTGTGGGGCTGATCCGCCGGCACCCAGATGAGGTAGTCCGGGGGCGCCACCAGCCGCTCTCCCCCCACCTCCACCACCATGACCCCCAGGCTGATGAGGCTGAGCTGGCCCCAGGGGTGGGCGTGCTCGGCGCAGGCGTTGCCCCCCTGGATCTGGCTGTAGCGAAAGTAGAGGGGGTTGGGGTCGGCCAGCAGGCGATCCTGCTCGGCCAGGGTGAGGGTGCCCATGCAGATTGTCCCAAAGCGGTTATGACATGTCTTATTTACGCTACTTACCTCGTTCAAGACAAGGCTAGACTCTCCCCATCGTACCAAGGAGTGCCTATGCCTTTTCTCTTCCCCCTGCTCGCCATCCTGATCTGGGCCGCCAATACCGTGGTCTCCAAGGCCGCCGCCGGCGTGCTGGATCCCGCTGCCATCTCCTTCTATCGCTGGGTGATCGCCGCCCTCGCGCTCTCCCCCTTCTGCCTGCCGCAGCTCTGGCGCCGCCGTGCCGACATCCGCCCCTGGCTCGGCAAGCTGCTGGTGCTCTCCCTGCTCGGCATGGTGCTCTATCAGTGCCTCGCCTACTACGCCGCCCACAGCACCTCGGCCACCAACATGGGGGTCATCGGCTCCCTGCTACCCCTGCTCACCCTGCTCATCGGGGCCTGCTGCTTTGGCCAGAAGCCGGGCAAGCAGGCGCTGCTCGGCATGAGCCTCTCCCTGTTCGGGGTGCTCTGGCTGCTGGGTCAGGGCAATCCCCTGGCACTGCTGCACAGCGGCATCAACCCAGGCGACGGCATGATGCTGCTGGGGGCGGCCAGCTATGCCCTCTATGGCCTGCTGATCCGCCGCTGGCAACTGCCGTTCGGCCCCTGGCTCAACCTCTATCTGCAGATCCTGCTGGCGGTGCTGCTGCTCATCCCGGTGGCCCTCTCTGCCGACTCCCTGGCCATTCCCGCCCAGGGCTGGAGCATGGTGCTGTTCGCCGGCCTCGCCTCCTCCATCTTCGCCGCCTACTGCTGGATGCGCGGCCTCGCCACCCTGGGGGCGGAGCGCACCTCGGTCTTCATGAACCTGATGCCCCTGTGCACGGCCCTCATCGCCGTCATCACCCTGGGGGAGCCCATCCACGGCTATCACCTGCTGGGGGGCGGCCTCATCCTGACCGGGGTCATGCTCTCCCAGCTCAAGCCGAGGGTACGCCGTCCTCTGCCGGAAGGGGCTTGAGCCGGCCCGCACCATGAAAGAAGGGAGCCTCGGCTCCCTTCTTGCTGCCCTCGTCAGGGCACACCTGACCTTTTCGGCCTAGTGGCGTCTCCTCCTTAATCCCTGCCCCCCGCCCCTTGTCATGGGCGGCGAAGGCGCTGCGGGCCGCATTGATGCCATTCATGCAGGCGGGCACTCCGGCATAGACGGCGACCTGGAGCAGGATCTCGATGATGGTCTCCCGGCTGACCCCCACATTGAGGGCGGCCCGGATATGGAACTCGAGCTGTCCGGGCGCCGTGCCCATTCCCATCAGGGTCGCCACCGTGAGCATCTCGCGGGTGCAGAGATCGATGCCGGGACGGGCGAGCACATCGGCAAAGGCAAACCCCAGCACCAGCTCGGCAAGCTCAGGTGACAGGGCATCCAGGCTGGCGGCGACCCGCCTGGGCGCCTGGGGATCGAGCCGGGCCAGCAGCGCGAACGCCCGTTCACGACGATCCGTGTGCGAGCCACTCATGCGTTCACCCCCTTCATCCCCTCGGCGGTATAGCGCTCCCCCGCCACCGGCAGGGTCCGGATGGCCTCTCCCAGGGCCCCGAGCTCTGCAGGGGAGAGGCGCACCGAGAGGGCACCGAGGTTATCCTCAAGGTGGGTCAGGCGCCGGGTGCCGGGGATGGGCACTATCCCCTCCCACTGCGCCAGCAGCCAGGCCAGGGCTATCTGCGCCGCCGAGCATCCCTTCTGCTGCGCCAGGGCCATGACCGCCTGCACCAGGGGGCGGTTGGTGGCGAGGTTTTCCCCCTGAAACCGCGGCAGACCGGCCCGAAAATCCCCCTCCTCGAACACAGCCTCCTGCTGGTAACGCCCGGTCAGAAACCCGCGCCCCAGGGGGGAGTAGGCCACCAGACCAATCCCCAGCTCCCGGCAGGTGGGCAGCACCGCCGCCTCCACCTCCCGCGTCCAGAGGGAGTATTCGGTCTGCACCGCCGCCACCGGGTGCACGGCATGGGCGCGCCTCAGGGTGGCTTCGCTCACCTCGCACAGACCGATGCGGGCTATCTTGCCCTCCTGCACCAGCTGCGCCAGCCCGGCCATGGTCTCCTCGACGGGATGGGCCGGATCGAGGCGGTGCACATAGTAGAGATCGATCTGCTCGATGCCGAGGCGGCGCAGGGAGCCCTCGCAGCTCTGGCGCGCATAGGGGGCACTGTTGTCGAGGGTACGCCTGTACTCACCGTGCTGGCGCACGATGCCAAACTTGGTGGCGACCTTCACCTGCCCCCGCCGGGTCGCGAGAAAACGCCCGATCAGCGCCTCGTTGTGGTGGGGGCCGTACATGTCGGCGGTGTCGAGCAGGTCGATACCCCGCTCCACCGCCTCCGCCAGCACCCGCAAGGACGTCTCATCGTCCCGCGGCCCGTAGAATTCGCTCATCCCCATGCAGCCCAGCCCCAGGGCAGAGACCTGCAGGTTGGCTCCCAGTGTTCGTCGTTGCATCGCATTTTCTCCCTGACAAGTTGCAGGGGAGTATGGTCTTCCGAAAATGAATGAGATATAGAGGTAACTGGCAACCTATCTTCCGATTATGGAAACACTATGCACGATCCCCTGCTCTGGGACGACGCCCGCGTCTTCCTGGCCATCGCCCGCAGCGGCACCCTGAGCGGTGCCGCCCACGCCCTTCGCATGGGGGTGGCCACCGTCTCCCGGCGCCTGGACAGGCTGGAGGCGGCCCTCGGCCTGCCCCTGTTCAGCCGCCACCAGCAGGGCTATCGCCTGACCGACGACGGGGAGGCCCTGCTTGAGCGAGCCGAGGCGCTGGAACATGCGGGGCTGGCCTTTGGCGAGGCGGGGCAGTTGCAGGGACAGGTGGCCGGCACCGTGCGCCTCGCCACCGCCGAGAACCTGGCCAATCCCCTCATCATCCCCTCCCTGCCGACGCTCTTTGCCCAGCACCCCGAGCTGAGGGTGGAGCTGGTCACCGGGGTGCAGACGGTGAACCTGCACCGGCGCGATGCCGATCTCGCGGTGCGCATGGTCAAGCCCGATGCCGGCCACCTCACCCTGCGGCGCCTGGGCACCCTGGGCTTTGGCCTCTACGGGACCGGCGCCTACCTGGATGCCCGCAGCCCCGGGGTGGATGCCGCCAGCTTCGATCAGGATGACTTCATCGGCTGGAACGAAACCCAGAGCCACCTGCCCGCCGCCAGATGGATGACCCGCATGCTGCGCGGGCGCCCCTGCCGGGTGGAGACCGGCACCCTGGCGGCCCAGCTCGCCGCCGCCCAGGCCGGCCTCGGGCTCGCGGTGCTGCCCCACTACCTGGCCCGCCAGACGGATCTGGTCTGCCTGCTGCCGGAGCTCGGGGTGGATCAGCCCATCTGGCTGGTGCTCCACAGCGATCTCGCCCACTCCCGGCGGGTGCGGGCCGTGGCGGATCACCTCATCGCCCTGTTCGAGCGCGCCCGCACCGCCCTGCACCCCTTCTCGGGCGACCCCAGATAGAGCGGACCGGGTTGCATCGGGGCGAAACAAAAGGGAGCTCAAAGGCTCCCTTTTATCTGCGCGGCCTGCGCAGCATGGTGTGCGCGGCCTCTTCGGCGTTGTGCCTGCGGCGGGGTCACGACTCCCGGCGCCAGTGGTAGCGCCGCTCCGGGCGGCCACGCTGGCCGTAGTTGAGCTCCACGTCCAGCCGATCTTCTGACTCCAGAAACTCCAGGTAACGGCGGGCCGTGGTGCGACTCAGGGAGAGGCGCAGGGCCACGGTGTCGGTGGAGAAGGTGTTGTCCGGCTCCCCCGCCAGCAGATCCAGCACCTGGCGCAGGGTGATGGCGTCGATCCCCTTGGGGGTCTCCCGCGCCTCCCGACCCTGGTTGCGCGCCTTGCCCATCAGGCGGTCCAGGTCGCTCTGGGCCAGCTCCCCCGGCTCGCACAGGCGGCGATGGAGGACCAGGATCTCCTCCAGGCTCTGCTGGATGCGAAACAGCCGCAGCGGCTTGATGACGTAGTCCTGCACTCCCAGGTTGAGGGCCTGCTGTATGGTCTCCACGTCGCAGGAGGCGGTCACCATCATCACCATCACCTCCCGGTTGTGGCTGCGCAGCCGGCTCACCCACTCCAGGCCCGAGCCATCTGGCAGGGAGATGTCGACCATCAGCAAGCGGGGCTCGCTCCCCGCCATCAGGCGATCCGCCTCGGCCAGGGTGCCGGCCCGCCCCATCAGGGAGAACCCGGCCGTGGAGGAGACCAGCTCCCCCAACATGGCGCCTATCCGCTCGTCATCCTCGATAATCAGCGTGAAGATTGGCTTCATGACTTACACCAATTGGTTTTTATTCAAATAGATACCGAACAGGGTCGTCTGCTCGGCGGTGCGGCGCCATTCTATCACGCCCCCCCGCCTGGCCACCGTCTTCTTGACCAGGAAGAGGCCGACCCCGTGATCCCCGGTCTGGCGGCTGACACCGTAGTCGAACAGGTGATCCGCCAGCGCCTCGTCCACCCCCTCGCCACTGTCCTCCACCTCGATCACCAGCCGCCGCCCCAGATCATCGAGGGAGAGCAGCACCCTGGGCGCGGCGTGCTCGCGGTTCCCCCAGGCGGCGCGAATGCCGTTGTCCAGCAGGTTGCCGATGCAGGTGATGAGATCCGCCGACACCTCGGCCGGATACTCCCCGAGGGCCGACCCCGCATCCAGCACCAGCTCCACCCCCAGCTCCCGCGCCCGGCTGAACTTGCCGAGGATGAGCCCGGCCACCGGCTTGTTCTCGATGACCCGCAGCAGATCCTGCAACATGTTCTGGCAGGCTTCGTTCTCCTGCTGGATGAGGTCTACCGCCTGATCCACGTGGCCGAGCTGGAGCAGACCGGAGAGGCTGCTGAGCTTGTTGGCGAATTCATGGGTCTGGATGCGCAGCATCTCGCCGTACTGGCGCAGGTGGGTCACCTGCATGCCCAGACTGCCGGTGCCGTCTGGCCGGCTGAAGATGAGCATGCGCCCCGGCTCGCGACCGCTGAGCTCCTGCCAGTGGCCGACGAAGTCATCCCCCTGCACGGTGAACCTGACCGCCCCCCCTTGCTGCAACGTGGGCACGAGGCCGGGGGCCAGCTCCGCCAGGGAGCGGCCCAGCAGGGCGTGGCGCCCGGTGCCGGGCAGTCGCAACTGATAGAAGGCGGCGCTGTTGAGCATGGTGATCCTGTGCTGGTTGTCCAGGGCCACTATCCCCTCCGAGATCCCCTCCAGCACCAGATCCTGCTGGGCGAAGCGATTGGCGATGGTCTCCGGCTCCAGATCCAGCAGGGTGCGGCGCAGCAGGTGCTGCACCCAGAGCGCCAGCAGCAGGCCGCACCCCAGCACCGCTGCGATGGCGCCGACCAGCAGGGCGATCCGCTCCTGATAGGTGCCCTCCACGGTGCGCATCAGATAACCCACCGCCACCGCGCCGATGGCCTCGCCATCGGGCCCCACCACGGGAGCGAAGCAGCGGATGGCGGGGCCCAGGGTGCCCACGTCCCGGGAGCAGTAGCTCTCGCGCGACTGGAGTGCAGGCCAGATGTCCTCCCCCCGGAAGGTCTGGCCCACCAGCTCGGGTGAGGGGTGGCTCAGGCGCCTGGCATGTTCGTCGGTCACCACCATGTAGGCGGCGTCGGTGCGGCTGCAGATCCCCTGCACATAATCCCGCAGCCCGGGATCGCTCCCCTTCTCCAGGGCCTGGACCACCCGGCTGTCCGCCGCCAGCACCCGGGCCAGATCGCTCCCCTTCTCCTTCAGGTTGTTCTCCAGCAGATGGCGCATGAAGAGGGCGAGCAGACAGCCCAGGATCAGGATCAGCAGCAGTGACAAGCCAAGCGAGAGGGTGACTAGCTGGTGGCGCAGTTTCATCGTTCAACCTTGCAGCGGACGGGGAAGCCCAGGGTGAGGGTGTCCCCCGGCCGGGTCAATGGCCAGCCTGGCGCACCTCAAAGGTGGCCACTCTAACGCCTCCTCCGGCCGTTGTCGGTTAGCTGGCCCGCAAAGCCATATAAAAACTTAAACACCACGGCCCGGGCAAAAAACCTGAACGTGAGCTGTATCACACTATTTACTTAGCCTGCGAAATAAATATAATGCTTCGCAAGCTAAGTAATTTAGGTGCCCGTCATGAAAAAGGATCTGGAGATGTTGCGAGAACTCTCCCTCGCCGAGCAGCTGGGGCGATTGCACCGGCTCTGGCGCACCGTGGCCGATCTCGAGCTGGCACCTCTGGGGCTCACCCATCCCCGCTGGACCGCCCTGTGGAAACTCAGCCGCCTCGGCGGCCACCTCAGCCAGAAGACCCTGGCCGAGGCCCTGGAGATAGAGCTCCCCTCCCTGATGCGGACCCTGGGTCAGCTCGAGGAGCAGGGGCTGATCGAGCGCCATTGCTGCAGCCAGGACAAGCGGGCCCGCATCGTCACCCTGACCCCGGCGGGCAAGGCGCTGCTCGATCAGATCGAGGGCCGCATCATCGCCGTGCGCCGGGAGCTGCTCACCGGCATCAGCCAGCAGGAGCTGGCCCAGTTTGAAGACATTGTGCACCGCATCTCCGCCAACGCCCTCGGCAAGATAGCCGCACAGCATGAAGAGAGAGAATAAGATGACACCGGATCAACAATTCAAGCGCTGGATAAAGTGGGCCATCGTCTGCTTCGTCCTGGTGTTTGGCTACTTTCTGCTGGCCGACATCAAGATGCCCCTGACCCCCCAGGCCATGGCCACCCGGGTCGTCACCCGGATGGCCCCCCAGGTCAGCGGCAAGGTGGTCGAAGTCGCCGTCGCCAACAACCAGCACGTCAAGCAGGGGGATCTGCTGTTCGCCCTCGACCCGGAACCCTTCCAGCTCGCCGTGGATCAGGCCAGGCTCGCCCTGGACCAGGCCAGGCAGCAGAACCGCCAGCTGGATGCAACCCTGACCGCCTATGAGGCGGAGTACAGCTCGCTGCGCACCCAGGCCGACCAGAAACAGCGGGAAGCGGCGCGCATCGACGCCCTCTACCGCCGTCACATGGTCTCTGAACAGCAGAAAGATGACGCCGACAGCGCCGCCCGCACCGCCCGTGCCAACCTGCTCGGCAGCCAGGCCCGGGTAGAGCAGGCCCGCGTCAACCGCGGCTTGCCAGGGGAAGACAACCTGCTGCTGCGCCAGGCCCGCAACCGCCTCGCCCAGGCCGAGCTCAACCTCGCCTACAGCCGGGTTCATGCGAGCCAGGACGGCATCATCACCAACCTGCAGCTCAAGCCGGGCAGCGTGGCCAATGCGGGCTCCCCCCTGCTGGCCCTGGTCTCCGAGCAGGTGGACGTGATCGCCGATTTTCGCGAGAAGAGCCTGCGCCACGTCAGCGCCGGCAGTCAGGCCCTCGTCGCCTTCGACGGCGAGCCCGGTCGCCTCTATCCTGCCCGCGTCGCCAGCCTGGATGCCGGGGTCAGTGCCGGCCAGTTTGACGCCAACGGCCAGCTTGCGAACCCCGTCGAGTCCGATCGCTGGGTGCGGGATGCCCAGCGCCTGCGCCTGCACCTGACCCTGGAGCAACTGCCCGCCCACCTGCCGGCCGGGGCCCGCGCCACGGTGCAGCTGCTGCCGGACAACACCCTGACCGGGCTGCTGGCCCGCGGCCAGATCCGTCTGCTCAGCCTGCTGCACTACATCTATTGAGATGACGACCATGAACCTGTGGCACAGACCCCTCACCCCCAACGAACTGCGCCAGTGTCTGCGCATCGCCTTTGGCTGTACCCTGGGGTTTGTGCTGTGCAAGATCTTCGGCTGGAGCAACGGGGTCTTCTTCACCGTCACCCCGGTGCTGCTGCTCGGCCTGGTGCCGGTGATGAACGGTCACGCCGCCCGCCAGCTCATCGCCTCCGCCGCCATGTGCGGTCTGGAAGTGGGGCTGCTCGGCGGCCTGTTCGGCGGCCACCCGGGGCTCATGACCCCCCTGGTCTTTTTGCTCTTCCTGTACCGCTTCGCCGCCATGTCCCGGGGCAGCCTGTTCCTGTTCGGTGCCAACGGGGTGCTCAGCCTCAGCATCATGCTGCACTTTGCCAGCTACCCCGGGATTGATCTGAACGACCTCATCTTCAGCAATCTCTGGGCCAGCGTCCTGTCGGTGCTCATCGCCTATCTGATGACGGCCCTCATTCCGGACGTGGAGGAGCGCCCCAGGCCGGCCCCCTCCCCCAAGGCGCCGCACCGGATGCGCCACGAAGCCCTGCTGGGGGCGTCCATCGCGACCCTCTCGTTCCTGGTGTTCCAGATCTTCGATCTGCGCGACTCCATGTCCGCCCAGGCCACCACCCTGCTGCTGCTCTTCCCCATGCACTGGAACGGCGCCCTGGACTATGCCCGCAAGCGGGCCATGGGCACCCTGCTGGGGGTGAGTTTCGGCATCCTGGGGCAACTGGTGCTCTATGACTGGTCCGGCTTGCTGCTGCTGGTGACCCCGGTGCTCTGGCTCGGTGCCATGCTGTTCAGCTATGCCCATGTAAAGGAGGCGAGCGGCTCCGGAGTCGGCTTCGGTGCCCTCACCACCCTCGGCATCCTGTTCGGCCAGTACCTGACCCCGGGCAACGACCTGGTGTTCAGCGCCCTCTATCGGGTGAGCAGCATCCTCTTTGCCATCGTGGTCACCCTGCTCGCCTGCTACCTCATCCACCGGCTGCTCAATCGCTTCGAGGCGACACGGTTCGGCCACTGACCCTTTTCTGCAGCCATTGGATGGCTCCCTTTCGCCCCGCTTGCCTGCCGGGGCGTTTTTTTGCCTGCCCCACGGACCGGAGGGAGACGGACGCATCCCGACGCAGGGCTCCCGCCATGAGGTTGCAGTTGTGCCTCATCCTGTTAGGCTCAAGGCCATATGACACCGTTGTGAGGATCAAACATGAAACACGCCAAGCTCTTTCTACTGGGGGCGGGCGCCATCACCCTGCTCGGCGGCTGCGATCTGGGCAGCGGCAAGCTGGGAGTGACCGGCGGCGATCCCGTCACCTATCTGTGTGAACAGAACCAGAAAGTGCAGGTTCGCTACTTCTCCCTCTCGGACGAGAGCCTTAACTTCGTCAAGCTCTCCCTCCCCGATGGCAAGGATTACACCCTGCCCCAGGCGGTTTCCGCCTCCGGCGCCCGCTATACCGACGATCACGAGGTGGTCTGGTGGAACAAGGGCAAGGAGGGGTTCGTCGAGATGCGTGATGACGCCGGGGAGTGGCAGAGCCGCTACAACGACTGCAAGGAGCAGTGATCCGCACCGTCATGGCACACAGCCCACACGAAACACCCCGGCCTGGCCGGGGTGTTTGTCATTTCACTTCCACTTCGAATCGGGCCACAACCCGAGCCGGAATGGCTTGCTGATTCTGCTCCGATGGCCGGTAGCGCAGCTGCGCCAGCCCGGAGATGGCGATGAGATCCAGCACGCCGGGGGGCTGGGACTCCAGTACCTCTGGGCTGAACAGCGTGCCATTGGAATCGATGAGGTAGCGAAGGGTCACATACCCCTTGACCGGCCTCTTCGCCGGCAGCCCCCCGACCGGGTTAAAACTGATGGCATCCCCCACCAGCACCCAGTATTCGGGCAGCGTTTCCCAGGTGACATCCACCGGAGGCCGATTCAGCTTGGCGGTGGTGGCACAGCCCCCGAGCAGGGCCAGGGCGGCCCACAGCAACAACCCTTTCACACGCACTGACATTCCCTCGTCGTTGTATCGCTCGACTCCATGAGCGACGCGCCAGTGTCAGGCAAAGGGGCTCATCCGGGAAGCCCCCATCTGGCAGGCAAAAAAAAGCCAACCCCGGAGGGTTGGCCTTGTGATCTCTCACGGCTCATGCGCGCTTGTCGCTTACCACCAGCCAGAGGGCATGGACCATGCCGGGCAGACCGCCCAGCAGGGTCAGCACTATGTTGATGAGGAAATGGAGGCTGAAGCCCACCTGGATAAAGGCGCAGACCGGGGGGAGAAAGATGGCCAGCAGGATCTTGAGCAGATTGTTCATCGGGATTCCTCGTGTAAACAGCGCTTGGGGTTGGCCTAACCATAAACACCCAAGGCCTCAACTGCAAACCAGACAGGGGATCCGCTCTCCTCCTTTCCGCCAGGCATTGAGGTCGTGAACCATCTGGTTGCTGCTGCCGCGCCAGAGCAGACCGGGATCCGCCAGGGCCTTCTCGAACCTGCCATCCACCAGCACGTCCAGCAAGGCCACCAGCTCCCGCTGGGCCGGGCTGAGATTTGCCAGCAGATAACCGGTCCAGCACCAGATGTCCTTGCCGGGGCACTCGGCCCGCACCCGCTTCACCAGCGCCAGCACATGCGGCACGTTGGCGGGATGGAGCGGATCGCCGCCGGATAGCGACAGTCCGCGCCGCTTGATGCGGCTGTCGTTGAGATCGTGAATGATGCGATCGCTCATCGCCTCATCGAACGGCTTGCCCCCATCGAGCCGCCAGGTGCTCTGGTTGTAGCAGCCGGGACACTGGTGCTCGCAACCCGACACGAACAGGGTGGCGCGGGTGCCTGGGCCGTTGATCACATCGACCGGGTAGTACTGGTGATAGTGCATTCGAGTTCTCTGGGTTAACGGCCAACCCCCTCCCAACCTCCCCCTTCGAAAGGGGGAGGAGCTTCTTTGCCCCCCTGCCAAGGGGAGGGCTGGGGTGGGGTCTGCTCGCTTACATATGCTTGACCCGGCGTTTGACCTCTTCCTGCTTGCCCGCGTTGAAGGGGCGCGCATCCGGGCTGCCGAGATAGCCGCACACCCGGCGGGTCACCGACACCTTGGCCGGGTCGTGGTTGCCGCAGCGCGGGCAGGTGAAGCCCTTGGAGGTGCACTCGAACTCGCCGGTGAAGCCGCAGTCGTAGCACTCGTCTATGGGGGTGTTGGTGCCGTAGTAGGGCACCTTGTCATAGCTGTAGTCCCAGACGTTCTCGAGCGCCTCCAGGTTGTGCTGGATGTTGGGGTACTCGCCGTAGCAGATGAAGCCGCCGCTGGCGATGGGCGGATAGGGCGCCTCGAAGTCCAGCTTGTCGTAGGGGTTCACCTGCTTCTCCACGTCCAGGTGGAAGCTGTTGGTGTAGTAGCCCTTGTCGGTCACCCCGGCCACCACGCCAAACTCCTTGGCGTCGATGCGGCAGAAACGGGTGCAGAGGTTCTCGCTCGGGGTGGAGTAGAGACTGAAGCCGTAGCCGGTCTCCTCCTTCCACTCGTCGGTGGCCGCCTTGAGCCGCGCGATGATGGCGATGGCCTTCTGGCGCAGGGTCTCGCTGTCGAACAGGTGGACGTCTGTGCCATAGAGGGCGTTGATGGTCTCGTGTACCCCGATGTAACCCAGCGAAATGGAGGCGCGGCCATGTTTGAAGATCTCGCTGATGTTGTCATCGGCCTTGAGGCGCACCCCGCAGGCCCCCTCCATGTAGAGGATGGGGGCGACCCGGGCCTTGACCCCGTCCAGGCGCTTGATGCGGTACATGAGCGCTGTCTTGGCCACCCGCAGGGCGGCGTCCAGCTTGTCCCAGAAGTCCGCTTCATCGCGGGATTTCAGGGCAATGCGCGGCAGGTTGAGGCTCACGACCCCCAAGTTGTTGCGCCCCTCGTGGACCAGCTCGCCATTATCCTCGTAGGCACCGAGGAAGGAGCGGCACCCCATGGGAGTCTTGAAGGAGCCTGTGACCTTGACCACCTGGTCGTGGTTGAGGATGTCCGGGTACATCCGCTTGGAGGCGCACTCCAGCGCCAGCTGCTTGATGTCGTAGTTGGGATCCCCCTGCTTGTGGTTCAGGCCATCCTTGATGGCGAACACCAGTTTCGGGAAGACGGCGGTCTTCCTGTTCTTGCCAAGGCCGGCGATGCGGTTGCCTAGGATGGCGCGCTGGATGAGGCGCGATTCCCAGCTATCCCCCAGGCCAAAGCCGAAGGTGACGAACGGGGTCTGACCGTTGGCGGTGTGCAGGGTGTTGACCTCGTATTCGAGGGACTGGAAGGCGTCGTGGCACTCCTTCTCGGTGCGGGCCATGGCATAGGCATCCACGTCCCGGATCTCCCACTCCTCGGCCACCTCCCGGTGCTTGTGCCAGCTGATGGTCACATAGGGTGCCAGCACCTCGTCGATGCGGTTGATGGTAGTGCCGCCATAGATATGGCTCGCCACCTGGGCGATGATCTGGGCGGTCACCGCGGTGGCGGTGCTGATGGATTTGGGAGTGTCTATCTCCGCGTTGCCCATCTTGAAGCCGTGGGTCAGCATCCCCTGCAGATCGATCAGCATGCAGTTGAACATGGGGAAGAAGGGGGAGTAGTCGAGATCGTGGAAGTGCAGGTCGCCGCTCTCGTGGGCCTGCACCACGTCACGGGGCAGCATGTGGCTGATGGCGTAATGCTTGGCGACGATGCCCGCCAGCAGGTCACGCTGGGTCGGGATCACCTTGGAGTCCTTGTTGGCGTTCTCGTTGAGCAGAGCCGCGTTGGTCTGCTCCACCAGGCCGCGGATCTCTTGGGCCAGGCGACCCCGGGCCTCGCGAGCCTGATCACGGTCGTGACGGTATTCGATGTAGGCACGGGCGATGGCCTTGTCGTCGGAGGCCATCAGGTGGTTCTCGACCCGGTTCTGGATCTCGTGGATGTCTACCTCCCCTCGCCCCTCCAGCTCCTGGCTGACAGCTGCGGCAATGCGCTCTGCCAGCGCCGGACTGGCCTGATTGACCGCTGCCGCCGCCCGGCTGACCGCATCGCGGATCAGTTGGCCATTGAATGGTGCACGACATCCATCGCGTTTGATCACTACCGGTTTCATCGATTTTCCCCGTATTGAAAGACCTGGTGGCCACCCTCGGCTCACCCTCGTTGAGTCCCCTTCTCCACGCCCGTCCCCGGCGCAAACAAGGTCAGCCAAGGCTTGAAACACCTGGGCTGACACTGAGAGGGCGACCACTTATGCACAGCTTTATGACACTATATATGGGTGTTTTTTTTATGCTTACCCCTATATGTGGGGTCTATTAGGCACCAAAGCGGTACCCTGTTTCTTGATCCAGAACAGGTTTTGGAAGGAGTGGGGCAGTTCACGACCAGCGCCAAAAGGCGCTCTTTTTGCTCACCCCAGACGGGATGCGGGCTCCCGCCCGGCAAGGGATAAAAAGAGAGGGGCACGCCTTCCGACAACAATTGACCGAGGCGCCAGAGAGCGGGAGAGCACATACTGGGGAACAGTCTGTCCCTTGCGGAAAACACACGTGACCAAGGTCTTGCTCCTGCTCTCCCTCCTCTCCCTCCCGCTGCTGGCCGCCGAGATCCTGGTGATCAGCAGCTATCACCAGAGCAACCAGTGGGATCAAAGCTACAGTGCCGGCCTCGAGAAACACCTCAAGCAGGCGCATCACCTCGGCTATCTCTATCTGGACACCAAGCGCCAGCCCGGCCAGACCCGTGACGAACTGCTCGCCAAGGGAATGGCCGCCTACCGGACCCACCAGCCGGCGCTGGTGATCCTGGGGGATGACAACGCCATCAACGCCCTCGCCCGACCCATCGCCGCCCGGGGAACGCCCGTGGTGTTTCTCGGGATGAACGAGAATCCGCGCCCCAAGGGGCTGGTCGGCCACCCCCTGATCACCGGCGTACTGGAACGCCCTCTGCTCAAGCGCAGCATCAGCGAGATGAGTCAGTTGATGGGAGGACTGGAGCGCGCCTTGGTGCTGTTTGACGAAAGCGAGGTGTCCCGCACCGCCGTCGCCCACGAGTTTAAGGGGCGAGGCGAGCTGACGATCGGCCAGACCCGGGTCAGCAGCCGCCAGTTCACCGACTACGGACGCTGGCAGGAGGCAGTGCTCGCCAGCCGGGAAAATGGCTATCAGGCGCTCTTCCTCGGCCTCTACCACACCCTCACCGACGCGCAGGGCCAGCATGTGAGCGAGCAGCAAGTGCTGGCATGGACCAGCGCCAACAGCCCGGTGCCACTGTTCTGCTTCTGGGCCTTTGCGGTGGGCAGGGGAGCCGCCATCGGCGGCCTGGTGCTCGACGGCCACAGTCAGGGAGAGAGAGCCGCCGAACTGGCCAATGCCATCCTCTCGGGCACGGCGCCCGGCGCCCTCTCCCCCCGCGCCGCATCCCGCGGGGAATATCTGTTCAGCAAGAGCGAACTGGCACGCTGGTACCTGACGGCTCCCGATGCCTGGCAGGACAAGGTGAGCTACATCGAGTGAGCCCACCAACGACAAACCCGGCCAGTGGGCCGGGTTTGTCTGCTCAAACGTGCATCCTCAGGGCTGAATGGCCGCCTGCAACTCAGCTTCGGTCCAGATGGTGATCCCCAGCTCCTGGGCCTTGGCGAGCTTGGAGCCTGCCGCCTCCCCCGCCACCAGCACGTCGGTCTTGGCCGACACGGAGCCCGCCACCTTGGCCCCCAGGGCCTGCAGCGCCGCCTTGGCGTCGTTGCGGGACAAGGCGGTGAGGGTGCCGGTCAGCACGAAGGTCTTGCCGGCAAAGGGCTGATCGCTTGTCTCTTTCTTCTCGATGGCCGGCCAGTGGATACCGGCGGCCAGCAGGGCGTCGAGCACTTCGATGTTGTGGGGCTGGCGCAGGAAGTAGTAGACGTGCTTGGCCACTATGTCTCCCACGTCAGCCACTTCCAGCAACTGCTCCACCGAGGCGGCGCGCAGGGCATCCAGGGTGAGGAAGTGGTTGGCGAGGTTCAAGGCGGTCGCCTCCCCTACTTCGCGGATCCCCAGGGCAAACAGGAAGCGGGGCAGGGTGGTGCTGCGGGCGGCATCGATGGCGGCCACCAGGTTGAGGGCCGATTTTTGCCCCATCCGCTCGAGACCGGCCAGCTGGATGGCATTGAGGCTGAACAGGTCCGCCGGGGTCTTCACCAGCCCCTTGTCCACCAGTTGCTCCACTATCTTGTCGCCAAGGCCATCCACATCCATGGCGCGACGCGCTGCGAAGTGCTTGATGGCGGCCGCCCGCTGGGCCTCGCAGAAGAGACCGCCGGAACAGCGGGCCACGGCCTCCCCTTCCAGCCGCTCCACCGCCGAGCCGCACACCGGGCACTCGGTCGGGAAGAGGATCGCGCGGGCATCCGCCGGGCGCTGCGCCTCCACCACAGCCACGACCTGGGGGATCACGTCCCCGGCACGGCGCACGATCACGGTGTCGCCGATCATGACGCCAAGGCGCGCGATCTCGTCCGCATTGTGCAAAGTGGCGTTAGAAACGGTGACGCCGCCGACAAACACCGGCTTGAGCTTGGCCACCGGGGTGATGGCACCGGTGCGGCCCACCTGGAACTCAACATTCTCCAGCAGGGTCATCTCCTCTTCTGCCGGGAACTTGTGGGCGGTGGCCCAGCGCGGCGCACGGGCAACGAAACCGAGCTCCTGTTGCAGTGCTATGTCGTCCACCTTGTAGACCACGCCGTCGATCTCGTAGGGGAGCTCGCTACGGCGCGCCAGAATGTCGTCGTGAAACGCCTGGCAGCCGGCGGCACCCTCTTTCAGCTTCACCTCGGGGCTGAGCGGCAGACCCCAGGCCTTGAGCTGATTGAGGCGAGCGAAGTGGGAGTTCCCCAGCTCGTCGCCACCGACTCCCACGCCGTAGGCATAGAAGCTGAGGGGGCGGCTGGCGGTGATGCGTGAATCGAGCTGGCGCAGGCTGCCGGCAGCGGCGTTGCGCGGGTTGACGAACACCTTCTCCCCCGCCGCCAGCGCATCGCGGTTCATCGCCTCGAACCCCGCCTTGGGCATGAAGACCTCCCCACGCACCTCCAGCCGCGCCGGCCACCCCTGGCCGCGCAGGGTCAGGGGAATGGCCTTGATGGTGCGCACGTTCTCGGTGATCTCCTCCCCCGTGGTGCCGTCCCCGCGAGTGGCGGCCTGTACCAGCTGGCCATCCACGTAGAGCAGGCTCACCGCCAGACCGTCGAGCTTGGGTTCGCAACAGAAGGTGAAAGTCACCTCCCGCTTGAGGCGATCACTCATGCGTTGCTCGAACGCCTGCAACTCCTCGCTGCTGAAGACGTTGTCCAGACTCAGCATGGGGATCTCGTGGCGTACCTGCTTGAAGGCGGTCAGCGGCTGGCCCCCCACCCGCACGCTCGGCGAGGCCGGGGTTTTCAGCTCGAGATGCTCGGCCTCCAGCGCGATCAGCTCGCGCATCAGGCGATCGTATTCAGCGTCCGGCACCGTGGGGTTGTCCAGCACATAGTACTGATGGCCGTACTCGGTCAGCAGCTCACACAGTTGACGGTGGCGGGAGAGGATATCGCTCATGAAAAAGTCTCGAAGTGTGATGGAACATTCAGTCTGGGGCAGAAACAAAAATGCGGCACCGGGGTACCGCACTTTTCATTGTTCAAGCCCCATGGCGCATCAGTCGCGGCTGGCCTCGTAGGCCGCCAGCTCGTGACGGTAGCGGGCGATGTCGTCGTCGCTGAGGGGACTGCGCGAGGCATCGGTCAGCATGGCATCGAGATCGCTCGCCAGCTGATCCGCAGCCTGCAACATGTGCTCGAAGGCGAAGGCGGCATTGCTGCGAAGGGGCAGTTGCATGAAGAGGGACACACCCGGGGTGCTGAACTGCTCCATGCGATAGGGGTTGAAGGTACCCGGCTTGACCATGTTGATCATGGAGAAGAGCACCTCCCCCTTGCCGCCCAGATCTTCGTGACGGTGGAAGATGTCCATCTCGCCAAACTTGAAGCCCAGCGCCAGCAGGGAAGAGAGCAGAGTCGCACCTTGCAGATCGTGGCCGGGACGGGCCATCAGGTTGATGACATAGACATCCTGCCAGATCTTCTCGACCGGGGCCGGAGCTGGTTCTGGCTCGGCTGCGTGAACCGGCTCTTCATAGGCTGGCTCGTCATCGTAAGCGGGCTCTTCATAAGCCGGCTGGGCGTAGCGGGGAGCCTGCTGGGCAACCGGTGCCGGCTCGCGTGCACCGAAGGTCGGCGCCTGGGCATAGGCCGGCTCCACCAGCGGCTCTTCGTCCAGCGGCTGCATCATGGGCTCGCGCTGCGGACGGGAACGGTGTACCGGCGTACGGCGGATCACCTGTGCAGGTTTGCGCACCGGCGCGGCAGGGGCCTCTTCAACAGGGGCGGCAACCGGCTCTTCATAGTCCTCTTCTTCCTCATACACAGGCTGAGGGGGGACAGGGCGAGCGGCAGGCTTGCGCACCACGGGAGGCGGCAGATCGGCGTCGTCATCTTCATCATCGAAGGCGGGAACGGGGGCGACACGGCGGGGTTCGGGCTGACGGGCCTCGTCGCTGCGCAGTTTGGGCTCGGCACGACGGCCACCGCTCACCACACGCACCTGACCGATGCCATCGCTGTCGAAGGCGTCATTGTCACGCTCACGGGACTTGGATTCCATCCGACCCAGGGGTTTCTCCTTGATCGGTGCCTGACGATTCTTTCTGTTGCTCCACAACCCGTGAATGAGCAATGCCGCGATGGCAATACCGCCCAGGGCAACCAAGATGTAACGCAATTCCTGCATTAGCTGCTTCTCTTTCTAGTTTTGCTCAGCCAAAGCGACGGCTTCACCGATATCGACCGACACTATGCGCGAAACCCCGGGCTCTTGCATCGTGACGCCAACCAGCTGCTCGGCCATCTCCATGGAGACCTTATTATGACTGATGTAAACGAACTGTACTGTGCTCGACATCTCTTTGACAAGAGAACAGAAGCGACCGACGTTCACTTCATCGAGCGGTGCATCCACCTCATCCAGCAGACAAAATGGTGCTGGATTGAGTCTGAAGATGGCAAAAACCAGCGCAAGGGCGGTTAGCGCCTTCTCCCCCCCGGAAAGCAGGGCAATGGTAGCATTCTTCTTGCCCGGAGGTCTTGCCATGATGCTCACTCCGGCCTCCAAAAGATCATCCGAGGTCAGCTCAAGCCAGGCACTGCCCCCCCCGAACACTTTTGGGAACAGGGATTTTAAATCTTCATTGACCTTATCGAAAGTGTCGCGGAAGCGTATTTGTGTTTCTTTATCAATTCTTTTAATGGCTTGGCTCAAGGTGTCGAGGGCCTGCTCCAGATCCTGGCACTGATTTTCCAGGTAGCTTGAACGGGTTTTCGCCTCCTCATACTCCTCCAGTGCCGCCAGGTTGATGGCGCCAAGCGCCTCCACCTGCGCCTCCAGCGTCTGGATCTCCTGGCGCAGCTTGCCGCGATCAGCGGCAATCAGCACCGCCTGATCGAGGTCCACCAGGCGCACGCCCAGCTCTTCGAACTGCTCGTGCAGTCCCTGCCTGCGCGTCAGGTTGCGCTCGCGCTCGAGCAGCAGGGTCGCCAGCTTCTCCTGAATTTTCACCAGCTGCTTGTGATCGGCGCTTCTGGCCTGCTCCAGCTCGGTCAGCTGACGATCCAGCTCCGCGAGCCGCTGGTGACAGGCCAGTTGCTGCGCCTCAAGATTGCGCTGTTCGACCAGCAGGGGCGACAGATCCTGACTCGGAGCGGCCCCTGGCTCCTTGAGTTCCGCCAGCTCCAGGCCGAGACGGGCCAGCTCCTGCTCGCGCAGCGTGATGAGCTGGCGCTGGTTCTGCTGCTCCAGTTGCAACCGCTGGCAGGCCGCCTGCTGCTGCTCCCGGCGAAGGCGCACCTCTTCCAGCGCCCGCTCCGCCCCGCTCACCTGCTCCTGGGCGAGCAGCAGCGCCTCGGCGAGTACCTCCCCCTGCTCCTGCAGCTCGCCAAGGGCCGCTTCATCCTGCTCAAGCCGCTCCCCGGCCGACGCCAGCCGCTGCGCCTCCTCAGCCTGCTCCTTGTCGAGCCGGGCCAGCTCTTCCCCCAGCTGGCCCAGGCGCTGCAAGCGCTCCTGGCGCTGCCCCTCGCGCAGACTCCAGGCTTCGCGCAGTTGCTGCCACCGCAGCTCCTGCTCGCGCAGGGTGCGCTGAGCCAGCTCATGGACGCTGTGCAGCTGGGCCCGCGCTGCATCGGCGGCGACAAGCTGCTCATCGAGTCTGTGCAGCGCCTCCCGACCCGCGGCCAGCTCGGTGTGCAGCCGTTCACGCTCACCGAGCAGCGCCAGCGTACCGAGGGCCATGCCCTCCCCCAGATCCGCCCAGTTGGGGCCGAACCAGTCACCGGCGGGAGTGAGCAGCGACTCACCGGCAGAGAGGCTGTGCAGGCGGGACAGCGCCTCCTCCCTGCTCTCTGCCAGCCAGATGGCGTTGAGGAAAGCCGGAATGTGCTCGCCCCCCAGTTGCGCCGCCAGGGTACCGGCCCTGGCTGGCTGGGCCGGGCCAATCCAGAGTCCGGGTTGCGCCAGGTTGCACTCGTCCGCCGGGATTGCGGTGAGCCAGCGGCCGAGCACCTTGTCCAGCCCCCGGGCCCACTCAGGGGGAACCTGCAACCGATCCGCCAGGGTGGCGCCCGCCATCTGCTCCCCCAGGATCTGATCCAGGGTGGCGAGGCGCGCCTCCAGCTCGCGCAGCAGGCCCTGCTGGCGACCCTGCTCTGCCTTGAGTGCTTCATGGCGCGACACACCGGCCTGCCACGCCGCATCGGCTTCCTCATGGCGGGCGCGGGAGAGCGAGAGTTCCGCCGCCAGCGCATCGAGCGCCGGTTGCAGGTTCTCCCCCTCTCCACCAAGGGGCCCGGCCTGTTCGTCTTCCAGCTTGAGGCGGGCAAGCCGGGTCTTGGCCTGCAGCTCCTGCAGGCCGTTCACCTCGGCGCGGGTCTGGTTGAGCCGCCCCTGCAACTGGCCCAGCTGCTGCTGCCACTGCTGCTGGCGCTGACGCGTCTGCTCGAGCCGATCGCCCGCTACCGCACGCACGCTCTGCTGGTCGGTAAGCAACTGCTCACACTGCTCGAGGCGCGCCGACGCTACCTCCCCCTGCAACGTGCTCTCGCCCAGTTGCTCTAGCTGGCCGGCCAGCTGGGCCTTGAGCCCCTCGATACGCTCGCCGAGGGCTTGCCGCCTCGCCTGCCAGTCGCGGCCAAGCTCGCTCTGGTGCAATTGCTGCTGCTCGAGGCGGGCGATGGCTTGCCCGCCGAGGAAAATCTGCTGCTGGCGGCTCGCCTGCTCGGCCTGCGCCTCCTGGCGGGCCACCGACAGAGTGACGTGGCGTCCTTCGTCTGCGGTGCGCTTGGCATCGAGGGCCGCCAGCGCCTGTTCAGTCTGGGCCAGTTCGGTCTTGGCTTCGCCAAGACGCGTCTCCAGCGCCCACAGTTCCGAGCCGATCAGTTCGCTGCGGGCCGCGCGACTGCGACTCTTGAGCTGCTTGTAGCGCTCGGCGGTCTCGGCCTGGGCCTTGAGGTGCTCGAGGCGTGAGCCCAGTTCGCCGCGGATGTCGCCAAGGCGTTCCAGGTTCTCCTGGGTATGGCGGATGCGCTGCTCGGTCTCCCGGCGCCGCTCCTTGTAGCGGGAGACCCCGGCGGCCTCTTCCATGAACAGCTTGAGATCGGCGGGGCGGGACTCCACCAGTCGGCTGACGGTGCCCTGTTCGATGATGGCGTAACTGCGGGGCCCAAGGCCGGTGCCGAGGAAGAGGTCGGTCACATCCTTGCGGCGGCACTTCTGGCCGTTGATCTGGTAGTGATTGGAACCGTCGCGCAGCACTTCGCGGCGCACCGAGATCTCGGTAAAGCGGCCGAACTCGCCGGGTACCCGGTTGTGGGGATTGTCGAACACCAGCTCCACCGAGGCGCGGCCATGGGCGCTGCGGTTGATGGAGCCGTTGAAGATGACGTCGGTCATGTTCTCGCCGCGCAGATGGCGGGCGGAGCTCTCCCCCAGCACCCAGCGCACGGCGTCGATGACGTTGGATTTGCCGCAGCCGTTGGGGCCCACCACGGCGGTCATGTCGGCGTTGAGTTCGATGCGGGTCGGCTCGACAAACGACTTGAAACCGGCGAGTTTGATCAATTTCAGACGCATGGCGGCCTATGTGGGTAACGAAATAAAGAGGAGGCGGGCAGGCGACTTTACCAAATCAAAGGCTTGTTTGTAATATGCTGGCACTTTCCCCATTCACTGATGGAGCTCACATGAGCCAATCACCCCACATGGTCAAAGATTCGGTCAGCGGTGCAGACTACTTCCTGCGCGGCTTCTCGCTCATCCGCCAACCCGGCATCCGCACCTTCGTGCTGATCCCCCTGCTGGTCAACTTCGTGCTCTTTGCCGGTGCCTTCTACGCCCTGTTGCTACAACTGGACGGCCTGTTCGCCTGGCTGCACCAGCAGATCCCGAGCTGGCTCTCCTGGCTTGATTACCTGCTCTGGCCCATCGCCCTCATCACCATACTGGTGGTCTTCTCCTTCATCTTCAGTTCGGTGGCCAACTGGATAGCGGCCCCTTTCAACGGCCTGCTGGCAGAGAAGGTGGAACAGATCCTCACCGGTGAAGCCATGAATGACACCGGCATGCTGGATGTGGTGAAAGATGTGCCCCGTACTTTCGGCCGCGAATGGACCAAGCTGAAATACTATCTGCCCAAGGCCATCGGCTGCCTGATCCTCTTCCTGATCCCGGTAGTGGGCCAGACCCTGGCACCCGTGCTCTGGTTCCTGCTCAGCGCCTGGATGATGGCGATCCAGTATGTCGATTATCCGTTCGACAACCACAAGATCGGCTTTATCACCATGCGCGACGCCCTCAAGCAACGTCGTGGAAAGTGTCTGAGCTTCGGCGCCCTGGTGACCCTCTTCTCCGCCATCCCGGTGGTGAATCTCTTCGTGATGCCGGTGGCCATCTGTGGCGCCACCGCCATGTGGGTAGACCAATACCGCAGCGAGCAACTTGGACGCAGAACCGCGTCATCATGATCAAAAGAGGGGGCGAAAGCCCCCTTTTCATTACTTAATCTAATGCATAACTAAGATAGCTTGTCGCCCCAGCGCAGGGTTGTTAGGATGCGGGCCTTTCTCGCACCCTGGGATATCTCATGTTACATGCACTCTTCTTGCTCGGCCTGGTGGCCGAAGGGATGACTGGCGCGCTGGCAGCGGGTCGGCGACGGATGGATCTGTTTGGCGTCGTGATCATCGCCTCGGCGACGGCCATTGGTGGCGGTACCATTCGGGATGTGCTGCTGGGCCACTATCCCCTGCTCTGGGTCGAGCACCCCGAATACGTGCTGCTGGTGGCGGGCGCCGCCATGGCCGGGGTCATCTCGGCCCCGCTGATGCGCTACCTTGGCAAGCTGTTCCTGGCGCTCGATGCCCTGGGGCTCGTGGTCTTCTCCATCTTCGGGGCTGCCCGGGCGCTCGAGATGGGCCACGGGGCCGGCATCGCCTGCATCATGGCCGTGGTGACCGGCGTGTTCGGGGGGGTACTGCGGGACTTGCTGTGCCAGCGCATCCCGCTGGTGTTCAAGCGCGAGCTCTATGCTGCCGTCTCGCTGATCACCGCAGCGCTCTACTGCTTTGCGCTGCACCATGGGCTGCCCAACGACTGGGCCGCTTTCGGTGCCATCGGCATCGGCTTCGTGCTACGGCTCCTGGCGGTACGCTTCAAATGGGGACTGCCCACCTTCAACTATCAGTACGCCACCCATTGAACGCGCCAGTTCCTGGCCATATCGCACGGATAACGAGCAACAAAAAAGCGCCATACGGCGCTTTTTTGTTGGGCATCGGCAAGAGAGGAAAGGGTCAGTTGATCCCTTCCGAGCTGAAGAAGGTCGCCTTGTCGGCGATGAAACGCACCTTGATGTTCTTGCCTTCCCCTCCCCAGACACAGCTCGTGGTGCCGAGAGCATCGTCGCAACGCTCGGCCTTGCCGAGGATGGCACTCGCTTCGGCATAGCTCATCCCGACTTTCAGCTTGTCGTAGCTCTCGCGGTTGAGCTTGCCGCAACCAGTCAACAACAGGGCGATGAGCCCCCCGATCACAATCTGCTTCATCTTTCTCTCCTCTGGCTGGAGTCCAGAGCCTAGCAGCTTGGTCCCCCTCAATGCCAGCGGCAAAAAGACACAATCGGCACTCAACTCTTGAGACGATCCCGACTCACCAGCTACGAACGGGGCCCGTGTCCAGGTGCACGAAGTTGTCAGAAGGGTAATAACCCACACCGCCCACCTTGAGGTTCAGGGCGGCCTTGCGCAGGTGCGCCAGCTGCACGCCGGGGATGCGCACGTCAACCGCCTGCCCCAGGGTGTGGTAGCTGTGCTTGGCGACGCCGCGACTCTTGCGCCGCTTCTGCTGATTGGTGGCCGGGGAGCGATAACCCGAGATGAGCTGGATTTCGCCGTGGCGTCCCAACTTGTGTTGCAGCAGAAAGAGCTGATCAAACAGCTTTCTGTCGATGTTGAACACTTCGTTGCGACGGTAGTCACGGAAAATATGGTTGAGCTCCGCCAGCCCGTCACTCAGATAGTGGCCATCTTCCCAATAACTGGCGCGTACCCGCTCGCCGGTATTGAGGTTGAAGAAACTCAGTTCCCGTCCCGAAGTGCTGCGGCTCGCCAGCGCAGGGAACGACAGCAGGCTGGTCCCCATCAGGCAACCCGCCCCCAGCAGCAGACGGCGTCGGCTTATCTCTTGTCCCAGCATCCGTTGTCCGTCCATCTCATGGTGAAGTCACACAGGTGAATGAATTTGATACAAGGGCCGAAACTACCTGCCAGAAAAAGCGCTGTCAAACCCCATTCATCCATGAAAAAGCCCGGCACGGGCCGGGCTTTTCACTCTGTGGCGAGGATCACAGCAAGCGGCTTTGATAGCTGACTCTGTCGAATCCGTAGATATCGTTGCGCAGTTGCTGACGTCCCTCTTCATCAATCCAGCTGCTCCAGTAGACGGTAAACACCGGGATAGGGTTGCTCAGGGGCAGCCACTTGGTCTGGGTCTCTTTCAGGATGCTGGCCACCTTGTCCGGCTGATAGCGGGAGTCCGCCAGCAGCAGCTCCGCCAGATCGTCGGCGTGTTCCACCCGGATGCAACCCGAGCTGAAGGCACGGGCCCCCTGCTCGAACAGCGCCTTGCGCGGGGTGGAGTGGAGATAGATGGCATCGTTGTTGGGCAGATAGAACTTGTAGCGACCCAGGGCATTGTGATCCCCCGGCTTTTGCCGCAACCGGTAAGGGAAACCGGAGGCCAGCGCATGGTGCCAGCCATCTTCGCTGAACTGCACCGGATTGCCCTCGCCGTCGATCACCTCGAACTGTTCGCGATCCAGGTAGGCAGGATCGCGCCCGAGCTTGGGCAGAATGTCCTTGCTCAGGATGGAGCGCGGCACGTGCCAGGCCGGGTTCAGCACGATGGAGCGGATCTCGCTGGCGAGGATGGGGGTGGCCCGCTGCTCCTTACCGACGATGACCCGACTGGTGAAGACCTCGCTGCCAGACTCCACCACGCTCAGGCGGTAGTCCGGAATGTTGACCAGCACATAGCGACCGGCAAGGTGATCCACCAGGTCACGTCGCCACAGGTTGCGCAGCAGCAGGCTGGCGCGCACCTCGGGCCCGGTATTGAGCCAGCTGCGGGTCTGCCGGCCTATGATGCCGTCGGCGGTCAGGCCGTGGCGGCGCTGGAACTGCTTGATGGCCTGTTCGGTCTCGGGATCGTAGAGGCTGTCCTGGTGAGTCGGGGCACTGTCCCCCAGTTCGTTCAGGATGGAGCGGATCTGGCCGAGCTCGGTCGAGCTCTCCCCGGCCCGCAGGGTCGGCATGGAGAGAGTGGGCCAGTGCTTGGCCATGGGCATGGCCAGCAGCTTGCGCACTTCTTCGCGCACGGCGTCGTATTCCGCCACTTGTGGCCTGAGTTGCCTGACCTGCTCCAGCAGATTGTCTCCCTGGGGGGCATGGGCCAGGGGACGGTTCAGATCCAGCTTGAGGGTCTGCATCTGTTCGCGCGCGACCAGATCCATCCCTCGCCAGGCCTGCTGGAACCGGGCCAGCTTGCCAAAGGCCTCATCGTAGAGGGCACCGCGCCGATCCGCCGGGGTCTTTTGCAACTGCTGCCAGAGGCGGTAGAAATCCGGATGCAGCTGGGCCAACACCGCTTCCTGCAACTGCTGTTCAAGCTCATGACGAGCCTGCTCGGCCACCTCGTTCTGATACCAGTCATGCTGAATGCTTGGACTGGCCACTACCGCCTGTTCCGTGCTGGCATGAACCATGCTGGCCGGCCAGCAGCCCAGCCAGATGAGATTCGCCAATGCCAACCAATACTTCTTACCCATGCTTCTTACCACGCTTGCCTCAAATCGGTTCATTTCGGCCTGTCAGGCGCGACGGTCAGGACCCCATGATGCGTGAATGCTGGCGACTTTGCTAGCGGACGGAGGTGTAACGACGCCAGATGAGTTCCTGCTCCCCGCTGTCACCGACGGCCACTATCGCCTCGTTGAACCGCGCTACGAATTCCCCGGACAGGGTCTTCTTGCTCAACATGAAAAAGGTGGGCGTCTCATGGATCGCCATGGTGTGGGGGACGACCGCATCCGACAGCCCCTCTCTCTTCAGACCCCAGGGCGTGGCCAGACTATCCCCGAGAAAACCGTCTATCCGCCCAAGCAGCAGCTTGCGATAGTTTTGCACATCGTTGACCTCGCTCACCTGGTTGCGGTATCGCTGCAGAACCTTGGTGATTTCCGGGCCGTAATAGTAGTCCCTGGTCACACCGAGGCGATGCCCGTGGGCCAGCCAGCTCGCCAGATCCGACTCCTCACCGGTACCGGATTTGCGTACCCAGAGCGATGTCCGGCCCGGGTTGTAGGGGATGGAGAACCAGGCATAACGCGCCCTCTCATCAGCAAAATACGCCTCCATCACGATGTCCAGCCGACCCCGCTCAAGATCGTGCAACCCCCGCTTCCAGGGACGCTCCACATAGACCAGACGACACCCCAGCCGATTCGACACGGCATTGAGGTAGTCGACCGCAAATCCACGCAGTTCCCGACGTGCGCCCTCTTGCTGGTAATAGTGGTATGGGGGCCAGTCATCGAAACCGACGCGAAGGGGGGAGGAGCAGAACGATTGCGCCCACAACGGTTGGAGGGGCAGACAGCAGAGCACACAGAGAGAGAAGAGTCTCATGGGTCATCCTTGACGACGGGACAGGCCATCTTAATTCTGCCCGGGTGAAATGGCGACAGATCCTGCCACAACAAAGCACAATATCAGCCGTTTGCCTGATGCGCCCCAGGTGGCGGCAGACAGGTTGGCGCCGAAAAAGCCACAATCAAGAAGAGGAAGCAAACGACCCCAAAGCCCCTTGGTAAGCAGGGTGATTGAGGGTTAATATGTGAGCAAATATATTTTTGTGATCCACTATGCTTTTTTTGCAATTGGATTAGCATATGCGCGAAATCTGCCTATCAATCTGTCGGGCGTCGAGTGAGTAATATGACCTACAAAAAGTTCGGTTTTCTGGCTGCCATCCTGGCACTGAGCGGTTTCTACCTTTATACCCTCTATCTGGCCGCTCACCCCAACGTGAGCCTGGCTTACAAGCTCTATTACCTGGAAGGCAAGACCCGTTTCTGGGAGCACAACTCCAGCATGACCTACCAGCCCGGCAACGAACTCAACCTGACCAAGCCGAGCCGCTTCCTCTCAAGCGAAGGCTGGGCCAAGAAGCCCAGCGAGCAAGGCACCGAGCTGAGCGGTCAGGGCGGTCTCTATTTCGTGCTGCCCAAGCAGCAGGCCCAGCCGGGGCAGCTCACCATCCAGGCCAGGATCAACAGCCCCCAGGCTGGCGCCCTGCTCAAGGTGGCGCTGGGCCATGATTTCACCACCACGGTCAAGCTGGCCAAGGCGGGCATCAACGAGATCCGTCTCAGCCTGCCGGGCGACTCCCTGACCGCCGATCCCAAGCGTCCCAACTTCCTGGCGCTCTCCGCCCCGACACCGCTCAACGTCCAGTCCGTGCGACTGACCGTGGCTCAGTGAAGCGGAATGCCCCAAGTATCTGTTCCGTAAAATAATTCTTTCAATAAGGAAGTTCCCATGTCCCGTGCCGATTTTCGACTCTCTCTGGTCGTTCCCGTTTACAACGAGGAAGAGAGCATAGACGCCTTCATCAGCGCGATAGATACCGAACTGGCCCCGCTCAAAGACCAACTTGAAATCGTGTTCGTCAACGATGGCAGCCGTGACCGCACCCGTGAGGTGGTCGAGCAGGCCATCGCCCGGGATCCCCGTGTGACCCTGGTCAACCTGGCCCGCAACTTCGGCAAGGAAGCGGCCATGACCGCAGGCCTGCACCAGGCCAAGGGCGACGCCATCGTCCCCATGGACGTGGACCTGCAGGATCCCCCCTCTCTCATTCTGGAGTTCGTCAAGCTGTGGCAGACCGGCGACTATGACACCGTCTACGGCATCCGGGTGGATCGCAGCGCCGACACCCCGATGAAACGCCTGACCGCCGGTGGCTTCTACCGCTTCTTCAACGCCCTCTCCACCAGCACCAAGCTGCCGGAGAACGCCGGTGACTTCCGCCTCATCGATCGCAAGGTGGTCGAGGCCATCAAGCAGTTGCCGGAGCGCAACCGCTTCATGAAGGGGCTGTTCGCCTGGGCCGGTTTTCGCGCCGTCGGCGTTCCCTACGAGCGCCCGGCCCGCCATGCCGGCGAAACCAAGTTCAACTACTGGAAGCTGTGGAACTTCGCCCTTGACGGCCTGATGAGCTTCTCCAGCTGGCCGCTGCGGGTGTGGAGCTACATCGGGGTCGGTGTCTCCTTCATCGCCTTCCTCTATATCCTCAAGATCATCACCCAGGTGCTCTTCTTCGGCATCGACGTGCCCGGTTACGCCTCCCTGATGTCGGTCATGCTGTTCCTCGGCGGCATCCAGCTGCTGTCGCTGGGCATCATCGGCGAGTACATCGGCCGCATGTTCGTCGAGGTGAAACAGCGCCCCGTCTACCTCATCGAAGGGGTCTACGGCCAGTACGCCAAGCAGGATGAAGAGCAGAAGCAGGAAGTGCCCACCACCAGCAAGAAGGGCGCTGGCAAGAAGGCCGCCGCGAAAGCCGCTGATGATCAGCAGGAGCAGGCGTCTCAATGATCTCCCGCGAGGAATTCTGGCGGCTGGTTCGCTTCGGTTTTGTCGGCGGGGGGGCCACCCTCGTCGATCTGGGTACCTCCATCGCCCTGTTTCATACCTGGCCGGCCATCTCCGAGCACCTGGTCACGACCCTGGCCTTTGCCGTGGCGTTCTGGTTCTCGTTCTTCGGCCATCGCTACATCACCTTCCAGAAACAAGGTGCCGCCAGCAAGTTCCTGCTGGTTGCCCTCTTCTCGCTGGCGGTGCGTAATCTCATCCTGAGCGGTTTGCTGTTTGCCGGTCTCTCCGGCCTGTTGCCGGTGGTGATCGCTACCCTGACCGTCACCGTGCTCACCTACGTTCTCTCCCGTATCTGGGTTTTTGCCTGATGAATGATATGACCAATACCGCCCCGTCAACCGGGGCTGCACTCCCCTATCGCCCGTCACTGCGCATCAGCGGCCGCGACTGGCTGATGATCGTCGCCGCCTTCGTACTGAGCCGGGTGGCGCTCTATGGCATGGGCTATTTCGGCGTCCAGCTCTATGGCGCCACCGACATCGGGCCGCTGCAAGCCTACTGCCAGTTCGACTGCGTCTGGTTCCAGCGCATCATCGAGAATGGCTACGACCTCTATCCACGCTGGCTGAGCAAGGGCAATGCGGCGAACTGGGCCTTCATGCCCCTCTATCCCATGCTGGCCGGCGGTCTCTCCAGCCTGTTTGACATGGAGAGCCTCATCGGTCTGATGCTGGTGGCCAACATCGCCTTCTTCATCAGCCTGCCCCTGATGCTGCTGGTGCTGCGCCAGCTCAAGCTGGGGGACGACACCGCCCGCTTCGGGGTCTGGCTGCTGGCCTTCTCCCCCTTCTCCGCCTATTTCGTCTCCGGCTATACCGAGCCCATGTTCATGGCCTTGATGCTGGGAATGTTCCTGTTCGCCTACCGCGAACAGTGGCTCATGGTCGCCTTCCTCGGCATCTTCATCTCCGCCACCCGCAACCTGGGGGTGATGATGGTGTTCCCGGTGCTGATCCTGGCCCTGCAGGCCTACGGCTGGCGCGAGTTCTTCCGCTTCACCGAGCGGGCCTTCAAGGTGGTGTTCACCCTCTGGCTCATTCCCCTCGGCCTCTTCTCCTACATGGTCTATCTCTATCACCTCACCGGGGATGCCCTGGCCTTCAAGCACATCCAGGTGGCCTGGGGCCGCTATATGGACAGCCCCCTGGACTGGTGGCTGAGCGGCTTCGAGCTGGGGGGGCGCAAGGCCTATCTCTCCATCATGGTGATCTTCGGCTGGTGCCTGAATGGCTACCTGTTCAGCCAGAAACGCTGGGCCGAAGCGACCCTGATGTTCATCTGCTGCACCATCCCCCTGATGACCGGCCTCAACGCCATGCCCCGCTACATGTTCGGCCTCTATCCGACCCTGCTGGCCATCGTGCTGCTGGCCCATCGCTGGCCTGCCATCCGCCCTGCGGTGCTCTGCATCAGCGGCATGGTTGCCTCCTTCATCGCGGTGGCCTTCGTCAACTTCAAGTTCTTCACCGTGTGACGCCACCCCGAATGCCTACAAGCCGGTCAACTGACCGGCTTTTTTCATGGCCGCGACACCCGGTTCACACTTTTCCATTCTTGAAAACGTAACCATTTGAACTGACGTCACAAATCGGTATTTTACCGGTCCAAGCCTGTCCCAGCGCGCCCTAGAATGAGTGCCTCAACGGACCCTGCTCCTCACACTCTGCTCAAGGAATGGCTTATGCGTCTCTCTTCGCGCCCCGCTCTTCGCCCATCACCCCTGTGGCTGGCCGTGCTCGCCACACCGCTGTTCATCAGTCAGGCGATGGCCGCCCCCGAGGTCTATCTCCATGTGGATGGCAAACCGGTGGCCGAGGCGCTGACGCTGGACAAGGGCACCGTCACCCTGACCCACAGACTGGACAAGGGGAGCCACCAGATCCGCATCAGCGATGCGGGCAACAGCTGCGGCACCAGCTTCGGGCCAACCGAGGCCAAGCCCCTTCCCTTCGGCACCGCCCAGCCCATGGACAAGTGCAGCAAGGGGACAGACTTCAATCTGAGGGTGATGCTGGCGGGGGACTACGAGTTCACCTTCAACCCCGATACCCCCAGCCTCAAGGTGTTGCGGGCAACCAAAAAGAGCGAGTTCAAACGCCAGCCCCCGGAAGAGCCCTGTATCAGCTGGGATGGCGGCCCGGTCACGACATCACTCAAGGGAGTCTGGCCCGACGGCACCCGGTTGCGGGATGCCTACTCGGGACAGGAAGCCGTGGTCAAGGGCGGCAAGATCACCCTGACACCGAGCAAGGAGAGCGGCGGCCTGCTGCTGCTCGAGCCGGTCAAGGCCGCCAAGCCTGCTCCCTTCAGCTGGGATCAGGCGAGCGTCTATTTTCTGCTGACCGACCGCTTCCACAACGGCGATCCTGCCAATGATCACAGCTTCGGTCGTCAGAAGGATGGTCAGGACGAAGTAGCCACCTGGCATGGCGGTGACTTCAAGGGGCTGACCGAGAAGCTCGACTACATCAAGCAACTCGGCATCAACGCCATCTGGATCACCCCCATGGTGGAACAGGTCCACGGCTTCATCGGCGGTGGCGAACAGGGGAACTTCCCCTTCTACGCCTACCACGGCTACTGGGCGCTCGACTTCACCAAAATCGACCCCAACTACGGCGACGAAGAGAGCCTGAAAACCCTGGTGGACGAGGCCCACAAGCGCGGCATGCGGATCATCCTCGACGTGGTGATGAACCACGCAGGCTATGCCACCCTCGCCGACTTGCAGGATCTGGGGCTCACCGATCTCACCCAGAACACCGGCAAGCTGCCGAGTCGCTGGAATGAATGGCGCCCGAGCGGCGGCCTCAACTGGCATGGCTACAACCAGTTCATCGACTACCAGTCATCCCACTGGGACAAGTGGTGGGGCCCTGACTGGGTGCGGGCCGGCCTGCCCGGCTACCCACAACCCGGCACCGACGACGTCACCGGCTCGGTGGCGGGACTGCCGGACTTCCTGACCGAATCCACCAGATCGGTGGGGCTGCCACCGCTGCTCGCTGCCAAAAAAGACACCAGGGCCAAAGCCCTGCCCAACGCCACCGTGAGCGATTACCTCATTGCCTGGCACACCGACTGGGTGCGCCGCTTCGGCATCGACGGCTTCCGTGCCGACACCGTCAAGCACCTGGAGCCCGCGGTCTGGGCCAGGCTCAAGCAGGCGGGCACCGACGCGCTCAAGGAGTGGAAGGCCGCCAACCCTGGCAAGGCCCTCGATGACCTTCCCTTCTACATGGTGGGCGAGGTGTGGGATCACGGGGTCGCCAAGGACTTCTGGTACCAGCACGGCTTCGATTCCCTGATCAACTTCGACTACCAGCGTGAATTCGCCCTGCCCCAGGCCCAGTGCATGGCGGGGGCAGAGCCCACCTATGCGAGCTACGCCAGCCGCATCAACCAGGATCCCGAGTTCAACGTGCTGAGCTACATCAGCTCCCACGACACCAAGCTCTTCTTCGGCGACTACCAGGACGTGGCGCTGCAACGGCGGGTGGCCAACAGCTTCATGCTGCTGCCGGGGGGCATCCAGATCTACTATGGCGACGAGTCCGGCCGGGGACTGGCCAAGGATGGGGGCGTGTTCGATCAGAGCGTGCGCTCGGACATGAACTGGCAGGAGCTGGCGAGTGGCGAGAAGGCGGAGCTGGTCAAGCACTGGCAACGGCTCGGCCAGTTCCGTGCCGCCCACCCTGCCATCGCGGCGGGCAGCCACAAGAAGATTTCCGATGCCCCCTACGGCTTCGTGCGGGAGAAAGGAGAAGACAAAGTGGTCGTGGTCTTCGCGGGTCGGCAGAAATAGCCACCTGGCCTGAATAAAAAGGGGAGCCGATGGCTCCCCTTTTTTGTCTTGCCGACGCCCGCATCAATCAGACTGGCGGGCCGCCTTTGGCCACTGCAACCTCGCCCTGAGCAGGGTTTCCTGCCACAGGGGCCAGGCCAGCAAGGCCTGCTGATAGGCGCCAGCCTGACCGGGCAGCGAAATGCCATAGCTTGCTAGCCGATAGGCCATCACCGCATAGAAGGCATCCAGAATGCTCGCCTCGTCGAAATAGAAGGGCCCCCGCGCCTGGGACCAGAGGGTCTGCAACCGGGCCAGCTCGTCGATGACCTCCACCGGCGGTTCACTCTGGGTGGGCGCCCCCAGGAAGAAGGGCAGCAGGGTGCGGATCTGACGAAAACCGGCGTGCAGCTCGGCGCACAGGCTGCGGGCCAGGGCCCGTTCGGCCTTGTCCACCGGATAAAGGTGACGCTCCGGGCAGCACTCGTGGAGATATTCGGCGATGGCCAGAGAGTCGTGAATACGCAGCTCACCGTCGTCGAGCCAGGGCACCAGGCCGGCGGGGGCCGTGCGCTTGAGCCGTTGCAGCTCCTTGGCATCTTCCAGATCGAAGACCTGCTCCTGCCACTTGAGCCCGCTCATGGCCAGCACCAGCGCCGTTCTCATTGCCCAGGTGGAGCCCGTGCCCACCGTCAAAACCAGGGATCCCATCGATTGCCTCCTGCATGGGTAGTTTACTGGCCATCCCGCCGGCCCCGTGGCACGACATCCGATGACCACCTCACATTTGCGTACTGGCGGGTTTGACCCACTTGGGTAGCAGTGCTAGTTTGATTTTTCAAAACAATCAGTTAGCAACAATGTGAGCTATGGACAGCCAATTTACCATCGTCATCGCAGATGACCACCCCCTGTTTCGGGGCGCCCTCTATCAAGCGGTGCACATGGCCATCGACGACGCCAGATTGCTGGAGGCTGACTCCATCGACAGCCTGAGCCACCTGCTCGATGAACATCCCGACGTCGACCTGCTGCTGCTGGATCTCAAGATGCCGGGGGCCAACGGCTTCGAGGGGCTGGCCTATCTGCGCGGACATCACCCGGATCTCCCCATCGTCGTGGTCTCGGCCTCCGAGGATCCCGCCATCATCCAGCAGGTGCTGCGCCTGGGCGCGCTCGGCTTCATTCCCAAATCCGTCCCCATGAAAGAGCTGGTCAGCGCCCTCAATACGGTGATCGGGGGGGACAACTGGGTGCCCGAGGGGATCTCCCTCCATCCCGAGCCCAGCGAAGGCCCCGATTTCGCCACCAAGCTGGCCAGCCTCACCCCCCAGCAATACAAGGTGCTCATCATGTTGCGGGATGGCAGCCTCAACAAACAGATCGCCTGGGAGCTCAACGTCTCCGAGGCGACCATCAAGGCCCATATCACCGCGATTTTCCGCAAACTCGGGGTCAAGAACCGCACCCAGGCGGTCATCGCCCTCCAGCAGATGGATATCAAGGACAGTTGAGCCCCTTGCCACCATCAGAGCCCATATCACTCCGCCTTCTTTCCGCAAACTCGGGGTCAAGAACCGCACCCAGGCGGTCATCGCCCTGCAGCAAATGGGCATCAAGGACGACTGAGCTCGTCCCCGGCTGGCTCGTAACAAGCCAGCCACACCCGCCTCCCAGAAGACTCTCTGGCCCCCCGCGGCAGCCGGAAACGGCCTCCCTGCACCATTTGCGGCTCGACAATTAGCACGGTCGTACTTTATGCTGCCAGCCCAGAGAGAGGAGAGCCGGATGAGCAAGGGACGTCTGACCCGCGACACCATTTTGCAGACTGCATTCGAGCAGGCGAGCCAGCAGGGGCTTGAGAGCCTCACCATAGGCTCCCTCGCAACGGCCTGCGAGATGTCAAAAAGCGGTCTGTTCGCCCACTTCCAGTCCCGCGACAACCTCCAAATCGCCGTGCTCACCCATTCCGCCGAGGTATTTCGGGAGCGGGTGATCCAGCCGGTGCGCCAACAGGGACACGCCACCCAGCAGGAGAAACTGCTCGCCCTGTTGCAGGCCTGGCTGGCCTGGAACCAGAGTTTTGCCGGCCGCTGCATGTTCCTCGATGCCTGGACCTCCGCCCAGGAGGGTGAGGTCCAGCAGGCGGCACGCGAGCTGGTCCGTTTCTGGCTCGACTACCTGGCACGCCAGGTAGTGCAGGGGCAAGCCAGCGGGGAGTGGCGCAGCGATCTCGATCCCTGG
This sequence comes from Aeromonas sp. R7-5, assembly GCF_040908015.1. NCBI lineage: Bacteria > Pseudomonadati > Pseudomonadota > Gammaproteobacteria > Aeromonadales > Aeromonadaceae > Aeromonas > Aeromonas sp. R7-5. The sequence goes on along the minus strand of NZ_JBFOCZ010000032.1, from coordinate 94,807 downwards.
CGCGCCGTCTATCGCCTCTATGGCCTCTATCTCGGGGATCAGGTGTTCCATGCCCTGGCGCTCAGCGAGGATCCGGCCCGCCACTTCTGGCCCGAGGTGGAACAATTGCTGACCAGCTGGCGCTGACCCGACGGGCTCTTCTTTTTAAAAACTCGCAAAAAAGCACGATCGTTCGCACACAAAAGACACAGGATGACCATGAGCAGCAAGATCTACTTCAACACACGCCGCTTCAGCCCGAGCAAGTTGCTGCTGGGCCTCGGCACCCGCCTGCATCACGTGCTCGCGCCCACCCACGCCAAGCGCACCGCCAGCAAGCTGCTGCTCACCCCGCAGCGGGCGACCCGGGGCGTCGCAGCCCCGACCGGCCTGGTCGAGCAGGCCATCCACACCAGTGAAGGGACCCTGATGAGCTACCGGCTCGGGCAGGGGCCGGTCTGGCTGTTGATGCACGGCTGGTCAGGCAGTGCCAGCCAGTTCTATCCGTTGATGAGCCACATCGCCGCCCAGGGCTATACGGCCCTCGCCTACGATCACCCCGCCCACGGCCGGAGCGAAGGGAACAGGGGTCACCTGCCCCGCTTCGTGCGCGCTTTCGACGAGATCCTCGAGCGGGTCGGCCCCGTCCAGGGCGTCATCACCCACAGCATGGGGGGCGCCGTCACCCTCAGCAGCCGTCACCCGGCAATCGATGCGCTGCCGCTGCTGCTCATCTCCCCGGTACTCGACTACGTGCCCCAGCTCTACGGCATGGTGGCGCGCTCCGGCTACTCCATCCGGCTGTTCGATGCGGTGGTCAAGGAGATAGAACACGAATACCAGCACCCGCTCAGCACGGTTGACCCCCTTGGCCGGCTCGCCCGGCGCAGCGGCGCCGCCCTCATCGTTCACGATGAGGAAGACCGCTTCGCCCCCCACCGGGACTCCCTGCGCGCGGCCCAGGATGGCAGAACCCGACTGGTCAGCACCCGGGGGCTCGGCCATGGCCGTATTCTGGCAAGCCCTCCTGCCTTCGCCGCCTTCGATCAACTGAGCCAGACACCCTTGGCAAACTGAAAATGAAACGGGCCGCAAAAATTGAGCGTGCGGCCCATTTTTATCCGGTATACAACGTCTTATAGTTGAATTGCGCGGTGGCAACCCGCCCTGGCGATCACGATAAGGCGCACCCTCATGGCCAGACCCAATACTGCTCTTCTGCTGACTGGTGGTGGTGCCCGCGCCGCCTATCAGGTCGGCGTACTCAAGGCGGTGGCCGAACTCTACCCCCGCAACATCGGCATCCCCTTCCCCATTTTGTGCGGCACCTCGGCGGGGGCTCTCAACATCACGGCGCTGGCGTGCTACGCCTCCTGTTTCCATCTGGGGGTGCGCAAGCTGGAGTGGGTCTGGCGACGATTCGAGACCCACCACATCTTCGACTTCCACCCTTGCCAACTGCTGTGGCGCACCCTCTATCAGGGCTCGGCCGGCCTCATCACCCCCCAGAGCAACCGAGCCTTTCACCTGTTTGACAACGCCCCCCTGCGCCGTCTGCTGGATCAGCTCATCGACTATCACCGCATCGATGACAACATCCTCTACGGCAGCCTGGAGGCCATCGCCATCACGGCCTCCGACTACGATGACGGCCTCTCCACCACCTTCTTCCAGGGGCGGGCCGAACATCAGCCCTGGGAGCGCGCCAGACGACGTGGCCTGCGTACCCTGCTCACCTCGGATCATCTGCTGGCCTCGTCGGCGCTGCCCTTTGTCTTTCCCGCCACCCCCATCGGCGATCGCGTCTACGGGGATGGCTCCATCCACCAGCTGAGCCCGCTCAGCCCCGCCATCCACCTGGGGGCGGAGCGGATCCTGCTGGTGACCCTGGACTCCCCTCACAGGGAGAACCCGACGCCCCGCCAGGGGCACCTGACCAGCTCCAACATCGCGAGCCATCTGCTCAACACCGTCTTCTCCGACACCCTTAATTCGGATCTGGAGCGGCTCGGGCGCATCAACCAGACCCTTTCCCTCATTCCGGCACGGGAGCGCAGTCGACTGAAACTGCGCCAGGTGGAGACCTGCGTGATCCGCCCCAGCCAGGATCTCGACCTCATCGCCCTCGAATACCTCCCACGGTTGCCGACCCAGCTGCGCCGTCTGCTGCGAGTGCTCGGGGTCAACGGCGAAGAGAGCAGCAGCCTGGCCAGCTTCCTGATGTTTGACCCCGGCTATTGCCAGCGGCTCATCAAGCTGGGATACCAGGACGCGCTGGATCACCGCCAGCGCATCGAGGCCTTCCTCGACCTGCCGGGCAGCGGGAGGCAGCAGCAGTTTCGCGAAGAGGCCTGAGGGGCCTTATCCCATGGCAAGGAGATCCTAGCGTCCCTCCAGCAGGCGCTGCTCCGCCTGTTCCATGGCCACGGCCGTGCCGAAAAGCACCAGGGTATCTCCCGCCGCCAGCACCAGCTCGCGCCTGGGATCCAGGCTGCGCTCCCCGCGATGAATCGCCTTGATGCGCACCTCTCCCAGGGCGAGATCCCGTACCCTGTGCCCCACCGCCCAGGCCTGGTCGTGCAGCAGCACAGGATGCAGCCGCTCGAGCTGTTGATCCGTCTCCAGATTGCCCGCACTCTTGCCGCCCCAGTAGAAACCGTGCAGAAAGCGATACTGGCTGCTGCGCTCGTGCTCCATGCGCCGGATCACCCGGCCGATGGGAATGTCGCAGTTGAGCAGCAGGTGGGAAACCAGCATCAGGGCTCCCTCCTGGGATTCGGGGATCACCTCGAAGGCGCCGGCCTGCTTGTAGTGTTCAAGGAAGCTGTCATCCCGGGTACGCACCAGCACCTTGATCTCCCCCGCCAGCTCCCGGATCAGCGTCAGCATGGCATCGACCCGCTTGCGATCGTCGAAGGTGATGATCACCAGCCGCGCCCGCAGCAGACCGGCCGCCAGCAGGATGTCGCGCCGACTGGCATCGCCGAACGCCACCTGCTCCCCCGCGAGCTTCGCCTCGCTCACACGCTCGGGATCGAGATCCAGGGCCAGGAAGGGGATCTCTTCGAGCTTGAGAAAGCGGGCACAGGTTTGGCCGGTGCGTCCGAACCCGGCGATGATGACGTGCTGGTGTTTGCTCAGGCCCGACTGGGCCACCTCGGCGCGAGAGAGCAGGGCACTGTCGGTGAGGGAGTGGGCAAGTCCCAGCGCCCGCAACACCAGCCAGGGGGTGAGGGCGATGGAGATGACACCGATGCCGATGAGCAGAGAGACCAGCTGGTGATCCAGCAAGCCGTGATGACTTGCCAGCGCCAGCAGCACAAAACCGAACTCCCCGACCTGGCTCAACATGATGCCGGCGGCCATGGCGTCGCGCTTGCGCTCCCCCATCAGGCGGCCCGCCAGCAATATGAGCAGCGACTTGCACAGGATGAGCCCCGTCACACAGGCCAGCACCTGCCACCAGGCGTCCGCCACCAGCGCCCAGTCCATGGTCATGCCGATGGTAATGAAGAAGAGCCCCATCAACACGTCGCGAAACGGCTTGATGTCCACCTCAAGCTGATGACGATAGTGGGACTCCCCCAGCATCATGCCCGCCAGGAAGGCACCGAGCGCCATGGAGAGCCCCATCCACTGGGTCAGGGAGGCCGCCAGCAATGCCACCAGCAGGGCACTCAGTACGAAGAGTTCGTCTGAACGTGCGCGCGCCACCTCGAAAAACAGCATGGGCAGCAGCCACTTCCCCACCGCCAGCAGCACGGAGAGCGCAAACAACCCCTTGAGGGAGGCCCAGGCGACCTCCGCCAGCAGGGCGCTGCCCTGCACCTCGGGCTGGGCCAGGATGGGGATCATCACCAGCAGGGGCACCACGGCAAGATCCTGGAACAGCAGCACGCTCACCCCGAGCTGGGCTCGCCGGGTATGGAGCTGCTTGAGCTCGCCGAGCTGCTTGATCACCACGGCGGTGGAGGAGAGCGCCAGGGTGCCTGACACCACCAGCGCCTGGGCCAGGCTCAGCCCCCACCACCAGCCGAGCCCGAAAAACAGCAGTGAGGTGAGCAGCACCTGCAGGCTGCCGACCCCCAGCACCAGCTTGCGCATGGCGAGCAGACGCGGCAGGGAGAACTCGAGCCCGAGGGAGAACATCAGGAACACGATGCCAAGCTCCCCTATGGTCTGCATCATGGCCTGACCCGTGACGATGGCCACGCCGTGGGGGCCGAGCAGCATGCCGGCAAACAGATAGGCAAGGATCACCGGCTGGCCGAGGCGCCGGAAAATGGCCACCAGCACTACGGCGAAGATCAGCAGGATCAACACATCGGCGTACACCCATCCCTCTCCTTCATTTGCCCGGCCCCCTCTTCCCTGCAAGCACAGCGCCCGCTCCCCATATGGCACGCCACTCGCTCAGCGGCAGGGATTTCCCCTCCCGTTTCATCCCGTTAAGCCTAGCCAGCCCCCTTGTTTTTCATCGGACATATTTTAGGCACAGGGCTTGCAAGAGCCTGCGCAATGAATGGAGAGGTGTAAGGGCTGTAACGTGGAAAACACATCGTCATTGAACGGCTTCGGACATGGCATAGAGCAGTGGGTACAGCAGATGGAGCGGCTTGCGCCGTTGACCGGGCAGGACCGCTATCAGCAGATAGAGCAGTTGCTGGGGCAACGGGATCTTGACGCCCTGCTGGCAATCTTTGCCGAGCGGGTGGCAAACATTGTCCGGATCCACTCGCTCCAGTTCGACTGTGGCCAGCCCCATCCCCTCATCTCGCACCCGCCCCAGGCCAGGCTGACCCTGCATGCCTATCGCTTCGAGCTGCGGGGACGACACGAGCAGTTGCTCGGCCAGTTGCACTACGAGCTGGAGCACCCCCTGAGCGACGGCCAGAGGCGGTTGCTTGAGCAATATCATCAGCTGTTCAGTCTCACCCTGCCCCTCTATCTGCGGCTGGATCGGCTGGAACAGCAGGTGCGGCTCGACCACCTGACCGGGCTTGGCAATCGCGCCTACTTCGATGAGGCCATCGGCCGGGCGGTGGAGCAACACAGCCGGGAACCCCACGGCCTGGTGTTGGTGCTGCTGGATCTCGACAGATTCAAGCAGGTCAATGACACCTGGGGCCACCCGGTGGGCGACCTGGTGCTAAGCCGCTTCGCCCAGTTGCTGCAGGGGTGCATTCGCGGGACGGATCAGGCGTTTCGCCTCGGCGGGGACGAGTTTGCCCTGCTGCTGCAACCCGCGGACCCCGAGGCCTGGCGCCCGGTCTGGCTGCGGTTGCAACATGTGCTCCACAGCCACAAGGAGCTCAGCGCCTTCTCGGTGGGGTGCAGCCTGGGAGCCGCCAGCTGGCAGTCGGGCATGGATGTGCAGCGCCTCTACGAGACGGCCGATACTCATCTTTACGCCCGCAAGAAAGCCGGGGGCTCCGGCCTGCCCGAATAGGGCATCCCCTTTCGCCTCCCGGCCCCCTGTCACTCTGCGATGTCAATCCGCATCCTGGGGGACGGGGGGCCGCCACTCCCACGCCACCCCCTCTTCTGGCGCCAGAAATCCGTCGCAGACAAAGAGCCCGGCCACCAGTGCCACCTGTTCACCGTAGTAGAGGATGGGAATGCGCCCCCGCAGCCAGGAGGGCACCCCGTACTCTTGCAGCAGCTTCTTGAGCCGCCGGCTGCCCACCCGCCCCACCGGTTTCAGCATGACGCCGGGGGCGACCTGAAAACGCACCGAGAGCGGCTCGTCCCCCCTCGGTGTCCGCAACCCTTCGCCATCCGTTCTCCAGAGCCTGAACTGCCCGAGCCCGTCCGGCAGAGTGAGCGTCTCTTCCATCCGGATGGGCAGCACCTCCTCGCGGGGGGCGAGATCCGGCGCCACCAGGTACAGGCGCCCCTGATAGCGGCGGCACGCCAACCCTTGCAGGCTCAGCCTGGGGTTGGCGTCATCGCGCGCCAGCGCCACCTCCTGCCACAGCAGGCCCAGCAGCTCGCGGGAGGGCATCTCTCCCCCTTGGCGGCGGATCCAGTGGCGCAGCAGGTTGTTGCGCCGCACGGGGGAGAGGGAGAGGAGTCCGTCAATGCGCAGCCCTTCTCCCTCACCCACCGCCTGCCAGTCCGCCTCGGCCAGCTCGCTGATGAGCGCCTCCTGCTCGGCGCACAGGGCCATGGTGCGCGCCGTCGTCCGGGCCATGGCGGGCCAGCGGTTCTTGAGCAGGGGAATGATCTGCTGGCGCAGGAAGTTGCGGTCATAGCTCGGGTCCTCGTTGCTCTCATCCTCAACCCAGCCATAAGGAAGTGACTGCGCGGCTTCCGCCAGCTCGGCCCGGCTCATGTCGAGCAAGGGGCGCAACAGATGGCCTGCGGCAAAAGGCTGGCTCGCCACCATGCCCGCCAGCCCGCGCAGACCGGCACCCCGCTTGAGCGCCAGCAGCAGGGTCTCCAGCTGATCGTCCTGATGGTGAGCTGTGAGCAGCCACTCCCCTTCCCCCAGGTGGGCGGCGAGTCGCTCATAACGCGCCGCCCGCGCCTGGGCCTCCATGCTCTCCCCGTTGCCTCGACAGAGCTGCACCCGCTCCACGATGAGGGGCACCGCCAGTTGCCGGCACACCCCTTCGCAGTGAGCCACCCAGTCGTCGGCATGTGGGCTCAGGCCATGATGAACGTGCAGGGCGTTCAGGGCGAGGCCGTGGGCGCGGGCAAAACGGGCCGCCAGCACCAGCAACACGGTGGAGTCGAGCCCGCCACTGAAGGCCACCAGCAGGCCCCGGGAACCTTCCGGCGCGGGCAGGGTCTGACAAAAACGAGAATAAATACGAGAAATCATAGGCTTCCCCAATACGACCAGGCCGATCTTAGCAGAGTCGGGCTTATCAAGCGCTAACCCGGCTGCTAGAGTGAATCGCTCCCTGCGTGGGCAAGGAAGCCATATAACCCGAATTGGAATAAAACCATAATGAACAACAAGAAACACATCCTGGCCACCCTCGTCGGGCTGGCCCTGCTGGCCGGTTGCAGTCAGGCACCGAGCCAACCGGACAAACACTCCGGCCTTGCGCTGGCCAACATGGACACCAGCGTCAAGCCTGGTGACGACTTCTTCCGCTACGTGAACGGCCACTGGCTCGCCACGGCCAAGATCCCCGATGACAGGCCCGCCGACGGCGCCTTCTACCTGCTGCGGGACAAATCCCTGGCGGACGTGCGAGTGCTGGTGGAGGGGCTGGATGGCAAGGCCGCCGCCGGCACCCCGGCCCAGCAGATCCACGACCTCTACCAGAGCTATCTGGATCAGGCCGCCCGCAACGCCAAGGGCACCACGCCCCTGCTGCCGATGCTGAGCGAGATAGAGCAGATCAGCACGCCGCAGGATCTCGCCCGGGCCTTCGCCCAGAGCGCCCGCACCGGTGGCGGCTCCCCCTTCGGTTTCTGGATAGACGCCGACGCCAAGGCCCCTGACAGCTATGCCGTCTACCTCTACCAGGCCGGCCTCGGCCTGCCGGATCGGGACTACTACCTCAAGCGCGACCCCAACAGCCAGGCGCTGCTGCACAAGTACGAGCAACACATCGCCGCCATGCTGACCCGCTTCGGTGAGACGGATGCCCAGGCCAAGGCGAAACGCATCCTGGCCCTCGAGACCAGGCTCGCCCAGATCCAGTGGGACAACGTGGCCCTGCGAGACAGAGAGAAGAACTACAACAAGGAACCGGTGAGCGAGCTGGGGCGCCTCGCCCCCGCCATCGACTGGGACGCCTACCTGGCCCAGGCCGGCCTTGCGGGGCAGCAGAGCCTGGTCATCGGCCAGCCCACCTATCTCTCGGCCCTGAACGAGGTGATGCAGCAGACCCCGGTCGCTGACTGGCAGGCCTACCTCAAGTGGCAGCTCATCACCGATTACGCCCCCTACCTCGACAGCCAGACCGATGCCCAGAATTTTGCCTTCTTCGGCACCGCTCTTAGCGGCACGCCCAAGCAGCGCGCCCCCTGGGAGCGGGCCCTTGGGGTGCTGGACAACAATCTTGGGGAGGCGGTGGGCAAGCTCTATGTCGAGCGCTACTTCCCGCCAGCGGCCAAGGCCCGCATGGAGCAGCTGGTGGAGAACCTGCGCACCGCCTACGGCCAGAGCATCCAGGAGCTGGACTGGATGTCCCCGGCCACCAAGACCCAGGCACTCGAGAAGCTCGCCAAGTTCAGACCCAAGATCGGCTACCCGGACAAGTGGAAGGACTACAGCGCCATCACCATTCGCCCCGACGATCTGGTGGGCAACCTGCAGCGGGCCCGCGCCTTCGAATACGCCGACAACCTGGCTCGCCTCGGCAAGCCGGTCGATCGGGACGAGTGGCACATGTCACCCCAGACGGTGAACGCCTACTACAACCCGAGCAACAACGAGATCGTCTTCCCGGCCGCCATTTTGCAGCCCCCCTTCTTCGACATGACGGCGGACGATGCGGTCAACTACGGCGCCATCGGCGGGGTGATCGGCCACGAGATGGGCCACGGTTTTGATGATCAGGGGGCCAAATCCGACGGTGACGGCGTGATGCGCGACTGGTGGACGCCGGCGGATCTCAAGGAGTTTCGCTTCCGCACCAGCCGGCTGGTGGCCCAGTACAACCGCTTCGAGCCCATCAAGGGCCAGTACGTCAACGGCCAGTTTACCCTGGGGGAGAACATCGGCGATCTCGGCGGCCTCACCATCGCCCACAAGGCCTACCTGCTCTCCCTGGATGGCAAGGAGGCCCCGGTGCTGGACGGTTTTACCGGCGAGCAGCGCTTCTTCCTCGGCTGGGCCCAGGTGTGGAAGGGCATGTATCGCCCCGAGCTGATGCAGATGCTGCTCGCCTCGGATCCCCACTCGCCGCCGGAATACCGGGTCAACGGCGTGGTACCGAACATCCCCGCCTTCTACGAGGCATTCAAGATCCAGCCCGGCGACAAGCTCTATCTGGACCCGGCCAAACGGGTCAAGATATGGTGATGACAACCCGGGCAGGGGGCGGCCGACCAGCGGCCCCCTGCCCGCTTCCGACGTGGCAGGGAAGCGGCCCCTGCCCGTCACAGACACACAAGCAGCAACAAAGGTCCTCTCCATGAAAGCCTTATTCCTTACTCTCGGCCTGCTCACCCTGCCCCTCGCCAGCCAGGCGGCGGACGGCTTCTTCAAACAGCTGACGCTCCCCTCCGGCCAGGTGGTGACCGTCAGCGAAGGGCGCGGCGAGCCCGCCTCCACCGGCAGCTACGACGTGCGCCTCTACTCCGGTGCCAACCCGCAGTTTCCGCTGGATCAGTTCATCGACGGCAAGGTGCTGCCGCGCGATGGCAGCATCAAGGAGCTCAAGCTGCTGGATCTCAACGGCGACAAGCAGCCTGAAGTCATCGTCGTGGTGGAGAGCGCCGGCAGCGGCAGCTACCTGAGCGCCGACGCCCTCACCATCAATCCCCAGGAGGGGCTGGAGAGCTTCAACCACGTGGAGGGACTGGCCTCCAGTGACGATGTGATTGAGGCCCTCAAGACCCCCCGCGACTGACCCCCCACGCCCCGTATCACGGGGCGTTTTTTTACCCCGCGCCTCCCGATGCGGTGCCCACGGCCCCCCACAGGGCGGATGGACGCCTGTTTTTTTCTGTGCCTATAATCGCCGCACCCTGCCATAACGAAACACAAGGAGGTAAAAAATGGTTATCCAAGCGTGTCCGATGTTCTCGGCTCGCCTGTTCGGCACATTCAAGTGCTCTTGCCTGCATACCATCGCGCTGCGATAGCGGGTTCGAGCAAAGCCGACTCCCTTCCATACCGAGACCTTTCTCGACTCTGCCGTTGTCGCCAGCGCTCCTGATGACAGGGATTTCCCATCCCGCGATTTAAGAGAGCAAGAGCATGACAACCCTGATGAGTACCCATTCCCTGCAGATGAGTGCGGGGCACCTTCCCTTATTTGATCACCTCGAACTCGGCATTCGCGCAGGCGACCGACTTGGCCTGATTGGCGCCAACGGCTGCGGCAAGAGCACATTGCTCGCGCTGCTGGCGGGCGAGCGCACGCCCCAGGCCGGCCGGATCGTGCAGGCCGCCGCCTGCCGCTGCGAGTTCGTGGCCCAGCAACTGCCCGCCGGGCTTTCCACCCTCAGCACCCGCGCCGTGCTGCTGGATGCACTGGGCAATGACCCCGCCGCCGAATGGCAGGTGGACAAGCTGCTGGCCGAACTGCAGCTGGAGGCCCAGGCCACGTTGCCGGTCAGTGCACTGAGCGGTGGCCAGCACAGCCGGCTGCAGATAGGCCGCGCCCTGCTGCGCCAACCCAACCTGCTGCTGCTCGATGAGCCCAGCAACCACCTGGACTTGCCCGCCCTGCTCTGGCTCGAGCAGTTTCTGCTGGGCTGGCGCGGCGCCTTCGTGCTGGTCTCCCACGACGCTCGCCTGCTGGACCGCGTCACGGATCAGACCCTGATCCTGCGAGACGGCCAGTTGCACCGCTTCGCCCTGCCCTGCAGCCAGGCCAGGGCGGCACTGGCTGCCGAGGATGAGCAGGCCCGTCTGCGCCGGGCGGACGAGCAAAAGGAGATAGACCGCCTGAGCGCCAGCAGCAAGCGCCTCGCCATCTGGGGGCGGGAGCATGACAACGAGAAGCTGGTGCGCCAGGCCAAGTCCATGGAAAAACGTATCGCCCGCCTGCAGGAGGAGCAGAGCCAGGTGGCGGCGCTGGCCCCCTGGCGGCTCGAGCTGCGCGGAGTGAGCCTGCCTGCCGACACCCTTCTGCGACTGGAGGCCCTCGACGTATCGCCGGCACCGGCACTGCCGCCGCTGCTGCGTGCCGAGGGGCTCTGGCTGCGGGCGGGAGACAGGGTTGCTCTGCTCGGTGCCAACGGCACCGGCAAGTCTTCCCTGCTGCGCCAGTGCTGGCGCGAACTGACCATGCAGAGTCCGCAGGCGGGCTGGTACTGCCACCCCGGCGCCAGCATCGCCTATTACGATCAGTCCCTGCAGCAGCTGGCTGACGACGCCACCCTGAGCGACGCGCTGTACCCCCTGGCCCCTCTGCCTGAGGTGACGCGGCGACAGGCGCTGATCCGGGCGGGCTTCCCCTATGTCCGCCACGGCCAGCAGGTGCACACCCTGAGCGGGGGCGAGCGGGCACGGCTGCTGTTTCTCGCCCTGTCCCTCGGCAGCCACCACATGCTCTGGCTCGACGAACCCACCAATCACCTGGATCTGGCGGGCAAGGAGGAGCTGGCCGATGCCATTGCGGCCTTCCCCGGGGGCGTGCTGCTGGTCTCCCACGACCGGGAGCTGATCGAGCGCAGTTGCAACCGCTTCTGGCTGATACAGGACGGGCGCATCCAGGAGGCTCACAGCGCCGAGCGGGCCTATGCCGAGCTGCTGGGCGATGCCCCCTTGCCGCAGGCGGGCAGCCCGGCTCGATCAGGTGACCCGCAGACCGCGGCCGCCACGGGGGATGACGAAGAGGCGCTGCTGGCGCGCTGGTATGAGCTCGATGCCCTGCTCGCCGCCGATCTGGCCCGCAAGCCCAGGCACCAGACCCCGCGCCTGCAGCAGCAGTGGCGTGACGAGCTGGCGCGCCTGGCCGAGCGGCTCGGGTTTGCCTGACGCCAGCCCGGATCATCCATCTCTTGTTACGCAACACACGCGGCCAGCCACGGCTGGCCGCAAGGAGTCATCATGACATCAGCACCACCCCACATCAGGCTGGATCCCGTCACCGACGCCGATCTGCCTCACATCTATCGCGGCCTATCCGATCCCCGGGTCGTCGCCTACTACGGCGTCAGCTACGACAGCCTGGCGGCATGCCGGGCACAGATGGATTGGTATGCCGAGCTGACCCGCACCGGCCGTGGCGCCTGGCATCTCATTCGCGACCGACTCTCGGGCGAGCCGCTGGGGGCCATCGGCTACAACGATGCCGACCCGACTCACCGGTGTGCCGAGCTGGGCTACTGGCTCTATCCCGAACACTGGGGCAAGGGGGTGATGAGCGCGGCGCTGCAACTCTGGCTCCCGCTCACTTACCGCACCACCGACCTGCACCGGCTGCTGGCAGTGGTGGAGGAGCCCAACCACCCCTCCGCCCGCCTGCTGGAGCGGGCCGGTTTTCACTACGAGGGCACGGCGCGGGAGTGCGAGCGCAAGGGGGATGGCTTCATCTCCCTGCGCCACTACGCCATCTTGCGCAGCGACCTGCCCGCCAGCCTGTGACCAGCAACAAAAAGCCCCGCACTGCGGGGCTTTTTTTCGGGAGTTACTTGATGGCGCAGACACCCTCATCGGACGCCGAGCGGCGGCGTCTGCGCCGCCACAGGGAGAAGCCGCCATACCCCAGACTGAGCACGACGGCATAGAGCACCTGGGTGGCGAGGGCCAGCAGCACCAGGGTGCAGAGCAGCACGCTGAGGCCCGCCAACCCCTTGCCGGTCCCCGACAGCAAGCGCCAGCCGGCCGCCATGCAGAGCAGATAGACCAGCACGAAGTTGCCGTTGGCGTAGCGGATCAGCGCATCGAGGGGCAGACGCAGCCAGAGGATCAGGGTGATGGAGACGAAACAGATGGCGAGCACCCAGGCAAGGGCATGCAGGGGAGCGCCCCGGGCCGAGAGGCGAGAGAGGGAGACCGGCAGTTTGCCCTCCCGCGCCATGCTCCAGATAAGGCGCGCAAAACCTTGCAGGTAGATGTTGATGCTGGCGAAGCAGGAGAGATAGCCCAGCACCGCCACCAGCCACTTGGCGGTGGGGCCGAACAGCAGGGAGAGCAGGGCCGGAATGGCGGTGGCATTGGTCGCCTCGTCCCCGTAGAGGTCATATTTGAGCACCACCAGCGAGTGCACCCAGTAAATGAGCCCCGCCAGCAGCACGCCCCCCAGCAGGGCAAGGGGGTAGTCCCGCTCTGGCCGCTTGAACTCCTCCCCCATGTGGGCGAAGGCCTCGAGCCCCACGAAACACCAGAACATCACCGCCAGCGCCGAGCCCATGGCGGGCCATTCGCTCGCCGTTGGCAGAGGCTGGGCGGCATCGCGCCAGCTGAGATCCCCCTTGACCCAGATAAGCAGGGTGAGCCCGAGAATGGCCAGGGCGATCAGCAGTTGCAGGTTGCCGGAGGAGCGCGCTCCCCGCAGCCCCAGCAGAAAGACCCCGAGCAGGGTGAGCAGCTGGATGCCCCAGAGGGTCCACTCCCCCATGTCGAACAGGGCGTGCCAGAAACCGGCGGCGATGGTGAGGGCGGCAGGCAGGCCCACCGGCAGCACCGCCAGAAACAGGAAAGCGGAGAAGCGCTCGGCGCCGTTGCCAAAGGCGAGGCCAATCAGATGGGGCGCGCCCCCCGCGTGGGGATAACGCCGCCCGAGGCGGGCGAAGGTAAAGGCGATGGGCAGCACCAGGGCAATCAGCAGCAACCAGGCCCACAGCGACGCCCCTCCCGCCAGCGAGGCGGCGGTGGCCGGTACCACGAAGATCCCGGTACCGAGCAGGGAGGTGGCGAGCAGCCCCATCCCCTGCCAGAGCCCGAGATCCTTTTTCAACCCAGACATATCCTGTTGTCCCGTCTAGAAAAACATCCCGCCATGTTAGGCCGCCACCACCGCTTTGTTAAGCATTTGTGCCCATAAAAAAACCGCCCCGGGGGGCGGCTTTCTCACAGGGATGAACGCTGTCATCAGGCAATCAGCTTGTAGATGATGCCGGACATGGCGATGAGGCCGATGAGGGTGACGAAGCCGTTGCTGAGGTTGCCGGCATATTTGCGCATGGCCGGTACCTTGGCGATGGCGTACATCGGCATCAGGAAGAGCAGCATGGCGATGATGGGGCCGCCCAGATCTTCGATCATGCCGAGGATGCTCGGGTTGATGGTGGCCACGGCCCAGGTGGTCAGGATCATGAAGACCGCCGTCACCTTGTTCAGCTGCTTGACGTCGACGTTCTTGCCCTTCTCGCGCAGGGACTTGGCCATCAGGCCGTTCATGCCCTCTTGCGCACCCAGGTAGTGACCCAGGAAGGACTTGCTGATGGCAACCATGGCGATGAGCGGTGCCACGGTGGCGATCACCGGGTTGTCGAAGTGGTTGGCCAGGTAGGAGAGGATGGAGATGTTCTGCTCCTTGGCCGCCGCCAGGTCAGCCGGGGAGAGGCTCAGCACGCAGCTGAACACGAAGAACATTACCGTCATCACCATCATGACGTGGGCGCCCAGCAGGATGTTGCTGCACTTCTTCTCGGCGTTGGCGCCGTAGCGGCCTTTGTTGTCCACCGCGAAGGAGGAGATGATCGGGGAGTGGTTGAAGGAGAACACCATCACCGGGATGGCCAGCCACAGGGTCTTGATGAAGTCGCCGTTGAAGGCCTCACCCAGCGCCGGAGCTTCGGTGATGATGGCACCGTTCCAGTGCGGGATCAGGTAGAGCGCCAGGCCCATCAGGGTGACCACGAACGGGAAGACCAGCACGCTCATCGCCTTGACGATGACCTGGCCGCCCAGACGAACGATCGCCATCAGACCCAGGATCAGCACCAGGGAGAGGATGGCACGGGGAGGTGCCGTCATGCCCAGCTGGTGCACCATCAGGCTCTCGACGGTGTTGGTGATGGCCACGGAGTACATCAGCAGGATGGGGTAGATGGCGAAGAAGTAGAGCAGGGTGATGAACTTGCCTGCGGTCTTGCCGAAGTGCTCTTCCACCACCTCGGTAATGTCGCCGTCACGGGTGGAGCCGGACAGCACGAAGCGGGTCAGGCCACGGTGGGCGAAGAAGGTCAGCGGCAGGGCCAGGATCAGCATGGCGACCAGCGGCCACAGGCCACCGACACCGGCATTGATCGGCAGGAAGAGGACACCGGCGCCGATGGCGGTACCGTACAGACCCAGCATCCAGACCACGTCGGCCTTGTTGATGCCACGGGAGGAGGCTTTGCTCAAGCTGCCTTCAACTGCAATGTTCATGTCAGACATAGGGGTGTTCCTGTCATCAAGGAAAGTGGGATCTTAACTTGTCAGTGGGCCTGGGCCCGGTTCCTTTCCCTGGAACTCCAGCTATTCGTCCTGTTTGTTCCTCCGCCCCGGCCATCCGGCCGCCACTCCCTGTGGCAACCTGATTGCAACAAACACGGGCGGGGAGTCGTAATACAGAGGGGATCGTGCTCGCTCGTTAACAACGGGATAACGCTCACCTCATCCGATGAGATGACTCTAGTTAAAAGGCCCTATTAATCACAGCGTTTTTTTGAATTAATCAACCAAAGTTTGATTGGAATCGCCTTTCCGTCGCTTCAGATCACACTTGAATCGCCATATTGCGATTTTTTTTTAACATATAAACTTTTTGATGTGATCCACCTCACCCTTGAAACGCGCAACAATTTTGTCACAACCCCCTCATTGCCCCCCGATTGTCTCCCGTCGCCCCATGGCGTACCCTTTGTGTCCGCCCCTTTTCTACGTACCGACCATGACCCTCTCCCGCACCGATCTCGCCGAGCTGGCCGTGTTTGCCGCCGTCGCCCGTCACCGCAGTTTCAGCAAGGCCGCCCTCGAGCTCGGGGTCTCCGCCTCGGCCCTGAGTCATGCCCTCAAAGGGCTGGAGAGTCGCCTGGCCGTCAGGCTGCTCAATCGCAGCACCCGGGCCGTGGTGCCGACCGAAGCGGGCGAACGGCTGCTGGCCCAGGTGCTGCCAACCCTGGGGCAACTGGAGGCGGCGCTGGCGGAGCTGACGCGCCACGCGGGCGAACCCGTGGGCAGGCTCAGGCTCTGTGCCCCGCGAGCCGCCATCCAGGAAGTGCTGGCCCCGGTGCTCATCGACTATCTGGTGCGCTACCCGCGCATGCAGGTGGAGGTGGAGGAGCTGGAGCTGATGCCCCGCCTCATCGAGGATGGCTACGACGCCGCCCTCTTTTACGGCGACCTGCTGCCCCAGGAGATGATCTCGGTTCCCCTGGGCCCGCAGCAGCGCTATCTGGTGGTGGGCTCCCCCGACTATCTGGCACGGCGTGGCACCCCTCGCCACCCCTCGGACCTGCGCCAGCACGACTGCATCGGCTACCGGCTCACGCCCCATCACCACTATCGCTGGGCCTTTGCCGCCGAGGGGGAGCTGCTTGAGATCGAAGTGACGGGCCCGCTCACCACCAGCACGCCCGCGCTCTACCTGGGGGCGGCCGAGGCGGGGCTCGGGCTCGCCTACTGCCATGAAGGGGAGGTGTTCGACGCCCTGGCATCGGGGCGGCTGGTGAGCGTGCTGGATGACTGGAGCCCCAGCTTTGCCGGGTTCAACCTCTTCTATCCGGGCCGGCACCAGCTGGGGCAAGGGCTGCGAGCCCTGATCGACATGCTGAAGGAGTATCACAGGATCCGTTAATTGATGAGCTGAATTCAGCAATCCATCAAATGAAAGCCTGATTATCAATTAATCCATAAGAAACTAGACTGTCTGTTCGATTCCGGCCCTTTTCCCGAGTACAGATATGTCCGCCTACTTCCGCCTGCGTCAACGGGCCATGGCCCGCCGTTTCTGGGGCTATGCCCTCCCCTCCGTCATGGCCATGCTGGTCTCCGGCGCCTACTACCTGGTGGACGGCATCTTCGTCGGCCACTACGTGGGGGCCGCCGGCCTTGCCGGCATCAACCTGGTCTATCCGGTCATCATGGTGCTCATCGGCCTTGCCGCCATGATCGCCATGGGGGCCGCCACCGCCATCTCCTTCCAGCAGGGCGCCAGGAACCTCGCTCTGGCCCGCCAGGCTCTGGTCAGCGCCCTCTGGCTGCTGCTGATCCTGGGCACGGTAGCGCCGCTGCTGCTGCACCACTGGCACACCGATATCCTGCAGGCCCTGGGAATGGCCCCCGGCACCGACACCTGGCAGCAGGCCAGCGACTACCTCACCTGGATTGGCGGTGGCACCCTGCTGCTCGCCAGCAACCTGGCGGTGCCCTACCTGCTTCGCAACGACGGCCGCCCTCGCCTCGCCATGGTACTGGTGAGCGGCGGCGCCCTCCTCAACATCCTGCTCAACTACATCATGGTGGGCCGGCTCGGGCTCGGGCTCACCGGCACGGCCCAGGCCACCCTCCTCTCGGAGGCCATGGTCAGCCTGCTCGGCCTGGGGTACTTCTTCACCCGCCACGCCCGGTTGCGGCTGACCTGGCGCCAGCTGGTGCCACGCTTCCCGGCCATGCCCGGCCTGCTCTTCACCGGGCTGCCGAGCCTCATCGCCCAGTTCAATCTGGGGCTGCTGTTGCTGCTGCACAACAGCCAGCTGATGGTGCACGGCACGGTCAAGGATCTGGCGGGCTTCACCGTGGCGGGGTACACGGAGGCGGTCTTCATCGTCATCCTGCAGGGACTGGCGTTTGGCATCCAGCCCCTGGTGAGCCAGGCAGCCGGGGCCGGGCGCCATCGCGACCTCCAGTTCCTGATGGCGATGGGTCTCAAGATCACCCTGGTCTATGGCCTGGGGGTCTGGCTGATTGTCCAGCTGCTGCCGCAGCCGGTCGCCATGCTCTACACCGGGGATCAGGACGCAGAGCTGCTCGCCGCCGCCATCAGCAGCCTGACCCTCAACCTCGCTGCCCTGCCCCTGGAGGGGATCGTCATGTTCGGCATCGTGCTGTTGCAGGCCATGGCCCGCACCCGCCAGGCCCTCGTCATCTCCGTGGCCAAGACGGTGCTGCTGCTGCCCCTCATCTTCCTGCTGCCCCTCTGGTGGGGGCGCGACGGGGTCTTGATGGCACAGCCCGCCACCGTGCTGCTGCTGACGCCCCCCCTGTGCTGGCTGCTGTGGCGGGAGTGGCGGGCCCTGAGCCCTGCCGGAGGGCGTGCTTCCGCCCCCATGCAACGGGCGCTGACCGCCCCCTGAGGCCCGCCCCGGCGTCCCCCACAAACGTCGCCCATAAAAAAAGTCCCCGCATGCGGGGACTTTTTATTGGAAGCAGCAGATCAGCAGTAGCCGTAACCCAGCAGGCGCTGGTAGCGCTGCTCCAGCAGTTGCTCGCTGTCGAGGGGGCGCAGGGCATCCAGATCCTGCTTGATGCGCGCTTTCAGGTGCTTGGCCATCTTCTCCACGTCGCGGTGGGCACCGCCGAGGGGCTCCTCGACGATGTTGTCGATGAGCTTCAGCTCCTTCAGGCGCTGGGCGGTGATGCCCATGGCATCCGCCGCCACCGAGGCCTTCTCGGCGCTCTTCCAGAGGATGGAGGCGCACCCTTCCGGGGAGATGACGGAGTAGGTGGAGTATTGCAGCATGTTGACGCGATCGCCGACACCGATGGCCAGGGCGCCGCCGGAGCCGCCTTCACCGATCACGGTGCAGACCACCGGCACGGTCAGGCCGGCCATGACTTTCAGATTGCGAGCGATGGCTTCGGACTGGCCACGCTCCTCGGCACCCACGCCGGGGTAGGCACCCGGGGTGTCGATGAAGGTGATGATCGGCATCTTGAAGCGCTCGGCCATCTCCATCAGGCGCAGGGCCTTGCGGTACCCTTCCGGGCGCGGCATGCCGAAGTTGCGCTTGATCTTCTCCTTGGTCTCGCGACCCTTCTGGTGACCGATGATCATCACGGGCTCGCCGTCGAGACGGGCGATGCCGCCGACAATGGCCTTGTCATCGGCATAGGCGCGATCCCCGGCCAGCTCGTCGAAATCGGTGAAGATCTGCTCGATGTAGTCGAGGGTGTAGGGGCGCTGGGGATGACGTGCCATCTGGGATACCTGCCAGGCACCCAGATCGCCGAAGATCTTCTTGGTCAGCTCTTCGTTTTTCTTCTCCAGCCGGCGAATGTCTTCGCTGAGATCCACGGCACTGTTGTGCTCGCTCACATGGCGCAGTTCATCGATCTGTGCCTGCAACTCGGCGATCGGCTGTTCAAAATCCAGAAAAAGACTCATAGGGACAATAGATCCTCTAATCAAAAACCAATTCAACCCGCTCTCGTCCAAGCAGGACTCGCAAGTCATCTATCAGTTGATCGGTGGGCGTCACCCGCCACTCGGTACCGAGCGTCAATCGCACCCGGGAACCGGGGCGACGATAGTTTACCTGAACCGGACAGACTCCGGCACGGGCGGGCTCCAAAATCTCGCACAAACGCGGGAAAAAGCGCTCGTCAATGCGTTGTTCATCGAGGGAGATGCGGATTGCCCTGGCAAAACGCTCCCTCGCATCGTTGATATCCAGCAACTCGCGGGCCGACATTTTAAGGCCACCGGAGAAGTCATCAAAGCTGACCTGTCCAGAAACCACTAAAATACGGTCTTTTTGCATCAATTCTTCGTATTTTTCCAGCGCTTCACTGAAAAGGGTCACATCCAGACGGCCGGATCTGTCGTCCAGGGTGAAGATCCCCATCTTGTTGCCGCGCTTGGTCACCATGCTGCGCGCCGCGATCACCAACCCCGCCGCCGTGGTCACCGTATCCCGGGAGGTGGGATGCAGATCGCACAGTCGGCCCGAGGTGTAGCGCCGCAGCTCGCTGCTGTACTGGTTGATGGGGTGACCGGTGAGGTAGAGCCCCAGGGTCTCGCGCTCCCCTTCCAGCCACACCTTGTCGGGCCAGTGCGGCACGTTGGCGAACGCCTTCTTGACGTCGTCGATCTCTTCGGTGAGCACGCCGAACATGTCGACCTGCCCCACCGCCTGGGCCTTGGCGTGCTGCTCGGCGGCGCGCATCGCCTCCTCCAGGGTCGCCATCAGGGCGGCGCGGTGGGGGCCGAGCCTGTCCATGGCGCCGGAGAGGATGAGCTTCTCCATCACCCGCTTGTTGAGCTTCTTGATGTCGACCCGGTTGCAGAAATCGAACAGATCGCGGAACGGACCGTCCCGATCCCGCGCGTCCAGGATCGCCTCGATGGGCCCTTCCCCTACCCCCTTCACCGCGCCGATGCCGTAGACGATGTGGCCGTCCTCGTTGACGCTGAAGCGGTAGCGACCGGTGTTGACGTCCGGCGGGATCACGGTCAGCCCCATGCGCTGACACTCGTCCACCAGGGTCACTATCTTGTCGGTGTTGTCCATGTCGGCGGTCATCACCGCCGCCATGAACTCCGCCGGGAAGTGGGTCTTGAGCCAGAGGGTCTGGTAAGAGACCAGCGCATAGGCAGCGGAGTGGGACTTGTTGAAGCCGTAGCCCGCAAACTTCTCCACCAGATCGAAGATCTTCATCGCCAGTTCGCCGTCGACGCCGTTCTTGACCGCCCCCTCCTCGAAGCCCGCCCGCTGCTTGGCCATCTCTTCGGGTTTTTTCTTGCCCATGGCCCGGCGCAGCATGTCCGCGCCACCCAGGGTATACCCCGCCAGGGTCTGGGCGATCTGCATCACCTGCTCCTGGTAGAGGATGATGCCGTAGGTGGGCTCGAGTATGGGTTTGAGGCTTTCGTGCTGCCACTTCTCGTCCGGGTAGGAGATGGCCTCCTTGCCGTGCTTGCGCTCGATGAAGTTGTCCACCATGCCCGACTGGAGCGGGCCCGGACGGAACAGGGCCACCAGCGCGATCATGTCTTCGAAGCAGTCGGGCTGCAGCCGCTTGATGAGGTCCTTCATGCCGCGGGATTCGAGCTGGAACACCGCCGTGGTCTCGAAACGCTGCAAGAGGGCGAACGACTTCTTGTCGTCGATGGGGATGGCGGCGATGTCCACCGGCGGCTTGCCCTCTTTGGCAAGACGGGGGTTTATCATGCCAAGGGCCCAATCGATGATGGTGAGGGTGCGCAGACCCAGGAAGTCGAACTTCACCAGCCCGGCATACTCCACGTCGTTCTTGTCGAACTGGGTGACCGGGTGATGCCCCTCGTCGTCGCAATAGAGCGGCGCGAAGTCGGTGATCTTGGTGGGCGCGATCACCACGCCACCGGCGTGCTTGCCGGCGTTGCGCACCACCCCTTCCAGGCGGCGGGCCATGTCGATGAGGTCCTTGACCTCCTCGTCCTGCTCGTAGAGCTCCGGCAACTTGGGCTCGGCTTCGAACGCCTTGGCGAGCGTCATGCCGGGGTCGGGCGGGATCAGCTTGGAGATGCGATCCACGAAACCGTAGGCGTGGCCCAGCACCCGGCCGACGTCCCGCACCACCGCCTTGGCCGCCATGCTGCCGAAGGTGATAATCTGGGATACCGCCTCCCGGCCATACATCTCGGAGACGTGATCGATCACCTCGTCGCGCCGGTCCATGCAGAAGTCGACGTCGAAGTCGGGCATGGAGACCCGCTCGGGGTTCAGGAAACGTTCGAACAGCAGGTCAAATTCCAGCGGATCGAGATCGGTGATCTTGAGGGCGTAGGCCACAAGCGATCCCGCCCCCGAGCCCCGGCCCGGACCGACGGGGATACCGTTGTCCTTGGACCACTGGATAAACTCCATCACGATGAGGAAGTAACCCGGGAAGCCCATCTGGTTGATCACTTTGAGCTCGATGTCGAGACGTTCGTCATACTCGGGACGACGCTCGGCCCGCACCGCCGGATCCGGGAACAGGAATTCGAGCCGCTCCTCCAGCCCTTCCTTCGACTTCATGACCAGGAAGTCCTCGGTGGTCATGTCGCCGGTGGGGAAGTTGGGCAGGAAATACTCGCCAAGGCGCACCGTCACGTTGCAGCGCTTGGCGATCTCCACCGTATTTTCCAGGGCTTCCGGGATGTCGGCAAACAGCTCCGCCATCTCCTCCTGACTGCGCAGGTACTGCTGGGGGCTGTAGCGGCGCGGTCGGCGCTTGTCCATCAGGGTGTAGCCGTCGTGGATGGCGACCCGGATCTCGTGGGCATCGAAGTCATCGGCGGTGAGGAACACCACCTCGTTGGTGGCCACTACCGGCAGTTCGAACTCGGTGGCAATGGCCACCGCCATGTGCAGGTAGACCTCCTCGTCCGGGCGGCCGGTACGCAGCAGCTCCAGGTAGTAGGCATCCGGGAAGTGGGTCTGGTAGAAGGCGAGGCAATGCTCCACCATCTGGCGGTTGCCCTTGAGCAGGAACTTGCCCACATCCCCCTCGCGCCCGCCGGAGAGGACGATCACCCCCTTGGCATGTTCGCCAAGCCAGGCCTTGTCGATGACGGGGCGCCCCTGCACATGACCGCGCTGATAGCCGCGGGAGATGAGCAGGGTGATGTTCTGGTAGCCGTCGTTGTCCATGGCGAGCAGGGTGAGGCGAAACTGCTCGTCCCCAAGCTCGTCGCTCTGCACCCAGAAATCCGCCCCGACCAGGGGCTTGATCCCCTTGCCGTGGGCAGAGCCGTAGAAGCGCACCAGGCCGCACATGTTCATCTGGTCCGTCAGGGCCAGGGCCGGCATGTTGTTGGCGGCGGCAGCGGAGACGATGGGACCGATCTTCTGCAGGCCGTCGACCATGGAGAAGTCGGAGTGCACCCTCAGGTGGATGAAACGGGGATCAGCCATGGTCACGCCCTCTCATTGCGCAAGCAGAAATCGTTCAGACAGATCGGCATCGGTTATTCGATCCCCAGGGCGCGGCGCACCGGCTTGAAGCTCTGCCGGTATTCGGGCAGCGGGCCCCGTTCGGCCAGAATGGCGAGGTGCTCCGCCGTCGGGTAGCCCTTGTGGCGGGCGAAACCGTACTCGGGATGGCGGCTGTCCAGCTCGGTCATCTCGGCGTCCCGGGTCACCTTGGCGAGGATGGAGGCGGCGCTGATGGCGGCCACCAGGCTGTCACCCTTGACCACGGCGCGGGCCTCCATCGGCAATCTGGGGCAGCGGTTGCCGTCGATGAAGACCAGCTCGGGCGTCACCTTGAGCCCCGCCACGGCGCGCTGCATCGCCAGCATGGTGGCGTGCAGGATGTTGAGCTCGTCGATTTCCGCCGGGCTGGCGCGGCCGATGGCATAGGCCAGCGCCTTCTCTTTGATCTCGCCAAACAGGGCGAGCCGCTTCTTCTCGGAGAGCTTCTTGGAGTCGGCGAGGCCAAGGATGGGATTGGCGGGATCCAGGATCACCGCGGCGGTGACCACGTCACCCACCAGGGGGCCGCGACCCACCTCGTCCACCCCGGCAATCAGCTTGTCTTCGGGAATATCGATCGTCATCTCATAGCCTTGAATCAAAACCGGCCCCGCAGGGCCAGTATCAGCACAACATCACGCCTGACACACAGGCAGAGCCCACTAGCGTTCCAGCAGCGCGGCAACCGCTTCCGCTGCCTGCACATCCGCATTGCAGCGGATCTTCTCGTGCAACCGGGTGAAGGTGGCGATGAGCTCGCTGTTGTCATGGTCCAGCAGCTTGCTCACCTCTTCCACCAAGTTGGCCGGGGTGCACTCGTGCTGGATGAGCTCGGGCACCAGCATCTTGTCCGCCAGCAGGTTCGGCAGGGAGACATAATCCGTCTTCACCAGCCACTGGGCCAGCAAGTAGCTGAAGGGTTTGAGCTTGTAACCGACCACCATGGGCTTTTTCACCAGCATGGCCTCGAGGGCCGCGGTGCCGGAGGCGAGCATCACCACGTCGGCGGCAATCATGGCCTCACGGCCCTGGCCGTCCAGCAGCACCATGTCGAGCTCCGGGGCCACCTCGGCCTTGATGGCGAGGAACTGCTCGCGCCGTTTCTGGTTGACCAGAGGCACAATGAAACCGAGATCCGGGTTGTGCACCGTCAGGTGCTTGCACGCCTCGAGGAAGACCGGCGCCATGAAGCCCACTTCCGCCGTGCGGCTCCCCGGCAGCACCGCCAGCCAGCGACGGGCGGGATCGATGCCGAGGGCCTCGCGCACCGCCCCTTGATCCGGCTCCAGCGGAATGTCGTCCGCCATGGTGTGGCCAACGAAGCGACAGGGGGCATCGAAACGGTCGTAGAAGGCTTTCTCAAACGGCAGGAAGGCGAGCACCATGTCGGTAGCGGCCTTGATCTTGTGAATGCGGCCCTGACGCCAGGCCCAGACGGAGGGGCTGACATAGTGGACCGTCTTGATACCGGCGCGGCGCAGTTTCAGCTCCACCCCGATATTGAAATCCGGTGCATCCACACCGACGAAGATGTCGGGGGGATTGGCGATGAAGTGGCGCAGCAGTTCGCGGCGCACCTGGAGGATGCGGGGCAGACGGCCCAGCACCTCGGTGATGCCCATGACGGAGAGCTCCTCCATCTCGAACAGCGCCTTCACGCCGAGAGCCTGCATCCGCGGCCCGGCGATCCCTTCGAACTGCGCATCCGGGTAGCGGGCTTGCAGTTCGCGCACCAGCCCTGCGGCCAGGATGTCGCCGGAGGTCTCTCCGGCGACGATGCCGATGCGAATGGGATCAGGCACGGATGATCCCGCGCTCGTTGTCCTTGAGGAAATCCACATAGAGCTGGATAGCCGGTTCGCTCTGGGCCATCTCGCTCAGCACGGGCAACACCTCTTCAATGGTCTTGCCGGAGCGGAAGATCTCCTTGTAGGCGCGCTTGACGGCGGAGATCGCCTCGGCGCTGAAGCCACGACGACGCAGGCCTTCGGAGTTGACCCCGAACGGCTTGGCGTAGTTGCCGGCGGCCATCACGTAGGGCGGCACGTCCTTGTTCAGGGCGGCGCAGCCACCGACGAAGGCATGGGAGCCGACGCGGCCGAACTGGTGAATGGCAGACAGACCGCCGAAGATCACGAAGTCACCGATGTGCACATGGCCCGCCAGGGTGGCGTTGTTGGCGAAGATGCAGTTGTCACCGATGATGCAGTCATGGGCCACGTGAACGTTGACCATGAACAGGTTGCCGCTACCCACCTTGGTCAGGCTCTGGTCCTGGGTGGTGCCGCGGTGCACGGTGCAGTTCTCGCGAAACACGTTGTTGTCGCCGATCTCGAGGAAGGTGCGCTCGCCGGCGTACTTCTTGTCCTGGCAATCCTCACCGATGGAGGTGTGCTGGAAGATCTTGTTGCCGCGACCGATCTTGGTCGGGCCCTTGATCACCACGTGGGAGCTCACCCAGGTGTTGTCACCGATTTCCACCTCGGCGCCGATGACGGTGAAGGGGCCGATTTCAACCCCTTTGCCGATGACGGCAGACTCATGGACGATGGCGGTGTCGTGGATGATGGCAGTCTGATCGATCACGGTTATACCTCGCGCTTGGCGCACATCAGTTCGGCAGTACAGACCACTTCACCGTCGACGGTGGCGACACCGGTGAACTTGGCGATGCCGCGACGCTCCTTCAGGAACTCCACATCCAGCACCAGCTGATCGCCGGGGCCCACCGGGCGCTTGAAGCGGGCATTGTCGATGGAGGCAAAGTAATAAAGCTCGTTGGGGGACGGCTTGCCCACCATGGTGAAGGCCAGGATACCGGTGGCCTGGGCCATGGCTTCCAGGATCAGCACGCCGGGGAAGACCGGCTTGGCCGGGAAGTGGCCCTGGAAGATCGGCTCGTTGAACGAGACGTTCTTGATGGCGCGCAGGGTCTTGCGCTCATCGCTGATCTCGTAGTTTTCCACCTTGTCCACCATCAGGAACGGATAACGGTGGGGCAGCAGATCCATGATTTCCTGGATGCCCAGGCTCTTCTTTTCAGTAGTCAAAACAGTACCCTATACCAATCGTGATTATTCTTGATCCAGCTTTTTCTCAAGCTTGCTCAACCGCTTGTGCATCTCTTCGATACGCATCACCCGGGCGGCGGTCTTGCGCCACTCTTTATTGGTTTGCAGGGGGATGCCGGAAGAGTAGATACCGGGCTCGGTGATGGGACGCATCACCATGGCCATGCCGGTGACGGTGGCCTGGTCGCAGATCTCCATGTGCCCGTTAAAGACGGAGGCACCACCAATGATACAGTATTTGCCGACCTTGAGACTACCGGCCATCACGGTGGAGCCCGCCACGGCAGTGCCGTAGCCGATCTCGACGTTGTGGGCGATCTGGCACTGGTTGTCGATGATGACGTTGTCAGCGATGCGGGTATCTTCCAGCGCACCGCGGTCGATGGTGGTGCAGGCACCGATCTCGACCCGGTTGCCGATGGTCACGCCACCGAGCTGGGGGATCTTGATCCACTCGCCGCGCTCGTTGGCATAACCGAAACCGTCTGCCCCGATCACGGTGCCGGCCTGTACCAGACAGTCCGTGCCCAGGGTCACGTTGTGATAGAGGGTGACGTTGGCCCACAACCGGGAGCGCGCTCCCAGTCGGGTATCCTTGCCAACGAAACAGCCCGGGCCGATGCGCACATCGTCACCCAGCACGACGCCGGATTCGATCACCGCATTGGCACCGATGGCCACTCTCTCGCCCAGTTGCACGTCCGCCGCGATGACGGCGCTCGGATGGATATCCATGGCCGGCTGCGGGGTGGTGTCCAGCAGTTGGGCAACCCGTGCAAAGCCCACGTAGGGGTCCTTGAGCACCAGGGCATTGGTGGGGCAAAACGGCAGGTCTGCCTCGGTGATGAGCACGGCAGTGGCCTTGCTCTGCTCCAGAAAATGCCGGTACTTCTTGTTGGACAGGAAGGCTATCTCCCCCTCCCCGGCTTTTTCCAGTGTCGCGACCTTGCGAATTTCCCGGGTCCCATCCCCATGGACCTCGGCCCCCAGTTGCTGGGCCAGCTGTGCGAGAGTGAATGCCATCAATTAGTTGCTCTTGCTAACCTGAGAAATAACCTGGCCGGAGATGTCCAGCTTGCTGGCTGCATACGGGGCGGCGTTGCGCTCCAGCACCAGATCGTAGCCATTGCTCTTGGCGATGGCGTCAATGGCAGCCTGCACCTTGGTCAGGATCTTGTTGCGCTCTTCGGACTGACGGCGACCGTTGTCCTGTTCAAACGCCTGACGCTTCTGGTTGAACTCCATCTGCAGCTTGGCCAGCTTCTCCTGGCTCTGCTTCTTCTGTTCGGCGCTCATGAAGGCTTCGTCCTTCTTGAACTTCTCGACCAGTGCCTGACCGTCGGACTCCAGCTTCTGCAGTTCACGCATGCGCGGCTCGAACTCGCCCTTCAGCTTCTTGGCAACGGCTTCACGCTGGGGCAGCTTTTGGAAGACTTCGCCCATGTCGACCACGGCAATCTTGGTCTCAGCGAAGGCAGAACCCATGCCGGCAGCCATCAGTGCAAAGCTCAAACCAGCTACTTTCAACGCTTTATTCACACTTACTCCTTGGTCCCTCGGTCGAGGGCTACCTGATTTACCTGATTGTGCAAGCGATCCACGAGATCGTCTTGTTACCTGGTGAGGCACGCAAACGCGCGACCCATCATGCTTCCCCCGCCATGGCGGGGGGGCGTCCGCTTCCCTTAGAAGGTACGGCCGATGTTGAAGGAGAAGACTTCGGTGTCGTCCCCTTCGTATTTCTTGATTGGTCTTGCCAGCACGAACACCAGCGGGCCCATGGGAGAGAGCCACTGCAGCGACAGGCCGGTCGACATCCGGATGTTGCTCGGGTCGGAGTAGTCCATCAGATAGTTGCAACCACTGAAGCAACGGTTCTGATACTGGCTGTAGTCGAAGTGGGTATCCCACACGGAACCGGCGTCGATGAAGAAGCTGGTCCGCAGCTGGGGCTGATAGGTCTCGGAGGCAAAGGGCGTCGGCACGATCATTTCCAGCGAGGCCACCGCCAGGGCGTTGCCCCCGACCGAGCTGTCGGTGCCCTGGATCACGTCGTTGCCGCCCAGGTTGTAGTAGTAGAGCGCCTTCGGACCGACTGTGTTGCTCTTGAAGCCACGCAGGGTGTCGAAGCCACCGGCGTAGTAGTTCTCGAAGAACGGCAGGACGTGCTCGTAATCGCCATTGGTGCCGTAGCCGTCGCCGTAGGAGGCGCGGGCCTTGGCCAGCATGACCCACTTGTGGTCGGCATCAAACGGGAAGTAGTGGGCATCTTCGGCGTTGAGCTTGAAGTACTGCAGATCCATGCCGGGCACCGTCACCTTGGCGTTCACCCGCTGGCGGTCACCGGAGGTCGGGAACTGACCCTTGTTGAGGGTGGAGCGGGTCCAGCCGGCGGTGACGTCCACGGTGTTGAACACCATGCGGTTGTCGCCATCCAGATTGCCGTTGTAGACCTTCCAGAACTCGTCCACCTGTACATAGGGGTTGGGCTGGGAGAGCTTGTTGTTCTCGTAGCCCAGGCTGAAGTCGAGACGGTTGTTCTCGTTGACCGGGAAGCCGCTGGAGAGACGGAAACCGACGGTGGTGTTCTCGTAGTCCACGATGTTGGCGTCGGCCGCACTGAACTTGTTGTAGTAGAGACGGCCGCCCAGGCTCACCCCGTCCACGGTGAAGTAGGGGTCGTTATAGCTCAGGTCGACGCTCTTGGAGTAGTCGTTGGTGCTGGCGTTGATGCCGATCTTCTTGCCGGTCCCCATGAAGTTGTCCTGCTGCAGACCCGCCTGCAGGCTCAGACCCGACTCGGTGCCGTAGCCGATACCGGCGTTGATGGACCCCGCCGGCTGCTCCTTGACCTTGAAGTCCAGATCGACCTGATCATCGCTGCCCGGCACCCGCTTGGTGTCCACTTCCGCGGTCTCGAAGAAGCCGAGGCGGTTGAGACGGGTCTTGGACTGCTCGACGTTGTCGGAGGAGAGCCAGGTGCCCTCCATCTGGCGCATCTCGCGACGCAGCACTTCGTCCTTGGTGGTGACGTTGCCGCTGAAGTTGATGTTGCGCACATAGACCCGGGGACCCGGCTCCACGTTGACGATGAGCTCCACTTCCTTGGTCTGGTCGTTGATCTGGGGGAAGGTGACCACTTTCGGATAGGCGTAGCCGTAACGGCCGAGGAACTTGGAGAGCACCTCTTCGGTATGGGTCACCTGACTGGCGGAGTAGACGCTGCCCGCCTCGATGGGGATGAGGCCCTTCATCTCGCCGCCGCGGTCGATGAGGTCGCCCTTGAGCTGGATACCGGAAACCTTGTACTGCTCCCCTTCCTTGACGTTGAGGGTGACGTAAACGCCCTTCTTGTCCGGAGTCATGGAGACCTGGGTGGACTCCTGGGTGAAGCGGATGTAGCCGCGGTCCATGTAGTAGGAGCGCAGCACTTCGATGTCACCGGCCAGCTTCTGCTTCTGGTAGCGCTGATCGCCGGTGAAGTTCCACCAGGGCACGTCGTCCTTGAGGGAGAGCTGGGCCAGCAGCTTCTCTTCCGGGAAGACGTTGTTGCCGACGATGTTGATCTGCTGGATCTTGGCCGCTTCCCCTTCCACGAAGGTGAACTTGAGGTCGACCCGGTTGCGCGGCAGCGGGGTGACGATGGCCTTGACCTTGGCGGAGTACTTGCCCACGCCGTAGTAGAAATCTTCCAGCCCTTTCTCGAGGGAGCTCAGCACGGTGCGATCAAGCGGATCACCCACACGGATCCCGGAGGATTCCAGGCTCTGGGTCAGTTGCTCTTCCTTGATGTCCTTGTTGCCGGAGAACTCGATGCTGGAGATGGTCGGGCGCTCCTTGACCACCACTTGCAGCACCTGACCGTCGCGATAGACCTTGACGTCCTCGAAGTTGCCGGAGGCATAGAGCTTCTTGATAGCGTTCGCCAGGGATACGGAGTCGACGGAATCACCGACACGCACCGGCAGATTCAACAGGGCGGCACCCAGGGTCACCCGCTGTAGGCCCTCGACCTGAATGTCTTGCACCACAAAAGAGGCCGGGGCAGCCTGAGCCAGGAAGCTGGCCCCCAGCAGGCAACTCAACACCAATGCTTTTTTAACAGCCATTTTGTTCTTATGTGTCCTTGTTGATGCTCTGGCCTCAGAGGCGAGCGAAATCATTAAACAGCGCAATACCCATCAGTAACATCAGAATGGCGGCGCCTATCCTGAACCCAACTTCCTGAATTTTTTCCGATACCGGCTTGCCGGTGATCGCCTCGATGAGGAAATAGACCAGATGGCCACCATCGAGCACCGGCAGGGGGAACAGGTTGATGATCCCCAGGTTGACGCTGATGAGCGCCAGGAATCCGAGGAAATAGACCAACCCGTAATCGGCGCTGCTGCCGGCTCCTTTGGCGATGGAGATGGGGCCGCTCAGGTTGTCCAAAGAGACGATGCCACCGATCAGCTTGCCTATCATGTCGAAGGTCAGGGTGATCAGGCTCCAGGTCTTCTGGACCCCATGCCACAGGGCTTGCAAAGGCCCATACTGTAACAGAGTTCGATACTCATCCGGTAATGGAACCAGTTGCGGCGACAAGCCCACAAAACCGACCAGCTGGCCCTTCACTTTCTTCCCGTCCGGGGTCAGGGTCAGGGTCATCTCGCTGCCCCCGCGCTCCACCGTCACCTGCAGCGGCTGCGCCGGTGACTGCTGGACACGCTCGACAAACTGGGCCCATTCGGTGATGGCCTCTCCATCGACCCCCTTGATGCGATCCCCTATCTGAAGGCCGGCCTTCTCGCTGGCGCTCGACGGCACCACGGCCTCCACCACGGGCAGCACCTTGCCACCGAGGGGCACTATCCCGAGGCTCCCGATGGGTGACTCTTTGTCCGGATCGAATTTCCAGCTGGCCAGTTGCAGGGTCTTGTCCACTGCATAGCTGGTGTTGGCCGCCTTGAGCTTGAGCTGGACCGAGTCATCACCAAGGTGGCTGATGAGGGCATAGGTGACGCTCTCCCAGTCACCGGTCTCCTCGCCGCCGACGCCGACGATCTCCATGCCTGGCAGGATGCCGGCCTCTGCCACGATGGAGGCGGGACGCACCTCGCCCACCACGGGTTTGACGCTCGGCACCCCTATCATGAACATCAGCCAGAAGGCGAACAGGGCGAACACGAAGTTCGCCATGGGGCCAGCCGCCACGATGGCCATCCGGGCCCAGACGCTCTTGTGGTTGAAGGCCTGCGCCTCCTCCCCCGGCTTGAGTTCATCGACCCGGCCATCCAGCATCTTGACGTAACCGCCAAGGGGGATCAGGGCCAGCACGTATTCGGTGCCATCCTTGCCAAGGCGACGCCAGATGGCCTTGCCAAAGCCGATGGAGAAGCGCTCCACCTTGACGCCGCAACGACGAGCCACCCAGAAGTGGCCAAATTCATGCACCGCCACCAGCAGCCCGAGGGCCACGATGAAGGCGCCGATATTCCACAGAAGCCCGCCCATCAGCCGCGTACCTCGCGGTCATGTCCAGTCCTGCGCTCGAGAGCATGGAGAGGGGCTGGCTGCCACCACAGTCCGTTCATACGGCAAGCTCCTTTATCAGTTGCTGGGCACGGGCTCGGGCCGTACCGTCCAGGGCGATGAGATCCGCCAGAGAGCCGGCAGCACTGCTGCCCAGCTCGGCCATGACGGATTCGTTGACTCTGGCAATATCCATAAATCCGATCCGCTCTGCAAGAAAAGCCGCGACGGCCTCCTCGTTGGCGGCATTGAGGGAGGTGGTCGCCCCCTGCCCCTGCTGGCACGCGCTCATGGCCAGCGCCAGACAGGGATAGCGCTCATAGTCGGGCCGGATAAAGCTGAACTCTCCGACACTGAAGAAATCCAAAGGTTCCACACCGGACTCGATCCGTTCCGGATAGGCCAGAGCGTGGGCAATGGGGGTGCACATGTCCGGGTTGCCGAGCTGGGCCAGCACGGAGCCATCCTTGTACTGCACCATGGAGTGAATGACGGACTGGGGGTGGATCACCACCTGGATCTGCTCGGGGGCCGCATTGAACAGCCAGCGCGCCTCGATGTACTCCAGCCCCTTGTTCATCATGGTGGCGGAGTCCACCGAGATCTTGGCCCCCATGGACCAGTTGGGATGGGCAATGGCTTGCGCCGGGGTGACATGGTGCAGTTCACCCACATCGGCATAGCGGAAAGGTCCGCCGGAGCCGGTCAGCAGGATCTTGCTGATCCCCGCCCCGGCCAGATCGCAGAAACCGGGCTGGCGCTGCACGTCGACCGGTAGGCACTGGAAGATAGCGTTGTGTTCGCTGTCGATGGGCAGCAGCTCGGCGCCGTGCTCGCGCACCGCCTCCATGAAGAAGGCTCCGGACATCACCAGCGCCTCCTTGTTGGCCAGCAGAATGCGCTTGCCGGCGCGCACGGCAGCCATGGTGGGTGCCAGACCCGCCGCACCGACAATGGCCGCCATCACGCTGTGGGCATCGGGGTGAGCAGCCACGTCGCACAGGGCTGCCTGACCGGACAACACCCGGGTGGTGCTGCCGTGGGCCTTGAGCCGACCCGCCAGCTCGCTGGCGGCGCCTTCGTCCACCATGACGGCGAACCGGGGGGAGAATTCGAGACAGTCGCGCAGCATGGCGTCCACGCTGCGGGCAGCGGTCAGCGCCAGCACCTGCCAGCGCCCGGGGTTGTGGCGCAGTACCTTGAGGGTGCTCTGACCGATGGAGCCTGACGCTCCCAGGATCACCAGGTTTTGCATCAAGACTCCTGATTGGGTAACAGACTGATGGAGCGGGACGCTCCCGGGATCATCAGTGCGCGAAACATCAAAACTCCGGACCGAGCAACAGGTAGCTGAGCAGGAAGACGGGCAGCGCCGCCGTCAGGCTGTCGATGCGATCGAGAATGCCCCCATGGCCCGGCAACAGGGTGCCGGAATCCTTGATGCCGGCTTCCCGCTTGAACATGCTCTCGGCCAGATCGCCAAGCACGGAGGCCAGCACCGCCAGCAGAGAACAGAGCAGCACGGTGCCCATCTTGGCAGGCACGAAGCCCATGAACCAAGTCACGCCGATGGCCAGCAGGCTGGCGGTAAACAGCCCACCCAGCATGCCTTCGATGGTTTTACCCGGGCTCACGGCCGGTGCCAGCTTGTGTTTGCCGAACGCCTTGCCGAAAAAATACGCGCCAGAATCTGCCGCCCAGACCAGCCCCATCACGAACAGCAGGATCCAGGCCCCCATCATGGGGTCGTGGTAGAAGTTGTAACCGCGAATGGCCACAAGGGACCAGAAGAAGGGAACCAGGGTCACCAGACCGAACAGGGACTTGAGCCAGATGGATTCACGCCACAGCCTGGCGCTTTGCGGGTAGCGCAGCACCAGCAGCAGCCCCAGCAGCCACCAGCTGACGGCGGTCCAGAGCACACCCATCACCAGCGGATGCAGTTGGGGGATCCAGAGTTGCTCCACGGGCACCCAGAACAGGCTGGCCCCCAGCAGCAGACAGAACACCAGCGGCAACCACTGTTGCGGCTGGGCAGTGACGAAGGCACTCCACTCACGGCTGGCCAGCAGAAAGACCAGGGCAGCGAGCAGGGCAAAGAATTTCAACGGCAGAAAAAACAGCGCCCCCAACACCAAGGGTACTAACAGTAATGCGGTAATAATTCGTTGTTTTAGCAAAAGAAACCTCTCTCTTGGGAGCGGGGTTTAGCCGGTCTGTTGCGCGGCGATCAATTCCCGGATCTGTTCACCCGTACACCCGAAGCGACGCTCGCGAGCAACGAAGGAGGCAACTGCCCCACTGAACTCGGCCTCGTCAAAATCGGGCCACAGGACCGGGGTAAAATAGAGTTCGGCATAGGCGAGCTGCCAAAGGACAAAGTTGCTGATGCGATGATCCCCGCCGGTGCGGATCAACAGATCCACGGGGGGCAGATCAGCCATGCAGACATGACGACCCAATGCCGCCTCATCGACCGCCTCGGCATCCAGTTCACCCGCCGCCACGGCCCGTGCTAGGGTCCGGGCCGCCTGGGCGATGTCCCACTGACCGCCATAGTTGGCGGCGATATTGAGGGTCAATCCCTGATTGTTGGCGGTCAGGGCCTCGGCCTTGGCGATCTTGGCCTGCAGCCGCTCGCTGAAGCGGGCAGTGTCGCCAATCACCCGAAGGCGAATGCCGTTGCTGTGCAACTTGCTCACCTCGCGACCCAGCACCGTCATGAACAACTCCATCAGGGCGTTGACTTCCCCTTCCGGACGGCGCCAGTTCTCGCTGGAAAACGCAAACAGGGTCAGCGCCTCCATCTTGGCACGAGCGGCAAAGGCCACGGCCTCACGCACGGATTTCACGCCCGCCTTGTGCCCGGAAACCCGCATCTTGCCGCGGTTCTGGGCCCAGCGACCATTGCCATCCATGATGATGGCGACGTGACGGGGCAAGGACGAGCTGGCGCTATCGCCTAGCGCTGCCAAAAGCGACATTCATTTCTCCCACAAAGACAAAAGCGCCGTGCAGGGGCACTACACGGCGCTCGTAATATACCTGTCGGAGGCTTAGATTTCCATTAGCTCCTTTTCCTTCACAACCAGGGCGTCATCCACCAGCTTGATGAAGGTATCGGTCAGCTTCTGGATCTCTTCCTGGGCGCGACGGTCGTCGTCTTCGGAGATCTCTTTCTCTTTCAGCAGGGCTTTCAGGTCGGCGTTGGCATCGCGACGGATGTTGCGAATGGCAACCCGGGCACCTTCGGCTTCGGCACGGACGATCTTGGTCAGATCACGGCGACGCTCTTCGGTCAGCGGCGGCAGCGGCACGCGCAGAGTCTGGCCGTTGCTGGACGGGTTCAGGCCCAGATCGGAGGTCAGGATGGCTTTTTCCACCGCCTGGATCATGGAGCGATCGAAGATGGAGATGGAGAGAGTACGGGCATCTTCTGCCACCACGTTGGCCAACTGCTTCAGAGGAGTGGCAGCACCGTAATACTCCACCTGGATGCCGTCGAGCAGGCTCGGGTGAGCACGGCCGGTACGGATCTTGGACATCTGGGTCTTCAGCGACTCTACGCTTTTGCCCATGCGGTCCTTGGCGTCGTTTTTAATCTCGTTGATCACAGTGGTTTTCCTTTTGGCGAACGAGCCGACAGGCGGCTCGTATCTATCTTGTTGACTGGCGTAATGGACAAGCGAGCCTGGGGCTCACACTTGCCTTACTTGCTGGCCTGGTGGATCAGGGTACCTTCCGGCTCACCCATGATCACGCGGCGCAGCGCGCCCGGTTTGTTCATGTTGAACACCCGGATCGGCAGATCGTGGTCGCGGGCCAGGGTAAAAGCAGCAAGATCCATCACTTTGAGTTCTTTTTCAAGAACTTCATCATAACTCAGTTCCTGATAGAGCACGGCATCCGGGTTCTTGACCGGGTCATCGGTGAACACGCCATCGACCTTGGTGGCTTTCAGCACGACGTCGGCTTCGATCTCGATACCGCGCAGGCAGGCTGCCGAGTCGGTGGTAAAGAAGGGGTTGCCGGTACCGGCAGAGAAGATCACCACCTTGCCGGCGCGCAGCTGGCTGATGGCTTCGGCCCAGCTGTAGGAGTCGCAGACCCCTTGCAGGGAGATGGCCGACATCAGGCGGGCATTCACATAAGCACGATGCAGGGCATCACGCATGGCCAGGCCGTTCATGACGGTCGCCAGCATGCCCATGTGGTCACCCACCACGCGATTCATGCCTGCCTTGGCAAGGCCGGCACCACGGAACAGGTTGCCGCCACCGATGACCAGACCGACCTGAACACCCAGCTCAACCAGCTCTTTGATCTCTTGGGCCATCCGTTCCAGCACCGCCGGATCAATGCCGAAACCCTCGGATCCTTGCAGGGCTTCACCACTCAACTTCAGAAGAACACGTCTGTATGCAGGCTTGGGATTGGTACTCATGTCACTGATTCCTGGTCATATAAAGACCGCGACATAAGTCGCGGTCTGGGGAAACGGAAAAACCGGTTCGATTAGGCCTTCTGAGCGGCCGCGATCTGGGCTGCTACTTCAGCAGCGAAGTCGGTCTCTTGCTTCTCGATGCCTTCGCCCACTTCGAAACGGGTGAAGGAAACAACGTCAGCGCCTTCTTTCTTCAGCAGCTCGGCAACGGTCATGGAAGGATCTTTCACGAACGGTTGACCAGTCAGGGAAACCTCACCGGTGAACTTCTTCATGCGGCCTTCAACCATCTTCTCGGCGATCTCTTTCGGCTTGCCGGAGTTGATAGCGATGTCGATCTGGATTTCGCGCTCTTTGGCAACGACTTCGGCAGACACGTCTTCCGGTTTGACGAATTGCGGGCTGTTGGCAGCAACGTGCATGGCCAGATCTTTGGCCAGCTCGTCGGTACCGCCAACCAGCTTGGTGATAACACCGATGCGGGAGCCGTGAACGTAGGTGCCCAGGTTGTCACCTTCAACCAGCATCACGCGACGCAGGTTCATGTTCTCGCCGATCTTGGCGATCAGGTTGGTGATGGTCAGCTCGACGGACTCGCCGTTGCCGAAGTCGGCGGCTTTCAGCGCGTCAACGTCAGCGATTTTCTGGGTAGCAGCGATCTCGACGATCTTCTGACCCATGGCCAGGAAACCGGCATCCTTGGAAACGAAGTCAGTCTCGCAGTTCAGCTCGATCATGACGGCAACGTTGCCTTCGGTACGGGCGAAGATCACACCTTCAGCGGCGATACGGCCAGCTTTCTTGGCGGCCTTGGCCTGACCGGATTTACGCATGTTCTCGATAGCCAGCTCGATATCACCGTTGGCTTCTTCCAGCGCTTTTTTGCAATCCATCATGCCAGCGGCGGTGCGCTCGCGCAGTTCTTTTACCAGGGCGGCAGAAATGTTTGCCATGTCCAGTATCCTCGGTCTTGAATTGACAAGAAACAGGGGCCACAAGGGCCCCTGCTAACCAATTACATCAGCTTGGTTAATAAGGGCTTTTCAGTCCTTATCAATTACTCAGCTTCAACGAAGCCATCTTGTTCGGCTTGAACAACGATGTCCTGCTCACGGGCTTCCAGAACGGTGTCAGCAGCAGCGTTCAGGTACAGCTGTACGGCACGGATAGCGTCGTCGTTACCCGGGATGACATAGTCAACGCCGTCCGGGTTGGAGTTGGTATCAACGATGGAAACTACCGGGATACCCAGGTTGTTGGCTTCTTTGATAGCGATGTGCTCGTGGTCGGCATCGACAACGAACAGAACGTCAGGCAGGCCGCCCATGTTCTTGATACCACCCAGGCTCTTCTCCAGCTTTTCCATTTCGCGAGTACGCATCAGCGCCTCTTTCTTGGTCAGCTTGTCGAAGGTACCGTCTTCGCTCTGGGTTTCCAGATCTTTCAGGCGCTTGATGGACTGACGAACGGTTTTCCAGTTGGTCAGCATGCCGCCCAGCCAGCGGTGGTTAACATAGAACTGGTCGCAACGCTCAGCGGCTTCTTTGACGGCTTCAGACGCGGCACGCTTGGTACCTACGAACAGTACCTTGCCTTTCTTGGCAGCTACGGAGCTGATGAAGTTCATGGCATCGTCAAACATCGGAACGGTTTTTTCCAGGTTGATGATGTGAACTTTGCTGCGGGCGCCGAAGATGTAGGACTTCATTTTCGGGTTCCAGTAACGAGTCTGGTGACCGAAGTGAACGCCGGCTTGCAGCATGTCGCGCATAGAAACTTTAGCCATTTTATACCTCTGTATTGGGGTTAGGCCTCCACACATCCCATATAACCGACCCGTTAAGGCACCCCGGCATATGTGTCGATGTGTGTGTGTTGTTGAGTAAGGGTGATGGTATGAGGACACGAGTTCCCCATTCCGGCGCGCTTTATACCATAACTTTGGTCATGACACCACCAGCCCGGGTGCTAAAAATGGATCCCGGACCATGGTGCGACCGCCTGATGACGTTGCGATGACGATCACACTGGAAGTAAACGGGGGTTGGGGATAAAATTTCGCCCTGATTGCAAACGCATCTATTTTTCATTACCTGGTTGTTGGGCATCGGCAGGATGCGCAATCAGGCCCCAAGAGAGATCCCATGTCCATTAAAATCAAGACACCGGAAGAGATTGAAAAAATGCGTGTCGCCGGCCAGCTGGCCGCCGACGTGCTGGTCATGATCGCCCCCCACGTCAAGGCGGGCGTCACCACAGACGAACTGAATACCCTCTGCCACGATTACATCGTCGACGTGCAGCAGGCCATCCCCGCGCCGCTCAATTACCACGGCTTCCCCAAGTCCATCTGTACTTCGGTGAACGATGTCATCTGCCATGGCATCCCGAACCACAAGAAACTGCGGGAAGGGGACATCATCAATCTGGATATCACCGTCATCAAGGATGGTTATCACGGCGATACCTCCGCCATGTTCATCGTGGGCCAGACCACCCCCCTGCGTCGCCAGCTCTGCAAGGTGGCCCAAGATAGCCTCTATGCCGCCATCAAGCGGGTGCGCCCGGGCATGTGCATCACCGAGATCGGCGCCGTCATCCAGCCCATCGTCGAGCAGGCCGGCTTCTCCGTGGTACGCGACTACTGCGGCCATGGCATCGGTGCCGAGTTCCACGAAGAGCCGCAGATCCTCCACTACCGCAACGGCGGCAAGCTGGAGCTGAAAGCGGGCATGTGCTTCACCATCGAGCCCATGGTCAACAGCAAGAAGTACCACTGCAAGGTCAATCCGAAGGATGGCTGGACCGTGACCACCAAGGACGGCGGCGACTCCGCCCAGTGGGAGCACACCCTGCTGGTGACCGAGGATGGCTGCGAGGTCCTGACCCTGCGTCCCGACGACACTATCGAGCGTTTTATCCGCCACGTTTGACATTCAACCCCGGCCGCGCGCCGGGGTTGCTCTTTACCCGGCCCGACCGAGAGTGTGACATGCCATGGATGCCAGCCTGCTTTCTCCCCATCTGCTCCCAGACGATCAGCTCACCCGTGACAACTGCAAGGAGTACCTGAGCCGCTTTCTCGCCTGGCTGCACGAGCGCTTCGACGCCGGTGACAACATCATCGAACTGGTCGCCACCCGCTCCGAATACATGGACGCGCTGCTAACCAGGCTCTGGCACAAGTTCGGCTTCGACAGGACCGAGCTCACCCTGATCGCGGTAGGCGGCTATGGCCGCGGCGAACTCCATCCCCACTCCGATATCGACCTGCTGATCCTCTACGAAGGAGATGAACTGGACGAGGTGCTGGGGCTTCGCATCGGCGAGTTCATCACCCTCTTGTGGGATCTCAAGCTGGAAGTGGGGCAGTCGGTGCGCAACGTGGCCGAGTGCATCGAGCAGGGTCGCAACGACATCACGGTTGCCACCAACCTCATCGAGGCCCGTTACATCACGGGTCGCCTGGCGGGATTCGAGCAGTTGCAGGCGGCCACCCAGCCCCAGCACTTCTGGCCGAGCGAAGCCTTCTTTCGTGCCAAACGCGAAGAGCAGGCCCTGCGCCACCAGCAGTTTCTCGGCACCGCCTACAAGCTGGAGCCGGATCTCAAGAACAATCCCGGGGGCCTTCGCGACATCCAGACCCTGGCCTGGGTCGCCCGCCGCCACTTCGGCGCCACCACCCTGTTCGAGATGACCAGCCACGGTTTTCTCAACCGGGCCGAGTACCGGGAGCTGCTCGACTGTCAGAACTTCCTGTGGAAGGTGCGCTTCGCCCTGCACATGGCCATCAACAAGGGGGACAACCGCCTCTTGTTCGACCGCCAGCGTACCGTGGCCCAGATGCTGGGGTTCGAGGGCGAGGGCAACGGCCCGGTCGAGCAGATGATGAAGCGCTTCTACCAGACGGTGCGGCGGGTGGCCGAGCTCAACGAGATGCTGCTGCAACTCTTTGACGAGGCCATTCTCGGCAACACCGCCATGGACGTGCGCCGCATCAGCGACGAATTCCAGCTGCGCGGCCGCCTCATCGATGCGGTGGACTCCGAGCTGTTCGGCCGGGATCCTGCCGCCATCCTGCGACTCTTCTACCAGATAGCCCAGCACCCGGAGATCGCCGGCATCCACTCCGCCACCTTGCGCCAGTTGCGCGAGGCCAGACGCACCCTCAACTGCTGGCTGCAAGATCTACCCGAGTGCCGCCGTCTCTTCATGGCGCTCCTGCGCCACCCCAACGGCATCGGCCAGCCGCTCACCCTGATGCACAAGTACGGGATCCTCGCGGCCTACCTGCCCCAGTGGAACCTCATCGTCGGCCAGATGCAGTTCGACATGTTCCACGCCTACACGGTGGACGAGCACACCCATCGGCTGCTGCAGAACATCCATCGCTTCCCGAATCCAGCCAGCCGCCAGACTCACCCGCTCTGCCACGAGGTGTTCACCCAGTTGCGCAAGCCCGAGCTGCTCAGCATCGCCGCCCTCTTCCACGACATCGCCAAGGGCAGGCGTGGCGATCATTCCGAACTCGGGGCCGTGGATGCGCTGGAGTTCTGCCAGTTGCACGGGCTGGATCGCTATGAGAGCCGACTGGTCGCCTGGCTGGTGCGCCACCATCTGCTGATGTCGGTCACCGCCCAGCGCCGCGACATCTACGACCCGGACGTGGTCACCGACTTCGCCCAGAAGGTGCGGGATGAATTGCACCTCGACCTGCTCTATTGCCTGACCGTGGCCGACATCTGTGCCACCAACGACAGTCTGTGGAACGACTGGAAGGGTACCCTGCTGCGCGAACTCTACTTCGCCACCCAGAAGGCCCTGCGCCAGGGGTTGGAAAACCCGCCGGACATGCGCCTCAAGATCCGTGAAAACCAGCGCCAGGCCAGGCAGATCCTGACCCAGCGCGAGGTGCCACAGGAGGCGGTCACCGCCCTCTGGAACGACTTCAAGGCCGATTACTTCCTGCGCCACAGCCCGGAGCAGATCGCCTGGCACTGCCGCAAGATCATCGCCCACGGTGACAACCCGGCCCCCCTGGTGCTCATCGGCAAGCATCCCATACGGGGCGGTAGCGAGGTGTTCATCTATTGTCGCGATACCCCCAACCTCTTTGCCACTGTGGCCTCGGCGCTGGATCAGAAGAACCTCAGCATCCACGACGCCCAGATCATGAATTCGCGCAACGACTACGTGCTCGACACCTTCATCGTGCTGGAGCCAAACGGCGAGCCAATCAGCCCCAATCGTACCGCCACCATCAAGAAGGCGCTGGAGAAAGCCCTTCAGGAGCCGGGCAAACTGGTACTGCGCAGCAAACCCCTGTCCAGACGCCACCGCCAGTTCAGCGTGCCGACCAGGGTGGTCTTCCTGCCCCACAAGGGGGAAAACCGCCACACCCTGCTGGAGCTGACGGCCCTGGATACTCCGGGCCTGCTGGCCCGTATCGGTGCCGTGTTCCAGCAGTGCGGCCTCTCCCTCCATGCCGCCAAGATCACCACCATCGGTGAGCGGGTGGAGGACTTCTTCAGCCTCACCACCCTGGCCGGAGAGCCGCTGAACCCGGAGGAGCAGCAGGCCCTCGAGGAGAAGCTGGTCAATCAGCTCAACCCCCAGGAACCGGTTGGCGAGAGTGCCTGACACGCTCGGATGAATCCTCGAAAGAGGCTTTTTGACGTATTGATTCCTCAATCAGAACAAATGGTTGGACCACTCAAGTACAATAAATCGCCCTGATTCTGAAGAAATCGGCGAGAGCCCTTAAAAACGATTGGAAAAGTGTGATACAACAAACAGAATTTTATAAAGGAAACCTGTCATGACCCAGTTGCAACAGACCATCGAAGCGGCCTTCGAGCGCCGTGACTCCATCACCCCCGGCTCCGTCGATGCCGCCACCAAGGCCGCCATTCTGGAAGCCATCGACCTGCTGGACTCCGGCAAAGCACGGGTTGCCGAGAAGATTGCCGGCGAGTGGGTCGTCCACCAGTGGCTGAAGAAGGCCGTGCTGCTCTCCTTCCGCATCAACGACAACGGCATCATCAAGGGCGACGATGCCCAGTACTACGACAAGGTTCCCCTGAAGTTCTCCAACTACACCGAAGAGCAGTTCAAGGCTGCCGGTGTACGCGTCGTGCCGCCCGCGACCGCGCGCAAAGGCTCCTTCATCGCCCCGAACACAGTGCTGATGCCCTCCTACGTCAACATCGGCGCCTTCGTCGATGAAGGCACCATGGTCGACACCTGGGCCACCGTGGGCTCCTGCGCCCAGATCGGCAAGAACGTGCACCTCTCCGGCGGCGTCGGCATCGGCGGCGTACTGGAGCCACTGCAGGCCAACCCGACCATCATCGAAGACAACTGCTTCATCGGTGCCCGTTCCGAAGTGGTGGAAGGGGTGATCGTCGAGGAAGGCTCCGTCATCTCCATGGGGGTCTTCATCGGCCAGTCCACCCGCATCTATGACCGCGAAACCGGCGAAATCCACTACGGCCGCGTCCCGGCCGGCTCCGTGGTCGTTTCCGGCTCCCTGCCCTCCAAGTGCGGCAAGTACAGCCTCTACGCCGCCGTCATCGTCAAGAAGGTGGATGCCAAGACCCGCGCCAAGGTCGGCATCAACGCCCTGCTGCGCTCCATCGACGAGTAATCCACGCCGATGTCATCAAGGGCACCTCTGGTGCCCTTTTTCATGCCCGCTCTCATGGGTGGACGCCAACCCTCCTGCCCCACCAGCACTGCACACCCCCATGAGACGATACCGCTTATGGCAGTGCTGACAAGGCGTTCACCCCTCCCCCTTGGCTCGCTGATTAAAAAAGACCTTTTTGACACCAATTTGAATTTGGCGCGCCTGTCACAGGCAAGGCGTCCGGACTCGGGTAAGATAGAGGGGTCAGGATCGTTTCAAACCAAGGAAGCCCGATGTACGAGAATCTCAAGAGCCTGGGGATCCAGGAACCCACCTCGGTGGACAGCTACACCCTGCGCCAGGAAGCCAACCACGACATCCTCAAGATCTATTTCAAGAAGCAGAAGGGTGAATTCTTCGCCAAGAGCGTCAAATTCAAATACCCCCGCCAGCGCAAGACCATGCTGGTCGACTCGGGGACCCATGAGTACAAAGATGTCACCGAGATCAACGCCAACCTCAAATACGTGGTGGATGAGCTGGACAATCTGACCCAGGGCGGCCAGCCTTCCGCCGATCCGGACATCAAGCAGAAAATACTGCGCGACTTGCGTCATCTGGAAAAAGTGGTGCAGAACAAGATCAGCGAGATAGAACGGGATCTCGAAAAGCTTTAAGCCGGTCTGATGCAGCAAAGGCGCCCAGGGGCGCCTTTTTCATTGGGTCACACCATGCTGGCGCCGTCAGGAAAACCCCCGCACATGTCCCGCCACCAAACGCAACCCAGCAAAAAGGGAGGCTTGCGCCTCCCTTTTCGGAACTCGGATATCGGAGCGACAATCAGTTGCTCTTCATCCAGATGTCCATTTCAGTTTTCAGGTTGTCGGACTTGGTGCCGAAGATGGCTTGTACACCGGAACCCGCCACCACCACACCGGCGGCGCCCAGCTTCTTCAGACCAGCCTGGTCAACCTTGGCCACATCCTTCACACCGACACGCAGACGGGTGATGCAGGCGTCCAGAGAGGCGATGTTCTCTTTGCCACCGAAGGCGGAGACCAGTGCAGCAGACATCTCGTCCTTGCTTTGACCGGCAGAGGACTCTTGAGCGGCTTCGTCTTCACGACCCGGAGTTTTCAGGTTCATGGCACGGATGACCACGGTGAAGACCACGTAGTAGATGACCGCGTAGACCAGACCCAGACCCACCAGCAGCAGCATGTTGTCGGCACGCGGGGATTGCACCACGAAGTCGATGAAGCCGTTGGAGAAGGTGTGACCGTGAACGACACCCAGCATGTTGGTCAGCACGTATGCCAGACCGGCCAGCAGGGCGTGGATGGCGTACAGAACCGGGGCCACGAACAGGAAGGAGAATTCGATAGGCTCGGTGATACCGGTCAGGAAGGAGGTCAGGGCAGCAGAAGCCATGATACCTACGATCTTGGCGCGGTTTTCCGGCTTGGCGGAGTGCGCAATGGCAAACGCGGCAGCAGGCAGACCGAACATCTTGAACAGGTAGCCACCCGCCAGCTGACCGAAGCCGTTGCCGGCAGCACGGGAAGCGTCATCAGCAGTCAGGAAGCAGGTCATGATGCCGTGTACGGTTTCACCGGCGGCGTTGACGCAGGTACCAGCCTGATAGAAGAACGGCACGTTCCAGAT
The DNA here is from genome assembly GCF_040908015.1 of Aeromonas sp. R7-5. NCBI lineage: Bacteria > Pseudomonadati > Pseudomonadota > Gammaproteobacteria > Aeromonadales > Aeromonadaceae > Aeromonas > Aeromonas sp. R7-5. The sequence goes on along the minus strand of NZ_JBFOCZ010000032.1, from coordinate 51,054 downwards.
GTGGTGCAGACCGAACGGGATCAGGGAGCGCTCAACCACGCCGTAGATGCCGAAGGCCAGGACCGGGTTCTGGTTGGCAGCCCAGTCGGAGAAGGCACCGATGGCACCACCGATCGGCGGCCAGATGAAGGAGAGCACGACACCCAGACCGATGGAAACAAAACCGGTGATGATGGGCACGGCGCGCTTGCCAGCGAAGAAGCCGAGGTACTCTGGCAGCTGGATCTTGTAGAAGCGGTTGAACGCCCAGGCAGCCACGCCACCGGCGAGGATACCACCCAGCACACCGGTATCGATCTTCTCGACACCCATCACAGGCGCCATCACAGTCAGGGTGGCGGTCATGATGCCGTAGCCGACGATGGCGGACAGGCCGGAAACACCGTCGTTATTGGTGAAGCCAAGGGCGACGCCCACGGCGAACAGCAGAGCCATCTGGCCGAATACGGAACCACCGGCCTGCTCCATCAGTTGGGAGACGATTTCCGGCAACCAGCTGAAGTGGGCAGCACCCACCCCCAGCAGAATACCTGCAACGGGCAAGACCGATACGGGCAGCATCAGCGCCTTACCGACCTTTTGCAGATTAGAGAAAGCATTTTTTAACATGTGTGCGCTCCTGAATGGATTTTTTCCGACAACGACTCAGGGCAGTTTATTGATGACGATGTGCTTCATCCGTCACTGCGCCAAGTGCGTTTTCCGGGTTGCTTATTTTGACCAGCAGAATATAACCCAGCGGGGGTGGAAATGCCTCTGTCGGAAACAAGGGAATAATAAATTTGGAGGAGAGATCACAAGATAATAAATAAGCAGAGAGGGGACTGTCTTGAATATTATTTCGTATTGTTATAGCTTCGCCGCAAAAAGAAATAAACCACTTCAAAATAAATCACAAAGAAACCAAATAATACCCAACGATACTCACTGTAACTGAATGTAACTTATTGCGGATTTATATTATCCAGTCTACCGATTAAAAAGGCCTCCAACAAGGGAGGCCTCCAATAAATATCGATTTTAATAAACCGAGATATTTAGTTCTTCTGTGAACGTTTCACTGCATCAATAAAGACCGATTTCGCCTTGGTTGAACCGGCACGCTCGGCTTCATTCACGAGTTGCATCGCCTTGTCGATGTCACCGGCCTTCACCGCTTTCTCGATCTGGGCGTTGTAGAAGCTCTCGGTCTCGCTCAGCATGGCGGGAGCCGGTTTGCTCGGCGCTGCGGCAACGGCAGCCGTGGTGGCCGCCGTCGCAGCCACGGCAGTGGTAGCAGGCTTGGCCTGGCTCATCGCCACCTTGTCGGCGTATTCAGGCTTGAACACGGCTTCCAGGCCTTGTCCCTTGGCCATGTCCGTGACCTTTATCTGTACCAGACCCCAGGGCGAATGGGGGATCACGGGGTCCTTGATATCCGGCTCGACCGTGCCGTTGGCACGGGCAAAGGCCTTCGCGGGGTGCAAGATGGTGGTGCTGCCCGCCGTCTCGTTGGCCGGCGCATAGACCACCATATAGGTTTCAGTGGCGGGATTGCCCGGCATGCTGCGGTCCACAAACACGCGCCCCTCAATCCTGTCGTTGTCGAGCAGGTGGGCTGGTTGATAGGCAAAGACCGACTCACCCAGCACGCGAGTCACCTTGAACTGGGCATCCAGCATGATCACCTTGGGAACCAGGACCGTCTTGCTGACCTGGGAGGCCAGGGTGATGGCCAGATTGCCGGTATTGGCCGGCAGACGATAGGCGGCAAAATAGCTCATGCCCTCGTCAAACTGATAACTGGGCTGCTTGCCGTCGATGGCCAGCAGCGTCTCGCCTTCCGGCAGGGAGACATAATTGAATTCGTTGAACCCTGTGCAACAACTGGTTGCCTGGGAGAGCGCCTGCTTGGCCTGATCGGCATTACTCAGAATGGAGGCGTGCTCCTGCACGGGCACCACCATGCTACCGGAACAACCGGCCAGCAGCGCGGTAACCATGGCCGCGATAGACATCTTTACCAGTTTCATTCTTCTTATCTCCATAACCCGGTTGCCACATCATGCGAAACAAAACTGCCCCCATAAGGGGGCAGTGACTAACTTAACTGAAGATATTGCTTACCACCAGGCTTCTGCTTGTACGCCAACCTGATAGGTGTCTTTGGAGGTGTTGCCTTCAAACACTTCCTTGTCTTCATCATTCGCCAGATAGGAAGCGAATACACGGATTTCCGGACGGGCCCAGAAGCTGGAGCCGGCAGACCAGGCCTGAGCCAGGGTCAGCTTGTAGCCAGCATCCTTGTCATCGGCAGCGCCATTGTTATAGCTGGTCTTGTCCTTGAAGTAACCGCCTTCGAAGATGGTCTTGTTGAAGTCATCCCACTTGTACATCGGGCGAACTACGACAGACATGGTTTCGGTCTTGTCGTTGGTATCCCACATCTCGTTGCCTACCCCGTAGACCAGCTGGTGACCCATCTCCCAGGAGTTGCCCATCGGGATGACGCCCCAGTTGATGATACGGTAGCCATCGGCACCGGCTTTGGCTTCGGCACCGTACCAGGAGCCATCACCGTAGTAGGCCATGGTCTTGGAGTAGCCTTCGGTACCGTACTGCAGTACGGTCTTGTTGAAGCCACCGAAGATGCCTTGGGTCAGTTCGGCGGTCAGCATGACGCCGTTCTTCATGTTGTCGTTCTTCAGATCTTTCTGGGCGTCGGTCTCATTGACCAGGGCATACATGGCGCCCACTTCCAGAGAACCGTCCTGCCACAGCGGGATGCCGGCATAACGCACGTCCAGGGTGTTGACGTTCAGATCTTCGTTTTTCACATAGTTCGGAGCCGTGCTGGTTCCGGTATTGGTGTACTGACCAAATACATCCGCCGCGCTACGGTCGTTGCGGACCCAGGCCAGGGAGAGTTTGCCAGGACCAGCCTGGATGCCTTCGATACCGGCGCCGGCACCGGAGATGTTCCAGTAGTAGAAGTCAGAGATATGGATGTCGTGACGTTGGTAGAAACGCTTACCGGCCCACAGGGTGGCTTCCGGCGCGAAGCCCAGCAGCCCCTTGGCTTGCACGTTGAACTGACGCAGGGCGAAGTCGGAGTCGCCGTTGCACTGCTTGGCATCGAAGTTACAGACGGTGCCGGTACCTTCCCAGTCGTTGGAGCCGTTGGAGGTCATGGCGAACATGGAGTCTACGTAGAAAGTCTTGCCATCTTTGTTGAAGACTTCCTGACCCAGCTGGACTTCGCCGTAGGTATCATTTTCGTTACCCAGACGACCAACCTTGTTGACGTTGTATTTGACCATGTCCCCGTCACCGGAAACACCGACACCGGAACGGAAGTAGCCGTGGAAATCAACGGCGAAGGCGGCTTGGGAAGCCAGGGCTGCGGTTACTGCTGCAGCGATCGGGAGCCACTTTGCTTTCATTTTCATTTTCCTTATTCCCGCTGAGAGGAGTGTGATCCTGATATTCAAGTTCTTATCACCGGAAAAACGTTTTGGTGATAACCGGGGTCGATTATATGTACCCAAATTCCCTGCAAACATGAGCTGATTCACAAAACGATGACAAATCACACGCCATCGACAACCACAGCAACAAAAAGTCAATAAATTTGCATTTGATGGCACCAATCACCCATTAAAAGCACAAAAAATAAAAACAATAACCAAAGAAAGCGCTTTCAAATATTAATTCGCGACGAGAGTTAAGTGATAAATCCGTATCGCAGTAGCAAAAACATGACTGAAATCGCTTTCAATGCGGAACTTTTAATTTTTCAATTTGTCGTGGGTGATGATGAATATGGCCAACCGGTTATCATCATTGGCGAGAAAAATAACCGGACGAAAGAGAGGATATATTTGGGGGCTGAGGCGTGACGCCCCAAAAATAAAACACCCCCGTCAGCACACTCACGGAGGTGAATTTATTCTCGGGGAGAAGGGTCTGGCTACAGTCTATTTTCCCAGGTTTTCAACCAGGCCAGCGCTGCCACTTCAGGCTCATCTTCTACCGTCGCATCGATTTCCAGGTGCACAACCAGTGGCTCGGCAGCCAGCTCCTGCAACAGGGCATCCAGCGTTCGCCCCGCTCCGCAGAAGTGTTCATAGCTGCTGTCTCCCATGGCGATGAGGGCATAGCGCCATCCCTTCATATAAGGAGCACGATCGGCCAGGGCACTGGCAAAGGGCTGCAAATTGGGCGGTATATCCCCCTGCCCCGTGGTGGCGGTCACGATGAGCAGAAAGCGGGAGGCATCGATGTCGGTCAGCGCCGCGTCATCGAAGATCTGGCAGACATGGCCATTGGCTTGCAGGTGGTCACAGAGGGTCTCGGCCACCAGCATGGCAGAGCCGTAGACGGTGCCGACCAGGATGTCGATCTCGGCCATCAGCGACTCCTCAGGGACAGATATTGGACCCGGCAAGACCGGGATGGGTAGGAAGAGCCCCCCTGAACAGGCGGGGGGCACGCGATTGCGCAGGCGATATCTCGTTGAGCCATAAGTCATTCCTCTGACGTACCTGGGCTACAGCATGCCACAGCCCGGTCAGAGGCAACAGATGGAAAGAGGCTCAGGCGCCGTAGTCTTGCTCGCTGGCAGGCCAGCCCAGACGGGCGAACAGACCCAGCACCTCGGGGCCCAGGGGCGCCTGGATCCGCATCGGCACCTTGAGCACCGGATGCTCGAAGCTCAGACGGTGCGCGATCAGCAGCAGGCGGTCGCACCCGTAATGCTCGCGAAAGAAGCGGTTGTGCCGGCCATCCCCGTGGGTGGTATCACCAACGATGGGGTGGAACAGGTGATCCAGATGGCGGCGCAGCTGGTGCTTGCGCCCCGTCTTGGGAAAGAGGCGGACCAGGCTGTAGCGACTGGTGGGATGCTTCTTGGAGACGGCGAAGGGCAACTCGACCTGATGCAGACGACGAAACGCGGTCACCGCCTCCTGGGCGGGGCGATCCGGGTCGCTGAAGGCATCGGCAATCTTGTCCAGCTGCTCCTTGAGCGGATAGTCGATGAGCCCCTCTTCGGGGGCCCATCCCCGCACCAGTGCCAGGTACTCCTTGTGGACCTGACGGGCAGCAAAGGCCTCGGTCAGGGTACGGGCCACGGCAGGATCGAGAGCAAACAACAGCACACCCGAAGTGGGCCTGTCCAGTCGGTGCACGGGGTAGACATGACGACCCCCGATCAGATCCCGGGTCATCTGCATGGCGAAACGGGTCTCGGCCTTGTCGAGCCAACTGCGGTGCACCAGGAGACCGGACGGTTTGTTCACCGCCACCAGCCAGTCATCCTGATAGAGCAGAGTCGGCTGCAAGGCATCCGCTGTCCGGGTCTGCTCGTCCATCATTGTTCGACCACTTTGCCGGAGAGCAGCAGATCGAAACGGGCGATCAGACGAAGCAGGGCCTCGGCCTCCGCCAGCTCCTCTTTATAGACCTCACTCGCCATGGGATAGAGGGAGACGCTGGTCGGCAGCGGAGCCTGCAGCACCACTAGCTGCTCCATGCGCGGGATCAGCACGAACTGCAGCCATTGATCGAAACTCAGGGTATCGACACAGAACGGCAGCTCGCTTGCCAGCGCCTCGCTCCCCGGATGGTCGGCTTGCCAGCGTTCCAGACGTTGCAACTCGGCAGTCAGCTCTCCCAGCAGACCGGCAACCAGCAGATATTGATTCATCTCGCTCACTTCCTCATCGCGGGCCCGGTCTGCGACGGGGCCCCACTCAATACGGCCATCAAAAAGGGGCGCTACTATACACCGACCCCGCAATGGCTGCCATGTTGCCGTCACCTTCATACCCTGCATCACCGCCTCTGGCTATCTGGTGCAGCCCCCTTATAATCGCCCGCATTATCTTCAAGCGGGATCTCTTCATGTCTTCCATCAACACCCTGACCGAGTTTCTGACCCAGGCCGATACCCAGTTCCAGCTGTTCGATCTGGGCCGCCAGGTGCGCCCGCTCCCCAGCGACCTCTTCGTGCGCATCGAGCAGCAGCAGGAGCCCTATCCCTGGCCGTTGCAGCAGCACGCCTGGCTCGGCGTGCACTTCTTCCAGTCCACCGAATCCAGGCACTACCTCTGGTTCCTCAAGTTCGCCCTCGATGAGCGCGGCCTCCTCATTTCCAGCGGCCCCAAGCATTTCATGGATCAGGTGGTAGAGACTCTGGGCTACAAGCTCACCGGTGAACTGGACGAAGAGAAGGCCCAGCGTCTGGCGGACAACCCCTATACCTTCCGTCCGGCCGAGGCCAAGATGGCCAGTGTGCACGCCAAGCTGGCCCGCCAGCTGGAACAAGCCCCTTCCGCTTACTACGAGGCCCTCTGCCACTATCTGGCGGCGCCGGGGGAAGAGGGGTGGCAGGCCCTGGGACTGCAAGGGTTTGCAGATCTCGCGGAGCGGCTGCAGGTTGAACGCAACCTGGCACTGGTCTGCAAGGCCTTGCCCGTGCTGCCGCAGGCCCCCCTCTACGCCCTGTGCCAGAGCCTGGAGAACGCCCCCCTGCCTCCTGCCCTGCAAGGTGCATTGCTGGAGCGCATCGGCAAGGAGCAGGAGTGCGCCGAGCCTGACCCCGAAACCCTGGCCTATCTGTGCCGGGCACTGGCCTCCTGCCCGGGCAACGGGCTGCGCACCAACAAGCTACTGACCCTGCTGCAAACCCGGCCAAGCCCCTCCCTGCTCCTCGCCATCGCTGGCCGCCTCTGGCCCGATCTGAAACACCCCGAACTGCTCGGCCTGTTTCTGGAGCAGCTCGCCCTGCAACCCACCCAGTTCTTCAACCAGGTATTTGCCGAGCTCGTCACGCTACCGGCCCTGCGCAATGATATGCTGGCAAAACTGCGTGACCCCGAACGCAGCGAGGCCCTGGGTCTGGCCATCGGTCGCCTGTTCGCTTCCACCTAGGCCCGACACAACGGCCCTGTTGCCTGAGGTGAACAGGGCCCCACACACATCACAGAAGGAACCCGCTGATGGGAGAAATGCTTGGGATCTTGCTGCTCGGCCTCGTTGGCTGGGCCTTCTGGCAACAGCGCCGCCAGGCGGAGCTGGCCTGGCAATACATGCGCCGCTACTGCCAGCACCACGACCTGCAACTGCTGTCGCTGGCGCGGACACACCGCGCCCTGGGGCACAAGCCCCTGCGCCTGCTCACCTACTACCAGTTCGAGTTCTCCAGCGACGGAGAGAGCCATTATCAGGGACAGCTCTGCATGCAGGGGCTGCATGTCGCCGGTGTCGAGCTGCCACCCCATCGTCTCCCCTCCTAGATTTGAGAGCACGGGGGCTGGCTATACTCTTCCACAGCCCCCTTCCAAGGAGTACCGACATGGAATTGCTCACCCATGACATGGCCGCCCTGTTTGCCCAGCTGGGGCTGGCCAGTGACGACATCAGCCAGCAGCGTTTTATCCGCGACCATCCCATCGATCGCCATACCCAGTTGCCCGACGCGCCGTTCTGGACTCCTTCCCAGGCAGGCTTTCTGCGCGATGCCCTCAGCCACGACGCCGACTGGGCGGAAGCCATCGACCAGCTGGATGTGATGCTGCGCCAGGGGACCTGATCACCCCACTCCCGGCGGCCAGCGTTGGGTAGACGCGGAGCCGCCAATCCCCTCCCTCCATCACCCAGGCGCCCCTCCCTCTCGCCACCCACGCCCTTCGCTCCGCTTTCCTGATGGACAGGCTTTGATTAAGCTCTGTGCCACTATCCACCCGCAGCAAGACAGCCGTGCAGGAGCCAAGATGTCAGCCCAAGAGATCATCCAGATAGCCAACGAACTCAGTGCCAGGGGGATCACCCCCTCTACCGCCATGGTCAAGGCCCGCCTCAGCCATCCCGTGCCCATGGCCGAGCTGCTCAAGGTGTTGAGCCAGTGGAAGCAACAACCCCAGCCCGCGTCGACAGCGCCCGCGCCCGCCCCCGCCAGTGCCCCCGAGGCATCCCCCTTGGCCACGGAAAGCGTCACTCTTCAGCAACTGAGCGAACAGCTCGCCCGGCTGGAGCAGAAGGTCGATCGTCTCACCGACCTGCTGCTCAACCAGAAGCAGGATTGACCCATCGCCATGTATATCCTCGAACTCACCTTTGAGTGCTACCGCGATACCTCCCTCGGGGAGGCAGAGCGGGCCATCGTCCACTACCTCGACATGTTGCGCTATCAGGGGCAGATCCAGGGGCGGGAGTTTCCCACCAGCATGCACGAAGGCTATTTCGTCAGCCGGGTGGTCTGCCCGGAGCAGGACAGCCTGCACCCTGACAACCAGAGCGAGCTGGTCGCCCTTGCCGAGCAAGGTCTGCACCAGGCGGGCCTGCTCGCCCCCAAACTCCACCTGCAAGGGGCGGATCTGCTCTCGGACAGTACGGACCCGTGCGCAGAGCAGGGAGAGCGTCCCAGCTGGATGCTGCTCTACACCAGCTTCCTGCACAGTTGCTCTCCCCTGCGCTGCGGCGATCACTTCGCCCCCATCCCGCTCTATCGGCTGCCCGCCGTCGCGAATGGTGATCACAAGCAGATCATCAAGTGGCAGGAAGATTGGGAGGCCTGCGATCAGTTGCAGATGAACGGCTCCATTGCCGAGCACGCCGCCCTGCACGAAATCGGCGAGGTGGGCAGCCGCCTTCATCGCCGGGGCAGCGATCTCGCCAGACGGCTGGAAGTCCTGAGCGGCATCCCCACCTATTACTATCTCTACCGGGTAGGTGGCCTGAGCGCTACCGAAGAGCGGGCTCGCCCCTGCCCTGGCTGTGGTGGCCCATGGGCGCTGGCCGCCCCCCTGCACGAGATCTTCGACTTCAGGTGCGAGCCTTGCAGGCTGGTGTCCAACCTCTCCTGGGACTTCAAGGAGTAGGAGCCCACCGCGCACAATGGCGCAATAAAAAGAGAGGGCCTTGCCAGGTGGCAAGGCCCTCTCTTTTGGAGCATCACTGGGGCAAGGTTTCCAGTCGCGCCAGAAAGGCCGGCAACGAGGGAGCCAACGTCAGGCGCCGCCCAGAGTCCAGCCACTCCAGCCACACCTGGCCGCTCTCGTTATCGAGGGAGACCAGCGTCATCTCGTTGCGGGTCGTGGCAATGAAGAGTGAGGGGGATCGCTTCAACTTGCGCAGCATCAGCAGGTGGCCGATGAGGTTCTCCTTGAGCAGATCCAGATCGGCGTCGTTCCACGGCAGGATGAGTTCGATGCGCAGCCCCTTGAAAGAGCAGGGCAGAGGGCGGCTGAACCAGTGGCCAAACAGGGCGATGGCGCTGGGATGCAGGGTCAGCTCCAGGGCGTTCGCCATGGCCGTGAAGTCGGCTGCCTGCTCCCGCTGGAATGGACGCCAGGCGACTCGCCCCTCCCTGGGTTCATCCAGCTCGCAAGGAGAGCGCCAATCGGCCTCCCAGTCGCACAGGGGCAGCCCCCGCCTTCCTTCGCCATCGCGCTGCCAGCGTAAAAAGAACTGCTCCAGGGCAGACAGGACTTGATCCGACATCGATATTCCCCACAATAGCGGCCTCTGATGGCCGCAAGTACCTGATCGAAAAATCGGGCCATTGCACCATCAAACCCTTTATCAGACAAGCGTGAGCAAACCAGCATGAGCAAACAAGAGAGATACGCCGGCGCCATTGCGCTGCAAGGCCTGAGCCTGGGGCAACAGTCAGCCTACATCAGCCAGTACACCCCGAGTCTGCTGCAGCCCGTGCCACGCAGCCTGAACCGCGACGATCTTGGCCTGAGAGGTGAACTGCCGTTCCAGGGGAGCGACGTCTGGACCCTGTATGAACTCTCCTGGCTCAATGCCAAAGGCAAGCCCGTGGTTGCCATCGGGGAGGTCTTTGTGCCTGCTACCAGCCCGAATCTCATCGAGTCCAAGTCGTTCAAGCTTTACCTGAACTCCTTCAACCAGACCCGCTGCGACTCCCTGGAGGCGGTGCAGGCGCTGTTGGTTCAGGATCTGAGTGGCTGCGCTGGTGCCCCGGTGAGCGTCACCCTCTTCACCCTCGACCAGGCCCCCCACCAGATAGCCCAGCTGCCCGGTGAGTGCATCGACAACCTGGATATCGAGGTGGACGGCTACGAGTTTGACGAGACCCTGCTGCAAGGGGCCGCCGGTCGCGAGATCGTGGAGGAGACCCTGCACAGCCACCTGCTCAAGTCCAACTGCCTGGTGACCAGCCAGCCGGACTGGGGATCCGTGGTGATCCACTATCGAGGCCCGCGTCTCGACCGGGAGAAGCTGTTGCGCTACCTCATCTCGTTCCGCCAGCACAACGAGTTCCACGAGCAGTGCATCGAGCGCATCTTTACCGATCTCAAGCACTTCTGCGCCCCGGAAAAACTGACCGTCCATGCCCGTTACACCCGCCGCGGCGGCCTGGACATCAACCCCTTCCGCAGCGACTGGGAGCCGGTTCCGGCGAACCTGCGCCTCATTCGCCAGTAATCACCGGCGCCGCCATCCTGCGGGCTGCGGCCCGCTGCGCATCACCTCAGTAAACTCTGGACGGGCGGGGGTGGGCTTGGATAACATGCCTGCACCTCCGTGCCGTTCTTAATCCAATGAATCAACTGTTTTTTCTGGCAATGATGATGTCCTCCCTGTCGGCTCCTGATCTGGATCTGGCCAAGGAGCAGTTGTCCATCGACCTGCAGCAGGCCCAGACCCTGGTGCTGACCGATCCCGCCAGATGTGCCCAGATTGCCACCTCCTTCCTCGAACGCACGGCCAACAATCCCAAACAAATCATCAGCAACCGTCAGGAGTACGGCTATCGCGAGCCGATGCTGAACTACGGTACCGCCACCCAGACCACGGGCGCCTATCTGCTCAAGGGGGAGTGTCTACAGCAGCTAGGGCAGTTCGCCCAGGCACAGGAGTCCTTTGAGCAGGGCATCGCCATGGCCGAGAAAGAGCAGCAGTTCGAGCTGCAGGCCCATGGGCTCTATCTGCTGGTTCGAAGCCGCAACCTGCAACAGCATACCCATGGCGCCGCGGCCCCCCTGCTCGACAAACTCGACAAACTGCTGGCCAATCCCGACCTCAAGGAGAGCCAGTTGCAGGTCTACAGCCGCTTGCTGCGCGTCAACGCCAGCATAGAGGAACGGCAATTCGATCTCGCCAAACAGCAGCTGGCCGAGACCCGCAAATGGGCGGATCACGCCAAACAGCCTCTGGCCAGGGCCTGGACCAGCGCCGTGGGCGGGGATCTCTATCAGGCTCTGGGTCAGCCCCAGCTTGCACTGGGGGAGTACATCGAAGCACAACAGCAAGCCAAGCCCCTGCAGGATCCCCTCTTCCTCGGCCTGCTCTCGAACCAGATGGTCAGCCTCTATCAGGAAGAGCAGGAGCCACAAAAAGCGCTGCAATACGCCAGCGAGGCGGCCAACTATTTTCATGCTCTCGGCAATCCTTCCATGCTGAGCGACGCCCTGATCGTGCTCGCCCGCCTCAACCGGGATCAGGGCGAGATGAACATGGCGCTGGTCTATTTCTTCAATGCCCTCGACCTGCTGGACGAGAGCAGCAACCGTACCCGCATCGCCCACCTCAAGTTCGAGATAGGCAAGACCTACCTGCAGACCGGCAATCTCAACCTGGCGCGAAACTACCTGAACGCCGCACGCCAGTCCCATGAGCTGGGGGATGACAAGGAGTCGCTCATCGACACCCTGCTGTTGCTGGGAGAGCTGCACCTCAAGCAGCAGGAGGCGGGCATCGCCATCCTGCAGTTGGAGAACGCTCTCACCCTGGCCAACCGGATTGGGGACATCCGGCGCCAATTCGAGATCTTCCGCTTGCTCTCCGTCGCCTATGAGCAGAAGGGTTACCTCCAGCAGGCCCTGGAGAGCTACAAGAATTACCACCAGCGCAGCGAACTGGTTCGCCAGCAACAGCTGGCGCTGGAGCAGGAGGCGGTGCGCGACAACTACGCCCAGGTGGAGCGTGTGCAACAGGTCAAGGAGCTGGAACAGCAACTCGACGTCAGCCAGCACCAGCAGGAGCGATACCTCTGGACCAGCGTCAGCACCGGGCTGCTGCTGGCACTCTTCATCTATCTGTTCTTCACCCTCTGGCTGAAACTGCGGGTCGCGCGCCTTCATGCCAAACAGCTGGGAGAGGCCCTGCTAGTAGAGCCGCGCAGCGGCCTGGCCAACTGGCAGCGACTGATGAGCCGCTGGCCGCGGGAGATGGCCAAGCGCCAGCAAAAATCCGAGCGCTGGTACCTGAGCGAACGCCCTACCAGCGAATTTGACGACAAGCTGCACTACCTGCTGTTCCGGGTTCCCTTCCTGATCAACAGCCTGGAGCAACACGGCTATCAGGTCAGCCGCGAGATAGAGCAGGCCTTCGGCCGCTACGTCAACGAACTGACCCCGCAAGATGGCCGCATCTACGACCTGCGCGAAGGCCACCTGCTCTATGTGGTGCCCCAGCGCCATGTGGCCCAGTTGCATCAGCTGGCCCAGACCCTGCTCGACACCCTGGCAGCCTTCCCCTGCGAGCACCCGCTGGACAGGCGCATCAGCCTCGGCATCGTCAGTCATCCCTTCCTGCCCAAGGCGGCCATGGCCCTCGATCACCACGGCCTGTTCGATCTCTGCTACCTGGCCCTCTCGGGTGCCATTCAGCTCAGCGAAAAATGCCAGCAGAGCGTCTGGCTTGAGCTGGCCGCCATCGATTGCCAGCAGGCCGCATTTTTTAACGGAGATGTGTGGCAATGCTGCTTGATGGCAATTGACAAGGGACTGGTAAAAGTAAATTCTTCTCATGAAAAGCAATGGGTTAACTGGCTTGCGCTTTCACGGACGAAGGTTGCGGACAATCCGTGACAAAAAGGTACTCAACGGGGTCTTTGATTGGCTTTCTGTTGCTGGACGAAACAAAAACGATAATGACAACAGGGCGACCTGAAGAATGAATGATATGGCTGCCGTAACAGGACAACTGGCAAGACTCAGGGAATCCCTCCAGCAGAAACAGCAGGAGCTTGACGGCATGGCGAGCTTCTCCGATGCCGAACGCACCCGCAGTATCCAGTTCATCGGCAAGTTGATGCAAGCCTGTCGCGGCCACGATCGCGAGCTCGACAACCGGCTCGCCAAGCTCAAGCAGAAACTTGAAGGCAACCCTCCGCTCACCTCCATCGATGCCGATCTGATCGCCATCGAGAAGCTGTTGCAGCAGCACAGCCACACCATGGAAGAGTCCATCAGCCTGACCCGGGCAGCCATCGATCTCGGCAGCAAACAGCTCAAAACCATCAAAGGGTTTCCGGAAGATACCCGCCGCGCCCTCAAGGAGTTTCTCGCCAGCCCGGAGAGTTACGGCATCGGCGATCACCAGAAGAAGGTGATCCGGCTGCTGGAGTTCTACCAACAGGCGATCAAGATCCAGCTGCTGCCGCGCAAGCCGCTGATCCCCCCTTCGGCGGAGATCCCCACCGAACTTTCCAGCCCGGCCCCTACCGACTCCTTTGACATCAAGGCACATGCCCAGATTTCAGACGAGTTGCAGCGTCTCATCACCGAGCTCGACTTTGCCGGCGCCGTGGGCGAGAGCCTCGCAGACATCCGCCGCCAGTTGCTCGGGGGCATCACCCCTGCCCTGCTGGCCGAAGTCTGCCTGCAGATCATCGAACTCATCATCGAGGGGACCCGGGAAGAGCGCAAAGCCTCCCAGGCGTTTCTCAGCACCCTGAACGAGAGTCTCTCCTCGGTCCATTACAGCTTTACCGAATCCCTGGATGAAGGGCGGGCGCTGCAAAATGCTGCCCATCTCAGCGGACAGGCGCTGGAGCGGGAACTCGCCGCCATCGATCGCGCCATGGCAGCCCATGACTCGCCACAGATACTCAGGGGCGCCATTTCTGGGCATCTGGACACCATCCGCCGGCTGCAGCAGGAGCGGGAGGAGATGGCCAACCGCGAGCGCCACCTGCTCACCCACCTCTCCAACATGGAAGCCAAGCTCAGGTTGATGAAGGACGAGACCGCCGAGTACAAGAAGCGGCTCACCATCCAGAAACACAAGCTCTTCCTCGACAGCCTGACCCAGGTACACAACCGGGCGGCCCTGGACGAGCGGCTCGAGCTCGAATACAAACGCTGGCTACGCTATGGCACCCCCCTGTGCCTGGCCATCATCGACATCGACCACTTCAAGCACATCAATGACAACTACGGCCACATGGCCGGCGACAAGGCATTGAAGGTGGTTGCCAAAGCCCTGCAGAACGCCTTGCGCGACACCGACTTCATCGCCCGCTTTGGCGGTGAGGAGTTCGTGGTCCTGCTGCCGAACATCAATCCGGACAAGTACCAGAAGCCGCTGGAGAACCTGCGTCAGACCATCAAGAGCATCCCGTTCCGCTTTCGAGATGCCAGGGTCGAGATCACCATCTCCATCGGTGCCACCCTGTTTCGGACCGGCGACCATACCACGGATGCGTTCGAGCGTGCCGACAAGGCGCTTTACAGTTCCAAGCACTCCGGCCGGGATCAGGTCAATCTCGCCTGAATCCGTTTTGAGGGGCGGCTAAAAAAGCGGCAAACGCACAGTCCCCCTATTCCCCTGCCCACCCCCTTGCCTCTACTATCGAACCCGAGGGATGCCAAAGCATCCCGTTTTCTCCCCAGGGAAAGCACAACGATAACAAGCGAGTGAAAGGGGAAATTATGATTACACACATCAATCCCGTGGGCAGCATGGACCTGCTGTCCCAGCTCGAGGTGGATCGCCTCAAGCAGACGGCCTCCAGCGATATCTATCAACTGTTTCGCAACTGCTCGCTGGCGGTCCTCAACTCCGGCAGCCATACCGACAGTTCCAAAGAGATACTGGAACGTTTCAAATCCTTCGATATTCACGTGATCCGGCGCGAGCGCGGGGTCAAGCTCGAGCTGTTCAACGCCCCCGAGCACGCCTTCGTCGATGGCGAGATCATCCGCGGCATCCAGGAGCACCTGTTCTCCGTGCTGCGGGACATTCTCTATGTGTCGACCCAGCTCGAGTCCAATCGTCTGGTCAACCTGACCAGCTCCACCCATATCTCCAACGTGGTGTTCGCCATCCTGCGCAACGCCAAGGCGATCCTGCCCGGCGCCGACCCCAACCTGGTGGTCTGCTGGGGCGGCCACTCCATCAACGAGGTGGAATACCAGTACACCCGGGCAGTGGGTAGCGAGCTGGGTCTGCGCGAGCTCAACATCTGTACCGGCTGCGGTCCGGGTGCCATGGAGGGCCCCATGAAAGGGGCCGCCGTCGGCCACGCCAAGCAGCGGGTGCGCAACGGCCGTTACATCGGTCTCACCGAGCCTTCCATCATCGCCGCCGAACCGCCGAACCCCATCGTCAACGAGCTGGTGATCCTGCCGGACATCGAGAAGCGGCTGGAAGCCTTCGTGCGTCTGGGTCACGGCATCATCATCTTCCCGGGCGGGGTCGGAACTGCCGAGGAGCTGCTCTACCTGCTCGGCATCATGATGCACCCGGCCAACGATCGCCAACCCATCCCCATCGTGCTGACCGGCCCGAAAGAGAGCGCCGACTACTTCCGCGCCATCGACGACTTCGTCAAGGCGACCCTGGGGGAAGCCGCCACCAGTCTCTACCGGATCATCATCGGCGATGCGCCCGAGGTGGCCCGCGTGATGAAGGAGGCGATGCCGAAGATCCGCGAATACCGCAAGTCGGTGGGAGATGCCTACTCCTTCAACTGGTCCCTGCGGATCGAGCCCGAGTTCCAGCTGCCGTTCGAGCCGGATCACGCCAGCATGGCCAGCCTGGATCTGCATCGCAACCAGCCGCCCCAGCTGCTGGCAGCCAACCTGCGCCGCGCCTTCTCAGGCATCGTCGCAGGCAACGTCAAGGAAGGGGGCATCAGGGCCATCGAGAAGAAGGGTCCCTTCAAGCTGCACGGCGACAAGGAGCTGATGCACCTGATGGACAGGTTGCTGGAGAGCTTCGTCAAGCAGCAGCGCATGAAGCTGCCGGGCAGCCAGTACGTTCCCTGCTACGAGATAGTCAAATAGCCGGGACACCACAATGCACCGGAGGGGCCCATGGGCCCCTCTTTCATTGACTGGTCTTCTACGGGGTTAGCAGGAGACGCCACCATTGTTACAATGGCACTCCCCGACGCCCGGAGTGCCCCATGCCACACCTGCTCATCATCGATGCCCTCAACCTCATCCGCCGACTGCACGCGGTGCAGAGCCAGCAGGGACTGACCCCGGCCCAGGCCCTGCTCGCCACCCGAGCCAACCTCATCAACACCTGCAAGAAGCTCCTGGCAGCCAGCGAGCCGACCCACGCCATCGCGGTCTTTGACGGTGAGGTCCACAGCTGGCGCAAGACGCTCTATCCCCCCTACAAGGAGGGCCGCACCCCCATGCCGGATGAGCTGAGGGAAGGGCTTGCCGACCTGCAGGACGCCTTCTGGGAGTGCGGTGTGGATGCCCTGCTCTCCCAGACCGACGAGGCGGACGATCTCATCGCCACCCTGGCAAGCGGCATTGCCCAGCACGGCGCCAGCGCCACCATCATCTCCACCGACAAGGGGTTCTGCCAGCTCATCTGCCCGCAGATCCGGGTGCGGGATTACTTCAACAAACGCTGGCTGGATGCCGCCTTCGTCCAGCAGCAGTACGGCGTTACACCGACCCAGCTTGTGGACTTCTGGGCCCTGACCGGTATCGGCGGCTCCAACATCAAGGGGGTACCCGGCATCGGCCCCAAGACCGCCACCCAGTTGCTGCAGCAATACGGGGACCTGGCTGCCATGCTGGAGGCCTGTGAGCAGGAGGAGGCCACCAGACCCCTGCTCAAGCTGCGCCAGCACCGGGAAGAGGCCCTGCTGGCCCAACGCCTGGTCCGGCTGCAGCACGATATCCCGCTCGGATTCAACCTGCGGGAGATCCGCTACCCTCCCATCCCTGATGCCGGGGCGTGATCCCCAGCACACCATTTCCCAAGACAGGCCGTACCTGTTGACATAAATGGGTAAAATGTAAAGAAACATGGAGGATGTGGTGCAAAAATGGTATAAAGCCGACGAATCCTCCCCCTCTGTTCCCTAGAAGTGGATACGCCTCATGTCAAAAAGAAAGATTACCGTCATCCCGGGCGACGGCATCGGCCCCAGCATCATCGAATCCGCCATCCAGATCCTGACCCACGCGGGTTGTGACTTCGACTACGAATACGCAGACGCCGGTCTGGTAGCCCTGGAAAAACATGGCGAGCTGCTGCCCCAGGCCACCCTCGACCTGATCGAGAAGAACAAGGTCAGCCTGAAAGGCCCGCTCACCACTCCGGTCGGCGGCGGCTTCACCTCCATCAACGTCTCCCTGCGCAAGAAGTTCAATCTCTACGCCAATGTGCGCCCCGTCCTCTCCTTCAAGGGCACCAAGAGCCGTTACGACAACATCGACATTATCACGGTGCGCGAGAACACCGAAGGCATGTACTCCGGTGCCGGCCAGAAGCGCAGCGATGACAACCAGAGCGCCGAGGCGATGAGCATCATCACCCGGGAAGGGGCCGAGCGCATCGTCACCTTCGCCTTCGAGCTGGCGCGCCAGGAAGGACGCAAGAAGGTCACCATCATCCACAAGGCCAACATCCTCAAGTCCACCTCCGGCCTGTTCCTGGAAGTGGCCCGTCAGGTCGCGGCCCGCTACCCGGACATCCAGAACGAGGAGATGATCGTCGACGCCGCCTGCATGAACCTGGTGATGTACCCGGAGCGCTTCGATGTGATGGTCACCACCAACCTGTTCGGCGACATTCTCTCGGATCTCTGCGCCGGTCTGGTGGGGGGGCTGGGCATGGCGCCGGGCGCCAACATCGGTGAAGGGGCCGCCATCTTCGAAGCGGTACACGGCTCTGCGCCGGACATCGCCGGCAAGAACATCGCCAACCCCACCTCGGTGATCCTTGCCTCCATCCAGATGCTGGAGTATCTCGGCATGCAGGACAAGGCGGAGCGCATTCGCGAGGCCGTGCGGGCGACCATCGAGTCCGGTGATCGGGTGACCCGTGACCTGGGGGGCACAGCGTCCACCAGCGAATTCACCCTGGCCATCATCGACCGTCTATAAATAGAGTCCAACCATATGATTTTAAAAGGGAGCTTCGGCTCCCTTTGTTTTATGCCAACGCCTCCCTACCTCCCTCGCCAGATGAATACTATGTTGATATGAGGGATAAGGAGATCCACCATGCGTGCTACTTTCATCTTGCTGATCGTCAGCAGCAGTGCCACGGCATTAGACAGGCCAGTCGACAATGCCTGGTTGACGCCGCCTCCCCAGCACGAGGCGCCAGCCAAGCAAACCTGGCAATCCACCCTGGATACCAACGATCTGCTCAAACAGCCCAAGCCGCTCTCTCTGGGGGTGGATATCACCACCGACAGCAACGGCAATCGGCTGGTCACCCCCTATCAGAAGCTGAACCTCACGGCAGAGAAGAGCGTCAGCCTCTCCTTCGAAAAGCAAAAGCCCAGGATCAAGTTCAACGCTGGCGGCATCAACACCTCGGTCAAGCTTCGCGGGGATGGCGTCAAGATGCAGTTCAACCCCAGTGACAAGACCATTCCCCTGCAAATTGAGCTGAAGATCACCGACGACGAGTCCATGATGCGTCTGGACTACCGATTCTGATGACCCAGACACAAAAAAACCGGACGTCGCCGTCCGGTTTTTTCATGCCCTGTTCCCGATGCTGCTTCAGGACTTGGGGGACAACTTGGAGACCCAGAACTTGTTGTAGACGTGCACCGTGATCTCTTCGCGATCGTGATAGAGCTGTTTGGCCTGAATGATGAAACCGCCGTCGATGTCGGCCAGCAGTCCGCGCAGCACCTCGATGTTGTGCACCGCCTCGGCGTAGCGCTTCTTCATCGGCAGCTTGAGGTTGAACATGGCTTCCTGACAGTCGTTCTCCCTGAACCAGTCGGCCACCATGTGGGTCACTCGCGCCGGCTTGTCCACCATGTCGCACACCAGCCAGTAGGTATTCTTCTTGCTCGGCCGCCACACGAAACCATCGTCACGGATATGCTTCACCTGACCTGTGTCCATCAGGGATTGGGCCATCATGCCGTTGTCCACCGCCGTCACCATCATGCCGCGACGCACCAGCTGATAGGTCCAGCCACCCGGGCAGGCGCCAAGATCCACGGCCTTCAGGCCGGAGCACAGGCGCAAGTCCCACTCTTCCTTCGGCACGAAGACGTAGAACGCCTCTTCCAGCTTGAGGCTGGAGCGGCTCGGGGCATCGGCCGGGAATCGCAGGCGCGGGATCCCCATGTGGAAGGCAGAGTTGTTGAAGGAGTAGGAGTACCCCAGCATCAGGTGGTCATTGGCCAGGAAGAAGGCGTGGAACACAGGACGGTTCGGGGTCTCCTTCTTGGTCAGGATCTCGTTGCTGCGCAGCGCCTGGCGAAGCGGCACGGTGAACTTGCGGCAGAAGGCGGAGAGCTCCTTCGCCTCGTTGGTATCGGCCGTCTCCACCCGCAGATCCCCGCAAATGGCGTAACCGCTCGCCGCCTCCAGGATGGGAGAGACCCGATCGCTTATTTCCAGATCTTTCAGCTCGTGGGTCACCACCAGCATCTGGCGAATGAAGATGAGCTCGCGGAACGGCAGCTTGCGCGCCAGCAGATCGGCCTGCTCCTCGTCATACAACTCGAAGATCACATAGCCGCTGTCGTCCTTGACCCGGGCAAAGCCGTAGCACTGCATGTTGCCGGCACGCTCGGTGATCTCTGCCGCCGCCTCTTTCTCAAAACCCGGGCGGCAATAAAGCAGCAGATTATTCATTCTTTCCTCCAAGACGACAGCCGGCCCACATCAGAGCCGCCCATCCCAACATAAAACAGAGGCCACCGGCCGGGGTGATGAGCCCCAGCCCCTTGCTGCCAAGCAGCACCATGGCGTAAATACTGCCGGAGAATCCCAGGATCCCCAGCACAAAGACGGCGCCCGCGAAGGTGATCCCCTTGCCGCGCACGCCGCACAACCCCAGCACCAGCAGGGCCAGGGCGTGGAAAAACTGGTATTGCACGGCGGTGTTGAACGCCGCCAGCAACGAAGGAGCAATGCCGGTCGCCGCCAGCCCGTGAGCGCCGTAGGCCCCGAGCATGGTGGCCGTCAGGCCGAAGAAGCCCGCCAGCACCAGCCAATGTCGTTGGATCTGCATCTTCTCTCCTTGCACGCTTCTTCTCTCGACCCGCTCGAGATGGTCAGGAGCGGCCCACCGCCGCGATAAAACCCTTGATCCGCTCCGCGGCCAGTCGCAGGTTCTCCTGCTCGCTCATGCCGCTCGCCTTTCTCGGTTTGAAACCATGATCCCCGTCGGTCAGCCAGTGGACCGATACGGCGGGTGAGAAGGGGAAATCGGCCAGCTCGGCGCGAGAACCGAAGGTATCGCGCTCCCCCTGCAGCAGCAGCGTGGGCGTCGTGATCAGCTTGAGCACCTCGCCCCGCCATGCGTCGGGCTTGGCCGGGGGGTGGAAAGGATACCCGAGAACGATCAATCCTGCAGCATCCATCTCGTCGTCCCCCTCGCAAAACAGCTCGGCCGCCATCCTCCCCCCCATGGACTTGCCCGCCAGAAACAACCGGGGATGGGCAAACTGACGCACCATCTCGCGCCAGTGAGCCAGCAGCACGGGTTGTCTGTCCGGCGGCCTGCGTTTGCCGTCCTGAGCCCGTTTGCTCATATAGGGGAAGTTGAAGCGCACCACCTCGATATCCGGCCCCGCCAGCAGTCGCGACAACTCGGCCAAGAAGCGGTGCTCCATGCCCGCCCCCGCGCCGTGGGCCAGCAGAATGCGAACGGGGGCGTCACTCGCCCCCTCTCTTGTCAGGTCAGTCACCAGGTCAACTCCTCAGGCATCGGCAAGGCGGGCACGCCTGCGGGCCTCTTCCTGCTCCACCAGTTCCAGCATCCAGTCGCGAAAAGCCACTATCTTGCCCTGATCGGACTGCTGCTCCTGACACACCAGATAGAAAGCGTTCTTGCTCACCAGCACCTGTTCGAACGGGCAGATGAGACGACCCGCCTCGATCTCCGGCTGGGCCAGCACGCTGTGGCCGAGCGCCACCCCCTGACCGTGGATCGCCGCCTGGATCACCATGGTGGAGTGGCTGAAGATGGGCCCCTGATTGACATTGGGGGCATCGATGTCGAGCTGGCGGAACCAGGCCTTCCAGTCGCGCCGGGAGGTGTCGTGCAGCAGGGTGTGACGGGTCAGATCGTCCGGGGTGCGCAGGGGCTTGGGGCCGGTCAGCAACAGGGGCGAGCAGACCGGGATCAGGTACTCGGTGTGCAGCTTGTCCGAACGAAGACCCGGCCAGTTGCCGCGGCCGTAGTAGATGGCCACGTCCACGTCGTCGGTCAGCGACCCCTCGTCCATGTCCACCGCCTTGATCCGCACATCGATGTCCGGGTGGCGTTCGCTGAACTTGACCAAGCGGGGCACCAGCCACTGGATGGCGAAGCTCGGCTGCAGGGAGACGGTGAGCGCCCCCTTGGCGCTGCGGGCCAGCAGCTTGTCGGTCGCCTCGGAGATGGAGGCAAAGATGTCCTTGATGTCGAGGAAGTAGCTCTGCCCCTCCTCGGTCAGTAGCAGGGAGCGATTCTTGCGGCGAAACAGCTTGATGCCGAGATACTCCTCCAGCGCCTTGATCTGGTGGCTGATGGCTGCCTGGGTCACGAACAGCTCTTCTGCTGCGCGGGTAAAGCTCAAGTGACGAGCCGCGGCTTCAAACGCTTTCAGTGCATTGAGCGGAGGTAAACGACGAGACATGGAATCGGCCGACGATGAATTTTTCTAATGGGGCGCATTATAAATTGTCGGTTGCGGGTCGACCAGTGAATAAACATAATTCGCCACGCAATTCGTTGTCATATGGCTCACACCTTCTCTTCCATGTTGGTTTACATGTGGTTTTTGTGAGTGAGTCGACAGTGATTGTGGTGTTGTGTTTCTTCCTCTGCGGGAAGAAGGGCTAAATCAGGTCGATTTAACCCAGTCTGTCATCTGAATGTGTTTGGCGCCTCCGGTTGGATGGCGCCTTTTTTCTTATCCTCCCCTACACCCGGAACTGGCCCACCAGTTGCTGCTGCTTGTCCGCCAGTTGCGACAGCTCGCGCCCGTTGTCGGCGGAGGTCGCCGCTTCCGCCCGAATGGTATGGCTCACATCGCGAATGTTGCTGACGTTGCGATTGATCTCGTCCGCCACTCCGCTCTGCTCCTGCGCGGCCCTCGCGATCTGCTCGTTCATCTGGTGGATGGTGCCGACAGCCTGGATGATCTGCTCCAGCACGCTGACCGACTGCTCCACCTTGGTGAGGGTCAGATCTGCCTGGTGATGACCGGTCAGGATCGCCTTCACCACCGCCTCCGTCCCCGACTGCAACTGGCCGATGAGGTTCTGGATCTCGACGATGGCGTTCTGGGTTCGGCCCGCCAGGTTGCGCACCTCGTCGGCGACCACCGCAAAACCGCGCCCCTGCTCACCGGCTCGGGCCGCCTCGATGGCCGCGTTCAGGGCCAGCAGGTTGGTCTGCTCGGCAATCCCCTGGATCACCACCAGGATGTCGTTGATGTTGTCGCTGTTGGCAGAGAGGTGCTCCACCACTGGTTTGGCATCGCTTATCACCGTCATCAGTCTGGACATGGCCTCCTGGGTCTGCGCCACCACGGACTTGCCCTCCTGGGCCGCCGTGTCGGCCTCATCGGCCGCCGCCACCGCCGCATTGGCATTGCCGGCGACCTGCAGGGCGGTAGCGCTCAACTCTTCAAACGCGGTCGCCACCAGATCCACCTCCTGATACTGGGACTGCATGCCGGCGCTGGTACGGGCTGCCCCTTGCGCCGCCAGGGCCGCACTGGCCCGAGTGCCCGCAACGGTGTCGATCACCTGGCTGATGGTGGATTGCAGCTTGTCCAGGAAGTTGTTGAACCACTTGGCCAGCTCGCCTATCTCGTCATCCCTGCGCAGATCGATGCGCTGAGTGAGATCCCCCTCCCCGCTGGCGATGTCCTTGAGGCGTGCCACCACGGCGCGGATGGGCGCCACGATGCGCTGGGCCATCAGCCAGATGCAGAGCAGGGCGAGCGCCGAAATCCCACCACCTATGGTGAGCTGGGTGGCCACGCTGCGCTGGGCCTGATCCTCAAGCTCCCCTTGCAGTTGCAGGGCCGAGGCGAGCACCACGGCGCGGGGCAGCTCGATATAGATGCCCCACTTGCGATCCGTACCGCGCATGCTGACCGGCACGAAGGTCTGCAACAGTGCGCCATCCGGGCTCCAGCGCGTCACCACATCTCCCTTGGTCAGCCACCCCTTGAGATCCTGCGTCAGCCCTTGCTGCTCCAGCAGATTGCCAAGGGTGACCGGGAACCCTTCCACGCCGGCCACCCGCCCTTCACTGCTCAGCAGAAGCACCTTGCCCTGCCCCTTGTAGAGGGTCCGGCCCATCTCTTCCACCAGGCTCTGCAGGGTCCCCAGGGAGATGTCGACCCCCACCATGCCCAGCAGGGAACCCTGGTCCAGCAGCGGCACGGTCACCGAGGTCATCAACACCTGCTGGGTCCCCACCTCGTCCACATAGGGTTCGAGCAGACAGAGCGCCTTGCTGCGGATGCTGCAACTGTACCAGTCGTTCTCAAGGCCGCCGTGTCCGGAGGGCTTGTCGTTGACCAGCATCGCTTCGTCCATCACCTCCAGGCTGACCTTGCCGTCGACCCTGGCCCAATAGCTGGAAAAACGCCCCTTGTCGTTGGCGCCGAGCGCCGTCGACCCCTGATAGTTGTCATCCTCCCCGTCGAGCTGGTTGGGTTCGAATACCGCATAGACACCGAGCAGGTTCGCTGACGACTCCGCCGCATCCTGCAACTGCTGGTTGACGGCATTGCGCAGCGCCTCGGAGTGAACGAAGTTGTCGGCCGCGTTCTTGCGCTGGAACAGAATGCCCTCGGCAAGCAGGGTAGCCCTGAAGTAAGCCTCATCGAGGTAGCTGGTCACCCGGGCTGCCTGGGTCGCCCCCATGGCCTGCATCCAGTTTTCTGCCGCGTGCTGCCCCTCCAGGGTGGTGGAGGTGAGCACCTGCTCCTGCATGCGGGCCGCGTTGAAAAGAGAAGAAGCCACCAGCGCGACGGCACTGGCCAGAAGACAGCAACCGGCGATCAGGGTGATCCGTCCCTGAACAGAAAGAGAACTCATGCCACTATTTCCTAACGTCTACAGATGTGAACACTGTATCGGTTTTGGATACAAAAACTTAACTAAATCAGCAGAGATCCAGGCTTAATTGATTGATTTCACCCGCTCCGGGCAAACCAACGACCAGACCGAGCAGGCGAATGGGCTTTCCTTGAGCCCGTTGCAGTCCCTCGTGCAGCAGATCGTGGAAACGTGCCGCCTGATAACTCCCCTTGCGATAGACGGTGGTCTGGTGAAAATCGGCAAACTTCAGCTTGATCCCCTGCCCCATCAGCATCTCCGCAGGGCAGGCCTTGGCAAAACGCTGCTCCAGCTCAGGAATGAGCCGGCTGAGCACCTGCCAGCAGGCGTCCTCGTCCAGCACATCGCTGGCGAGCGTCGTCTCCACACCGATGCTCTTGCGCACCCGCCTGGCCTGCACCGGCTGATCGTCATGCCCCCAGATGCGGCCGGCCAGCATCTCCCCGAGCTTGCCGAAACGGGCGATCAGCTCCTCGTTGCCGAGCTGGCGGGCATCTTCGCACGAATACAGCCCGAGGGACTCCAGCCGCTCTGCCGTCTTGCGGCCGATGCCGGGCAGCTTGCCAAGGGGGAGCTGGCGCACGAACTCGTCCACCTCCTGGGGGCGGATGACGAACAGGCCGTCAGGCTTGCGCTGCTCGGAGGCGAGCTTGGCCAGAAACTTGTTCGGCGCCACACCGGCCGAGGCAGTCAACCCAAGCTCGGCGCTGATGGCGGCACGGATCTCCGCCGCCATCAGGGTGGCGCTGCCACCGCAGCGGGGACTCTGGGTCACGTCGAGATAGGCTTCATCGAGGGAGAGCGGCTCCACCTGCTCGGTGTAGCGCAGGAAGATGGCGCGCAACTGGCGCGACGTTTCTTTGTAGACGGCCATCCGCCCGGGGATCAGCACCAATGGCGGACAGAGCTTTCTGGCCAGGGCGCTCGGCATGGCGGAGCGCACCCCGAAGCGGCGCGCCACGTAGTTGCAGGTGGAGATGACTCCGCGTCGGTCGGCGGCGCCACCGATGGCGAGCGGCACCTCCCTGAGGGCCGGGTTGTCCCGCATCTCCACCGCGGCGAAGAAGCAGTCCATGTCGATGTGAATGATCTTGCGCATGGCCGTGTCTGTTGCTGTGTCGCCAGCCTCCCGAACAGATCATAGGGGATAGACCCTGGGCATCCGGCGAGGAGGCGTGTCGAACGACAAAAATACTGTATGGATAACCAGTTGAACGTTCCATGCTACCCCAAGCCTGTCATTTCTGCCAGCGCGCCAGTTCGGGCTCGGGCATAGACTCTCAGGGCTCCCATTTACGGGAGCTGGGAGGTACAGGATGAGAAGGTTCTGGCCGCTGCTGGGCCTGTTGCTGCCGCTGACGGGCACGAGCAAAGATCACCCGACTGCGGAGTGCAACTGGCTCTATCAGCGCATCGCCGCCTTGGAAAAAGCCATACAGCAAGGGGATGAACTGGGCACCAGGGAAGAGCTGGCAAAGCGAAAGAAAGAGTTCAAGGCAAAGGCATGCAGCCAATATGACTACTGACCCCATGCCACATAAAAAAACGAGCCGACCCAGGGGTCGGCTCGTTTCGTTGCACAGCTGCCTTCAGAGCGATATCCGCCGTTAGATGATGCGGTTGTCCACCAGCATCTTGCGACGGGCCTCTTCCTTGGCCATCTTCTTCTTGCGGTTGTCGCAAGGCTCGGGGCAGTCGCACTCCTTCTCGATCCCGATGGAACCCAGGCCGCCACAGGAGCCGGAGATGGACTTGCGCTGGAAAATGTAGCCGATGGCCATGGCCACCACGACCATCAGAAACACCCCGAAGGTGATCAGAAAGATCTGCATGTAGTTACCCCTTACTTCTTGACCAGATATGGTTTGAAGGCATCCGAATAAGCCTCTTCGAACCCGTCATCCGTCTTGGTGATGGTGAAGATGGCCAGCCCCCGTTCCTTGGCATAGGCCAGGCTCTTCTCCGGCCCCATGACCATGAACACGGTCGCCAACCCGTCTGCTGTCATGCAGGAGGGGTGGATGACGGTCACCGACACCAGGCGGTGCTGGATGGGCTTGCCCGTCAGCGGATCCATGGTGTGGGAGAAGCGCTTGCCGTCCAGCTCGTAATAGTTGCGGTACTCGCCCGAGGTGGCCACCCCGTTGTCACCGGGCAGGATCACCTCCTGTACGGAACCGGCATTGACGGTCGGCTTCTCGATGGCGACACGCCAGGGATGCCCCTTGCCGTTGACGCCGTTGATGCGCAGCTCGCCGCCGATCTCCACCAGATAGTTGCGCGCCCCCTGGGACTCCAGGTACTCGGCCACCTTGTCCACGCCAAACCCCTTGGCAATGGCGGAGAGATCCACGTAGAGGTCCGGGATGTCCTTTTGCAGGGTATCGGCATCGGCAGAGGTTATCACATGCAGATTGCCAAGGCCCGTCTTCTGCCGGGTCTGGGCGATCAGCTCGTCGGACGGCACCTTGGTCGGTCTGGCATCCGGCCCAAAGCCCCACAGATTGACCAGAGGACCGACGGTGACGTCCAGCGCCCCGCGGCTCTCGCGGCCAATGTGAATGGCCTCGGTCACCACCCGTGCGGTATCGCGGGAAACCACCACAGGGGTATTGCTCTTGTGCTGGTTGAAGCGTGACAGCTCGGAATCCGGGCGATAGGTCGACATCTGATCGTTGACCCGCTCCAGCAAGACGTCGACCTCGGCTTGCAGCCTGGCGGCATCCTGAACAGCGCTATCTGCCACCTTGATGGAGTAGTAGGTACCCATGGTGCTGCCGGTGATGTGGATCTCCGGCTTCGATTGGACCGTTTCCTGACCGCACCCAGTCAAGAAAAAGGCTAGCCCGAAGGCTAGCCAGGTCTTTACAACGCTGTGCATGGATTAACCACCGAAGTCATCCAGCAGGATGTTCTCGTCTTCAACACCGAGGTTTTTCAGCATGTTGATGACGGCGGCGTTCATCACGGGAGGCCCGCACATGTAGAACTCGCAATCCTCAGGCGCCTCGTGGTTCTTGAGGTAGTTCTCGAACAACACGTTGTGGATGAAGCCGGTGTAGCCATCCCAGTTGTCTTCCGGTTGCGGATCGGACAGGGCGACGTGCCACTGGAAGTTGTCGTTCTCGGCCTGCAGCATGTCGAAGTCTTCGACATAGAACATCTCGCGCTTGGAACGGGCACCGTACCAGAAGCTCATCTTGCGCTTGGTCTTCAGACGGCGCAGCTGGTCGAAGATGTGGGAACGCATCGGCGCCATACCCGCACCACCACCGACGAACACCATTTCGGCGTCGGTGTCCTTGGCGAAGAACTCGCCGAACGGACCGGAGATGGTCACCTTGTCACCGGCCTTCAGGCTGAAGATGTAGGAAGACATCTGGCCGGGAGGGGCAGTCCAGTTGCTGGGCGGCGGAGTTGCGATCCGCACGTTCAGCATGATGATGCCGAACTCTTCCGGATAGTTCGCCATGGAGTAGGCACGGATGATCGGCTCGTTGACCTTGGACTCCAGCTCGAAGATCTTGAAGCGATCCCAGTCGCCACGATACTCCTCGGGAATATCGAAGTTCTTGTACTGCACGTGGTGGGCAGGCGCTTCGATCTGGATATAACCACCGGCACGGAACGGCACGCTCTCGCCATCCGGGATCTGCAGCTTGAGCTCCTTGATGAAGGTGGCCTTGTTATCATTGGAGATGACGGTACAGTCCCACTTCTTCACGCCGAAGATCTCTTCCGGCAGCTCGATGTCCATGTCGGAACGGACGGTGACCTGACAGGC
Source organism: Aeromonas sp. R7-5 (assembly GCF_040908015.1). NCBI lineage: Bacteria > Pseudomonadati > Pseudomonadota > Gammaproteobacteria > Aeromonadales > Aeromonadaceae > Aeromonas > Aeromonas sp. R7-5. Next base: position 23,016 of record NZ_JBFOCZ010000032.1, on the reverse strand, counting down.
CAGACGCTCGCCATGACGGGCTTCGCCCTTGCTGATGTGATCCAGCTCGGTCGGCAGGATGTCGCCGCCGCCGGATTTCACACGCACCTTGCACTGACCACAGGAGCCGCCGCCGCCACAGGCGGAGGAGACGAAGATACCACTGCCGGCGAGCACGCCAAGCAGCTTGCCACCCGCCGGGCTGGTCACAGCCTTGGCCGGGTCGCCGTTGATGCTGATTGTCACGTCACCGGCGGTCACCAGCTTGGACTTGGCGAACAGAATGACTGCCACCAAGGCCAGCAGGATCACGGTGAACATGACCACACCCAGAATAATTTCCATCTATATTTCCTTTCCGATTACAGGGAAATACCAGAGAAGGACATGAAGCCCAGCGCCATCAGACCCGCGGTGATGAAGGTGATGCCGAGGCCGCGCAGGCCTTCCGGAACATCGGAATATTTCATCTTCTCGCGGATCCCTGCCATCGCGACGATAGCCAGCATCCAGCCTGCACCCGAACCCACGCCATAGACCACGGACTCAACGAAGTTGTAGTCACGCTGCACCATGAAGGAGACGCCGCCGAAGATGGCGCAGTTCACGGTGATGAGCGGCAGGAAGATACCGAGGGCGTTGTAGAGGGCCGGGAAGTACTTGTCCAGCGCCATCTCCAGGATCTGTACCAGGGCCGCGATCACCCCGATGAAGGTGATGAAGCTTAGGAAGCTCAGATCCAGACCGGATACCAGGGCACCGTCTTTGAGCACGTAGTTGTAGATCAGGTTGTTGGCCGGGACGGCAACGGTCTGAACCACGATAACGGCAATCCCCAGACCCATGGCGGTCTTGACCTTCTTGGACACCGCCAGGAAGGTACACATCCCCAGGAAGAAGGAGAGCGCCAGGTTCTCGATGAAGATCGAGCGAATCAACAGACTGATATAGTGTTCCATACCTTAATCCTTCGCCTCCACCTGCTTGGGATCCTTGGTGCGCACGCCCCAGATGATCAGACCAATGATGAAGAACGCACTCGGCGGCAGCAGCAGCAGGCCGTTGGGCACATACCAGCCACCATTGTTCACCAGCGGCAGCAGCTCGATGCCGAACCAGGTGCCGGAACCCAGGATCTCGCGCACGGTGGCCACGGTCAGCAGCACGGCGCCATAACCCAGACCGTTGCCAATACCGTCCAGGAAGGAGGGCAGCGGGGCACTCTTCATGGCGTAGGCTTCGGCACGACCCATCACGATACAGTTGGTGATGATGAGACCGACGAACACCGACAGTTGCTTGGAGATGTCATAGGCATACGCCTTGAGCACCTGGTCAACCACGATAACCAGCGAGGCAATCACCGCCATCTGGGCGATGATCCGCACACTGTTCGGGATCTGGTTGCGGATCAGGGAGATGAACAGGTTGGAGAAGGCGGTGACCGCGGTAACGGCCAGCGTCATCACGAACGCCGTCTTCATCTGGCTGGTAACGGCCAGCGCGGAACAGACACCCAGCACCTGCAGTGCGATGGGGTTGTTGCCGAGCACAGGCGTCAACAGCAACTTTTTCATTTCGCTCTTGTCAGCCATTGTTGATTTCTCCTGCACGTACCTTGGCCAGGAAGGGACCGAAGCCCTTGGGGCCCATCCAGAAGTCGAAGGTGTGCTGTACACCATTACCGGTCAGGGTTGCACCAGACAGGCCGTCGATTTCATGCTCGGAACCAGCCGGAGCATGGCCCTTGATCACCCGCAGCGCAGGCTGACCGTTCTGGTCGAACAGCTTCTTGCCGACGAACAGCTCGCGCCAGGCCGGGTTCTCGATCTCGCCACCCAGACCCGGGGTTTCACCGTGGTCATAGTAGGTGATGCCCTTGATGGTCTGGCCATCGGCCGCGACCGCTACGAAGGCGTACATGGTGGACCACAGACCCTGGCCGTAGATCGGCAGGATGATGTTGTCGACCTTGCCTTCGGCATCTTTCGCGAAGAACACGGGAACCAGCTTGGAGATTTGACGCAGGCCGGCCTTGTCGTCGGCCGGGGCCAGACGGATGCTCTTGGCCGGGTCCTTGGCGGCAACCTTGGTGTCGAAGTTGTCGGCATCGCCGTCAACGAACTCACCAGTGGTCAGATCCACCAGACGCGCTTCAATCTTGTCGCCATAGAGCTGGGCCAGGTCACGCTTGGCCACGGCGCTGATGTCGACGCCGGCGACGGACAGGATGTTGCTTTGCTTGTCCAGCGCCTTGTTTTCCAGCTGGGCCGGACGCAGACCCACGGCGGCCACGGAGACCACGATGGAGCAGACCAGACACAGACCGGTCACTACGGCGAGGGTGCCGGTAGTAGAGTCTTTATTAAACGCCACGTGCGATCCTCCGCTTGATGTTCGCCTGCGCCACGAAATGGTCAAACAAGGGGGCAAACAGGTTGGCGAACAGAATGGCCAGCATCATGCCTTCCGGGAAGGCAGGGTTCACAACCCGGATCAGCACCACCATCACGCCGATCAGGGCGCCATACCACCACTTGCCCTTGTTGGTGAAGGCAGCGGAGACGGGGTCGGTCGCCATGAAGGCCATGCCGAACGCGAAGCCGCCCAGCACCAGGTGCCAGTGCCACGGCATGCTGAACATGGGGTTGGTATCGGAACCGATGACGTTGAACAGCAGGGAGGTCGCGACCATGCCGACCATGACGCCGGCGATGATGCGCCAGGAGGCGATGCGCATGTAGACGATCATGGCCGCGCCGATGAGGATCATCAGGGTGGAAACTTCACCGATGGAACCGGGCAGGTTGCCAAGGAAGGCGTCCATCCAGCTGATGGCTTCACCGGTGGCACCGTTGATCAGCGCCATCTGGCCGCCCTGGGCCCACTGGCTCAGTGCGGTTGCGCCGGAGAAGCCGTCAACGGCAACCCAGACCGCATCGCCGGAGATTTGACCCGGGTAGGCGAAGAACAGGAAGGCACGACCCGCCAGCGCCGGGTTCAGGAAGTTTTTGCCGGTACCACCGAACACTTCCTTGGCCAGCACCACACCGAAGGTGATACCCAGGGCAGCTTGCCACAGGGGCAGCTCGGGCGGCACGATCAGGGCGAACAGGATGGAGGTCACGAAGAAGCCTTCGTTGATCTCGTGCTTGCGCACCATGGCGAACAGCACTTCCCAAAAACCACCGACGATGAAGACGGTGATGTAGATCGGGAAGAAGTGCGCCGCACCGATCAGCATCTTGCTGCCGATGCCGGCGACGGCCGGATCCAGCGAGGCACCGAACAGGGTGGCCAGGGCGTATTGCCAGGAATCGGCACCGGCCGCGCTGCCCATGTGGGCGATGGCGGCGATGGACTGGTTGCCGACGTTGTACATGCCCCAGAACATGGCCGGGAACACGGCCAGCCACACCATGATCATCATGCGCTTCAGATCGATCGCATCACGGACGTGGGCGGCATTGCGGGTCACGGAACCCGGGGTATAAAACAGGGTGTACGCCGCTTCGAACAGGGCATAGTACTTGGCGTACTTGCCACCCGGCTCGAAGTGATGTTCCATATTTTCAAGAAGTTGCTTGAAACTCATCGCTTAACCTTCCAGTTCGATCTTGGTCAGGCACTCACGCAAGACGGGGCCGTACTCTGTCTTGCCGGGGCAGACGAAGGTACAGAGCGCCAAATCTTCCTCATCCAGCTCCAGGCAGCCGAGCGCCTGCGCGCTGTCGGTGTCACCGGAGATCAGATCCCGCAGCAGCAGGGTCGGCAGGATGTCGAGCGGCATCACACGCTCATAGTTGCCGATAGGCACCATGGAGCGATCACTACCGTTGGTGGTGGTAGTGAAGTTGATGAGTTTGCCCTTCATCAGGTGAGAGAGGGTGGTACGGGTGATGGAGAACTTGTTGGCACTGGGTTTGACCCAGCCCATGAACTCTTTCTCACGGCCTTCGCCCAGCACGCTCACCTGGTTGTGGAAGCGACCCAGGTAGTCATGGACCCCTTCGGCCTTGGCACCGCTCAGCAGGGAACCGGAGATGATGCGGTTTTCGTCCGCACGCAGCTCGTTGTTGGTCAGCTGGCTGAGGCTGGCACCCAGACGGGTACGCAGCAGACGCGGCTTGATGACGTTCGGGCCAGCCAGGGAGATCACCTTGTCGGTAAAGATCTGGCCGGTGGTGAACAGCTTGCCGTAAGCGATCACGTCCTGATAGTTGATGTGCCACTGCACCTTGTTGGCACCGACCGGATCCAGGAAGTGGATGTGGGTGCCCGGCAGACCGGCGGGATGCGGACCGACGAACACGGCTTCCTTGACCTGGGCCAGGGAGGAGTGCGGCAGGCTGGCTTCGCCCTTGCAGACGTGGACGGTACCATCGGTCAGGCGGGTCAGCACGGCCAGACCGTCGAGGAAGGCCTGGGCCTGTTCCTTGATGATCAGCTCCGCACTGGCGGCCAGCGGGTTGGTGTCCATGGCGGTGACGAAGATGGCGCGCGGGGTGGAACCCACGGCAGGCACCTTGCTGAACGGGCGGGTACGCAGCGCGGTCCATTGGCCTGATGCGACCAGGATCTCCTGCACCTTGCTGCGCTCGAGCTGTGCTAGCTCGGCGGAGGCAAAATGCTCAAAGGTCACCTGCTCGTCGGACCCATCGATGTCGATGACGACGGACTGGAGAACACGCTTGGCACCACGGTTGATCTCAGAAACCACACCGGTGGCAGGGGCCGTGAATTTAACGCCGGGATTCTTCTTATCTTCGAAGAGCTCCTGACCTTTAATGACGCGATCACCTACTTTGACAAACATAGTAGGACGCATCCCCACGAACTCTTCGCCGAGTGTAGCAACACGGGTGATGGCCGGGCCATCGTAGATTACTTGCTCCGGAGCACCCAGCACGGGGATGTCCAGTCCTCTTTTAATTGTAATCATACTCACTTGCACTACCGTTAAGGGAAGACAGGTTGGTTAGCGCCGAGAAATACATCACGACGAGTTGTTGAATGAGCCCGTCAACATCGCGGAAAGCTGTCGAAGAAATAAACAAATCAGCAACATACAGGATCATTCAAAAGCGCCTGAGTTTACCACCTTAGGCGAGTTAGCCGCCACGCCAAATGGGGAAAATCCCCGCCCTATCACAAAATTAACCTTCACTGAATATTTCGCGCACGTCCTTGCAAACCGTGGTTTTAAAGGACTTTTCGCAAAACTAACCATATAGAGGTATTTTACAGGGATAAGGAAAAGGATTAGAAAAAATAATGCTACACCCCTCATCCCTGGCGGCACACCATTCGTGATAGCGCTGTTAATGGCCCGAGGAAGGCGCCATCAGAAGGTACAACGGCTCACGCAAAGGGGGATTTGCTGACGCAACCCGGCGTCTTTGGCGCCTGCTCCCTGGCCTGCCACTCGGATTCGGTATAGGTATGCAGCGCCAATGCATGAATGGCTCCCGCCAGCTCGTCGGCCAGCACCCCGTTCACCTGACGATGGCGACCCAGCAAACGCTGTCCCTCAAACGCCTGGCTCACCACGACTACCTTGAAGTGGCTTTCGGAGCCCGGTGCCACCCTGTGCATGTAGCTCTCATTGATCACTTCCAGGTGGCTCGGGGAGAGCGCGGCGGCCAGCTTGGCCTCTATCTGTTGTTGCATGCTCACGGTAAGGACTCCTCGTTGAATATCCGGCCATTGTAGCCAGGGTTGTGCGCCCGATGCATCAGGTACGAAGGATCCGCTCGCTCTCGCCGCACCGGACTGGTGAATTTCTCCGCCGCCGCTAGAATAGCGCCACTTTCACCGCTGCCGGGCAACACGGGGCAGACGGTCGCCATTCATCAATCACACGTTGGACTCTTGCCTATGCAAACCCTGCTCGACACGGCCCACTGCCGCCTGACCCTGTATCGTTACCCGCGGCAGAGCCAGGATCCCCTGCAGGCCTGGGATGCGGCGGACGAGTATCTGATAAGCCACCTTGCCGAATCGCAGCAGGTACCTGACGGCCCCGTCATCATCATGAACGACGGCTTCGGCGCCCTGGCAGGCTACCTGCATGCCCACGCCCCCGTCTGCGTGACCGACTCCCACATCAGCGAGCGGGCCACCCTGGCCAACCTGGCGGAAAACGGGCTGGATCCCCACGCCATCACCCTGCAGGATGCGCTGGCCCCCCTGCCCGATGCCCCCGCCCTGGTGGTGATCAAGGTCTCCAAGTATCAGGCGCTGCTGGAGCAGCAACTGCTTGCCCTGCGCGGGGTCGTGACCCCTGCGACCCGCATCATTGCTGCCGGCAAGGCCAAGGACATCCACACCTCCACCCTCAAGCTGTTCGAGAAGTATCTGGGGGAGACCCGCACCTCACTCGCCTGGAAGAAGGCACGCCTCATTCATTGCACCCCGGCCGCCGAGCGCCCGTCCCTGACCAGTCCCTTCCCGACCGTCTGGCCGCTGGAAGGCACCGACATGCTCATCCACAACCATGCCAACGTGTTCTCGCGCACCAGCCTGGATATCGGCGCCCGCTTCATGCTGGACAACCTGCCCATCCACAGTGCCCGCAGAGTGATCGATCTGGGATGTGGCAACGGCGTGCTCGGGCTCTCCCTGCTCGCGCGCGACAGCGAGGTGGAGGTGACCTTCATCGACGAATCCCGGATGGCGGTAGCGTCCGCACGGCTCAACGTCGAGCACAACCTGCCCGATGCCCTGCCCCGTGCCCACTTCATGGTCAACAACTGTCTCGATGACGTTCCCGTCGGGGCAGCGGACAGGATCCTCTGCAATCCCCCCTTCCATCAGCTGCAGGCGATCACCGATCACATCGCCTGGCAGATGTTCAGCGATGCCCACCGGGTGTTGCCTCAGGGGGGCGAACTCTGGATAGTAGGCAACCGTCATCTGGACTATCACAACAAACTCAAGCGCCTGTTTGGCAATGCACAAGTCGTTGCGTCGAACAGCAAATTCGTTATTTTGAAAGCCATCAAACGCTAAAGATAAAGCTAAAGGAAACCCATGATGAAAAAGTCACTCTTGCTGCTGGCCGCTCTGGTATTGGGCGGTTGTGCTACTCACTGGCCCGAGAGCGCCCTGCTCAACCCGCAAGTCATCCCCTCCAACCAGCAGTACTACTCCGGCAACCGCATCACCATGGAAGGGGTGGACAAGCGTGAAGCCGCCTATGTCTTCTCCATCAAGAAGAAAGAGAAGGCGCCTGTGCTGGTGAACAGCAGTCAGCCTCTCAACAGCCTGCTGGCTGAAAAACTGGCGGAAGGGCTGCGCAGCCAGGGCCTGGAAGTGGGCAACAGCGGCACCACCAACCTGACGCTGGCCATCTCCACCGCCGCCGTCACCGTGGAAGAGAAAACCTTCACCTATGTCACCAAGTCCCGCGTCAGCCTGCAGGTGATTGCCGACTTCCAGGGCAGCAAGCTGACCAAGCAGTTCAACATGTCCTCCAGCAAAGAGAGCCCGGGCGAGCCGAGCATGGCCGATCTGGAATCCACCCTGAACCAGCAACTGGGCAGCGTGCTGCAGCAGATTATGGCCGACGAGGCGCTGCGCGGTTATCTCAAGGGCCAGCCGAGCTGAGCGAGGACATATAAATGAAGAAACTCTGGTTACTGGTCACCCTGATCGCCCCCCTGGCTTTTGCCGGTCAAAAAGTCCAGATGGAGACCAACCATGGCACCATCGTCGTGGAGCTGGCCCCCAAACAGGCGCCCCAGACCGTGAAGAACTTCCTGCGCTACGTGGCAGACGGCAGCTATGACGGCAGCCTGTTCCACCGGGTGATCCAGAACTTCGTGGTGCAGGGTGGGGGCTACAACCAGCAGTTCCAGCCCCTGCCGACCTTCGATCCCGTGGTCAACGAGTCCAGAGGCGGCCTGCCCAACAAGCGCGGCACCATCGCCATGGCCCGCACCCAGGCGGTCGACAGCGCCACTCGCCAGTTCTATTTCAATCTGGTGGACAACGACAACCTCAACGCCAATGCCGGCGCCGGTTACACCGTGTTCGGCCAGGTCGTGAAGGGGATGGAGGTGCTGGACAAACTGGCCCAGGTTCAGACCGGCTACAGCTCCATCCTGCGTGCCAACGACGTCCCCACCAGCCCCATCATCCTGAAGAAAGTGGTGCTGCTCGCGGACAAATAACGCGGCCCGGATCACATTCCACCGCGTCCCTGAACGGGTCACCAATCTCTTTTTCTATACTCTGCTCCCCGATGTGTGCCACGCATCGGGGAGCAGAACCAGAAGGAGGAGCCGGTGACCTGTCATGATTACATAACCCAACACGCCGGCCCGCTGGCCCAGGCGGTTCGCCATTTTCTGGCACGCAAGATTCCCTACCAGCAGCTGGAGGACTTGAGCTGGCAGCTCCTCTCCCATTGGCAGGCGCTCTGCGTGATCCCCATGGACAAAACCCCCGCCAACGCACAGGAAGGAGTGTTCTGGCATCTGCTTCACAGCCTGCACCTGTGGGATGAGCAGCACCTCCTCTGTGATGACGCGCTGCGTCTGCAACTCATGGCCTGCGCCAATTTTCTCGCCGACGGGGGCCCCTGCCCGCACCACTGCATCGGCTCACGCCCCTGAAACCTGCCGCTCCCCCCTCGGCTTGCCTTGGCTACGCCTGCCGAACCTGACAAAATGACCCCCTTTTCCCAGAGGAGTCAGGCTGTTGAACAATCTCCGCCCGCCCAGCCACACACCGGGCCGCGCCACCCGCTGGCGAGATGCCCTCGCCGTCTATCTGGAAGCGCGGGTACTCATCCTGTTCGCCATGGGATTCTCCTCCGGCCTGCCCTTGCTGCTGGTCTTTGGCACCCTCTCGTTCTGGCTGCGCGAGGCGGATGTCAGCCTGACCGACATCGGCTACATGAGCTGGGTAGCGCTGGCCTACGGTTTCAAGTGGCTATGGTCACCCCTGGTGGATCGGCTGCCCCTGCCCCTGCTGTCACGGCTGCTTGGGCGACGACGCAGCTGGATGCTGTTCTCCCAGGTGCTGATCGCCCTCTCCCTGGTGGGGATGGCCTATTGCGATCCCAAGACCCAGCTCGCCCAGCTGGCCCTCTTCGCTCTGCTGGTGGCCCTCTCCTCTGCCACCCAGGACATCGTCATCGACGCCTATCGCATCGAATCAGCTCCCGAGCGGCTGCAGGCGGCCATGGCCGCTTCCTATATGACGGGGTATCGACTCGCCATGATCATGGCGGGAGCGGGGGCGCTGGCGCTGGCGGCCTGGCTCGGCAGCAACAACGGCTATGACTATCGCGGCTGGCAGCTCACCTATCTGCTGATGGGAGGGCTGATGTCTCTTGGCATCCTCACCACCCTGATGAGTCACGAGCCGCAGATCGATCTCAAGAGTCAGGACGAGCAGCAGATGGCGCGCAAGGCCACCCTGCTGGCACGGGGTTGGTCACCCACGCTGGCCGGGCTGGGGGCCTGGACCTACGAGGCCATCTGGTGTCCCTTCGCCGACTTCTTTCGCCGCTACGGCTCCTCGGCCCTGCTGATCCTCGGGCTTATCGCCTGCTATCGCATCTCGGACGTGGTGATGGGGGTGATGTCCAACAGCTTCTATGTGGATCTGCAGTTCAGCAAGACGGAAGTGGCCACCATCACCAAGGTCTATGGCGTCATCATGACGCTGGTGGGGGCCGCGCTCGGGGGCGTGCTGGTGATGCGCTTTGGCACCCTGCGCATTCTGTTCCTCGGCGCCGTGCTGACCGCCAGCACCAACCTGCTGTTCGCTCTCCTCAACGAAGTGGGCCACAACCTGGAGCTGCTGACCCTGATCATCTCGCTGGACAACCTCAGCGCCGGCATCGCCACGGCTGCGTTTGTGACCTATCTCTCGAGTCTCACCAACGTCGCCTTCTCCGCCACCCAGTACGCCCTGTTCAGCTCCATCATGCTGTTGCTGCCCAAGTTGCTGGCGGGGTTTTCCGGTCGGGTAGTGGAGCAGATCGGCTACAGCCACTTCTTCATCGGCACCAGTCTGCTCGGCATTCCGGTGATGATCCTGATCATCATGGTTGCCAAACGAGGCAGCACCTTGTCACCACAAACGCACAAATAGCAAGCGTTTGCGCATTTTAGGGGGTGATTAGATTCACAAATCCTGACAAAGTTCCCTGGTGCTTGTTTATCCGTTGAATTTATTTGGCTAGAATCCCTCCCGCTCCTTGTGGGCAGGCTACGGAAAACCTCAACTAACGCACAAGAGACCAATAAAATGGCCAAATTTACCAAGACTCTGATCGCTGCCGGTCTGCTGGCTGCCTCCGCCACTCCGGCCTTCGCTGCCGACTACAGCGGCGACATCCACAAGAACGACTACAAGTGGTTCCAGTTCAACGTGATGCACACCATCGATCAGCTGCCCTACGCTGAGTCCGAAGGTGGTTACAACGATACCTACTTCGAAATGGAGTTTGGTGGCCGTTCCGGTATCTTCGATCTGTACGGTTACGTCGACGTATTCGACATCTTCCAGAACCGTCACGACGACAAGCACAACCAGGACAACCTGTTCATCAAATTTGCACCGCGCATCTCCATCGATGCCATGACCGGCAAAGATCTCTCCTTCGGCCCGGTGCAGGAAGTCTACATCGCCAACCTGATCAACGTCGGTGGTCCGGATGGTCTGTTTGAAGCCATGACCGGTCTGGGTGCAGACGTCATGGTGCCCTGGTTCGGCAAAATGGGCATGAACCTGTATGCCCGTCACGTCAATGAAGGCGGTGGCGAGCAGGGCTGGAACGGCTATCAGTTCTCCATGAACTGGTTCAAGCCTTTCTACACCTTCTCCAACGGCAGCTTCGTAGCCTATCAGGGTTACCTGGATCACCTGTTTGATGCCAAGGACACTTCCACCGACGGTACCGCCATGTTCAACGGCCTGTACTGGCACTCCGACCGCTACGCCGTCGGTTACGGTCTGAAGTACTTCAACGACATCTACGGCATCCAGAACGGTTCTTACGGTCTGAAGACCACTGGTTTCGGCCACTACTTCTCCGTGACCTACAAGTTCTAATCGAACTCGTCACACGGACACAAAAAAACCGGAGCAGCTGCTCCGGTTTTTTTATGCCCTCATGCTGGCAGTGGGGGGAGAGCCGCGCCCTCCCCGTTCGCCATCAATCGCGGAAGTTCTGGAACTGCATCGGCTGGCCCAGTTCGGCGCCACGCACCAGCGCCATGGTCTCTTGCAGATCGTCGCGCTTCTTGCCGGTGACCCGCACCTCGTCGCCCTGGATGGCGGCCTGCACCTTGATCTTGGAATCCTTGATGAGCTTCACCAGCTTCTTGGCCACTTCCTTGTCGATCCCCTGCTTGAACTTCACGGTCAGGTGGAAACGCTTGCCGGAGTGGACGCTGTCACCCACGTCCATGGAACTGTTCTCGATCTGGCGCTTGAGCAGGGCGCCGCGCAGGATCTCGACCATCTGCTTGAGCTGGAAATCGGCGTCGGCTTCCAGCTTTACTTCTTCCTTGTTCAATTCGAAGCTGGCTTCCACACCACGAAAATCGAAACGGGTCGCCAGTTCACGGTTGGCGTTATCAACGGCGTTCAACACCTCGTTCATTTTGACTTCAGAGACAATATCGAATGACGGCATAGCCGGGCTCCTCATGCTGTACTTCAGGTTGTGCTGACAGGTGGGCAAATCTACCAGAAAACGGGCAAATTTGCTGATTTCGATGGGATTGCTCTGCTAGAATCCCCTGCGCACAGGAATGGTGAGACCCGTTAGAACCCGTTCAGGAGCGGTCGCGAGAGGTCCGACACTCGGTGAAGTGCAGCCCAGGAACCCGTATGGTCATGCATACATGAGGCTCCCTGGCTGCGCATGAGCCTTGAGCACGACCCGACAGCCAGCTCATGCACCGGTTCCAGGTATTCACCAAGCGACATCTTCCCTTATCCCGGGTTGGCGGTTGACAGGATGGCAGCCCTTCCCATGATCGAGCCTCTTCATGCCAAGCGGATTACGCGACAACAACCTGAAAACACGCCGTCACCCTGTCTCTCCCGAGTGGACCTTGCTGGGCTGCGGCGCCCTGGGCGGCGTCTTCGCCTCCCTGTTGACCCAAAGCGGCCAAGCAACCCGCCTCCTGCTGCGCGAGCGCCATCGTGCCACCTTGCACCCCGGCGTCGACTTTACCTCCCTTGAGGGGCATACCCAGCTCCTGGCCATCGAACGCGCCTTCATCGACAAGCCGGGCAGCATCAAACGCCTGCTGGTCATGACCAAGGCGGGGCAGGTGATATCGGCCCTCACTCCCCTGGTCGGGCAACTGGCGGCAGGGGTGCCCATCGTGCTGCTGCACAACGGCATGGGGATCGCCGATCAGGTGGTCGCACTCTTCCCAGACAACCCCGTGATCGCCGGCGTCACCAGCCATGGCGCCATGCAGAGCGGCCACTTCGTGTTCCGCCACACCGGCAAGGGGGAGACCTGGCTGGGCCCTGTCAACGAAGCGGCCCGTGCCCATGCCCACCTCGCCGACGAGCTGGCCAGCGCCCTGGGTCAGGCCGGCTGGGATGAGCAGATCCTGACACGCCAGTGGCAGAAACTCGCCGTCAACTGCGCCATCAATCCCCTCACCGCGCTCTACAAGCTCAAGAACGGCGAATTGGCTGGTCCGCGTTTTGCCGATGCCCTGCAGCAAATCTGCGTGGAAGTGGCTGACGTCATGCGGGCCGAAGGTCAGCCTACCGGCAGCGAAGAGCTGTTGCGCCGTGTCATGATGGTGGTGGAGCTCACCGCCGACAATTACTCTTCCATGTATCAGGACATGGAACAGGGCCGCGAGACCGAGATCGAAGCCATCACCGGCTTCCTGCTGGGCAAGGCCGCCCTTCACGGTATCGCGGTGCCGGTCAATCAGGGCCTCTATCAGGCCGTCAAAGAGAAGCGCTGAGCAGAGCAGCTGGCAAGCAAGGAGTGCAGGATGAGCGTACTGGTACTGGTGGCCCCCGGGTCGGAAGAGATAGAGACGGTTGCCATCGTCGATACCCTGGTTCGGGGTGGCATCGATGTGGTGCTGGCCTCCTGCTGCCCCACAGGAGCGCGCCAGATCCGAGCCTCTCGCGGGGTGCAACTGGTGGCGGATTGCCATCTCGACGAGCTGACCACTCGTGACTTCGATGCCATGGTCGTACCGGGCGGTCTGCCCGGCAGCGAAGTGATCCGCGACACCCCCCTCGCCATCGACCTGCTACGGGAGCAGGCAGGCCTCGGCCGCTGGCGCGCCGCCATCTGCGCCGCACCCGCCGTGGTACTGCACCATCACGGCTTGCTGGGGGATGCGAGCACCACCTGCCACCCGGGCTTTCAGGCCCGTCTGCCCGCGACACAGTTGAGCACGGCAAGGGTAGTGACCGATGAAGCCCATCGCCTGATCACCAGCCAGGGCCCGGGTACCGCCATCGAGTTCGCTCTCGAGATAATACGGGTACTGCGAGGTGACGAGGCCGCCCGTACGGTGGCCGGTCCCATGGTGTTGCCCCCCTCGCTATCGCTATAACCACATCGGGCACTCCGATGAAAGCGACAGAGCCCCCTTGCCAGTGGCAAGGGGGCTCTGCTTTGGAGGCTCAGACGGTATGGAGATGGTCCTCACCTGACAGGTAGAATATAAAAGTCAGGTCATTGGATGACCTTTAATATACTTTATTTCGGCACATCGAATCTGCCCTTTTATCAGTTCAACAATCTTTTCAAAATCTTCAGATTTAAAATATAAAGTATCACTGTATGATATTTTAAAAGGGGTTGATTCAAACCTTACAGCCTTCTTCTTATTGGATATAAAAAGTGTATAGATCCAATCTTTTTTAAACAAGGTCTCATGCTCTGACACTTCACGTTTAAAATCAGTGAAAAATATTGCAGAAAGAGCCATCCCGCCAGCACCAACCAAGGCTAATGGCCCCAACACGGAAACGGCCATCACACATATTGCCATTGCCAACCAAGCAAGACCACGCACTATGGTATAGGCTGCCTCTGGAATAGCATCCTGATAGGTGACGATAACACCTTCCGTTGTGAGGCGGTAATGATAGTTTTTATCTGCCAACCATAAGTAACGAGTAAATGCCGCAACTATTGCCCCCATGATAATAGGAGCCCAACCAGCATCATCATCGCTATACACTAGCCATATACCAATAGACATCATAATACCAACTGGGATTGAAATGACTAACCAAACAAAAGGTGTTTCTACCCTAATATTCCACTCATGTAGCGTAGGGGCTTCACGCACTTTCTTCTGATGAGCATCGAGAATGCGCTGTTGTTCTTCCTGCGGTAACAGATGAAAAGGGGTTTCCTGCTCGTTCATCTCGATTACCTCATTCACCTTGTTCATCAGTTATTCCCCAACTTGCCGACCACCAACGCGGGCATGGTACCCAGATCACCGCTACTGCCATTCAATGTAACAGGACCGCTACTATTACTGCTGCCCTTGAAAATAAACTCCCGCTGAATCATGCCCCCGAGATAGCCCAGTTTCAGCTTGATGGCCGAATTGGTATCCACACCCAGCGGCATGGAATAGACAATGTCATCCCAGCGGCCTCGTTGTGTTTCCAGCGTCTTGGGCTGCATCGCAGCCTGATAGCGCGCCAGATCCTCTTTGGAGCGTACCGGCACCATCTGGCCAGCTCTGGCAAGTGCCTATGGTTTGTCCTCGCAAATGGGCAGGGAGCGAGAGTTGCAACTGCCACTGGGGACGACCGGTATCCATCCACCCCTGAGGCTTGGAGCGAACCACAGTCAAGCTGGCGCCCGGTTTATTGACCAACAACTAGAAGCGAGCCAGTTCGTCTTCCGAGGACCAATTGGCAGGCTGCTTTCCCCTGGTGGATTGCAACAACCATTTCTCCAGATCTGAGCGTTTTAATGATATTGAGCAACATAGCCAATACAAACATTGAAATAATGAAAAATGACTCTGTAATCGCACAGCGCCACCTGAGTCATTAGGTGTTAAGTTCATCAAATTTTCTTGGCACACCAACATCCAGAGAGCTATGAGGAGCCCTATTTAATGAGAAAACAGTTTTAAACTCTCTATACTCGCAGCAATTCAGCAACGATAACAAAGAAAAAAAAATTTTATTCAAGTCATTTTAATAACAATAGAAGTTTGCAAATCCAGAGTAGCCAAAAGGAACAGTCTCAAATTGAACAAAAGCGGCTTTCCTAGCCACCTTTATTATATTTATTTTTTCTTTATTGAATCGTGTATATTCAACTATCTCTTCTTTCTTGAAGCCAGTGAAAAATACCGCAAAGAGCGCCATGCCACCTGCACCAACTAATGCTAACGGTCCCAATACAGCCATAGCCATCACGCAAACTACCACCCCCAGCCAAGCCAACCCACGCACTATGGTGTAGACCATTTCTGGAATAGCATCTTGATAAGTGGTGATTAAACCTTCTGTCGTTAGCCGATAATGGTAGTTTTTATCTGCTAGCCATAAGTAACGAGTAAAGGCAGCAACTATTGCCCCCATTATAATAGGAGCCCAACCTGCATCATCATCGCTATACACTAGCCATATACCAATAGACATCATAATACCAACTGGGATTGAAATGACTAGCCAAACAAAAGGTGTTTCTACCCTAATATTCCACTCATGTAGCGTAGGGGCTTCACGCACCATTTTCTGATTGGCATTAATTATACGTTGCTGCTCTTCCTGCGGCAGAAGATGAAAAGGGATGTCCTGCTCGCTCACCTCAATCTCCTCATTCATGATTTATTCCCTTGCGTGCCAACTATTAGTGCAGGCATAGAGTTCACCTCACCACTGCTGGTATCCAATATAATGGGGCCGTTGCTATTACCGCTGCCCTTGAAGACAAATTGCCGCTGTACCATGCCACCCATATATCCCAGCTCCAACTTGATGGCACTATTGGTATCGACCCCCAAAGGCAAGGTATAGACCAGACCATCCCAACCTCCGCGTTGTGTCTCCAGCGTCCTGGGCTGCATGGCTGCCTGATAGCGCGCCAAATCCTCTTTGGAGCGTACCGGCACCATCTGGCCAGCACTGGCAAGTGGTTGAGAAGTAACATTTAACCCTATGGTTTGTCCTCGTAAATGGGCAGGGAGCGAGAGTTGCAACTGTCACTAGGAACGACCTGTGTCCATCCAGCCCTAAGGTGCGGTGCGTACCACAGTCAAACTGCCCCCTGGCTTATTGACCAGCATTTCAAAAGGAACCAGGTCATCTACGATAGACTGATTGCACCAGAGTTGATTGAAATCACCACTTTTTTGACACCAATAATTTCTCTATAACTGTCACATCTGACAAAAGTATTACTCGAAGGATTTACTTATTGATCTCATCCAGCCTTCTTGGCGTGCCAACATCCAATACACCAACGGGAGCTCTGCGAAGAGATAATTCACTTTTAAACTCTCTATATTCATCACACCCAAGTTCTTTCATTAAACTTGATAAAATCCTATATAGTTCACCTTCATTGCAATATAAGTAAGAGAACTCGAACCAACTGAATGGAATGATATCAAAGCGAATAAGACTTCTATTTTTCACAACTTTCACAACATATTTTTTATCTTTATTAAAAACCGTGTATTCAACTGATATTTTCTTTTCGAAGTTAGTAAAAAAAACAGCGAAAAGTGCCATTCCACCTGCACCAATCAGTGCTAACGGTCCCAATACAGCCATAGCTATCACGCAAACCACCACCCCAAGCCAAGCCAAGCCACGCACTATGGTATAGGCCACTTCAGGAATGGCATCTTGATAAGTGGTGATTAAACCTTCTGTCGTTAGCCGATAATGGTAATGCTTATCAGCCATAACCAAATAGCGAAAATAGGGGAACATAATCACCCCCACTATAATAAAAACCCAGCCATTGGATGAACTATTCCATAACATTCCCGCACCGATAAGTATAGGTGTACCGATCAACAAAAATATAAAAACAGGAACAAAAGACTCTCTAACCCTTATTTCCCATTCATGTATCGTCGGTGCTTCGCGTACTCTTTTCTGATTGTTAGTGTTGATTTCATGCTGCTCTTCCTGCGATAGTTGATGAAGAGGGGTTTCCTGCTCACTTACCTCAGCCATTGCATTCACCTTATTCATTATTTATTTCCTTGGTTGCCAACTACCAAAGCCGGCATTTTTTCCAGTTCACCACTACTTGTATCCAATGTGATGGGGCCGTTGTTATTTCCGCTGCCCTTGAAGATAATTTCCCGCTGGACCATATCGCCCATATATCCCAGTTCCAACTTGATGGCACTATTGGTAGCGATATCCAAAGGTAGGGTATAGACCATGTCATCCCAGCGGCCTCGTTGTGTTTCCAGCGTCTTTGGCTGCATCGCAGCCTGATAGCGCGCCAGATCCTCTTTGGAGCGTACCGGCACCATCTGGCCAGCTCTGGCAAGTGGTTGAGAAGTGACATTTAACCCTATTGTTTGTCCTCGCAAATGGGCGGGGAGCGAGAGTTGCAACTGCCACTGGGGGCGACCGGTATCCATCCAGCCCTGAGGCCTGGAGCGAACCACAGTCAGGCTAGCTCCAGGCTTATTGACCAGCATTTCAAAGCGAGCCAGTTCGTCTTCCGAGGACCAATTGGCAGGCTGCTTACCCCAGGTAGATTGTAATAACCACTTCTCCAGATCCGAGCGTTTAAAAATATTGAGCAGCACGGTCAACACCAGATAAGCGGCACCTAGCACAAAGAGTCCAACCAGCATCCAGGGCGCAAAGATCGCTGCGATTGATGAGAAACCCAATCCATTCCCCAGCAGATAGAAGAGCTGTGCGCCAAAGATGATTCCTTGCCCCAGCAATACTCCTGCTTTCATCTGCAAGAGCGTCTTTTCCATATCACTTATCAGGGGATCCTTGCTGGCCTGGAAGGTGTCCCACATCTCTGCCCCGGCAGCCACCATTCCCAATCCAGCAAAAGCTAACATCCGCATAGAGAATGACTTAATCAAAGCTCCACTCTCACTTCCCAGCACATCACTAATAGGCAATGATGTCAGTGTTTTACCGTTAATTACTAGAGGTTTTAGCTTCTCCCATGCAGCCCCCTGATAGAGTGCGGCGATGGCATTACCCGTCCAGGCGAAGGCCGAGCCCAACTGCATATTTGCCCGTTCCCGACCGATGGACTGGGCGTTTTGCGCCGTCCCTGCGATGACCACTGTCAGATTCCAGAGGTTGAGCAGGGCAACCAGCCCGCCAAAGGTCGCCAGATTGGGAATTCTCTCGTTCATGGCCGTGATGCGTTGATTCACGCCGCTACGTACGCTCGCCAGATAGTCACCAACATATTGTCTGGCTTGTTGCTGGTAGAGATCACCTTTCAGCTTCACCAGCAGGGGCATTTCACTGGCAATCAGGGTATCAAGCTGTTGCTGCAAGGTTTTTAGCTGACCGTTGATGGCCTTCACCGTGGTGCGGCGCCCGGGAGGAGGAGAGCTGATGGCCGACATCTCCTTGACTATGATCCAGACCTTCTGCTGGAAGCGGTTGTGGAGCATCCGATAGTCTCGGTTGACCTGCAGCGGCTGGTCGCCGAGCAGGGACTCCAGCAATACGAGTCTGAGGTTGCCCGCCAGGCTGTTCTTCCAGGCATGGGGCAAGATGGCCGCCATGATCTGGGCGTGGGCCCCCTTGGCCATGGATTTTCCAGCAACTTTCATGGCTTCAATGACGGCTTCGATCGTCTGGAACCAGGACTTTTGCTTGAATCTCTCGTCCCCCAGTAGCGTCTCCAGATCAGCCGTTCTGCCATAGAGGGCTGTCATATCGCCAGAGGAGGTGCTGAGCCAGGCATTGTCTACCGTCAGCTCGCTCAATCCCTTGTGCAACGCGGCATCAAAGCCATAAGGGGCTAGCGCCAGCAAGTTGTCGCGGCTCTTTTCGCCCAGCAGCTTCTCCAGCGCTTTCTTCCTCTCCTCCGTGTGGCAGCTAAGAGAGAGTACCGGCCCGGCCTCGGCAAACAGGGTCTGCAGATAGGCTTGTCCTTGAGTCGTTCTGTTGTCCAGACCAAAGGGCAGCGGATCGGCCTTGAGACGGGCCACACCGTTGAACAGATCTTCATGAGCCCGCGTCAGGGCCAGACCCAGCTCATTGAGTGGCACCTGATACTGCTTGATAAACGCATTGAGCCCGCTCCAGTTGACCTCATCCTGGAAGGCGGCGCGCTCTTTCCATTGGGAAACCTGTTTTTGAGATGGATTGAAACCATATTGTTCCCGCAAGATTTTCAGCTTCTCATCAGCCCGTTTCTCCATGGGGGAGTTGAACCGCACCATCCCGGGCTCTGCCGTCATGCTCTCCATGTCGGCGAGGTAGCGATCCCCAAGATAATCATCCAGCGCCTCTTCAAAGGCCTGGGTCCTGGCGACATTTCCCCTGACGGAGGCGGGCAACTCCTTCTCGTCGAGCCGCACCCTGGCCAGGTTGCGCGTGACCTCCGCCATCATCAGCTTGTGGCTGTTGACCTTGATGGTGGCATCATCTTTCCCCAGCAGTGCTTCGCGCTTGGCGAGCAGTTGATTGACCTTCATGGAAAGGTCGGCAAGGTCGGCCAGCGGGTCCTCCAGAGCGACCACCATGGCGCTCTTGGGATCCGGTATGCCCGCTTTGTAGGCAGTCGGTGAACTCGCCGGTTTGTGAGCCAGCAACTTGATCCCCTGCTTGTCCTCTTCGGCAGGCTTGGCAAGGGGGGTAGAAGAGAGCACAAATCCCTTGTTGGACATCCCCAGGTCCGCAACCTTGTCGAGCACATCTGGCAGACCGCAATGAGGTGCCTTCATGGTGCTGGCAAAACTGCCCAGTTTCACCTGCCGCATCCAGGTGGTGCGCAAACCGCCGCTCTTTTCCATCTCATGCTTGATGCGCCCCGTCCAGCGCTGGGGAGAATAAGCGAGGGAGAGGGTATGGTTCGCCGGGTAGAGCAGATGCCCCTTGCTTCCCTTGCTCTGGCTGATGAAGGTCGCTCCCTTTATCTCGTACTCATCAAATGTCTTGGTCTTTTCGTCATAGACATAGAGCCAGCCATCACGCAGTTGGCGCAAGGCATAACCGCTCTCTTTCAACTTGAGAGGCACCACAAAGCCTGCTCCGGCGGGGACTGGGTGAGGCTGCTTTTGTGGCGGGGAGAACGGCTCATCCAGGGCATAACGCACCGGGATGATGGCGATCTTCTTGTTCTTGAGCGGACAGACTCCTGCCGGGCTCTTGCTGTCGGTCGTGTTTGCACACTGGGCGGCTTGATTGGGCGTACTCATGCGTCTTGATCCTTGTTGCTCAATGCGGCAGCAAGCTCGGCGGCCTGCTCGATACGTTGCGAAGGGGTCTGGGGCGAACGCTGGGTAATCAACGCCTTGATCCGGGGATGCTCATCTTCATCAAACCAGCCACTGCCGAGATACCCCATCACATTGAAAAACAGCAGCAGATCCCGCTCGCTCTCGAATCCCTGGGCATAGGCGTAATCAGCCCAATGGGCAATCCAGGCCATGGGTTCTGGCAGCGTCAGCATGCGAGCCCCAAACCAGGTGTGCATGTGTGCTCTTATCCCATCAAGGGTGTGCAACCAGCTCACCTCTCCCAGACGGCGCCACTGCACGTCGGAAAGTCGCAGGCGATCCCCCATGGGGGACCCCATTCCAGGCGCGGCAACCTTGTGCTGCCACACCTGCCCCTCCCCTTGCCGGGTCGGGATCCAGACTTGAGCCACCCCCTGCCAGAGCCAGGGTTCATCATCCATAAACAGCCGCCACATGGTCTCCGGCATGGCCAGCTTGAGCAAAATCCTGCTGCCATAGGGACTCTCCACCTCGATAAGCCCACGCAGTCGCTCGGCCAACGGCAACAGAGAAAGAGGGGACGATAACAGGTAACCCCATGATGCATCGCGGTTTTGCATAAACCAATCCAGCAGATTGGGCGTTGCACAGACCAGACAGGGGCTCACTTCTCGCAAGCTGTCCCAGGGGGCGTGAAGGTAAACAGGCTGATAGGAAGGCGATGGGTCCTGCTCGAACAACGCGCGCTCCAGCGCGGGAATGCGCGCCCCATCGAGCAACAGATAGAGTTGCTCACCGCTGTTCAGCTCGATGTCGGGACGCTCTGCGACGAAAGCCATGGCCATCAGCCACCACCCTCCTGTCTGGCCAGTTGCTCACAGATCTCGCACACAGGTTCGGCAGACTTGAGCGTCGCAATCTGACGTGCGGGGTCCATGGGAGGTGGTGGCGCCACCACCTCAACCGCTCCGGGCTGGATCGGCATCTGGCCACCCCAGCCAGAGCCAGAACCCGGGCTGCCGCCTGAGTTCATCTTGATGGAGCCGCCCGAGAGGATGACACCGCTCGGGTCGATTTTGACAAAACTCCCCCCCACCTTGAGGGTCAGCTCGGCACCCGCCTCCATCACTATCTTCATGCCCGCCTTGTGGTGTACCTCGCTTCCCGCTTCCACCAGCAGGGATTGGCCGAGCTTCTGGTGCAGGCTGGCATCCACGGTCAGGGAATAGTCGGCCTTGATGTGATCGCGCTTCTCTCCATTGACGGTGAGATGGTCATTGGCCTTGATGCGGGTCACTCGCTCGTTGTCGATATCGGTGTGCTGGTCGTGCTTGATGTGCCAGGCGGCATCATTTTCGATAAGCACGTTCAGGTCTTTCTGACCGTGGATGTAAATCTCTTCCTTGCCCGCCTGGTCTTCGAAACGCAGCTCGTTGAAGCCCTCCCCCTGGTGAGTTTCGGTGCGCAGCACGGTGCGGGTCTTGTTGGCCGGCAGCTCATACGGCGGCCGGTTGGTGGCGTGATAGGTGCGACCAGTCACGATGGGCTGGTCGGGGTCCCCCTCCAGAAATGAGACGATGACCTCGTGGCCGATGCGTGGGATGGCCATCATGCCGTATTGACCGCCCGCCCAGCCCTGCGAGACTCGCACCCAGCAGGAGCTCTGGTCGTTGCTCGAGCCGTAGCGGTCCCACGGGAATTGCAACTTCACCCGGCCGTGCTCGTCGCAGTAAATCTCTTCCCCCTCGGGGCCTACCACCATGGCGATTTGCGGGCCATCCACCATCGGCTTGTGAGGAGCCTCCGGGCTGCCGATGCGCGCCCGCCAGGTGGTGCTCGCTTTCACCACCCCGAATTCGTTGTGGTAGACGGTGGGGCCGCTGCCCCCCTCCTCTTCCAGCGCCTGGGGCTGCAAGCCGGTATGCTGGATACGCACCACTTGCCAGTCGGTGTTGAGGCTGCCGTTGGGGTGTTCGGTCAGTGAGAAGGTTTGCCCCGGCTGCAAAGCCGCGCAGTTGGACTTAGCCTGGCCCGCCACAGCATCGTTGCGCAGGGCATCGAGCCGGTGCTGGGCAAAGGCCTTGCCGCTGCCATCCTGCTTGTAGCGACCCGGGAAGTCGAAGTGCTGGTAGGTGTCGCGCTGGTGTTCGAGCTCTGCACCCTGCTTTTTGTGGGAGAGGCCATAAGCCGGGGTCTTGAAGCTGTAGTCTTTGAGCTCTACATCCGAGGGGCGCACCGCCTCGCGGTAGTGGAATTGGCGCACATAGGGGCCTTGCTCAAGGGAACGATTGCCGAGGTTGAAGAAGAGCTCGGGGCCTTGAGTCAATGCGGCTGCGTCGTCGGCAAAGACGATGCGGTGTTTGCCCGCTTCAAACTCGTGGAAGTAGAACATCCCCTCTTCGGCGGCGAGGCGGTTCACAAAGTCGAGGTCGGTTTCCCGGTACTGAACACAGTATTCCCGCTGGGCATGCTCGTTTTTGAGCGCAAAGGCGTAATCGGTGATGCCGTGCTCTTGCAACAGGATGGAGAGGATTTCATCGGGCTTTTGTGCCTGGAAGATGCGGGAGTTGTGGCGAAGTGACAGCCGCCACAGGGCCGGCTGTACCAGCAGCTGATAGCGGGTGCGGCGAAAGCCGCTGTCACCCTG
>NZ_JBFOCZ010000031.1:0-20065 GCF_040908015.1 Aeromonas sp. R7-5 | reverse complement strand
CACGTAGATTGCCCGGGTCACGCCGACTACGTTAAAAACATGATCACCGGTGCTGCCCAGATGGACGGCGCAATCCTGGTAGTAGCAGCGACTGACGGCCCGATGCCGCAGACTCGTGAGCACATCCTGCTGGGTCGTCAGGTAGGCGTTCCGTACATCATCGTGTTCATGAACAAGTGCGACATGGTAGATGACGAAGAGCTGCTGGAACTGGTCGAGATGGAAGTTCGCGAACTGCTGTCCGAGTACGACTTCCCGGGTGATGACCTGCCGGTAGTCCGTGGTTCCGCACTGAAAGCGCTGGAAGGCGAAGCTCAGTGGGAAGAGAAGATCCTGGAACTGGCTGGCCACCTGGACACCTACATTCCGGAGCCGGAGCGTGCCATCGACCAGCCGTTCCTGATGCCTATCGAAGACGTCTTCTCCATCGCAGGCCGTGGTACCGTAGTTACCGGTCGTGTAGAGCGCGGTATCGTCAAGGTTGGTGAAGAAGTGGAAATCGTTGGTATCAAAGATACCACCAAGACCACCTGTACCGGCGTTGAAATGTTCCGCAAACTGCTGGACGAAGGTCGTGCAGGTGAGAACGTTGGCGCACTGCTGCGTGGCGTGAAGCGTGAAGACGTAGAGCGTGGTCAGGTACTGGCCAAGCCGGGCACCATCAAGCCGCACACCAAGTTCGAATCCGAAGTGTACGTGCTGTCCAAAGAAGAAGGTGGTCGTCACACCCCGTTCTTCAAGGGCTACCGTCCGCAGTTCTACTTCCGTACAACCGACGTGACCGGTACCATCGAACTGCCGGAAGGCGTAGAGATGGTCATGCCGGGCGACAACATCAAGATGGTTGTTACCCTGATTGCCCCGATCGCGATGGACGACGGCCTGCGTTTCGCCATCCGTGAAGGTGGCCGTACCGTAGGTGCTGGTGTTGTAGCCAAAGTTATCGCTTAATCTTGGCTTACATAAATAAAGCAAAGCCCCTATAATAGGGGCTTTCTTATGCAGGGGCGTAGTTCGAATTGGTAGAACAGCGGTCTCCAAAACCGATGGTTGCGGGTTCGAGTCCTGCCGCCCCTGCCATATACCTCGTCTCGTACGGGGCTTTTGTGTCTTTGGTTACGTCAGATACAGGTGGGTTGTATGAGTGTTAGTTCTGAGGGTCAGGGCGGAAGCAAGGATACCCTGCTTTGGGGCCTGGTTTTCATCATCCTGGCGGCCGCTGTAGTGGGCAATTACCTGCTGAGCGACGTTATTGCTGCCGTCCGCGCCCTGGGTGTGGTCGTTGTCATCGCCGCTGCCGGTGCAGTGGCCCTGCAAACCACCAAGGGCAAGGCAACGCTGGCGTTTGCCCGTGAGTCTCGCCTGGAAGTCCGCAAGGTCGTATGGCCGACCCGTCAGGAAGCCATTCAGACAACCCTGATTGTGCTGGCGGTGACTGCCGTGATGGGGCTGCTGCTGTTCGTGTTGGACGGCGCCTTGGTCTGGTTGGTCAACCTGATTACCGGTGTGTAAGGATAAGCCATGACTGAACAACGTGAACAGCGTATGAGATGGTATGTCGTGCAGGCATTTTCCGGCTATGAAGGCCGTGTTGCCAAATCCCTGCGTGAACATATCAAGATGCATGGCATGGAAGAGCTGTTTGGTGAAGTGCTGGTCCCGACCGAAGAAGTGGTCGAGATGCGTGCTGGCCAGAAGCGCAAGAGTGAGCGCAAATTTTTCCCGGGATACGTCTTGGTCCAGATGGTGATGGATGAAACCACATGGCACCTGGTACGCAATGTACCACGTGTAATGGGTTTCATCGGCGGTACCTCCGATCGCCCTGCTCCTATCTCCGATAAGGAAGCGGATGCCATCCTCAATCGTCTGCAAGATGCCCACGACAAGCCGCGTCCGAAAACCCTGTTTGAACCGGGTGAGATGGTCCGGGTTGCCGATGGTCCGTTCGCCGACTTCAACGGTACCGTTGAAGAGGTGGACTACGAAAAGAGCCGGGTGAAGGTCTCCGTACTGATCTTCGGCCGCTCAACGCCGGTAGAACTGGATTTTGGTCAGGTCGAAAAAGGCTGATTAATCTCTGTACGTTTAACGGTTGTCAGGGGCAGCGATTATCTCTATAATTCGCTGCCCCTTTATTTGTTGGGGAGCCGTTTGCAGGAGCATGTCTCCGAGGCGTTAGAACCCATTTTTGAGGTATTTTTGTAATGGCTAAGAAAGTCACAGCTTATATCAAGCTGCAAGTTAAGGCTGGCAGTGCTAACCCCAGCCCTCCCGTTGGTCCTGCTCTGGGTCAGCACGGTGTGAACATCATGGAATTCTGTAAGGCATTCAACGCCCGTACAGAAAAGCTGGAAAAAGGTTCTCCGACTCCGGTCGTGATCACCGTTTACAGCGACCGTTCCTTCACCTTCGAAACCAAGACTCCGCCCGCTTCCTTCCTGCTGAAGAAAGCCGCTGGTATCCAGTCTGGTTCCGCCAAGCCGAACAAAGACAAGGTTGGTAAGGTGACTGTGGCTCAGCTGCAAGAAATCGCCAAGACCAAAGAGCCGGATATGACTGGTGCCGATCTGGATGCAAAAGTACGTTGCATCGCCGGTTCCGCTCGTTCCATGGGCCTGGTAGTGGAGGAGTAAGACAATGGCTAAACTGTCCAAGCGTATGCGCGTTATTCGCGAAAAAGTTGACGGTACCAAAGAGTACTCCATCAACGAAGCCATTGCCCTGCTGAAAGAACTGGCTACTGCCAAGTTCGTTGAAAGCGTTGACGTTGCCGTTAACCTGGGTATCGATGCTCGTAAATCCGACCAGAACGTACGTGGTGCAACTGTACTGCCGCACGGTACCGGTCGTGACATCCGTGTCGCCGTGTTCACCCAGGGTGCCAACGCCGAAGCCGCCAAGGCTGCCGGTGCTGAACTGGTTGGTATGGATGACCTGGCTGAGCTGGTCAAGAAAGGCGAGATGAACTTCGACGTCGTGATCGCATCCCCGGATGCCATGCGCGTTGTTGGTCAACTGGGCCAGATCCTGGGCCCGCGCGGTCTGATGCCGAACCCGAAGGTTGGTACCGTCACTCCGAACGTAGCCGAAGCCGTCAAGAACGCCAAGGCTGGTCAGGTTCGTTACCGTAACGACAAGAACGGTATCATTCACACCACTCTGGGCAAAGTTTCCTTCAACGAAGTTCAGTTGAAAGAGAACCTGGAAGCGCTGCTGGTTGCCTTGAAGAAGGCCAAGCCGTCCTCCGCCAAGGGTGTATTCATCAAGAAAGTCAGCATCTCCACCACCATGGGTGCCGGTGTTGCCGTAGACCAAGCTTCCCTGGAAGCTCAGGCCTAATTGATGGGTTTTACAAGGCGCAAAATTTAATCTATAATTTTGCGCCTTGATTGGTTGGGGGTTTCGACCTCCGTCCAAGACCGCAGGAGGCTGCAAAGCCTTAATTCTTCCTGCGTAGACGGTGCCGGAAACCCAGCGAGAAAGATTCTTTCTCTTCTGGAATCCTGCTACCGCATCGTTCCCCTCTGTTGTAAAGGTAGGGGGGATGTGTCAGTACTGGGTCAACAGACCCGGATTCAATCCAGGAGTTAAGCCAATGGCATTGGGACTCGAAGACAAAAAGGCAATTGTTGCTGAAGTCAACGAAGCTGCCAAAGGCGCTCTTTCTGCAGTTGTAGCCGATTCTCGCGGCGTCACTGTAGACAAGATGACCGTCCTGCGTAAGACCGCTCGTGAAGCTGGTGTGTACATGCGCGTTGTGCGTAACACCCTGCTGCGTCGCGCGGTAGAAGGTACCGAATACGAGTGCCTGAACGACGCATTTACCGGTCCTACCTTGATTGCTTTCTCTAACGAACACCCGGGCGCTGCCGCTCGTCTGTTCAAAGAGTTTGCCAAAGCGAACCAAAAGTTCGAAATCAAGGCTGGCGCTTTTAACGGTGAGTTTATCGCCGCAGCACAAATTGATCGTCTGGCCACGCTGCCGACTTACGAAGAAGCAATTGCGAAGTTGATGGCTACCATGAAGGAAGCCTCTGCTGGCAAGCTGGTTCGTACTATCGCTGCTGTTCGCGACCAGAAACAAGCTGCTGCTTGATTCTCGCCTATCTAGGCTGTTTGAGTTTATTCAACATCAGGAATTTTTGTCATGTCTATCACTAAAGACCAAATCATCGAAGCCGTTGCTTCCATGTCCGTAATGGAAGTTGTTGAGCTGATCGAAGCTATGGAAGAGAAGTTCGGTGTTTCTGCCGCTGCTGCCGTCATGGCCGGCCCGGCTGCTGCTGAAGCAGTAGAAGAGAAGACCGAGTTCGACGTAGTTCTGACTGCTGCTGGCGCCAACAAAGTTGCCGTCATCAAGGCCGTTCGTGGCGCTACCGGTCTGGGCCTGAAAGAAGCCAAGGACCTGGTAGAAGCTGCTCCGACCAATCTGAAAGAAGCCGTGTCCAAGGACGAAGCTGAAGCTCTGAAGAAAGAGCTGGAAGCTGCCGGTGCTTCTGTTGAGATCAAATAATCTGCATTTATGTAGATTAGCCTGATAAAACAGGCTAAGGCTGGTGAATCTTTATTCACCAGCCTTTTTGCGCTGTAGACTGAGAGTATTTCACACCGTTCACGACTCTCGGTGCACCAGCAATCCGGACCGCCTCATCGTCCGGGCCAACACAAAACGGTGTTGAGACAGAGCTGTCCCGTGGGGACAGAGTGGGTCACTTATCAGCGAGCTGAGGAACCCTATGGTTTACTCTTATACCGAAAAAAAACGCATACGTAAGGACTTCGGTAAGCGAGACCAGGTACTGGACACGCCTTATCTGTTGTCCATTCAGCTGGACTCCTTCAAGCAGTTCATCGAGGCTGACCCGGAAGGTGAGTACGGCCTAGAAGCCGCCTTCCGTAGCGTTTTCCCGATCACCAGTTACTCCGGTAGTGCTGAGCTTCAGTATGTCAGCTATCGCCTGGGTGAGCCGGTATTTGACGTAAAAGAATGCCAGATCCGTGGAGTGACCTACTCCGCGCCGCTGCGTGTCAAGCTTCGTATGGTTCTGTACGACCGTGAAGCAGCTGCCGGCACCGTCAAAGACATCAAGGAACAAGAAGTATACATGGGCGAAATTCCGCTCATGACCGAAAACGGCACCTTTGTCATCAATGGTACCGAGCGGGTCATCGTCTCCCAGCTGCACCGCAGCCCGGGCGTCTTCTTCGACCACGATAAAGGCAAAACACATTCATCCGGTAAGGTGCTTTATAACGCTCGCGTTATCCCCTACCGTGGCTCCTGGCTGGACTTCGAGTTCGATGCGAAAGACAACCTGTTTGTCCGTATCGACCGTCGTCGTAAACTGCCGGCCTCCATTATTCTGCGCGCCCTGGACTTCAGTTCCGAAGAAATCCTGGCCACCTTCTTCGAGACCATCGGTTTCGAGGTCAAGGATGGCAAGTTGATGATGGATCTGGTGCCCGAGCGCCTGCGTGGCGAGACCGCGACCTTCGACATCATTGCCAATGGCGCCGTGGTGGTTGAAACCGGTCGTCGTGTCACTGCCCGTCACATCCGTCAGCTGGAAAAAGACGGCATCACCCAGATCGAGGTGCCGGTAGAGTATGTTGTTGGCAAAGTTGCAGCCAAGAACTACGCGCACCCGCAGACTGGTGAGATGGTTGTCACTGCCAACCAGGCGCTGAGCCTGGAAGCGGTTGCCAACCTGTCCCAAGCCGGCTTCAAGCACTTCGAGGTTCTGTTCACCAACGAACTGGATCACGGTGCCTACATGTCCGAGACCCTGCGTATCGACTCCAGCTCCAGCCGCCTGGAAGCCCT
Organism: Aeromonas sp. R7-5; assembly: GCF_040908015.1. Classification (NCBI taxonomy): domain Bacteria; kingdom Pseudomonadati; phylum Pseudomonadota; class Gammaproteobacteria; order Aeromonadales; family Aeromonadaceae; genus Aeromonas; species Aeromonas sp. R7-5. The sequence goes on along the minus strand of NZ_JBFOCZ010000031.1, from coordinate 14,238 downwards.
GGTCGAGATCTATCGCATGATGCGTCCGGGCGAGCCGCCCACTCGCGAAGCGGCCGAGCAGCTGTTCGAGAACCTGTTCTTCTCTTCCGAGCGTTACGACCTGTCTACCGTAGGTCGGATGAAGTTCAACCGCCGTTTGGGTCGTGAAGACGAGACTGGCGTTGGCGTGCTGACCAAGGACGATATCGTCGAGGTCATGAAGCGCCTGATCGACATCCGTAACGGTAACGACGAAGTGGACGATATCGACCACCTTGGTAACCGTCGTATTCGTTCCGTCGGTGAAATGGCCGAGAACCAGTTCCGTGTCGGTCTGGTCCGTGTCGAGCGTGCGGTGAAGGAGCGCCTCTCCCTGGGCGATCTGGACACCTTGATGCCGCAGGATCTGATCAACGCCAAGCCGATCTCCGCCGCGGTCAAAGAGTTCTTTGGTTCCAGCCAGCTGTCCCAGTTCATGGACCAGAACAACCCGCTGTCCGAAGTGACCCACAAGCGCCGTATCTCCGCGCTGGGCCCGGGCGGTCTGACCCGTGAGCGTGCCGGTTTCGAAGTTCGAGACGTACACCCGACCCACTACGGTCGTCTGTGCCCCATCGAAACGCCGGAAGGTCCGAACATCGGTCTGATCAACTCGCTGTCCGTGTATTCCCGCACCAACGAGTACGGTTTCCTCGAGACCCCGTACCGCAAGGTGATCGACGGTGTGATCACCGACGAAGTGGATTACCTGTCTGCGATTGAAGAAGGCAAGTACGTGATCGCACAGGCCAACGCCGCGACCACCGAAGATGGCCGCCTGAAAGATGAATTGATCCCGTGCCGTCACAAAGGTGAATCCACCTTTATGAACGCCGACCAGATCCAGTACATGGATGTGAGCCCGCAACAGATCGTCTCTGTGGCAGCGGCCCTGATCCCGTTCCTGGAACACGATGACGCGAACCGCGCATTGATGGGTTCAAACATGCAACGTCAGGCTGTACCGACCCTGCGCGCTGACAAGCCGTTGGTAGGTACCGGTATGGAACGCGCAGTGGCCGTTGACTCCGGTGTGACCGTAGTGGCCAAGCGTGGCGGCATGATCGACTATGTCGATGCCTCCCGTATCGTTATCAAGGTCAATGAAGATGAGCTGCTGCCTGGCGAAGCCGGCATCGACATCTACAGCCTGACCAAATACACCCGTTCCAACCAGAACACCTGTATCAACCAGCGTCCGTGCGTGATGTTGGGCGAGCCGGTGATGGCGGGCGATGTACTGGCAGACGGCCCGTCCACCGATCTCGGTGAACTGGCGTTGGGTCAGAACCTGCGCGTCGCGTTCATGCCGTGGAACGGTTACAACTTCGAAGACTCGATCCTGGTGAACGAGCGTGTTGTTCAGGAAGATCGCCTGACCACCATTCACATCCAGGAACTGGCCTGTATCTCCCGTGACACCAAGCTGGGTCCGGAAGAGATCACTGCTGACATCCCGAACGTGGGTGAAGCCGCTCTGTCCAAGCTGGACGAGTCCGGCATCGTCTACGTGGGTGCGGAAGTGAAGGGCGGCGATATCCTGGTCGGCAAGGTGACTCCGAAAGGTGAAACCCAGCTGACCCCGGAAGAGAAGCTGCTGCGCGCCATCTTCGGTGAGAAGGCGTCCGACGTGAAGGACTCTTCCCTGCGTGTACCGAACGGTGTGTACGGTACCGTTGTTGATGTGCAGGTCTTTACCCGCGATGGCGTGGAAAAAGACAAGCGCGCCAAAGAAATCGAAGAGATGCAGTTGAAGGAAGCGAAGAAGGACTTGACCGAAGAGTTCAAGATCCTGGAAGACGGCATTTTCGGCCGTTCCCGCAACCTGCTGCTGGCCGCCGGTTACAGCGAAGATCGTCTGAACAAGCTCGATCGTTCCAAGTGGTTTGAACTGGCCATCGAAGATGAAGCCAAGCAAATCGAGCTGGAACAGATCGCTGAACAGCACGTTGAGCTGAAGGCCGAGTTCGACAAGAAATTCGAGAACAAGCGTCGCAAGATCATCCAGGGCGATGACCTGGCGCCGGGCGTACTGAAGATCGTCAAGGTCTATCTGGCCGTCAAGCGTCGCATCCAGCCGGGTGACAAGATGGCGGGCCGTCACGGTAACAAGGGTGTTATCTCCAAGATCTGTCCGGTCGAGGATATGCCCCATGACGAGTACGGCCGTCCGGTCGACATCGTACTGAACCCGCTGGGTGTACCGTCTCGTATGAACATCGGTCAGATCCTCGAAGTGCACCTGGGCCTCGCGGCCAAGGGCATCGGCGAGAAGATCGACCGCATGATCAAAGAACAGCGCGAGCTGCACGAGATGCGCGAGTTCCTGCAACAGGTCTATGACCTGGGCGAGAAGGACTCCCAGCAAGTGAACATTGCTGAACTGTCTGACGACGACGTGCGTACCTTGGTGGGTAACCTGCGTAAGGGTCTGCCGGTGGCTACACCTGTCTTTGATGGTGCCAAAGAGCGCGAAATCAAAGCCTTGCTGAAGCTGGCCGATCTGCCGGAATCCGGTCAGATCTCCCTGTTCGACGGTCGTACCGGTAACGCCTTCGAGCGCAAGGTTACCGTGGGTTACATGTACATGCTGAAGCTGAACCACTTGGTAGACGACAAGATGCACGCGCGTTCTACCGGTTCCTACAGCCTGGTTACCCAGCAGCCGCTGGGTGGTAAGGCGCAGTTCGGTGGTCAGCGGTTCGGTGAGATGGAAGTGTGGGCCCTGGAGGCTTACGGTGCGGCATATACCCTGCAGGAAATGCTGACCGTCAAGTCTGACGATGTGAACGGCCGTACCAAGATGTACAAAAACATCGTGGATGGCGACCACCGTATGGAGCCGGGCATGCCCGAATCCTTCAACGTATTGCTGAAGGAAATCCGCTCTCTGGGTATCAACATCGAGCTGGACGAAGAGTAAGAGCTCGCTCTTATTGTTCGAGAATTGACGTGGGCGCCCCGCTGTTTCGGCAGCTGGGGCGCCGAGGTTAGACTCCTGACAGGGGAAACACGTGAAAGACTTACTCAAGTTTTTGAAGGCTCAGACCAAGACCGAAGAGTTTGACAGTATCAAGATCGGTCTGGCCTCTCCTGACATGATCCGCTCCTGGTCATTCGGTGAGGTCAAAAAGCCTGAGACCATCAACTACCGGACTTTCAAGCCGGAGCGTGATGGTCTGTTCTGCGCCCGTATCTTCGGACCGGTGAAGGACTACGAGTGTCTGTGCGGCAAGTACAAGCGCCTGAAACACCGTGGTGTGATCTGCGAGAAGTGCGGTGTAGAAGTGACCCAGACCAAGGTCCGTCGTGAGCGCATGGGCCACATCGAGCTGGCCAGCCCGACTGCCCACATCTGGTTCCTGAAGTCCCTGCCGTCCCGTATCGGCCTGCTGCTGGACATGACCCTGCGTGACATCGAGCGCGTGCTGTATTTCGAATCCTATGTAGTGATCGAACCCGGCATGACCAACCTCGAGCGCAGTCAGATGCTGTCCGAAGAGAACTATCTGGACGCACTGGAAGAGTGGGGCGACGAATTCGACGCCAAGATGGGTGCCGAGGCCATTCTGGCCCTGCTGCGCGCCATCGATCTGGAAGGTGAAGTCAAAGCCATGCGTGAGGAGCTGGATCAGACCAACTCCGAGACCAAGCGCAAGAAGACCACCAAGCGTCTGAAGCTGATGGAAGCCTTCCTGCAATCCGGCAACAAGCCGGAGTGGATGATCATGACAGTGCTGCCCGTGCTGCCGCCGGACCTGCGTCCGCTGGTACCGCTGGACGGCGGCCGTTTCGCGACCTCCGATCTGAACGATCTGTACCGTCGCGTGATCAACCGTAACAACCGCTTGAAGCGTCTGCTGGATCTGGCTGCGCCGGACATCATCGTGCGCAACGAAAAGCGCATGCTGCAAGAGTCCGTGGATGCCCTGCTGGACAACGGCCGTCGTGGTCGTGCCATCACCGGTTCCAACAAGCGCCCGCTGAAATCCCTGGCCGACATGATCAAGGGTAAGCAAGGTCGTTTCCGTCAGAACCTGCTGGGTAAGCGTGTCGACTACTCCGGTCGTTCCGTTATCACCGTAGGTCCGACCCTGCGTCTGCATCAGTGCGGTCTGCCGAAGAAGATGGCACTTGAGCTGTTCAAGCCCTTCATCTACGGCAAGCTGGAATCCCGCGGTCTGGCGACCACCATCAAGGCCGCCAAGAAGATGGTGGAGCGCGAAGAAGCCGTCGTTTGGGACATCCTGGACGAAGTGATCCGCGAACACCCGGTTCTGCTGAACCGTGCACCGACCCTGCACCGTCTGGGTATCCAAGCGTTTGAACCGACCCTGATCGAAGGCAAGGCCATCCAGCTGCACCCGCTGGTTTGTGCTGCGTATAACGCGGACTTCGACGGTGACCAGATGGCGGTCCACGTACCGCTGACCCTGGAAGCCCAGCTAGAAGCGCGCGCCCTGATGATGTCCACCAACAACATCCTGTCGCCTGCCTCCGGTGAGCCGATCATCGTTCCTTCCCAGGACGTGGTCTTGGGTCTGTACTACATGACCCGTGCCCGTATCAACGCCAAGGGCGAAGGTATGGTGCTGTCCGGCCCGAAAGAGGCCGAGAAGGTCTACCGTGCCGGTCTGGCCGACCTGCATGCTCGCGTCAAGTGCCGCATCACCGAGTACGTGAAGAACGAAGCCGGTGAGCTGGTTGCCAAGACCGAGATGAAGAACACCACCGTTGGTCGTGCGATCCTGAGCCTGATCCTGCCCAAAGGCATGGAATACGCGCTGATCGACGAGCCCAAGGTACTGACTGCTGCAGAGCAGGCTGACCTGGACGCCAACCCGCAGAACTGGATCAAGTGCGTCTCCAACAAGGCGCTGGGCAAAAAGCTCATCTCCCGTCTGCTGAACACCTGCTATCGCAAGCAGGGCCTGAAGGATACCGTCATCTTCGCTGACCAGCTGATGTATACCGGTTTCCACTACGCGGCCCTGTCCGGTGCCTCTGTTGGTATCGATGACATGGTCATCCCGGATGCCAAGAAAGACATCATCGCTGCTGCAGAAGCCGAAGTTGCCGAGATCCAGGATCAGTTCCTGTCCGGTCTGGTGACCGCGGGCGAACGCTACAACAAGGTTATCGATATCTGGGCCAGCGCGAACGATCGCGTCTCCAAGGCCATGATGGACAACCTTTCCAAGGAGCGTAACGTCAACTCCCTGGGCGATGAGGAAGAGCAAGCCTCCTTCAACAGCATCTTCATGATGGCCGACTCTGGTGCGCGGGGCTCCGCCGCCCAGATCCGTCAGCTGGCCGGTATGCGTGGCCTGATGGCGAAGCCGGATGGCTCCATCATCGAAACGCCGATCGTGGCGAACTTCCGTGAAGGTCTGAACGTACTGCAGTACTTCATCTCCACTCACGGTGCTCGTAAAGGTCTGGCGGATACCGCACTGAAGACAGCGAACTCCGGTTACCTGACCCGTCGTCTGGTTGACGTGGCCCAGGACATGGTGATCACCGAGGACGATTGCGGCACTACCGACGGTCTGTGGATGACTCCGCTGATCGAGGGTGGCGACGTGGTCGAGCCGCTGCGTGAGCGCGTGTTGGGTCGTGTGGTGGCCGAAGACGTTATCAAGCCGGGTACCGAGGATGAAGTGCTGGTAGCGCGCAACACCCTGCTCGACGAGCAGCTATGTGACCTGCTGGAGCGCAACTCCGTCGACCGTGTGAAGGTACGTTCTGCCATCACCTGTGAGACCGACTTCGGTAACTGTGCTCACTGCTACGGCCGTGATCTGGCCCGTGGTCACCTGGTTAACAAGGGTGAGGCTGTCGGTGTTATCGCCGCTCAGTCCATCGGTGAACCGGGCACCCAGCTGACGATGCGTACCTTCCACATCGGTGGTGCCGCATCCCGAGCGGCTGCCGAGAGCAGCATCCAGGTGAAGAACACCGGTAGCATCAAGTTGCAGAACGCCAAGTTCGTTCTGAACAACTCTGACAAGCTGGTTATCACCTCCCGTTCTACCGAGCTGACCATCATGGACGAGATGGGCCGTACCAAGGAAAGCCACAAGCTGCCTTACGGTTCCGTGCTGGAAGTGAAGGATGGCGAAGCGGTGAACGCCGGTGATACCGTCGCGAACTGGGACCCGCACACCCACCCGATCATCACCGAAGTAGCGGGTCGCCTGCACTTCGAGCACATGATCGACGGTGTGACCATCACTCGTCAGACCGACGAGCTGACCGGTCTCTCTTCCATCGTCGTGCTGGATGTCAACGAGCGTCCGAGCGCCGGTAAAGAGATGCGTCCGACCGTGAAACTGGTCGATCTGAACGGCAAGGATGTGATGATCCCGGGCACCGATGTTCCCGCCCAGTACTTCCTGCCGGGCAAGGCGATCGTGAACCTGGAAGATGGTGCCAACGTGGGCGTGGGTGACGCGGTTGCGCGTATCCCGCAAGAGTCCAGCGGTACCAAGGACATCACCGGTGGTCTGCCGCGCGTTGCGGATCTGTTCGAAGCTCGTCAGCCGAAAGAGCCGGCCATCTTGGCCGAGATCTCCGGTACCATCTCCTTCGGGAAAGAGACCAAGGGCAAACGTCGTCTGGTCATCACCCCGACCGATGGTGGCGAGATCTACGAAGAGATGATTCCGAAATGGCGTCACCTCAACGTGTTCGAAGGTGAAAAAGTTGAGAAGGGTGAAGTGCTGGCGGACGGTCCCGAGTCTGCTCATGACATCCTGCGTCTGCGCGGTATCAGCCCGGTCGCCAACTACATCGCCAACGAAGTGCAGGACGTTTACCGTCTGCAAGGCGTTAAGATCAACGACAAGCACATCGAAGTCATCGTGCGTCAGATGCTTCGCAAGTGCGAGATCCTGAGCGCTGGCGACACCGACCTGATCGAAGGTGAACAGGTTGAAGTGGCCCGTGTGAAGATCGCCAACCGTAAACTGGTTGCCGAAGGGAAGACCCCGGCTACCTACCGTCACATCCTGATGGGTATTACCAAGGCATCTCTGAGCACCGAGTCCTTCATCTCCGCGGCTTCCTTCCAGGAGACCACCCGCGTGCTGACCGAAGCAGCCGTTGGTGGCAAGCGTGATGAACTGCGCGGCCTGAAAGAGAACGTGATCGTGGGTCGTCTGATCCCGGCTGGTACCGGCTTTGCCTACCACCACAGCCGCATCAACCAGCGTGCCGCCGCAGCTCGTGCTGTCGGTGTGCCGCAGGTGACTGCCGATGAAGCTCAGCAAAACCTGGCGGATCTGCTCAACGCAGCCGGCAGTTTTGACGAAGAGTAATCTTCCGCAGCAGTGATCGAAAAGGGCCCCTTCTAGGGGCCCTTTTTTTATTTCCCATCCGGCGCCCAGCGTGCACTGGGCTGGGGCAGGGGGATGATCCAGTGCAAGGTTATAGAGCAAAAAATCAAAAAAAGTTGACATTGCCCCGTCGCAACTGAAAACTCGGGAAAGTTGAATGGGTATTACAGGGGTAGAACATGGCTGTCGGTATCGAGGAAGTACTGCTTCCCGAAGAGCAACTGAGCGGTCGCGCTTTTACAGACGAAGACAGGGAGCTGTTACGTTCATATGGGGGCCTTATCGAAGGCCTGGCCGATCTGTTCGGCAAGCACTGCGAGGTGGTGCTCCACTCCCTGGAAAATCTGCATGAGTCCGTGATCCAAATCGCGAATGGTTTCAATACGGGTCGAACTCTGGGGGCGCCGATCACCGATCTCGCCCTGCGGATGCTCAAGGACATCGAGAGCACGGGTCAGGATCACACCCAGAGTTATTTTGCCCGCAGTCGGACCGGTGCCTTGATGAAGTCGAGCACCATCGCCATCCGTAACCGCGACAAGCAGGTGATCGGCCTTATCTGCATCAATTTGCACATCAATGCGCCTTTCCACGAGTTCGTGGCCGAATTCTTCCCGACACCACAGCAGGTGGAGCGGCAATCACCGGAGACCTTCGCCAACAGCGTCGAAGAGCTGGTTGCCCAGACGGTGGACAACACCATCGACGAGATCAATCGTGATCCCTCCGTGGCCAACAATGCCAAGAACCGTTTTATCGTGACCCAGTTGTTCGAGAAGGGCATATTTGATATCAAGGACTCGATCAACCTGGTCGCCGACAAGCTGAATATTTCCAAACATACCGTGTATCTCTACATCCGACAGCGCAAGCAGGGTGAAGAAGAGAGCGAGTAAGCGCCATAGATAGGGGATAGATAACAATGGCTAAAGAAGTGATTGCAACCGACAAGGCGCCTGCCGCAATTGGCCCTTATGTCCAGGCTACCAAGCTGGGTGAGCTGGTCTTTACCTCCGGGCAGATCCCGCTCGATCCGGCCACCATGGACATCGTTGCCGGTGGCATCGAGGCTCAGGCAGAGCAGGTGATGAAGAATCTGGTTGCCGTCTTGAAAGCCGCAGGGGCCGATACCAGCAAGGTGCTGAAGACCACCTGCTTCCTGAGTGACATGAACAACTTCGTGGCCTTCAACCAGGTGTATGCCCGCTACTTTGGTGAGTCCGCCCCGGCACGTTCCTGTGTGGAAGTTGCTCGTCTGCCCAAGGATGTACTGGTCGAAGTCGAAGCCATCGCTTACGTCTGAGCCTGTGTCATTGGAAAAGCCCCTCCCTGGAGGGGCTTTTGCGTCTATGAGGTAGAATGGATGCACCGCTGTGCAGGAGTGCGATCATGAGTCTGAATTTTGCTCTGCTGGTCACCGGGCCCGCCTATGGCACCCAGACGGCCAGCACGGCCTATCGTTTTGCCCTGAGTCTGGTCGAGCAGGGACACTGCTTGTCCCACCTCTTCTTCTATCAGGAGGGGGTGTGCAATGCCAATGGCCTCCATGCGCCAGCCAGCGATGAGACCGACCTGGTGGCGTTGTGGCGCGAGTTGGCCATCCAGCAGGGCATCCGCATCGATGTGTGTGTGGCTGCGGCCATGCGCCGTGGTGTGCTGGATGAGCAGGAGGCCAAGGGAATGGGACGGGAGCACTTCAATCTGGAAGCGCCATTCTGCCTGAGCGGGCTCGGTCAGTTGGCGGAAGCCGCACTGACCGCTGATCGCTTCGTTCAGTTCTAGGGGGACAAAATGACCAGAATAGCGTTTATCTCACGGCGTGGTCCCCATGGTTCGGCGAGTGGTCGGGAGGGGCTGGATGCTCTGCTGGCCACCTCTGCATTGACGGAGTCCCTGGCACTCTTTCTGGTGGGGGATGGCGTGATGCAACTGGTGAGGGAGCAATCACCACACGCCATATTGCAGCGTCACTACGCCCCGACCTTCAAGATGCTGGAACTGTATGACATCAAGGAGATCTATGTCTGTGCGGTGTCACTGGCTGAGCGAGGACTGACGGCGGCGGATCTGCTAATCCCAGTTATTTCGCTCTCTCCTGCGGAAATTCGCCGTAGCTGGGCGGGTTTCACCACCCACATCTGCTTCTGAGGTGCCCGTGATACAGCTGATATTGAACTCTCCCTTCATGAGCCAGGATCTCGAGTTGGCGTTGCGTTACCGCATGGAAGGGGATCTGGTGGTGTTGATGCAGGATGCCGTGATGGCGGCTGCTGCCCCCGGGTGGTGCGAGCGCTTGGCAGACGTCCCCCTTTACGTCATGAAGGAAGACCTGCAAGCGAGAGGCTTGTCATCCGGGATCGGGATGGAACTCGATATGCCGGGTTTGATCAGGTTGATCGCCGAGCACGGATCACCGCAGACCTGGGGCGGTTAGACTTGGTTTTCCTTTTTATCTCAGTTGCTTAGCATAATGTCATTCGACTGTCATTTGCCATTTCGGTGTGCAAATTGTATAAATCTTGACTCCCCAGACAACAGGGCATAAAATTTCGCGTCCCCGTATCTGCGGGGAGGATTTTTCACACGTTTATGAAGTCATTATCAGGAGCCTTTTGATGGCAACTATTAACCAGTTGGTTCGCAAGCCACGCATCAAGCTCGTTGTGAAAAGCAACGTGCCGGCGCTGGAAGCGTGCCCTCAGAAGCGTGGCGTATGCACCCGTGTATACACCACCACCCCGAAGAAGCCTAACTCTGCACTGCGTAAAGTATGCCGTGTACGTCTGACCAACGGCTTCGAAGTCACCTCCTACATCGGTGGTGAAGGTCACAACCTGCAAGAGCACTCTGTTGTTCTGATCCGTGGCGGTCGTGTAAAAGACTTGCCAGGTGTTCGTTATCACACCGTTCGTGGTGCGTTGGACTGTGCCGGTGTTAAAGACCGTAAGCAGGCTCGCTCCAAGTACGGCGTGAAGCGTCCGAAAGCTTAATGGTTCTCCGTTAAGTAAGGCCAAACGTTAATTCGTTTCTAGTTAGATAACTTTCTAGTTTTGGGTAACCCCTGAAGTTACGGAGAATTTGAAATGCCAAGACGTCGTGTTGTTGGTCAGCGTAAAATCCTGCCGGATCCCAAGTTCGGATCTGAGCTGCTGGCTAAATTTGTCAACGTAGTAATGGTTGACGGTAAGAAATCTGTTGCAGAAGCCATCGTTTATGGCGCCCTGGACATCATTGCCACCAAATCTGGCAAAGAGCACTTGGCCCTGTTCGAAGTCGCTCTGGACAACATTCGTCCGGCGGTCGAGGTTAAATCTCGTCGCGTCGGTGGTGCAACCTATCAGGTGCCGGTAGAAGTTCGTCCGGTACGTCGCAATGCTCTGGCAATGCGCTGGTTGGTTGATGCCGCTCGTAAACGTGGTGAAAAATCAATGGCTCAGCGTTTGGCTGGCGAGCTGCTGGATGCCGCTGACAATAAGGGTTCGTCTGTCAAGAAACGTGAAGACGTTCACCGTATGGCTGAAGCGAACAAGGCCTTCGCTCACTTCCGCTGGTAATCCGCTTGCGCAGGGTCTTCTGACTCTGCGCACCTTTAATTATCTGGGGACAAGCGCCCTAGTAAGAGGATGACAATGGCTCGTACAACCCCCATTGAGCGTTATCGTAATATCGGTATCTCCGCTCACATCGACGCCGGTAAGACTACTACTACCGAGCGCGTTCTGTTTTACACCGGTGTAAGTCACAAGATCGGTGAAGTTCACGATGGCGCCGCCACCATGGACTGGATGGAACAGGAACAAGAGCGTGGTATCACCATCACCTCCGCCGCGACCACAGCTTTCTGGTCCGGTATGGGTAAACAGTTCCAACCGCACCGTATCAACATCATCGATACCCCGGGCCACGTTGACTTTACTATCGAAGTAGAGCGTTCCATGCGTGTTCTGGATGGCGCCGTGATGGTGTACTGTGCCGTAGGTGGCGTACAGCCCCAGTCTGAAACCGTATGGCGTCAGGCTAACAAGTACAAGGTTCCCCGTATCGCGTTCGTCAACAAGATGGACCGTACCGGTGCCAACTTCCTGCGCTGCGTTGAGCACATCAAGACCCGTCTGAAAGGTAACCCGGTTCCTCTGCAACTGAACATCGGTTCCGAAGAGAACTTCAAGGGCGTTATCGACCTGGTCAAGATGAAAGCCATCAACTGGAGCGAAGCTGACCAGGGCGTATCCTTCGACTACGAAGACGTCCCGGCTGAGCTGCTGGAACAGGCGCAAGAAATGCGCATGAACCTGGTTGAAGCCGCTGCTGAAGCGTCTGAAGACCTGATGGAAAAATACCTGGGTGGTGAAGAACTGACTGAAGAAGAGATCAAGAAAGCTCTGCGTCAGCGTGTTCTGAACAACGAAATCATCCTGGTTACCTGTGGCTCCGCGTTCAAGAACAAGGGCGTACAGGCCATGCTGGATGCCGTGGTCGAGTACCTGCCGGCTCCGACCGACGTTGCTGCTATCGACGGTCTGAAGCTGGATGGCGAGACCAAGGACGAGCGTCACGCTTCCGATGACGAGCCGTTCTCTGCTCTGGCATTCAAGATTGCTACCGACCCGTTCGTGGGCAACCTGACCTTCTTCCGTGTTTACTCCGGTGTGGTCAACTCCGGTGACTCCGTGCTGAACTCCGTTAAAGAGAAGCGCGAGCGTTTCGGCCGTATCGTTCAGATGCATGCCAACAAGCGTGAAGAGATCAAAGAAGTTCGCGCAGGCGACATCGCTGCTGCCATCGGCCTGAAGGACGTCACCACCGGTGATACCCTGTGTGATGAAAGCGCACCGATCATCCTGGAGCGTATGGAATTCCCGGAACCGGTAATCTCCATCGCCGTTGAGCCGAAATCCAAGGCTGACCAGGAGAAGATGGGCCTGGCTCTGGGCCGTCTGGCTCAGGAAGATCCGTCCTTCCGCGTATGGACCGACGAAGAATCTGGCCAAACCATCATCGCCGGTATGGGTGAGCTGCACCTGGACATCATCGTTGACCGTATGCGTCGCGAGTTCAAGGTAGAAGCCAACGTAGGTAAGCCGCAGGTTGCCTACCGTGAAACCATCCGCAACACCGTCAAGGACATCGAAGGCAAGCATGCCAAGCAGTCCGGTGGTCGTGGTCAGTACGGTCACGTCGTTATCGATATGTACCCGCTGGAAGAAGGCAAAGCCTACGAATTCGTCAACGACATCAAGGGTGGCGTGATTCCGGGCGAATTCATCCCGGGTGTTGACAAGGGTATCCGCGAGCAGCTGAAGTCCGGCCCGCTGGCAGGCTATCCGGTAATGGATCTGGGTGTGCGTCTGCACTTCGGTTCCTACCATGATGTCGACTCTTCCGAACTGGCGTTCAAGATCGCTGCTTCTCTGGCGTTCAAGGCTGGCTTCATGAAGGCCAACCCGGTACTGCTCGAACCGATCATGAAGGTCGAAGTCGAGACTCCGGAAGACTACATGGGCGACGTGATCGGTGACCTGAACCGTCGTCGCGGCCTGATCGAAGGCATGGAAGATGGCCCGTCCGGCAAGATCGTACGTGCGCTGGTGCCGCTGGCCGAAATGTTCGGTTACGCCACCTCCCTGCGTTCTGCTACCCAGGGTCGTGCTTCCTACGCCATGGAATTCGCCAAGTATCACGATGCCCCGACCAACGTCGCCCAGGCCGTGATCGAAGAGCGCAAATCCAAGTAATTTAAGATTCCCCGCCTACGACGGTAGGCGGGTTTAACCTAGAAGGACTACGTCGTGTCTAAAGAAAAATTTGAGCGTAATAAACCGCACGTAAACGTCGGCACCATCGGCCACGTTGACCACGGTAAAACCACCCTGACCGCCGCCATCACCAACGTGCTGGCCAAGCACTTCGGTGGTAAAGCTTTCGCCTTCGACCAGATCGACAAGGCACCGGAAGAGCGTGAGCGTGGTATCACCATCAACACCTCCCACGTAGAATACGACACTGCTACCCGCCACTACGCCCACGTAGATTGCCCGGGTCACGCCGACTACGTTAAAAACATGATCACCGGTGCTGCCCAGATGGACGGCGCAATCCTGGTAGTAGCAGCGACTGACGGCCCGATGCCGCAGACTCGTGAGCACATCCTGCTGGGTCGTCAGGTAGGCGTTCCGTACATCATCGTGTTCATGAACAAGTGCGACATGGTAGATGACGAAGAGCTGCTGGAACTGGTCGAGATGGAAGTTCGCGAACTGCTGTCCGAGTACGACTTCCCGGGTGATGACCTGCCGGTAGTCCGTGGTTCCGCACTGAAAGCGCTGGAAGGCGAAGCTCAGTGGGAAGAGAAGATCCTGGAACTGGCTGGCCACCTGGACACCTACATTCCGGAGCCGGAGCGTGCCATCGACCAGCCGTTCCTGATGCCTATCGAAGACGTCTTCTCCATCGCAGGCCGTGGTACCGTAGTTACCGGTCGTGTAGAGCGCGGTATCGTCAAGGTTGGTGAAGAAGTGGAAATCGTTGGTATCAAAGATACCACCAAGACCACCTGTACCGGCGTTGAAATGTTCCGCAAACTGCTGGACGAAGGTCGTGCAGGTGAGAACGTTGGCGCACTGCTGCGTGGCGTGAAGCGTGAAGACGTAGAGCGTGGTCAGGTACTGGCCAAGCCGGGCACCATCAAGCCGCACACCAAGTTCGAATCCGAAGTGTACGTGCTGTCCAAAGAAGAAGGTGGTCGTCACACCCCGTTCTTCAAGGGCTACCGTCCGCAGTTCTACTTCCGTACAACCGACGTGACCGGTACCATCGAACTGCCGGAAGGCGTAGAGATGGTCATGCCGGGCGACAACATCAAGATGGTTGTTACCCTGATTGC
>NZ_JBFOCZ010000030.1:0-2045 GCF_040908015.1 Aeromonas sp. R7-5 | reverse complement strand
CACGTAGATTGCCCGGGTCACGCCGACTACGTTAAAAACATGATCACCGGTGCTGCCCAGATGGACGGCGCAATCCTGGTAGTAGCAGCGACTGACGGCCCGATGCCGCAGACTCGTGAGCACATCCTGCTGGGTCGTCAGGTAGGCGTTCCGTACATCATCGTGTTCATGAACAAGTGCGACATGGTAGATGACGAAGAGCTGCTGGAACTGGTCGAGATGGAAGTTCGCGAACTGCTGTCCGAGTACGACTTCCCGGGTGATGACCTGCCGGTAGTCCGTGGTTCCGCACTGAAAGCGCTGGAAGGCGAAGCTCAGTGGGAAGAGAAGATCCTGGAACTGGCTGGCCACCTGGACACCTACATTCCGGAGCCGGAGCGTGCCATCGACCAGCCGTTCCTGATGCCTATCGAAGACGTCTTCTCCATCGCAGGCCGTGGTACCGTAGTTACCGGTCGTGTAGAGCGCGGTATCGTCAAGGTTGGTGAAGAAGTGGAAATCGTTGGTATCAAAGATACCACCAAGACCACCTGTACCGGCGTTGAAATGTTCCGCAAACTGCTGGACGAAGGTCGTGCAGGTGAGAACGTTGGCGCACTGCTGCGTGGCGTGAAGCGTGAAGACGTAGAGCGTGGTCAGGTACTGGCCAAGCCGGGCACCATCAAGCCGCACACCAAGTTCGAATCCGAAGTGTACGTGCTGTCCAAAGAAGAAGGTGGTCGTCACACCCCGTTCTTCAAGGGCTACCGTCCGCAGTTCTACTTCCGTACAACCGACGTGACCGGTACCATCGAACTGCCGGAAGGCGTAGAGATGGTCATGCCGGGCGACAACATCAAGATGGTTGTTACCCTGATTGCGCCGATCGCGATGGACGACGGCCTGCGTTTCGCCATCCGTGAAGGTGGCCGTACCGTAGGTGCTGGTGTTGTAGCTAAAGTTATCGCTTAATCGATACTTTATATGCACACATGAAAGGGGTGGCTTCGGCCACCCCTTTTACTTTTGGGGCTTTAATTGGCCTGTGAGATACTTTTGCGAAATCATCTATAGAGGTAGCTGCTGTGAGTAAACCCGCCATTTTTCTGGATCGCGATGGTGTCATCAACAAAGACACGGGTTATGTCAGCCAGGTTGATGACTTCCATTTTCTGCCCGGGGTGATTGAGGCCATGCAATTGCTGAAGAAAAAAGGCTATTTGCTGGTCGTGGTGACCAACCAATCCGGTATCGCCCGCGGTTACTTCACGGAAGATGACTTCATGAGCCTGACCGAGTGGATGGATTGGTCATTGGCCGATCGAGATGTGGATCTCGATGGTATCTACTTCTGCCCCCATCACCCGGATCACGGCGCCCCTTGCGACTGCCGCAAACCGGAACCCGGCATGCTGCTGTTGGCGCAGCAAGAGTTGGGCATCGACATGGACCGCTCTTATATGGTGGGTGACAAACCTTCGGACCTGAAAGCCGCCATCAATGCCAAGGTCGGTCACAAGATAATGGTCAGAACAGGCAAGCCGATTACTGATGCGGGGATTGAGCTGGCCGATGCCATCTACGACAACCTGCATGATTTTGCCGTTGCAGCGCCTGTCACAGGCTGATTTCGCTGGATTAAGATGCTTTTTGGTGGCTTTGTGAGCGGTTGAACGATGAAAGCCATCTTTTTGCAATTATCTCCTTGCCAGAACGAATTCGCTCCCTATAATGCGCCTCCATCGACACGGCAAGCGGCAACGCAAACAACCCGGTCGGTACCTCGAAAAGCCTTTGCAAATAAGGCTTGACTCGAGAAGGCGGTTGAGTAGAATGCCACTCCCGCAGCAGCCAAAAGCTGCGTCGCTCTTTAACAATTTGAATCAAGCAATCTGTGTGGGCACTCACAGCATCGAGCATCAAAAACAATTTTTGATATCAATGTCTGATGAAGTGACCAAAGCAACTTTTAGTTGCAGCAGTTAATTCAGCAATTCATTGAGCCGCCAACTCCTTGGTAACAAAGAGTGGTAACCAAACTTAAATTGAAGAGTTTGATCATGGCT
>NZ_JBFOCZ010000029.1:0-79688 GCF_040908015.1 Aeromonas sp. R7-5 | reverse complement strand
GGGGGTCGCGGGTTCGAGTCCCGTCCGCTCCGCCACTAAATTGAAAGGCCTTCCCTGACGGGAAGGCCTTTTTGCTTTCTGGCGTCTGGATAAGAGCTCAGGGAACAAGAGGCAACCACCAGGGCTGTGACTTGCCACTGGCAACTTTGTCCCGGTCTGTTGTCCCTTGTGCTTGAACCGGACTTTGTCTGTCTCTGCGTCCGTTATGCCACTAACAAGAAGCCCAGTCGACAGACTGGGCTTTTTTTCGTCTCCACGGTCTCCTCTTCGATCTTCGCAGCAGAAGCATTGCCTTCTTGAGCCGTGAGCTTGCTAGTAATAGACGCAGAGCCAGACGGTTGTCTCGGTCGGATGGGTCCACTCCACCCTGTGCTGAAGGTGCGCCGGGATGTTGATGTAATCCCCCGGCCCCAGATGGACGCGTTCCTGTACCCCGGTATCCGGTGTGATGAAGACCAGGATGGCCTCTCCCTGCACCAGCAATACCCATTCGTGTTCATCCTGATCGAACCACTCTCCGGTAGGGGTCTGCTGCCCCTGGGAGAGGATGCGCTCGATACGAACATTGTTGGTACTGACCAGATCCGCGAACACTTCACTGGGCAGGGGGGAGGGGATCTGGCCAAGCAGGTTGCCTGTGTGCATGGGCTTCTCTCCGGTAGATGGGAACGTGGCTAGCTAAGAGTGTAGAAGCTTGGGATGGGCCGCTCTCATGGAAAATAAGGCCTCCAACGAGCCCCTTTATGAAAAACTTCGGGGAAATGGGGGCTTATCCGCTGCAATCTCGCCAAATTCTTGCTATTTTGCGCGCCAGCAAGCAAACGATTTCCTTCACACTTTCAGGATGAACTATGGCAACGCAACAAACGACGGCCCGCGCCGGCAATGGCGGGTTTCTGGATTCCTATTTCTCCATCAGCCAGCGTGGCAGCACGGTGCGACAGGAGCTGCTGGCCGGGTTGACCACCTTCCTGGCGATGGTCTACAGCATCATCGTCGTGCCGAACATGCTGGGCGCAGCCGGTTTTGAGCAGGGCCCGGTGTTTGTGGCGACCTGTCTGATCGCCGCCTTCGGTTCCCTGCTGATGGGGCTCTGGGCCAAGCTGCCGATGGCCATCGGTTGTGCCATCTCTCTCACCGCCTTTACCGCCTTCAGTCTGGTGCTGGGGCAGGGGCTGAGCATTCCGGTCGCGCTGGGCGCCATCTTCCTGATGGGGGTGCTGTTCACCCTGATCAGTGTCACCGGCGTGCGCCAGTGGATCCTGGACAACCTTCCCTCCGGCATCGCCCACGGTACCGGCATCGGTATCGGCCTGTTCCTGCTGCTGATCGCCACCAACGGGGTCGGCATGGTGATCAAGAATGAAGGGGCGGGCCTGCCGGTGCAGCTCGGCGAGATCACCGCCTTCCCGGTCATCATGACGGTGCTGGGTCTGGCTGCCATCTTCGGCCTGGAGCGCCGCAAGGTGCCGGGCGGCATCCTGATGGTGATCATCGCCATCTCCATCCTCGGCCTCATCTTCGATCCGAAAGTAACCTGGCAGGGCTTCTTCGCCATGCCGAGCCTGAGTGGCGAGAATGGCTCCCTGGTGGGCAGCATGGATCTGCTGGGCGCCCTCAATCCGGTGGTGATCCCGACCGTGTTGGCGCTGGTGATGACCGCTGTGTTTGACGCCACCGGCACCATCCGTGCCGTGGCCGGTCAGGCTGGCCTCATCAACGAGCGTGGTCACATCATCAGCGGTGGCAAGGCCCTGACTGCAGACTCCGTCAGCAGCATGGTGGCGGGTGTGGTAGGTGGTGCTCCGGCAGCCGTCTACATCGAATCCGCCGCAGGGACCGCTGCCGGCGGCAAGACAGGCCTGACCGCCACCCTGGTCGGCGTGCTCTTCCTGCTGATGATCTTCCTCTCCCCGCTGAGCTATCTGGTACCGGCCTACGCCACCGCACCGGCCCTGATGTATGTGGGCCTGCTGATGCTGGGCAACGTCACCAAGCTGGACTTCAACGACTCGGTCGATGCCCTTTCCGGCATGCTGTGCGCCGTCTTCATCGTGCTCACCTGCAACATCGTCACCGGCATCATGCTGGGCTTCGTGGCCCTGGTGGTCGGCCGCCTGTTTGCCGCCGAGTGGAAGAAGCTCAACATCGGCACCGTCATCATCGCTGTGGCCCTGGTGATCTTCTACGCCGGTGGCTGGGCCATCTAATCCTCACGCTATCGAGAAGGGCCCTGCGGGGCCCTTTTTCATGGCTGTGAGGCGGCTAACACTTTCCCGGATCTTCCCCATCCGCTCGTTTCAGATTGAAACGTCAGGCTTCGTTTGTTGTTTCAGATCCGAACCGAAATCCCTGTCATTTTTATCCCCCTATGGCTCGCTAGACTGGCTGCATCAACCATCTGTCCACCCGTATGGTGGCAAGCCAAGGAGTGAGCCATGAAGAAGCTGATCAATGCTGTCGATGCCGTGGTCCGTGAACAACTGATGGGGATGGCTGCTGCCCACCCCGAGCTCAAGGTGCGAATCGAACCCCACTACATCACCCGCGCCGACGCCCCCGTGGCGGGCAAGGTGGCGCTGGTCTCCGGCGGCGGCAGCGGCCACGAGCCCATGCACGGTGGCCTGGTGGGCAAAGGAATGCTGGATGGTGCCTGCCCCGGCGAGATCTTCACGTCCCCGACCCCGGATCAGATGTACGAGTGCGGTCAGGCCGTCGACGGCGGTGCCGGCGTGCTGTTTCTGGTGAAGAACTACACCGGCGACGTGCTCAACTTCGAGACCGCGGTGGAGCTGCTGCACGGTGACGGGGTCAAGGTGGGGTTCGCCCTCATCGATGACGACGTGGCGGTGAAGGACAGCCTCTACACCGCTGGCCGCCGCGGGGTTGCCACGACAGTGCTGTGTGAGAAGCTGGTCGGTGCCGCCGCCGAGTCGGGCTACGATCTGGCGCGCTGCGAGGCGCTGGCCCGCCGGATCAACAACCAGAGCCGCACCATAGGCGTGGCCATGCACGCCTGCACCGTCCCTGCTGCCGGCAAGCCCTCCTTCACCCTGGCTGACAACGAGGTGGAGTTCGGCGTGGGCATCCACGGCGAGCCGGGCATCGAGCGCCGTCCCTTCACCGACCTCAACGCCCTGGTGGACGACATGTTCAAGGAGCTGACCGACAACAGCCCTTATGGCCGCACTCTGCGCCACTGGGACAGAGGCACCGGCAGCTGGCAGGAAGAGCACACCTTTATCGAACCGCTCAACAAGGGTGATCGGGTCATCGCACTGGTCAATAGCCTCGGCGGCACCCCCATCTCCGAGCTTTATGGCGTCTATGGTCGCCTCGCCACCCTGTGCGAAGAGGCGGGCATCCATCTGGTGCGCAACCTGATTGGCCCCTACTGCACCTCCCTCGACATGACAGGCATCTCCATCACCCTGCTCAAGGTGGATGACGAGCTGATGACCCTGTGGGATGCCCCCGTTCACACCCCCGCCCTGCGGCGCGGCTGCTAAGGAGAACCCATGTTAAGCAAGCATCAGATCGTCAACTGGCTGCTCGACTGCGAACACATCTTTACCGAGCAGCGTGACTACCTCACGGCGCTGGATACCGACATCGGCGACGGCGACCACGGCCTCAACATGCAGCGCGGCTTTGCCAAGGTGGCGGAGAAGCTGCCCGCGGTGGCGGACAAGGACATCGGCCAGGTGCTCAAAACCACCGGCATGACATTGCTCTCCTCGGTCGGCGGCGCCAGCGGACCCCTCTACGGCACCTTCTTCATCCGGGCGGCGGCCAGCAGCGATGCCTGCCAGAGCCTGACCCTCGGCCAGCTCGGCAAGATGCTGAGCGACGGGGTGGAGGGGATCGTCTCCCGTGGCCGTGCCGAGCCGGGTGACAAGACCATGTGCGATGCCTGGTGGCCCGCTTTGGCCGCCCTGCAGCAGGCTGAACAACAGGGCCTGCCGCTCCCCGAGGCGCTGGACAAGGCGGTGGCTGCCGCCACAGCCGGCACCGAGGCCACCATCCAGATGCAGGCCCGCAAGGGGCGCGCCAGCTATCTTGGTGAGCGCAGCATCGGCCATCAGGATGCGGGGGCCACCTCGACCCTGCTGCTGCTGACCGCCCTGCGTGACAGAGCGAGGTTGTGACATGATCGGCATCGTAGTGGTCTCTCACAGCGCCATGCTGGCGGCCGGTTTGAAAGCCCTGGCCGATCAGCTGGGCAGCCCGGCGAAACTGTTGCTGGCGGCCGGGGTCGATGACCCCGCCCATCCCATCGGCACCGATGCCATCGCCGTGATGAGTGCGATGGAAGAGGCGGACGACGGCAGCGGGGTGCTGGTGCTGATGGACTTGGGCAGCGCCCTCCTGAGCGCCGAGACCGCCCTCGAGCTGCTGCCCCCCGAGCTGAGCGCCCGGGTGCGGCTCAGCCCCGCCCCGCTGGTCGAGGGCACTCTGGCCGCCGTGGTGGCCGCTGGCGCAGGCCTGACGCTGGACGAGGTCGCCGCCGAGGCGCTTGGCGCGCTGGGTCCGAAACAGGGAATGCTGCCTGCCAGTGCGGCGCAGGCCACCACGGAGGCAGCCCCTGTTGCCGATGACGGCTGGCTGCGCAGCGAGGTGGTGGTGGAGAATCCCCACGGCCTGCATGTGCGCCCCGCCGCCCGGCTGGTCGCGGCACTCAAGCCCTTTGCCGCTGAACTCAAGCTGCAAAAGGGGGACAAAGAGGCGAATCCCCGCAGCCTGAGCCGGCTCGCCATGCTCGATGTGCGCCAGGGGGACAGGCTCATCCTGCTGGCGCGAGGGGAGGATGCCGAGGCGGCGCTGAGCTGCTTCCATCAACTGGCGCGGGATCGCTTCGGCGACTGAAACATTCCCCCATCCGGGCCCCGTCACGACGGGGCCCGCTTTTTTTGAGGGGCGTTCTGGTCAGTGGTGGTAGTCGGCGGGATCGATGTCGAGCAGTTTGAGCCGCCGCCAGAGGGTGGTGCGGCTGATCCCGAGCTGGCGCGCCATCTGGCTGACCTGGCCCTTGCTGGCACGGGCGGCCCGCAGGATCGCCTGATGCTCCAGCTCCGCCAGGGTGAGCAGCGGCTGTCCCACCACCTCGTCCGCCAGCAGGCAATGGCCCTGGCGGATGGCGGCCGGGAGCGCCCGGGGCGGGATCTGTGTCTCACTGCAATGAAGCTGGGCGTACTCGATGGCGCTGCGCAGCTCCCCCAGGTTGCCGGGCCAGGGGTAGGCCAGCAGGCAGTCGAGGGCGTCAGGGGTGAACTGGCGCCCCGGCTCGCCCCCCTGCACCGCCAGGTGCTGGCGGATGAGTCCGGGCAGATCGGCGCTGCGTTCCCGCAGGCTCGGCAGCCAGAGTTCGCACCCTTGCAGCGCATAGAGCAGCTGGCGGCCGAATCCCCCCTCCTGCACCCGCTGCTCCAGCGGAGCGCTGCTGGTCGCGATGATCCTCACCCTGAGGGGCAGGATGCGGGCGGAGTCGAAGCGCTGGATGCGCCCCGTCTTGAGCAGTTGCAGCAGGGCGGCCTGCATGGGGGCGGGCAGGCACTCTACCTGCTCCAGCACTAGCGTGCCACCGTGAGCCAGCTCGAACTTGCCTGCCCGCTCCTGCCCCGCCTCGTCGGACCCCATGAGTTCCAGCGCCATCCGCTCTCTCGGCCATGCCTGGCAGTTGAAGATGACCAGGGGGCCGGCGGCTCGCTCGCTGCCAAAGTGGATGGCCTCCGCCAGTTGGGCCTTGCCCACCTCCTCCTCCCCTCGCAGCAGGACGGGGCCCTGTCCCCTGGCCGCCTGGCGGGCGTGGCGCAGCAGTTTGCGCATGGCGCTCGACTCCCCCACCAGGGCGGAGAGCTCGGGCACCGTCTGGCGCAATTGATGAATGGCGCGCAGCCGATCGGTGGGATGGAGCAGGACGATGAAGCTGACCCCGTCCGGCCCCGGGAGGGGCTTGAGGCTCACTAGGGCGTCGATGAAGGCCTCGCCCCGGGTCTCCCGCCGCTCCAGCGTCACCTCCACATGGCTCAGGGGGGTCATCTCCGCGATGGCCAGACGCAGGCGCTGGGGCAACAGCAGATGGTGATCGAGGGGCTGGCCCAGGCAGACAGCCGGGTCGAGTTGCAGCCGACTGGCCGCCAGGGCGTTGAGGTAGCGCAGCCGCCCCTGGGGATCCCAGGCCAGCACGCCGTCTTCCATGCCATCCAACAGGGCATAGAGCTCGCTCAAGTGGTGCTGGGACTCCTGCATCAGGCGCTCCATCTGCAGCAGATTGGCCAGCTCACGGCCGGCGCTGACGGTGAGCGCGAGATCCCCCGGCGCGGCCTCTTCCACCCGGCAGATCAGGGCCACGATCGCCACCTGGCGACCGGTGCTGTTGTAGACAGGGCTGGCACAGCAGTGCCAGGGGTGCAGACGCTGGTTGAAGTGCTGGGGGCCGCTGACGCAGAGCGGCACCCCCTCCAGGGCCGCCAGGTTGACGGCATTGGTGCCGATGCGTCCCTCGCTGAAAAACGCGCCTGGGCCAAAACCGAGTGCCGCCAGCGCCTGCAGAGTATCGGGGTGGCCGGTCCGGGCCAGCAGGCAACCGCTCTCGTCGGTGAGCAGCAGGGCGCAGGGGCGCCCCTCCATGAACTCGTAGAGATCCTCCAGCGCCATCTCGCCGGTGGTGAGCAGGTCCCGTTTGCGCTGGCGCAGGCTCTCCAGGGTCTGCCCTCTGGCGCAGTGGGGAGGATGCCAGAGGGACGCGCTGGTCTGGTGGGCACAGCGCAGCCAGGAGGCCTGCAGGTGCTCGGGCCAGGACGAGAGGGGCTGGGGGACGGATGGAATGGTCACGGCGATATCCGGCAAAAGGGAAGGGGTCATTTAATCACCCTTGCCGCCCCGATTCAGTGACCGCTCTCAGAGTGTCGCGTCCTTGCCCCGGGTGGCAGCCTCTGCAGCAAACTGCTGCTGGAGCCAGTGGCTCACCGCCCGGCACTGGGGGCTGCCTTCGCTCTCCTGATGGATCAGCATGTTCCAGTTCGGCCCGGCCACCCGGTGGGACGAGAGGGGCAGCAGCCACCCCTGTCGGCGTGCGTCGCGAGAGAGCAGCTCGCTCGCCAGCGCCACCCCGAGCCCGGCGCTGGCCGCATCCTGCAACAAGCCGGGATCGGAGAAGTTGAGCCCCTGGGTCTGCAGGTGCAGATCGTCGCCGCCCTTGAGGGTCCAGTGGTGCCAGTCCATCTCCCGCTCCCCGTGCAGGGTGGTGCGCTCCTGCGCGGGCTGTGCCAGCACGGCCGGGCTCGCCACCGGCAGCAGCCGATCCGCCAGCAGCGGCTGATGGCGGCATTCCGCCTGGGGAGCCAGCCCCCAGCGCAGCGAAATGTCGATGGTCTGCTCGGCCATGTTCGGCGTGTCGTCGCTGGTGAACAGCCAGAGATCGATGCCCGGATGCTGGGTGTGAAGGTCGGCCAGCCGGGGCAGCAGCCAGAGGCGGGCGATGGCGGTGCTGGTGTTGAGCACCAGTTGGTTCGGCTTGCGGTACTGCTCGAGGCGCTGTATTCCCACCGCCAGTTGCAGCAGCACTTGCTGGGTCGTCTCCAGCAGATCCTGGCCCGCGTCGGTCAGGGTGACGGAACGTCCCTGGCGGTGAAACAGAGGCTGGCCAAGCAGCTCCTCCAGCGAGCGGATCTGCTGACTGATGGCAGACTGGGTGAGGTGCAGCTCCTGGGCCGCCTGATGAAAGCTGCCGAGCCTGGCCGCCGCCTCGAAGCCGCGCAGCACGTTGAGAGGGGGCCAGTGTTTGAACATCATTGATTAGCTCCACTTATCACTTTTATCGAAAATCGATCGTTTGTTACCCATCAGCGGGGAGAATAGTCTATTCCCATCGTCAATAACCTTAATAGTACCTAATCAGAGAGGCTGAGATGCGCGAGCAGGGAATGAGGGCTGTGGGCTGGTTCATGCCAGCGGAGTGGTGCCGGCACGCGGCGACCTGGATGGTCTGGCCGCACAACAAGGCGCTGTGGGAAAACGGCTGGGGGGTGACCCTGGCCGAGGTACAGCAAGATTTTGCCCGGGTGGTCAACGCCATCGCCCGCTTCGAACCGGTGAACCTGGTGGTGGATCCCAGCGCCATCGCAGAGGCGCGCGCCCTGTGCGGCGACGGGGTGCGCTTCATTCCCCTGCCGGTGGATGACAGCTGGTGCCGTGACTCCGGCCCCACCTTCATCTGCCATCCCGAGCTTGGCACCGCCGGGATCAGCTGGCGTTTCAACGCCTGGGGCGGCAAGTCGGCCCACGGTCTGGACGAGGGGCTGGCGCGACGCGTTCTCAACAGCCTGGAGCTGGAGTGCATCGGCAGCTTCCTCGCCAACGAAGGGGGCGCCATCCATGTGGATGGGGAGGGCACCCTGATCACCACGGAGTCGGTGCTGCTCAACAGCAACCGCAATCCCGGCATGACCAAAGTGGAGATCGAACGGATCTTCAGCCGCCTGCTCGGCATCGAGAAGACTATCTGGCTGCCGGGGGATCCGGACCACGTCACCGGCGACATGACGGACGGTCATGTGGACGGGGTCTGCGCCTTCAGCCGCCCCGGCCACCTGTTGGTGGACGCCACCCTGGACGGGCACTCCACCTATGGCCGCGTGGTGCGGGAGAACCGCCGAGCCCTGGCCCAGGCCACCGATGCGAGAGGTCGCTCCTTCGAGTGCCTCGAGCTGTTCGAGGCGAGCGAGGCGGTGGATGCCGAGGCGGAGGTGTTCTGCGCCTCCTACACCAACTTCTACATCGCCAACGGCGCCATCATCATGCCCGCCTACGGCGTAGGCGCGGACGAGGCGGCTGGGGAAGTGCTGAGGCGCGCCTTCCCGAACAGGCAGCTGGTGCCGGTGCGCATCAACCAGTTGGCCCACGGCGGGGGCGGCATTCACTGCATCACCCAGCAGCAGCCGGCCTGGCCGGTGCAGGGGTAAGCGTTTGGTGCGGCCTCGTCAGGCGTCTGCGAGGCCTCATGACGGGATCAGGGAGGAGAGATTCATGAACAAGGTCGTCGCAACCATACAGTTTGCTTGTCAGGGGGAACGCGTGTCAGGGAGGGTATCCGGATGAGCAAGATCGTTGTCGCCACCACACAATTCGCTTGCAGCTGGGAGCTGGAGCGCAATCTGGACACAGCAGAGAGCCTGGTACGGGACGCCGCCGCCAGGGGGGCCAACCTGGTGCTGTTGCAGGAGCTCTTCGCCACCCCCTATTTCTGCATCGAGCAATACCACGGCCATCTGGCGCTGGCGGAGTCGTTCGAACAGAGCCGGGTGTTGCGCCGCTTCTCGGCCCTGGCGCGGGAACTGGGGGTGGTGCTGCCCATCAGCTGGTTCGAACGTGCCGGTAATGCCTGCTTCAACTCCCTGGCGGTGGCGGATGCGGATGGCCGGCTGCTCGGGGTCTATCGCAAGACCCATATCCCGAACGCCATCGGCTATCAGGAGAAGGAGTACTTCAGCCCGGGGGATACGGGGTTTCGGGTCTGGGACACAGCCGCTGGCCGCATCGGGGTCGGCATCTGCTGGGATCAGTGGTTCCCAGAGGCGGCCCGCGCCATGGCGCTGCAAGGGGCCGAGCTGCTGCTTTACCCCACCGCCATCGGCTCCGAGCCGGGGGCAGAGGGGCTCGATTCCCGGGATCACTGGCAACTGACCCAGCGCGGCCACGCCGCCGCCAACATCATGCCGGTGATCGCCGCCAACCGGGTGGGCCACGAGGTGGCGACCCGGGATCCCGCGTTGCAGATGCGCTTCTATGGCTCCTCCTTCATCACGGATCACAAGGGGGCCCTGCTGGCCGAGGCGGACAGGGATACCCCGGGCGTGCTGGTGCGGGAGCTGGATCTCGCCGCCATGGCCGAGGAGCGGCTGACCTGGGGCATCTATCGAGATCGCCGCCCCGAGATGTATGGCGCCTTGCTGAGCCTGGATGGGCAGGGCCAGCGGGGAGGGCGTCCATCATGAGCGCCTTGACCAAGATAGCCATGGGGCTGGCCCTGCTGCTGAGCGTCGGGGTTCAGGCCGAGGAGGCGCAGGAGGAGAAGGTGCTGCGCCTCTACAACTGGTCCGATTATTTCGCCCCCGATACCCTGAGCGAATTCACCAGGGAGACCGGGATCCGGGTCATCTACGACGTGATGGACAGCAGCGAGACCCTGGAGGCCAAGCTGATGGCGGGTCGCAGCGGGTATGACCTCATCTTCCCGGGGGACACGGTGGCAGAGCGGCTGATGCGGGCGGGCAGTTTGCAGCCCCTCGACAAGGGCAAGCTGCAACACCTCGGTGACCTGGACCCCGAGCTGGTGCGGTTGCAGCAGGCCTATCCCCATGCGAAGGAGGCCGTGGTGCCCTACACCTGGGGCACCATAGGGCTCACCTACAACGCGGACGCCATCCGGCAGAGGATGCCGGATGCCCCGGTCAGCAGCCTGGACATGCTGTTCAAGCCCGAGCTGGCGGCGAAATTTGCAAATTGCGGCATCTCGGTCATCGACTCCCCGGACGAGGTGCTGGCGGTGGTGCTGCACTATCTTGGGCGGGATCCCCGCAGCGGCAAGGCGGACGATCTGGAGGCGGCTCTGGCCCTGCTCAAGGGGATCAAGCCCTATATCCGCAAGTTCCAGTCCCAGCCGGTGACCCAGTTGGTGAACGGGGATCTCTGTCTCTCCCTGGGCTACAGCGGCGACATGACCCAGGCCAGGCGCGCCGCCGCCGAGGCGGGCAAGCGGGTCGACTTCGAATACCGATTGCCGAAGGAGGGGAGCACCATCTGGATGGACACCATGGCGATCCCGGCGGATGCCCCCCATCCTGACTATGCCTATGCCTTTATCAACTTCGTGATGCGCCCGGCCAACATGGCGGCCATCACCAACAGCACCGGCTATCCGACTGCCAGTGCCAAGGCCAGACCCATGGTGGATGCCACCATGACGGCCAACCCGGATATCTACCTGGACGAGGCCAGCTACCAGCGGCTCATTCCGGGTCAGGATATAGCACAATCCCAGATGCGTGCCCGCATGCGAGCCTGGACTCGCTTCAAGAGCAGCCTCTGAACCCAGGAGTAGAACGATGTTTTCCCGACGCCACGTATTGAAACAGCTGGTCGCCCTCGGCGCCATTGCCGGGTTTGGCAGCCTGCCCGGTGCCCGCGCGGCCTTCGCCGCCGACGAGCCCGGCGCAGCCGCTCGCTACCACATGCCGGAGGAGTCCTCCCCCCAGGCCCTGGTGTGGGTGGCCTTCGGGGCCACCAGCGAGATC
Source organism: Aeromonas sp. R7-5 (assembly GCF_040908015.1). Taxonomy (NCBI): domain Bacteria; kingdom Pseudomonadati; phylum Pseudomonadota; class Gammaproteobacteria; order Aeromonadales; family Aeromonadaceae; genus Aeromonas; species Aeromonas sp. R7-5. Next base: position 68,394 of record NZ_JBFOCZ010000029.1, on the reverse strand, counting down.
TGGGGTCGCCACTACAAGGAGGTGCAGGCCACCATAGGGCGGCTGGTGCAGGCCATGGTGCCCTACACCCGGGTCAACGTGCTCTGCCACGAGGATGACGAGGCGCTGGCGCGCCAGCTGTGCGGCGAGCGCAACACCCACTTCGTCCACGCCGAGATGGATGACATCTGGCTGCGGGATACCGGCGGTGTCTTCGTGCAGGACGAGCAGGGAGGGCTCGGGCTGGTGGACTTCAACTTCAACGGCTGGGGTGACAAGCAGGAGCACAGCCATGACGCCAGGGTCGCCGCCCTGGTGGGCCGGCAGACGGATGCCTATTACCTGCAGAGCGAGCTCATCGGTGAGGGGGGCGGCATCGAGGTGGACGGCAACGGCACCGCCATCATGACCGAGAGCAGCTGGATCAACAGCAACCGCAACCCCGGCCTCACCAAGGCGCAGGTGGAGGCGGAGCTCAAGGCCAACCTGGGGCTGCGCAAGATCATCTGGCTGCCGGGGATCAAGGGCAAGGACATCACGGATGCCCACGTGGACTTCTACGCCCGCTTCGTGCGCCCCGGGGTGGTGGTGATCAACATGGACAACGATCCCGACTCCTACGACTACAAGGTGACCCGCCAGCACCTCGCCATCCTGCAGCAGGCGACGGACGCCGACGGCAACAAGCTGGAGCTGCATCAGCTGCCGCCGCCCCTGGGCGGGCGGGACAACAAGTTCAGCCGCAGCCCGGACTTTGCCGCCGGTTACATCAACTACCTGCCCATCAACGGCGCCGTCATCGCTCCCCAGTTCGGGGATGCCAGGGCCGACCGCCATTGCCGGGATCTGCTGGCCCGCCTCTATCCGGGGCGCAAGATAGTGCAGATAGACATAGACCCGGTGGCGGCGGGGGGCGGCGGCATCCACTGCATCACCCTCCATCAACCTGCCTGAACTTACGCGCAGGCCGCCTCTGGTGGTGTGACGCAGGACAAGGGGCGCCTCGGCGCCCCTTGTCCTTGCTGGCGTTCCATGGCGCCTCGCTCAGATCCCCGTCATGCCGATCTCGTCGAGCTGGACGTGAGCGGGTTGGCGCAGGGTGTAGAGCACGGCCTCGGCCAGATCCTCCACCTGCAGCCAGCCGGGCTTGCGATCGCCCGGGCAGGCCGGGGGCGGCACCTGCACCAGTCCGGGACAGAGGGTGTGGACCCGGATGCCTTGATGCTGCACCTCTTCCCGCAGTGCCCGGGCGAACCCCAGCACCGCAAACTTGGCGGCGCAGTAGACGCTGGCCCTGGCATAGCCGTGCCTGGCGGCCTGGGAGGCGATGTTGATGACGGTGCCGTGGCGGTTTGCCAGCATGTCAGGCAGGCAGGCCCGGGTCAGCAGGAAGGTGCCCTTGGCACAGGTATCCATCACCCTGTCCCACTCCGATTCCGGCAGATCCTGCACCAGGTGGTCGCTGCCGACCCCGCTGTTGTTGATCAGCAGATCGACGGGGCCGAGCTGTTCCCGGATCCGGGCATGGCCGTCCCGCACCTGATCGCCGTCGCACACATCCAGTGCCAGTGCCATGACTCGCACTCCGTATCGCGCCTCCAGTCTGGCCGCTTCCTGCTCCAGCAGCCCCAGGCGGCGGGAAGCCAGGATCAGCTCCACCCCCTGGCTGGCCAGGGCCTCGGCGATGGCCAGTCCGATGCCGCTGGCGCCGCCGCTGATGAGGGCCCGTGTTGCTCTCAGTTCGTTCATCTTGTCTTCTCCTCCAATGGTGCAGGCATTGTGGCGGGCGCCTTCGGCAGGGAACAGGGGAGGGGAAGGAGTGATTCGAACCCTGGTTCGTGTTTTGGCGTTCCGGTTCGAACTTTGGTTCTAAACGCCGCGACCGGCCGTCGGTTCGATTAGCCGTAAGGGGTAATCGGACGTTCGCGTAAATCAATTCTCCCGCTATAACGGCCATCCATATTTCCCTGCTGACAGATGCCGCTGATTCATGGGCACACCGGACAGCGGCATCTCGATCGTCCGATTACGCTTCGCTCATCGAACCTGCATGGGACGGTAATAAACAAAAGAGCCGCCCTGGGGCGGCTCTTTGCATCGGGATGGATGAGTGAATCGTCACGGCGCCTTGGGCGGTTCCACCAGAGCGGTTGCCGGTTGGTCATCTTCCTTGATCCAGGCATCCAGCAGGGTGTAGCCCACCGCCAACACCACGGGGCCGATGAAGAGACCGATGATCCCCAGCGCCAGCAGGCCGCCGATGACCCCCACCAGAATGAGGATCAGCGGCAGGTCGGCCCCGCGCTTGATGAGGAAGGGGCGCAGGAAGTTGTCCATGGTGCCCGCCAGCAGGGACCAGACCAGCAGGAAGGTGCCCCAGGTGGTGTCCCCGCTCCAGTAGAGGTAGCCGACGCTGGCCAGCAGCACCGGGAAGGGGCCTATCTGGGCGACGATCAGCAGGAACATCAGCACCACCAGCACCATGACATAGGGAATGCCGGCGATGAGCAGGCCCAGGCCCGCCACCGAGGATTGCACCAGGGCGGTCACCACCACCCCCATGGCGACGGCACGGATGGCCTGGGAGGCGAGCACCACCGCATTGTCACCGCGCTGGCCCGCCAGACGGTGGGCGAAGCGGCGAATGCCTTCTGCCGCCTTCTCTCCCGAGTGGTAGAGCAGGCCGCAGATGGCCACGGTCAGCAGGAAGTGGACGAACAGCAGGCCGAGGTTGCCCGCCTGGGCCGCCAGCCAGCGGGCGGTCTGGCCGAAGTAGGGGGCCAGCTTGGTGAACAGCACCTGGCCGCCGCTCGCGAGGATCTGCTGCCAGAAGTCGTAGAGTTTGTCGCCCACCAGGGGTACTTGCTGCAACCAGAGCAGCTCGGGGGGCGGGGATTGGCTGAGCTCGGTGCCCAGCTCGATGAGCATGGGGGCCTTCTCCGCCACGTTGGCCAGCGTCATGAAGAGGGGAATGACGAAGATGAGCAGCAAGATGCTGGTCATCAGCAACGCCGCCAGGGTGCGTTTGCCCCACAGCAGGCGCTGGGCCATCTGCATCAGGGGCCAGGTGGCGATGGTGATCATGGTCGACCACACCAGGGCGGGCAGGAAGGGGCGCAAGACCATGAAGCACGAGATGATGAGCAGGCTGAGGAACAGCAAACCCAGGGTGATCTTGGCCAAATCCACTTTTTTCATATTCATGGCATTCCCTTAACGAGGGGTTGAGCGCCCGGTTCGGGCACCGTGACGGATAGCGGACAACGACCACCAGAGCCCGGCGCTGAGCCAGAACCCCAGGCAGCCAAAGAGCCACCCTTGTCCCGCGAGGATCAGCAGAGAGCTGCTGGTGAGCGCGGGCACCAGGAACAGGAGCCCTGCCACGACCAGTCCCCCTGCCAGGGTCAGCAGCGCGGCGGGCAGGGCGGGGGTGGGGCTCCGTTCGAGTGATAGCAGATTACCCGATACCAGCCCCAGGGTGAACATGGCAAGCCCGGCCAGGGCGGTGGACTGGGTGAGCCAGGCCGAGAGGGCGCTGGCGATGAGCACCCCGGCCCAGGGGAGCGGGCGCGCCGCCAGCTTCGCCAGCGGGGCGCGCAGTGCCAGCAGCAGGGTCCCCAGGGCAAGGCCGGCCACCACATCCGAGAGGAAGTGGACCCCCAGCCAGACCCGGGCCAGCCCGGCCACGCCGGCCAGCAACAGGGCCAGCAGGGCCCCCTGCCAGGCCCGCAGCGCCGGCAGCCAGCCAAGCAGCAGGCCCCAGTAGAGCAGGGTCGAGGCGGCGTGGCCGCTCGGCATGCCAAAGCCCTGGGCACTCTGGCGGGCCAGCTCGGGTTGCAGGTGGAAGGGCCTGGGCCAGCCAATGCCCGCCTTGAGCAGGTTCAGCACCAGGGTGAGCAGCACCATGGCAAACAGCAGGTGGCGCAGCCTGGACCAGCCGAGCAGGGGCAGCAGCAAGGGCAGCAGCGCCAGCTGGAAGGAGGCCGAGCCCAGCAGATTGCCCGCCCTTGGCCAGAGCGCATCCGCCCCTAGCCATTGTTGCAGGCGCTGGATCAGCGGCAACTCGGCGCGGTGCAGCGCACTGGCCGCGTCGCTGAAATCCGTCACCCACAGCACCTGGCTCTCGGGCACCTCGGCCAGCCTCGGGGCTATCCAGTCGAGCTGCGCCGGGAAGCGACGCAGGTCAAGGGGCAGGTCGGCGGCCGCGATCAGCCTGGCGTTCAGGATCTCGCCACCGAGATCCTGGGCCTGGAGCAGGGAGACAAACCCCGTCCCCCGCTGGACCCGCAGGGGTTCCAGGGTCTGGCAGGCGAACACCCTGGCCCGTTGCCAGCGCCCCAGCTCGCCGGTGACGCGACCCTGCAGGCCGGTCTCCTCGAACAGCTCGCGCAGGGCCGCCTGCTCCGGGGTCTCCCCCCTGTCGATGTAACCGCCGCTCAGGCTGTAGCGCGAGGAGAGCCTGTCCTGCACCAGCAGGATCCCTTGCTGGTGGCGGATCACGCAGGCGGCCGCAGAGGGGGGGGATTCGGCGCGGGAGGCGGGCAGGGCACCGCCCAGCAACAGCAGCAGGCAGAAGACGACTCGAAACATGATGACACCCAGGGGCAAGGAGTGGGGACAAGGGTCACAGAAATCAGACGGCCGGGCAATGGCTTGCAGGGGGCACCGACCCTGTGGGGGACGCAAGGATTGCCGTCTGCGCGGGCAGTCCCTAGTATTGGCGGCTATTGTTCTTCTCATTCACTACATTGTGGGGCTCTTCATGCGACAGTTCGGTTTCTTTCTGGGGATTGCCATCGGCGTCATCCTGATACTGTTTGGTAGCATCGTCATCTTCCAGGCCTTGCCTGCGGCGCTGGACGTGCTGGAGATGCCGAGCCGGATCCCCTTTGTGCGCGAGGTGTACACCTGGCTGATGAGCAGCGCCAACGGGCTCACCGCCCAGCTGGAGCAGAACTTCCTGGAGGCCTTCCAGACGGTGCTCAAGCTGATCCTGCTCATCACCTTCATGTGGGTCTGCGTCAAGCTGGTCAACATGGGGGTGCTGATCATCCGGGCCGGCGTCGACCTTATCCGCACCGCCATCGAGCACAGCGAAGAGAAGGGTGCCAAGCCCACCGAGCAGGACCGCCATTTCTGATCTTCCCCTGCCACGGGTCAGATAAACAACAGGCCATCATGTGATGGCCTGTTTTTATGGTGGCATGACGCTTAACAAAGTCAGTTAAGCAGTTTTTCCAGCTCAGCTTCGGCATCCGCCCTGGCCTGATCGCTCAGGGTGCCGGAAGTCGCTTCCCGCTTCTCGGCCTGTTGCTGCACCGTGGTTGCGGCACTGCTGGCGGCCTGCTTGGCGCTGTCGCTCACCGCCTTGGTGGCTTGTCGCTGCATCGTGGTTGCGGCACTGATGGTCGCTGCGCTGCTGACGGCCTGCTTGGCGCTGTCGCTCACCGCCTTGGCGGCTTGTTGCTGCGCTGTGGTTGCGGCACTGATGGTCGCTGCGCTGCTGACGGCCTGCTTGGCGCTGTCGCTCACCGCCTTGGCGGCTTGCTGCTGCGCCGTGGTTGCGGCACTGATGGTCGCTGCGCTGCTGACGGCCTGCTTGGCGCTGCCGCTCACCGCCTTTTCGGCTTGTTGCTGCACTGTGGTGGCGGCACTGATGGTCGCTGCGCTGCTGGCGGCCTGTTTGGCGGTGTCGCTCACCGCCTTTTCGGCTTGCTGCTGCACCGTGGTTGCGGCACTGATGGCGGCGGCACTGCTGGCGGCCTGCTTGGCGCTGTCGCTCACCGCCTTTTCGGCTTGCTGCTGCGCTGTGGTGGCGGCACTGATGGTTGCTGCGCTGCTGACGGCCTGCTTGGCGCTGTCGCTCACTGCCTTGGCGGCTTGTTGCTGTGCCGTGGTTGCGGCACTGATGGTGGCGGCGCTGCTGGCGGCTTGCTTGGCGCTGTCGCTCACCGCCTTGGCGGCTTGCTGCTGCGCCGTGGTGGCGGCACTGATGGTGGCTGCGCTGCTGACGGCCTGCTTGGCGGTGTCACTCACCGCCTTGGTGGCTTGCTGTTGCGCTGTGGTGGCGGCACTGATGGTGGCTGCGCTGCTGGCGGCCTGTTTGGCCGAGTCGCTCGCCGCCTTGGTCGCTTGTTGCTGCGCCGTGGTGGCGGCACTGCCGATCACCTGTCTGGTGGAGTCGGACAGGGCCTTGCTGGCGCTCTGTTGCAGGCCCCCCATCATGGTGCCCAGCAGAGAACTGCCAGCGCCCGTGAGCCCCTGACCGGCACCGGTCAGGGCCGTGGCGGCCGGGGTGGCCTGGGACTGCCAGCCCTGCATGGCGCTGGGCCAGGTCGGGGTGGCGGCCGTCAGGTTTTCCCCGAAGACCTGGGTCGCCCCGTCACCTTTTTGCACCATGACGGCGAGCTGGTTGGTGTCGGCGTTCCAGACCATGCCGGCCTGCTTGGCCACGTCCGGCACGGGGGCGTAGCGGGAGACCACGTAAAAGAGCGGCCCCTCCTGTTGTAGCTCGTCGGCGGTCTTGAGCAGCTGCATGGTGCTCTCGTAGTTGGGCCCCAGCATGGCGGTCATTCTGTCCTTGATCAGCGGTTGCTCGAACAGGTTGGCCTCGTTCGGATCGAAACCGACCAGCGGCTTGAGCAGGGCCCACATCAGCTGGCTGGTGGGGCTCATCATCAGCAGGGGGGCGACACAGGCGGACAACATCAGGCTCAGGCAGGCAGCCTTGAGCAACGGCATGATACGCATTGACAACATATCCAGTTAATTATCTGATTATTAAGGGTTATTCATTACCGCATCCCGGCGATGCCGGTGGGGGCCCACGGCAGAGCCCTGACAGGCCTTTGCGGGCGCAGGCAGGCTATCATATTGCTTCCGGAATGCCAGATGAGCCGACATTTATTGGTCAAGTCGAGGGCTCTGCTGGTCGCTTTACACTTTCACTCCCCCGTGACAGGAATTCCCATGATCCGTTGTGCAGGTTGTCTGCTGGCCCTTGGCTGGCTCTTCCCCGCGTTGGCTGCCCCGGCGTCCAACACCCTCAGCCACTCGGTGGGCACCGAGCTGGTGCTGCCCCTTGGTTCGCTGCCCGAGCGGGTGTGCTGGTATCAGGATCAGAAATACTCCCAGGGGGCCCGCATCCAGCAGGGGGATCTCTGGCTGGAGTGCGCGCCGCAACAGGCGATGGAGACCAATGGTCCCCTGATCTGGCGAGAGGTGACGACGCCGTCACAGAGTGGTGAACCGGAGGGCAACCAGCGGACGATCCGGGTGGGCCAGTGAGCCTTTTCTTGATCCAGCTACAGACACGGGCGTGATCTCTATCGCATAATGCGGCTCTTTCTTCTCTTGACTGGGATCTAAGCAATGGCTCGTCGCTCTTCCAATGCACAACGTCGTCGCAGTAGCTGGTGGTACAAACGCTTGTTGGCAAGGGAGCGGGAAGAGCGCGAAGCGCGTTCCGTCCGGGATTGATACCGCATTGAAAAACGGAGCCTCGGGCTCCGTTCTTATTGGTGACTAAAAGAGCATTATCGCAGGCAGGTTTATTACCACAGGTGGACAATGGTGCCGCTCTGCCAGTGCACAACGTCGTTGCCGCCGTGAGCTGGTGGTACAAACCCTTGTTGGCAAGGGAGGGAAGCGCGCGAGGGCGCTGCGTCCGGGATGGATACGGCATGGAAAAACGGAGCCTCGGGCTCCGTTTTTATTGGTGACTAAAAGTGCATTATCGCAGGCGGGTTTATTACCACAGGTGGACAATGGTGCCGCTCTGCCAGTGCACAACGTCGTTGCCGTCGTGAGCTGGCGGTACAAACCCTTGTTGGCAAGGGAGGGAAGCGCGAGGGCGCTGCGTCCGGGATGGATACGGCATTGAAAAACGGAGCCTCGGGCTCCGTTTTTCATTCATCAAAGACCGTCATGCGAGAACGGGGGCCATCAGGCCCCCGTTTTGCTTTTGCAGAGGTCGGCTGCCTGCGACTCAGCGTTGCAGGGCGGCCAGGGCCAGCTCGACCCGTTTGGCGTACTCGGGGTCGGCCTGCTTGAAGTGCCTGAGCTGGGCCGCGACGATGGCGTCATCCTCCACATTGATGAGGGAGCGGGCCAGGTTGGCGGCGAGGCGGGCGCGCTGTCCCTCGTCCATCAGGCGGAAGAGATCCCCCGGCTGGCTGTAGTAGTCGCTGTCGTAGTCACGAAAATCGTAGTGCAGGGCAGCCCCTTCCAGACTCAGGGCCGGTTCGTGCTGCTCGCTCGGCTGCTGGGTGCCGAAGCGGTTCGGTTGGTAGTTGGGGCTGGCGCCACCGTTGCTGTCGGCCCGCATGGCGCCGTCGCGGTGGGCGCCGTGGTGGAACGGGCAGCGCGGGGCGTTGACCGGCAGCAGGCCGTGGTTGACGCCGAGGCGGTAGCGCTGGGTGTCACCGTAGGAGAACAGGCGACCCTGCAACATGCGATCCGGCGAGAAGCCGATGCCGGGCACCACGTTGGCCGGGGTGAAGGCGGCCTGCTCCACGTGGGCGAAGTAGTTGTCCGGGTTCTGGTTGAGCTCAAGCACCCCGACCGGGATGAGCGGGTAGTCCTTGTGGGGCCACACCTTGGTGAGATCGAACGGGTGGATCGAGTAGGTCTGGGCCTCGGCCTCTGGCATCACCTGCACATAGACCTTCCAGCGCGGGAAGTCCCCCCGCTCGATGGCGTTGAACAGATCTGCCTGGCTGGTCTCTCTGTCCTGACCGACGGCGGTGGCCGCCTCTTCATCGGTGTAGAAGCGGTGGCCCTGCTCGGTCTTGAAGTGGAACTTGACCCAGAAGCGCTCGTTCGCGTCGTTGATGAAGCTGAAGGTGTGGCTGCCGTAGCCGTTCATCCCCCGCAGGCTCCTGGGAATGCCGCGATCGCTGAACAGTATGGTGACCTGGTGCAGGGATTCCGGATGGCGTGACCAGAAGTCCCAGGCGGCGGTGGCGCTGCGCAGGTTGGTGCGCGGATCCCGCTTCTGGGTGTGGATGAAGTCGGGGAATTTCAGGGGATCGCGAATGAAGAACACCGGGGTGTTGTTGCCCACCAGATCCCAGTTGCCCTGCTCGGTGTAGAACTTGAGGGCGAAGCCGCGCACGTCCCGCTCGGCGTCGGCGGCCCCCTTCTCGCCGGCCACGGTGGAGAAGCGCAGGAACACCGGGGTCTGCTTGCCGACGGCGTTGAACAGGTCGGCCTTGCTGAAGGCGCTGATGTCGTGGGTCACGGTGAAGGTGCCGTAGGCGCCCGAGCCCTTGGCGTGCACCACCCGCTCGGGAATGCGCTCGCGGTCGAAGTGGGCGAGTTTCTCCATCAACCAGATGTCTTGCATCAGGACGGGGCCGCGGGGGCCGGCGGTGAGGCTGTTGTTGTTGTCGACGACGGGGGCGCCGTTGGCGCTGCGCAGGGTCTTGTCGGTCATGGCGGGTCTCCTTGTGATGAGTCGCCAGACTAGGGGAAGTGGGGGAGCGGCTCCAATGGAGTGTGCCTAACCCTTTGATTGGTTTCGCTGATGGGGGTGGAAACAGACGCCAGCCTTGCGGCAAGATGGGATTCAGCCAATCAGGAGGTCTCATGTCCATCACCATTCGCCGCGCCGGGCCGGAAGATGCCGCCGCCCTGCGGGATCTTCACGCCATGCCCCATGCTCAGGCGGGCACCCTGCAACTTCCCTTCCCCTCCCTGCAGCAGTGGGAGCAGAAGCTGACCCCGCGGGATGGCATCTACAGCCTGCTGGCGGAGTGGGAGGGGGAGGTGGCGGGTGCGCTGGTTCTGATGGTGGAGCCGGCCCCCCGTCGCCGCCACGTGGCGAGCATCGGCATGGCGGTACACGATGACTGGGCCGGGCGCGGGGTGGGCACTGCCCTGATGCAGGCTGCGCTGGATCTGGCGGACAACTGGCTCGGCTTGACGCGGGTGGAGCTGACGGTCTGGGCCGACAATCAGGCGGCCCTGGCCCTCTATCGCAAGGCGGGCTTTGTGGAGGAGGGCGTAGCCCGGGATTACGGCCTGCGTCATGGGGTGCTGGTGGATGCCCTCTACATGGCCAGGGTGCGCCGATGATCGACTATCGCGAGCGCCTGACGCCGGTGCTGAGGGCACTGGAGCAGGATCCGGATCTCTCCATCGAGGCGCTGGCGAGTCGCGCCTGCCTCTCCCTCTACCACTTCCACCGGGTGTTCACCGCCGTGGTGGGGGAGGCCCCCGGCGAGATGTGCCGCCGCCTGCGGATGCAGCGGGCGGCCTGGCAGCTCTGCTACACCGATGCCAGCGTCACCGCCATCGCCCTGGGGGCGGGGCTTGGCAGCTCCCAGGCCTTCGCCAAGGCGTTTCGTCGTCACTATGGTTGCACCCCGGGGGCGTTTCGCCGCGACAAGGGCAAGAACGGACACCTGGATCGCAAGGAAGGACACGCATGGCAAGGGGCACTCCCTTATGCTGAAGGCCACTCATCAGCAAGGAGCAACACCATGAACACCGTCGAGATGGACGCCCGCACCCTGGCCTATATCCGCGTGACCGGCCCCTATGGCGAAGGGTATGACGCCGTCTGCCATCGCCTTCATCAGTGGGCCGCGCCCCGTGGCCTGGAAGGGGGAGAGTGGATCTTCATCTACCACGACAACCCCGAGGTGACGCCGCCGGCCCAGTGCCGCACCGATATCGGCATCAGCGTGCCGGTGGGCACCCTGGGGGCGGGGGAGGTGGAAATTCAGCTCATCCCCGCCGGGCGCTACGCCCAGTCCCGCTATCTCATCACGGATCGCAGCCAGTACGGGGAGCGCTGGCAGGAGCACATCGGCGATATCGTCGCGGCCGGGCTCGCCTTTGGGGACGGCCCCTGCTTCGAGCTCTATCACAGCGTGAGCAATGACCCCCTGCGCGATGACGTGAGCTTCTGCTCCAGCGTGCGCTAGGCAGGCGGCAATAAAACGAGGCGCCCAAGGGCGCCTCGTTTTATTTGGGACCAATGATTACAGCAGATATCAGGACTGGCTGGGCACCTTGTTTCGGCGGGACTTCCACCACCAGCGCAGGCGGATCTGGGAGATGAGCATCCCCGCCAGCATCAGGGCGCAGCCGACCACAGCCCGTTCGTCCAGATGTTCCCCCAGCAGCAGGACACCGCCGATGGCGGCGAACACCGTCTCCAGGCTGAGGATGATGGCGGCGTGGGCCGGATGGGCACCGCGCTGCCCCACCACCTGCAGGGTATAGCCGATGCCGACCGAGACCAGACCGGCGTAGAGCAGCGCCTGCCAGCCCGCCACGGCACCACTCGCCGTCGGGGTCTCGATGACGAAGGCCGTGGCCAGGCTGAGCAGGCCGCACACCACGAACTGCACCCCGGCAAGGCGAATGGGGGCGACCCGGTTCGAGTAGTGATCCAGCACCAGCAGATGCACGGCCCAGAACAGGGCCCCGATCACTTGCAGCAGATCGCCGTAGCCGATGGTGAACTCCTCGGTGACGCTGAGGTAGTAGAGCCCGGCCATGGCGATGAGGGCGCCTACCCAGGTGTTGGCCCCGGTCTTGTGGCGCAGGGCCAGGCCGATGACGGGGACCAGGATGATGTAGAGGCCGGTGATGAAGCCCGCCTTGGCGGCCGTGGTGTAGAGCAGCCCCACCTGTTGCAGGGAGGCGGCGGAGAAGAGCACGGTGCCGGCGATGAGGCCCCCGGTCAGCAGCAGGCGGTGATCACCGGCAGGCTGGGGCGGCTGGCGTGACTTGAGCCACCACAAGAGCGGCAGCAGGGAGAGGGCGCCCAGCAGGAAGCGCAGGCCGTTGAAGGTGAAGGGCCCCATGTGATCCATCCCCAGACGCTGGGCGACGAAGCCCAGCCCCCAGATGGCGGCGGCCATCAATAACATCATGTTTGAACGCATACGGAATCATCCCTGAGAAAGAGTCTCGGCGGCACTCGGGCCCCGCCATTACGATACCTGCGAGAAGGGGCGTTTGTCGTCAGCCATTTGTTGCCGGGCGAGGGCAGGATCAGCGGCTGGCCAGCTTGGCGAGCAGGGGCAGCAGGGCGAGCAGCAGCAGGTTGCCCCTAAGGATCCAGATCACCCAGAACTGCTGCTGGGTGGAGACAAGGGGAGCCCGTCCCTGGCGCAAGGATCGGCGCCAGTGGTGGAACAGCCGGCTGGGGTAGCCAAAGCTGATGGCCATGGCGAAGAACATCAGCAGCTTGGTGCGGTAACCCGGATTGGCAAGCAGGATGGCCGGTGGCTGGGGATGGGCGACCACCAGCAGCACGCCCGTGATGAAGATGAGCAGCAGGGCCAGGGCGGCCAGGCTGTCAGCCAGCAGCAGCTTGCGCACCTGCTCGATGGACATGCCGCGCCGGAACAGGAAATACTCCGAGGTGATGGCACCGGTCAGGGTGATCACGGCGCAGTAATGGAGGGCAGTCAGCAGTTCCGGTTTCAACATCCAGGCCAGTTCCTTCTCGTTGGCCACATGATGCGCTTCCCTTTGGACGCCATCAGGTGGGGCTGATATTCTGACACTACACGATGTCAGGGGATAGCATGGAGTCAGGGTTGGATAAGCGAGCAGTCTCCAAAAAGACCTGGTCCCTGGTGGCACGGATGCGCCTGGGCCTGCTTCTGCTCTTCATTCCCGTCCTGATGCTGGGCGCCATCTACTACCTGCACATGGAGCGCAGCCTGCAGCGAGAGCTGCAACAGCGCCTGCTCGCCACCAATCACCAGTTGCGCCACGTCTTCATCGAGCCCTACCTGAACGAGATGGAGCGTCAGTTCTCCCTCATCTACGACCAGGTCAAGGTGGAGGACATCAGCGGCCCCCGTCTGCGCAACACCGACTCCTATCTCAGGGAGTGGCGCCTCTACAAGGGGGTGATGGCGGATCTCATCTACATCTATGTGGGCACCGCCGAGCGCCAGATGCTGATCTACCCCGAATGGCAGGCGGATGCGGACTTCGATCCCAGGGTGCGCCCCTGGTATCAGCTGGCCAGCCAGCATGTGGGCAAGATGGTCTGGACCGAACCCTACTACGACTACACCAACGGCACGCTGGTGATCGCCCTGGCGCGGGCCATCACCGACAAGGAGGGCAAGGTGCGGGGGGTCTTCGCGGTGGATGCCATCCTGGCCCCCTTCTCCGCCCAGCTGAACCGGCAGTGGAACAGCGGCTACCAGATGATCGTCAACCAGTCGGGCAAGGTGCTGGCCCACCCCGATCCCTCACAACTGCTCAAGCCCATGACCCACCCGACCTGGCTCTCCCGCTTCAGCGGGGAGGACGGCATCTTCCTGGATCAGGCGTCTCGCCAGTTCGTGGCCTACAGCCGCCTGCCTGACCACAACTGGGTGCTGATCAGCGTGTTGCCGGCCTCCAGCATCCAGGCGGTGGTGGCGAGCGCCTCCCTCAACGTGCTCGGGATCATCGTGCTGGCCAGCGTGCTCTACATGGTGCTGGCACTGATCTGGTCCCGTTATTTCAGGCGGATGCTGGACGAGATCGCCACCGTGATCCGGGCCAGCCGGACCCAGCCTGACGAGGTGCACCAGGGAGGGATGCGGGAGCTCAGGCACGTCTATGCCGAGCTGGCGGAGGTGAGCAAGGATTATCACGAGGTGCGCCAGCAGGCGAACCTCGACAAGCTGACCGGCCTTTACAACCGGCGCTTCTTCGACGAGCGGTTGAATCGGCTGCTGCTCGATCAGGACCGCTTCTGCCTGGCCATGATCGATCTGGACGGTTTCAAGCGGATCAATGACACCTATGGTCACCAGACCGGGGATGTGGTGCTCAAGCGGGTGGCCAGCTTTGGCGCCAAGCTGCTGGGGGATCATGGCTGGGTATGCCGCTATGGCGGGGAAGAGCTGGTGGTGCTGTTCGCCAATCCCGATATCCACTTCTGCCAGATGCTGCTGGAGCAGTACAGGATTGGGGTGGCCTCCCTGCACTGGCGTGAACCCGGTCTTGGGATCACCTTCAGCGGCGGCCTGGTGGCGAGTGCCCCCGGGCTTGGGGCCAGGAGCCTGCTGACCATGGTCGATGCCGAGGTCTATCGCGCCAAGGGTGACGGCAAGAATCGCATCTACATGGTGGATCCCCTGGCTCCCCGGGACGACTCGCCCTCAGGGGATGGCATGTTGAGCAAAGAAGAGGCCTGAGGGCCTCTTCTTCATTGCGCGGATCAAGGGTGCAACTGCCAGGTCCAGAGGGGCCAGCCCAGCTCCTCGGCGCACTGGCGCAGGGCGGGGGCCGGATTGACCGCATGGGGATGGCTCACCGCCTGCAGCATGGGCAGATCGTTGTGGGAATCGCTGTAGCCAAAGCTCCCCTGCCAGAGGTGTTCCTTTCCGGCAAAGAGCTGGTTGATGCGGGCCACCTTGCCTTCGCGAAAACTCAGGGTGCCGCGGGTCTGGCCGGTCAGCATGCCGGCTTCCTCGTCGAGCAGGATGGCCACGCAGTGATCCATCCCCAGCATCTGCGCCATGGGGGCCACTAGATGCTCGCCGGAGGCGGAGATGAGCACCAGCTCGTCGCCACGCTGGCGGTGCCACTCGATGCGGGCCAGCCCCTCGGGGTAGAGGCGCTCCCGCAGCACCTGTTCGGCAAAGCGGGTGCAGAGGGAGTCGAGCCACTGGCGCGTCCTGCCTGCCAGCGGTTGCAGGGTGAAGGCCATGTACTGGTGCATGTCCATCTTGCCCTGATGGTAGAGGGACATCATGGCCTGCTCCTCGGCCACCATGCCCGCCGGGGCCAGCTCCTGGGCCACCATGTACTCCAGCCAGAGGCTGGCGGAATCCCCCGCTATCAGGGTCTCGTCCAGATCAAACAGTGCCAGGGCCATGGCTGCTCCTCGGGTTGGCTGCCAGCATCGGGGAACTGGCTGAAAAATGAATGGGATTCATGGCGTTATGCTACCTCACAGAGTTGATCCCGGGCCACCACCAGGGTCACGGCGCTGCCCACCGCCAGCAGATCGCCGGCACGGCGGTTGAGGTTATCCACCGTCAACAGCCCTGCCTCGCACTCCACCTGATAGCGGATGACGTTGCCGAGCAGCTGCTGCTGGCGAACGATGCCGGGCAGGCTGGGCTCGTGGCTGACCGCCCCGGCGGGCAGCAGGGTGATGGACTCCGGCCGCAGCGCCAGCTTGCCGCGAAAGCGCGGGCCGAACAGGGATTTGGCCTGCTCGCCACCCAGCAGGTTGTAGTTGCCGATAAAGCCCGCCACGAACTCGCTGGCGGGGCGGGTGTAGATCTGCTCCGGCGTGCCGCTCTGGACGATGGAGCCCTTGTTCATCAGGAAGATCCTGTCCGACAGGGTCAGCGCCTCCTCCTGATCGTGGGTCACGAAGATGGTGGTGAGCTCGAGGCGCTGCTGGATCTCGCGGATCTGCTGGCGCAGGCTGCGGCGGATGCGGGCATCCAGCGCCGAGAGCGGCTCATCCAGCAGCAGGATCCGCGGTTGCACCACCAGCGCCCGGGCCAGGGCCACTCGCTGGCGCTGGCCGCCGGAGAGTTCGCCCGGATAGCGGCGCTCGAAGCCGGTCAGCTCCACCAGCTCTAGCGCCTCCTGTACGCTGGCGGCGAGATCCCGCCCCGGCTGGGGCTTCATCTTGAGGCCGAAGGCGACGTTGTCCCACACCGTCATGTTGGGAAACAGCGCATAGCTCTGGAACACCATGCCGATGCCCCGCTTCTGGGGTGCCTGCCAGGTGATGTCCTCACCGGCCACCCGCACCTGACCGCCATCCACCGGGGTGAGCCCGGCCAGCGCCCGCAGCAGGGTGGATTTGCCGCAGCCGGAGGGGCCGAGCAGGGTCACCAGCTCCCCCTTGCGAATGCCGAATTCAATTCCCTCGAACACCTTGGTGTCGCCGTAGGATTTGTGCAGTTGATTCACTTCTAGATGGAACATGTTGATTCACCGATGAAATCTGTTAGCTGCCCAGGTGAGCAGCAGGGTCAGCAGGAAGTAGCTCATCACCAGGGCGCTGGTGAAGTGGCCCGAGGTGGCACGCATGTTGTAGAGGTAGACCTGCAGGGTCTCGTAACGGGTGCCCACCAGCATGTTGGCAAACACGAACTCGCCGAGCAGGAAGGAGAGCGACAGAAACAGCGCCGCCAGCAGCCCCTTGCGAAGGCAGGGGATCACCACCAGCAGGAAGGCGCGGGCGCTGCTCGCCCCCAGCAGGTGGGCGGCATCCATCAGATCTTTCAGCGGCACCCCTTGCAGGCTGTTGGCCAGCGCCCGGTACATAAAGGGGAGCACCACGGTGAACCAGGTGCCGATCAGGATCCACGGCGTGCCGATAATGGGCAGGACGCCGTCGGCGTAGATCTGCAGCAAGCCCACCGAGGAGACCACGGGTGGCACCGCGAAGGGGAGCAGGATCAAGAGGTTCATCCAGGGATCCAGCCTGGGGAAGTAGTAGGCCACCATCAGCACGGTGGGCACCAGTACCAGGGTCCCCAGCAGCAGGGTGGCGAAACAGACCAGGAGGCTGCGGCCAAAGGCCGCCAGAAAGCGCGGGTCACCCCAGAGTTTGAGATACCAGTCGAGGGTGAAGCCGTCCGGCAGCAGGGTCGCCCCCCAGCGGGTGGAGATGGAGTAGAGAAAGGTAGCCAGCAGCGGCAGCAGCAGGGTGGCGACCAGCGCCCCCAGCACCCATCTGGGCCAGCGCGGCGTCAAATCATGCATGGGATTGCCCCTTGTTCACATAGCTCTTTTTCAGCAGCCACTGGTTGGCGGCTGTCACCACCCCCAGCAGTACCATCAGGATCACCGCCAGCGCCGCCGCGAGATTCGGCTCGAGGAAGATGTCGCCGGAGACCAGACTGGCTACCCGGATGGTCACCAGGTTGAAGTTGCCGGTGGTGAGAGCGTAGGCAGAGGCATAGGCCCCCACTGCGTTGGCAAACAGGATGATCAGGGTGCCGAGCAGGGCAGGGGTGAGCACCGGCAGCGCCACGTGCCACACATACTGCCCCTTGCTGGCGCCAAGCAGGGCGGCGGCCTGGGGCCACTCATCCTCCAGGGCGTCGAACGCCGGGTAGAGCAGCAGCAACGCGAGCGGGATCTGGAAGTAGGTGTAAATCAGGATAAGGCCGCTGCCCGAATAGAGGTTGAAGCCATCGATGAGGCCCCAGGATTTGAGCAACAGGGTCACCGCGCCATTGATGCCGAGCACGATGATGAAGGCGAACGCCAGCGGCACGCCGCTGAAGTTGCCCGTCATGGTGACGAAAGCCAGCAGCACCCGCTTGACCCGCTCGCCGCTGTGGCGCAGCGCCGCCGCCCCGAGGGTGCCGATGGCGAGCCCCGCCAGGCTGGCGATGCCGGCGATGCGCAGCGAGTTGCCGAAGGATTGCAGATAGAAGGGGGAGCTCAAAATCTCCCGGTAGTGGTCGAGACCCCAGCCATCGGTTGTCTGGACGCTGCCCACCAGCACCCACATCATGGGGGCGAGCTGGAACAGGATCATCAAGAGGACAAAGGGCAGCAGCACCAGGGCCGGCAGCCAGTGGCGGCGCACCCGGCGTGGCTTCACCTGTTGATCCGCGAGGATCTCGGTGGTGGCAGGCATCATCAGTGCACCTCGCGCATAAAGGCCGCCTTGAGCAGCGGGGGGGCTGCCGGCTTGTCGTGGGGAACCCCCATCAGATCCGCCATCAGGGCGCAGAGCTGGGTCTGGTGGATCACGGCACCATCCGGCCAGCGTTCGACGAAGGCGTCGCCAAAGAGCCAGAGTGGCACGGTGCGCTCCTCGGCCAGGGTGCCGCCATGGCTGAGATCGTTGTTCATGCCGTGATCCGAGGTGATCACCACCTGATACCCCTCTGCCAACCACTGGGGCAGCAGGTCGGCCAAGAGGCTGTCCATGCGGCGAGCCTGATTGCGGTACTGGCGGGAATCGAGGCCGAACTGGTGGCCCGCATCGTCCACCCCCATGGGGTGGATCAGCAGAAAATCGGGGTCGTACTGGCTGCGCAGCCACTCGCCGTCCATCAGCAGGTGGCTGTCGGGGTAGCCGTCATCCCAGTAGAAGCAGCCGTGCTGGATGGGCAGTTGCTCATCGTGAGTGAAGCGATCGCGGGCCACCAGCCAGGGGCTCTGGTTGTAGAGCTCGCTCACCCAGTGGTAGGCCGCCGCTGCGGTGCGTTTGCCCGCGGCCCGGGCCAGATGGAAGATGGAGTCGTGTTGGCTCAGGCGCGTCACCCCGTTGTGGGTGATGCCGCTCGCCACCGGCGGCACGCCGGTCAGGATGCACTCGTAGAGAGGGCGGGAGAGGGAGGGCAGGGCGGCACTCAGGGTCGTATGCAGGCCGCGCTCTGCCTCCACCATGCCACAGAGGTAGCCCATGCAATGGGCTACCTCTGCTGCCAGGCCATCCACAAGTACCACTATCACCTTGTGTTGCACTGGCCGCTCCTTACTGCATGTTGATCATGACGGTTTCCTGCCACTGGCGCGGCAGGGCCTTGGAGCTCTGCTCCCAGGCGGCGTGATCCTGCACCGGCTTGGCATTGGCGTACTGCTCGGCCGGCAGCAGCTTGGCCTTGACGTCATCCGGCAGGGTCACGTTGCTGCGAATGGGGCGGGCGTAGCCACGGGCCAGGTTGATCTGGCCGGCATCGGAGAGGATGTATTCCCGCGCCAACTTGGCGGCGTTGGGGTTCTTGGCCCACTTGTTGATGATGGTGGTGTAGCCGGCGATGACGGAGCCGTCGCTCGGGATCACCACATCAAACTTCTTGGGGTCGATCTGGTCGCGGTAGTTGAGGGCGTTGAAGTCCCACAGCACCCCCACTTCCACTTCGCCTTTCTCGATGTTGGCGATGGTCGGGTCGTTCAGCGACAGACGGCCCTGCTTGGCCAGCTTGCCGAACAGATCCAGGGCGGGTTTCAGATTCTTCTCGCTGCCGCCGGTGGCATAGGCCGCCGCCAGCACGCCGTTGTTGGCCTGGGAGGCGACGCCCACGTCACCCAGGGTCACCTTGTAGTCGCCACCCAGCAGGGATTGCCAGCTGGTGGGGGCGGCCTTGACCAGATCCTTGTTGATCAGGAAGGCGATGGTGCCGGTATAGGCCAGCATCCAGTGGCCGTCCGCATCCTTGGCCCAGTTCGGAATGTCGGCCCAGGTGGAGGGCTTGTAGGGCTGGGTGACCCCCTGCTTGACCGCCACCGGGCCGAAGGCGCCGCCCACGTCGCCGATGTCGGCGGTGGCATTGGCCTTCTCGGCGGCGAACTTGGCGATCTCCTGGGCGGAGCTCATGTCGGTATCCTGATGCTTGATGCCGTAGATGCTGCCGAGCTGCTGCCAGGTATCCTTCCAGTTGGCCCAGCTGTCCGGCATGCCGACGCTCTGGAGCTGGCCTTCACCGCGGGCGGCTTTTTCGAGATCCGCGATGTTCTCGGCGGCAAACAGCGGTTGACTGATGGCCACCAGGGCCAGTGCACTTGCGATCACGCTTTTCATCATCCCATCCCTCTGGACTAGGTCAGTTAAGGTTCGAGAGGGATGCTAGAGGGGAAATATGACGGTGGCGGGGCGCTTTGATGGCAGTTTCGTGACAATCGCCCTGTCATGGCGCTGTCATCAGGGGCGGTTACAACTCGGGGTCGACAACCTCTGGTCTACTCCAGTGGTGTGCAAACCCGAATGACCGACAGGGATGTGACAGTGACAGAGCGATTGAGTGAACAGGGGATGGCCGATGGCCGCACACCCTCCAAGTGCGAACAGATTTGCCGGACCCTGAGCCGCTATATCGGCAGCGGACACCTGGCGGCGGGGCAGCAGCTGCCTGCCGAACGGGCGCTGAGCGAGCGCTTCGCCACCACCCGCATCACCATCAAGGAGGCACTCTCCTGCCTCGAGGCGGACGGCCTCATCTACCGGGCCGAGCGGCGCGGCTGGTTCGTGGCGCCGCCTCGCCTCACCTACGATCCCGCCATCCACACCCACTTTCACCAGTGGATTGGCGAACAGCAGCGCACCGCCGAGACCCGGGTGCTGGCCCATGGCAACCAGCTTGCCAGCAGCGAGTTGTGCCGCTGGATGGGTCTGGAACCCTTTACGCCGCTCTACGAGATCCACCGCCAGCGGCTGATCGACGGTCGCCCTGTGCTCCACGTCAGCCATCACCTGCTGGCGAGCCGCTTCCCCGGCATCGCCAGCGCTCCCCTGGCCAGCTCCCTCACCGAGCTTTACCGACAGCGCTATGGCATAGGCCAGGGCTGGGCGAGCCTTGAGATCACCCCGTCGGCGGCACGGGGAGAGATAGCCCGCGCTCTCAACCTGGCCCAGGGGAGTGCCGTGCTGCGGTTGGTGCGGGTCAATCATGACGAGGAGGGAAAGCTGGTGGATTGCGACATCGAGCACTGGCGACCGGACGCCATCCGCATCTGCCTGGATACCCGGGCACTGCAACCGCTCGCCACCGGCGCGCGGCAGGTGCAACTGGCAGAGTAGCGGCGTTCTGGCGACCTGACATGGCGGATCCCGCAGGATCCACCGGGATCAGTTGTCGATGTTGGGGATCAGATCGTCGAAGCTCTGGTAGCCGCAGTCCGCCAGTTGCAGCGACATGGTGTAGGTCTTGCTGCCCTCCCGCTGGCCGATGGCGGGGCGGTTGAGCTTGAGCTCCTGATGCCAGTACTCCTTCATGCGATCGATCAGCGCCATGGCCTCGCTCTCCCCCAGATGGAGCTGGCACAGCGCCATGTAGTTGTTGGGCCTGTGCATGTTCTCCACCAGATAGTCCCCCAGCACCGACATGGCCTGGCGCGCCTGCTGGCGGGCGAAACGGCTGTGCTGCTCGAAGCTGATGCGCTCGCTGATGAGGAAGTGGTAGCTGTTGTCGATGCCAAGCTGCAGGATGCCGAGCTTCTCCAGCTTGCGCAGATAGAGGTAGCAGGAGGCATCGGTCAGGCCGTACTCCCGCTTGAGATCGATAAGGGTCTTGTCGCGCCAGAAGATGTTGGCGAGAAAGGCGTAGAGGCCGGGCTCCTTGTGGAATGCCTCGTCCTGCTCCTGGGTGAAGACGGCCCGGCGGCTCTGGGCATCCTGGGTCCGGTCCAGCAGCTCTTCGAAGGAGAGTCCCACCAGATGGCAGATCTCCAGCAGGGTGTCGAACGGCAGGGAGGGCTTGTTCATCATGCGCTTCACGGTGGCGATGGAAACCCCCATGGCTTCTGCCAGGGTCTGATAGCGGATCCCCTTGTCGGTCAGGGTTTTCTTCAGGGTGTCGAGGATGTGATTGGCCAGTGTCTGGCTGTAGGTCATGCAACTATTCCTTTATCTGCATTTTTAGTCGTGTCAGAAATTGAGTGGTTTGTCTGTATCGGGCTCAAATTTTGACACCTAGAAAAACCAGAGGAGGGTAACCCGGTGATAATGGCGGAAATGGCCTGACCAGTTGTGGTGCAAGGTGGCAGAAAGTGACACTCGGTGGTGCATATCCTTCAACCTTTCAACATTTTGCTGGTGATGCATATTACATCGCACATAATTCAACACGAATCGGATTCAATACCTTCCTGGTTGAGAAAACGATTGTTTGCTTCCAATTTAAGGGTTTTTTTAACCGCAAGGTTTTATTCTTTCCTGGCATTGAGCGGAACTCGCAAGAGGTCCGCTTTTTTTCTTTTCTCCGAATCTGAGCCCGTCGTCAAGAATGGGGCGCAGTTTTGGTACTTCCTGCGCCACCGACCCCGGAAGGCAGTCCTTTATTCCCCCTGACCGGCAAACAGCTTGGGGATCTCCCGCACCAGCCAGCTCTTGGCCTTGCCCATGGTGTCTCGCCGCCAGGCCAGCACGACCTGGATCTGGTGGCGATATTCGGGACTGATCACCTTGAGTCTGCCTGCCTTGATGTCCTCTTCAATCCAGCGTTGCGGCATGGTGCCGATGCCGAGCCCCGCCAGCAGGGCGTCCCGCTTCTCCCCCATGGTGCTGACGGTCAGGCGCGGCTGCTTGTCGAGCAGGCGGTAGGTGAGCACCGGCTTGCGCAGTGCCGTGTCGGCTACCGCGATGGCGCGATAGCGGCGCAGGGTCTCGTCCGCCAGGGGCTCGGGTTCCTGATGCAGGGGGTGATCGGGGTGGGCGACGTAGAGCATCACCTCCTCCCTGAGCACCTGGTGCTTGATGCCGGTCATGGCGATATCGGCATTGAGAGAGGAGATGAGCAGGTCGGCGCGGCCATCCTCCAGGCACTCCCAACTGCCCGCCAGCACCTCGGCGCGAAACCTCAGCCGGGTATCGGTCTGTTCGGCCAGCCGATCCACCAGGGGGTAGAGAGCCTGTACCGGCATCAAGGCATCGACGGCGATGGTGATGTCGGTCTCCCAGCCACGGGAGAGGGCCCGGGTCTCCCCCACCAGGTGCTCGGCCGCCTCCAGCAGCACCCGGCCCCGCTCCAGCAGCATGCGGCCCGCCGGGGTGAATTTGGTCCTGTGGCCGCTGCGGTCGAACAGCATGGCGTCCAGCTCGTCTTCCAGCTTTTGTACCGTGTAGCTCAGCGCCGAAGGCACCTTGCCCAGCTCGTCGGCCGCTGCCGCGAAGCTGCCACGGCGGTCGATGGCGTCCAGCACCCGGATCGCCTCCAGGGTCAGCGCCCGCTCCTTGTTCGATTCCTTGGCCATATCCAACCTTCAATTTTTTTGAATGTGTTTACCAGATTATCTCGCTAACAACTTAGGGGAAGTCACTTTAATATTCAATCAACGCTTAGGCAGGAACGCCTGGCAGCCAAATAAAAGGTAGTTCCGGGCTGAGACATCCCCAAACACGATGTCTGATGTCAGCAAAAGAACAACATAGTATTTGAATGATCTCTTGCATGGATGCATTGATTCGGGCCCAAGGGGCCTTGGCAATGACATAAAACCCAAGAGAGTGAATGAACATGAAAAACGCAATCAAGATGCTGGCCGTTGCAGGCCTGATGACCGCAGGTGCCGCCCAGGCTTCCGTTCCCGCTGACTTCAATGCCGCCCCGGGCGTGCTGTTCGTCAACTGGAGCGCCACCGCTGCGATGGACGGCAAGGCCAACCCCATGCTGGAGGTGCGCGACGAGTCCGGTGATCTGCTGGCTTCCGTCCACGCCAACCTGATCGGCACCCAGCAGGTTGCCATCCCGAGCCGTACCCAGGGCAAGCTGACGGTGAGCCTGGGCAACGAAAGCAGCAGCTACCGCATCCCCTTCGGTCTGGGTGACGGTCGCCAGCGTTAATGAACCAACTTGGTCAGTGAGGAGCACACCATGATGAAATTGAGAGCCGCAGAAGCACGGGGCAAGGCCAACTTTGGCTGGCTGGATGCCCGTCACAGCTTCTCCTTCGGTCACTACTATGACCCGGAATGGATGGGACACTCTGCCCTGCGGGTCATCAATCAGGATCGGGTGGCGCCGGGTGGCGGTTTCGCGACCCACCCTCACGCCAACATGGAGATCCTCACCTGCGTGCTGCAAGGCACCATAGAGCACAAGGACAGCCTCGGCCACGCCGAGCAGATCCCGGCGGGGGATTTCCAGCTGATGAGCGCAGGGTCCGGCATCCGGCACAGCGAGTACAACCCCTCGCAGACCGAGCCGCTCTCCCTGCTGCAAATCTGGATCGAGCCGAATGAACACGGCACGACCCCGGGTTATCAGCAGAAGAAGATTGAAAACAAGCCCGGGATGACGCTGGTGGCGTCACCGGACGGCGAGGCGGGATCCTTCAGGATCCGCCAGCAGGCCCGCGTATGGCGGCTGCAGCTTGCCGAAGGGGAGACCCTGGAGTGGGCATTGCAAGGGCGTCATGGTTACCTGCACATGATTTCAGGGGAGCTGACCGGCAACGGTCTGGCTGCCCGACCCGGCGACGGGCTGCTCAGCCGCGACGAGTCGAGCTGGGTGCTCACCGCCTCCAGGGGGAGTGAAGCCCTGCTGTTTGACCTGCCTTGATAGAAAAATCTTGGCGAAATGAATGAGTTAACAATTAGCTTTTACACTGTAAATACCATGATGGTAAGCAAAGGAATATGACGATGGACAAGATGAAAGATGTGGCACTGCTGGTGGGTCGTGTACTGCTGGCGCTGATGTTCGTGATGGCTGGCTGGGGCAAGATCGGCGGTTACGCCGGTACCCAGGGTTACATGGAAGCCATGGGCGTGCCCGGGTTCATGCTGCCCCTGGTGATCCTGCTGGAGCTGGGTGGCGGTCTTGCCATCATGCTGGGCCTGTTTACCCGCAGCCTCTCCGTGCTGCTGGCCGGTTTCACCCTGATGGCCGCCTTCATCTTCCACTATCAGCCTGCCGAGCAGATGCAGATGCTGATGTTCATGAAGAACGTCTCCGTGGCCGGTGGTTTCCTGGCCCTGGCGGCGGCCGGTGCAGGGGCTTTCAGCCTGGATGCCCGCCTCGGCAAGCACTGGTAATACCCTGACGTTTCAAGTTTTCCAACGCCTTTTGGCCGGTGCCCTGCACCGGCTTTTTTGTGCCCGCTTCCCGGGGATGTCATCGGTGTGACGGCGCGCAGTCCGGACGCCACAAGTGCCTTTTGCATCTTATCCCCCGATCCCCGACAATCCCGATTCGCGTGCCGTGACGGGAATGCCAGAGAGTGTCCCCCCGCGCACCCCCTCTTCATGAAATTGGCGGGAGTCGTCCATGTTTACCCTCTACCACTCCAATCAGCTGGATCTGCTCAAGGAGCTGCTGGTGAGCCGCATCCGGCAGGCTCCGCTCTCCCACCCCTTCGATCGGGAGCAGATCCTGGTGCAGAGTCCCGGCATGGCCCAGTGGCTCAAGCTGGAGCTGGCCAAGGCGTTCGGCATCGCCGCCAACATCGACTTTCCCCTGCCCGCGAGTTTCATCTGGGAGATGTTCACCCGGGTGCTGGCGGACGTGCCCCGCCAGAGCCCCTACAACAAGGGGGCCATGAGCTGGCACCTGATGACCATTTTGCCCACTCTGCTCGGCAGACCCGCCTTTGCGCCCCTCGCGGCCTATCTGGGGGGCAGTGACGGGGCGGCGCCGGAGCAGGTGCGGCTCTGGCAGCTCTGCCAGAAGGTGGCGGATCTGTTCGACCAGTATCTGGTCTACCGGCCGGACTGGATCGCCCGCTGGGAAGAGGGGGAAGGATTGAGCCAGGAGCTGGCCGGGGTGAGCGGTCAGGATTGGCAGCCCGAGCTCTGGCGCGAGCTGGTGGCCCGCACCCTGGCCCTCAGCCCCAGCGGCTACCACCGCGCCAACCTCTACGAGGCCTTCATCCACGAGCTGGAGCGCACCCGGGATCTGCCGGGCAGGCTGCCGCAACGGGTCTTCGTGTTCGGCATCTCGGCCCTGCCGCCCCGCTATGTGGAGGCCCTGCTGGCCCTCGGCAGCCGCCCCGAGGTGGAGGTACACCTGTTTGTGACCAACCCCTGCCGCTACTACTGGGGGGACTTGCTCGATCGCAAGACCCTGGCGCGCCTCGAAAACAAGCTCAAGCCCGGCACGGATCTCGAGACCCTGCAGGGCCCTGCCAATCCGCTGCTCGCCTCCATGGGCAAGCTGGGGCGCGACTACCTGCACCAGCTGATGGAGCTGGAGGTGCCGCAGATCGAGGCCTTCGTCGACATCGAGGATCGCGACGATGAGGGCAAGGTCACCTTGCTGCGGGCCATCCAGAAAGACGTGCTGGAGCTGGCGGAACGGGGGGCCGGCGAGTTCAACCTCGATGCCAGCCACCACAAGAGCCCTGTCAGCCTGGATGACGGCACTTTGCAGATCCACGCCTGCCACGGCCCCATGCGGGAGCTCGAGGTGCTGCATGACCGGCTGCTGGCCCTGTTCGAGCAGGATCCCACCCTCACCCCCAAAGACGTGGTGGTGATGATGCCGGACGTCAACAGCTACGGCCCCTACATCCAGGCCGTCTTTGGCAAGGAGGGCGGCAAGGGGCGGGGCGGGGCCCGCGGCCAGATCCCCTTTGCGATCTCCGATCGGGCGGCGAGCCAGGAGAGCCCGCTGCTGCAAAGTTTCCTCGCCCTGCTCAGGCTGCCGAACGCCCGCTTCGGGGCGGGGGAGCTGCTCGCCATCCTGGAGGTGCCCGCCGTGCTGCGCCGCTTCGAGCTGGACGACGACGAGTTCAACGTGCTGCGGCGCTGGGTGCAGGAGACCGGCATCCGCTGGGGGCTGGATGACGACTATCCCGAGCGCTTCGCGCTGCCGCGTCTGTCCGGCAACAGTTGGCTGTTCGGCCTGCGGCGCATGCTGCTGGGCTTTGCCATGGGGGACGGGGAGCCGGTGGCGGGGATCCTGCCCTATGCGGACATCGAGGGGCAGCAGGGGCTGATCCTCGGCAAGCTCGCCTGGTTCGTCGACTCCCTGGCGGAGTTTCTGCCCCGGCTGCAACAGGCGCAGCCGCTGGCCGAGTGGCACGCCTGCCTGCTGGCGCTGCTGGAGCGTTTCTACCTCGCCGACGAGGATGAAGAGCGCCAGCTCCAGCTCATTCGCAGCCAGCTCACCGACTGGCAGGCCCAGCTCGGCGAGGCCCGCTTCGAGCAGGCCATCAGTGCCGACCTGTTGCAGGACTACCTCGGCAGCGTGCTGGGGGAGTCCCGCTCCAGCCAGCGCTTCCTCGCCGGTCAGGTCAACTTCTGCACCCTGATGCCGATGCGCTCCATTCCCTTCCGCCAGGTCTGCCTGCTCGGCATGAACGACGGCGTCTACCCGCGCACCCTGCCCCCCATGGGCTTCGATCTGATGGCGGTGGCCTCGCGGCGCGGGGACCGATCCCGCCGGGATGACGACCGCTACCTCTTCCTCGAGGCGCTCCTCAGTGCCCAGCAGGGGCTCTACATCAGCTATCAGGGGTTCAGCCCCCAGGACAACAGCGAGAAGGTGCCCTCCGTGCTGCTGGCGGAGCTCATCGACTACGTGCGCCAGGGCTTCGTGCTGGCGGGGGATGAAGATCTCGACGATGACACCTCGGGCCAGCGGCTGCTCGAACACCTGATCGTGGCGCACCCCCTCACCCCCTACAGCCCGGCCTACTTTTACCCCGAACCCGGCTCCGGTCTCTTCACCTATGCCGCCGACTGGCTGCCGGCCCTGAGCCCCGAGCGGGGTGCCGCCAACTTCCAGAGCGGCGATCTGCCCCTGCCCGCGGAGTGGGGCAGGGAGCAGGGGCTGGAGCTGGCGGAGCTGCTGCGCTTCTATCGCCAGCCCGCCAGGTACTTCCTCAACCGCCGCCTCAAGGTGTGGTTCGAGCTGGAGGAGGCGACCATCGAAGACAGCGAGCCCTTCGAGCTGGACGGCCTGCAGCACTATCAGCTCAAGGCGCTGCTGCTGGATGCCCATCTGACTGAAGGGGAGAGCGAGGCCCGTCGCCACCGGCTGCAACTCTCCGGCCTGCTGCCGCAAGGGTGGTTTGGCAGCCTGCTGCTGGAGGAGATCGACGGCGAGATGGGCAAGCTGGCGGCGCGGCTGCGCCCCTGGACGGGGGACAAACAGGCGGTGGAGATCGACATCGCCCTGGCCCAGGGGCAGCTTCAGGGCTGGATAGACACCCAGAAGGGACGAGCGCTGGTGGTCAAACCCGGCGGCTTCAACGGCAAGGATCTGCTGCTGGCCTGGATCCAGCACCTTTGCCTCTCATTGAGCAGCGCCCCCGGCGACACCCTGCTGTTCGATGCCAAACAGAGTCTGCGGCTGCCAAGGCTTGCGGCGGACGAGGCGCGGCCCAGGTTGGCGGCCCTGGTGGCCCTCTGGACCCAGGGGATGAAGCGGCCGCTGCCCTTCTTCCCGAGCACTGCCTGGGAGTGGCTCAGGGCGATCGAGAAGGATCCGGCAAAGCCGGAGGAGGCCGACAAGGCGGCACTTGCCCGCTTCAACGGCGGCTACATGGTGACGGGAGAGGGGCAGGACGTCTATGTCGCCCGCTGCTTCCCGGAACTCGATGACGAGGTGCTGGCCCAGTTGCAGGGGCTGGCCCGTGAACACCTGACCCCGCTCCATCAGGCGCTGGAGGAGTTGCAATAATGGCTAACCCGCTCAATCCCCTGCGTTTTCCCCTCTATGGCGAGCGGCTGATCGAGGCCTCCGCCGGGACCGGCAAGA
The DNA here is from genome assembly GCF_040908015.1 of Aeromonas sp. R7-5. Lineage (NCBI taxonomy): Bacteria > Pseudomonadati > Pseudomonadota > Gammaproteobacteria > Aeromonadales > Aeromonadaceae > Aeromonas > Aeromonas sp. R7-5. Next base: position 40,315 of record NZ_JBFOCZ010000029.1, on the reverse strand, counting down.
CTTATACCATCGCGGGCCTCTATCTGCGCCTCTTGCTGGGCCACGGCCCGGTTATCGAACAAGCAGGCGAGGAGGGGGGAGACGCCGGTCAGCCCTGTGCCCACGAGCGGCCCCTGTCGGTGACAGAGATCCTGGTGGTGACCTTTACCGAGGCGGCCACCGCCGAACTGAGGGGGCGGATCCGCGCCCGCATCCACGAGGCGCGCCTCGCCTTTATGCGCGGCCACAGCACGGATACCCTGCTGGCCCAACTGCTGGCGGAGGTGGAGGATCACGACCTGGCGGCCCGTCGCCTGCTGGCCGCCGAGCGGCAGATGGACGAGGCGGCGGTCTTCACCATCCACGGCTTCTGCCAGCGGATGCTCAGGCAGAACGCCTTCGAGTCGGGCGCCCTCTTTGAAACCGAATTTTTGACCGACGACAGCCGGCTCCGGCTGCAGGCGGTGAGTGACTACTGGCGCGCCGAGTTCTATCCGGTGGATCAGCCCCTGGCCCGGGCGGTGCGAAGGCTCTGGCCGAGCCCCACGGCCTTGCTGCGGGAGATGGGGAGCTGGCTCGACAACGACGAGCTGGAGATCCGCCCGGTGGCGGGGGACGAGACCCTGGCGGCGCGGCACAGCGTCGCCATGGCCCGCATCGGGGCGGTGAAAGCCGGGTGGCTGGCGCAGACGGACGAGATCCGCCGCCAGACCGAGGGGCAGATCAGCCGCTACACCGGCAAGAACTACGAAGGGTGGCTTGCCAAGATTGGCGACTGGGCGCAGGACGAGACCAGTGGCTACGTCCTGCCCAAGGAGCTGGAGCGCTTCGGCCAGCAGGTGCTGGAGGAGAACCTCAAGAAGGGGGGAGCGGTGCCCACCCTGCCGCTCTTTGGCGAGATAGACGCCCTGCTGGCGAGCCGACCCGGCATCCGGGATCTCGTCTTGCAGCGGGCGGCCAGGGTGGTGCGCAGCCGGATGCAGGAGAGCAAGCGCCAGGCCCATCAGCTCTCCTTCGACGATCTTCTGCGGGATCTCGACGGGGCGCTCGGCTCGGGCCTGGGGGAGCGGCTGTGCGAGCGTATCCGCGCCACCTACCGGGTCGCCATGATCGATGAATTCCAGGATACCGACCCCCAGCAGTACCGCATCTTCCATCGCCTTTACGGTGGTCACCAGGACACGGCGCTCCTGATGATCGGCGACCCCAAGCAGGCCATCTACGGCTTTCGTGGCGCCGATATCTTCACCTACATCCAGGCGCGGCGAAATGTGAGCGCCCACTACACCCTGGGGCGCAACTGGCGCTCAAGCCGCGCCCTGGTGGCGGCGGTCAACGGCCTGTTCGAGCGGGCGAAGGATCCCTTCATCTACGAGGCGGACATCCCCTTCCTGCCGGTGGAGGCGCAGGGCAAGAGCCGGGCACTGCTGATCGAGGGGCAGACCGCCCCCGTGCTGCACTGCTGGCAGCTCACCGGTCAGCCCACCTTCAACAAGGGGGAGTACCAGAGCAGGATGGCCCGCGCCACGGCGGCGGAGATCCATCGCCTGCTCACGCTGGCCCGGGAGGGCAAGGCGATGCTCGGCAGCGAGCCGGTCAGGGCCGGGGATATCGCCGTGCTGGTGCGCACCGGCGCCGAGGGCAAGCTGGTGCAGCAGGAGCTGGCGCGCCTTGCCATCGCCTCCGTCTATCTGTCGAACCGCGAGAGCGTGCTGGCCCAGGTGGAGGCGCGGGAGATCCTGCTGATCCTGCACGCCTGCCAGAACCCGAGCGATGAGCGAAGCCTTAGGGCGGCGCTCGCCACCGGCCTGTTCGATCTCGATGCCAGGGCCCTGGACGCGCTGGCCTCTGACGAGCGGGCCTGGGAGAGCGCGGTGCAGGAGTTCATGGGATACCGCGCGGTCTGGCATCGCCACGGGGTGCTGGCCATGCTGCGGGCCCTGATGCACGGGCGCAACCTCGCCGCCTCCCTGCTGGCGAGCCCCTACGGGGAGCGGCGGCTGACCAACTTCCTCCATCTCGGCGAGCTGCTGCAACAGGCGAGCGGCGAGCTGGACGGGGAGTACGCCCTGCTGCGCTGGCTCGGGGAGGCGGTGAGCCAGCCCAACGGCCAGGACGGGGAGCAGATACTTCGCCTGGAGTCCGAGCGCAAGCTGGTGCAGATCGTCACCATCCACAAATCCAAAGGGCTGGAGTACCCGCTGGTCTTCCTGCCGTTCATTTGCAGCCACCGCGCCGCCGACACCCCCCTGTTCCACGAAACGGGGGAGGCGGGCAATCGCACCGTGCTCGATCTCACCGGTGCCGAGGCGTCCCTGGCCGAGGCCGACAAGGAGCGCCTCGCCGAAGACTTGCGCCTGCTCTACGTGGCCCTGACCCGGGGGGTCTATGCCACCTGGCTCGGGCTGGCGCCGGTGCGCTCCGGGGCGGGCAAGTCGGAGAAGACCGACCTGCACCGCACCGCCATCGGCTACCTGCTGCAAAAGGGGGAGGAGGGGGACGCCGGGACACTGGCGACCGCCCTCACCGACCTGGCCCAGGCCCTGCCGGGGGTGGCTGTCGGTGAGCCCTCGCTCACCCGCCCGGCCCCGCTGCCCGCCGAAGCGGACACGCCGGGGGAGCCCACCGTGCGCGCGTTCCAGGGGCAGCTTGAGCGGGACTGGTGGATCAGCTCCTACTCCGGGCTCGCGGCCCAGGGCAACGGCCACGGCAAGGGGGTGCTGGCCAACCCCGGCTTCGACGACGAGGTGGCCACCGAGGCTGCCGTCACCGTGCAGGATGAGGAGACCCCCGCCCCTTCCATCTTCACCTTCCCCAAGGGGTCGCGTCCCGGCACCCTGCTCCACAGCCTGTTCGAGACCATCGACTTCGAGCACGCGGGGGGTGAGTCGCTGGCACAACACATCGCCGCCCTGCTGACCCAGGAGGGGTTCGACGAAGGCTGGGCTACCGTGCTGCAACAGCAGGTGGAGGCGGTGCTGGATACTCCCCTTGAGACCGGCCTTGAGGATCCGGTGCGGCTGCGGGATCTGGCCCCCGAGCGCAAACAGGTGGAGCTGGAGTTCTTCCTGCCCATGGGGCGGGTGACGGCACCGGCGCTGACCGCACTCTGCCAGCAGCACGACCCCCTGTCGCGGGGGGGCAAGCCGCTCGGTTTTGCCACCGTGCAGGGGATGCTCAAGGGCTTTATCGACCTGGTGTTCGAGTGGCAGGGGCGCTGGTATCTGCTCGACTACAAATCGAACCACCTTGGCATGAGCCCCGCCGATTACGGCCGCCCGGCCCTGGAGCGGGCCATGCGCGAGCATCGCTACGATCTGCAATACCAGCTCTATTCGCTGGCGCTGCACCGGCTGCTCGCCTTGCGGCTGCCGGGCTACGATTTCGACCGGCATTTTGGCGGGGTCTTCTATCTCTTCCTGCGCGGCATGCCCCAAGGGGGCGTTTTCCATGCCCGGCCCAGCCGGGAACTGGTGCTGGGGCTGGACGAGTTGTTTAGTAAAGGCGTGACGTCTGACGATCATCGTTTAGAGAAATCGAACAAGGCAGAGGCATGAGGGGCGAGATGAAGGGCGAAACCATGATAGAGCGGCTGAAAGCCTTGGCGCTGGCGGGGCGCATCCGCCAGCTTGACCTGCAATTTGCCTGGCTGGTGGCCGACCTTGGCGGCAGCCCCGAGCTGGTGCTGGGGGCCGCACTCGCCTGCCATGAGCTGGGGCGCGGCCATGTCTGCCTGCCGCTGGCGATGCTCGCTCAGGGCGGTGACGGGCAGGGATCCTCGCGCCCCTTCGGGCTGGATCCGGATCAGAGCCGGGATCTGCTGGCGGATCTCGCGGATCCTGCGAGCTGGCCCGCCCTCTTTGCGGCCAGCCCCCTGGTGGGGAGCGAACAGGAGGAGGGAGAGGCCCCCCGCTGGCCCCTGCGACTCTGGGGGGATCGCCTCTACCTCACCCGCTACCACGACTTTGAGCTGGGGGTGGCCCGCCACCTTAGCGCCTTGAGTGAACGGGCCGAATGGCCGGAGATTGCCCCGGCCCTGTCACGCCTCTTTGCCCGCGACTACGGCCTGGTGTTCGGGGCCCTGCTCAAGGCCCGCCTCGCGCCGGATTTCTCCGTCCGCCACTTTGTGGAGAAGTACCTGGATCTGGTCTTCCCCCATGAGGTGGAGTGGCCCGCCGTGGAGACCCTGCTAAAAAGCGCCCAGGCGGCCAGCGAGCTGGAGCGGCTGGATACCCTGGTGCCCGAGGCGCTCTGCTGCAACGGCCAGAAGCTGGCGGCGGCCACGGCGGCGGCGCGCCCCTTCGCGGTCATCTCCGGCGGCCCCGGCACCGGCAAGACCACCACGGTGGCCAAGCTCCTCGCCATCCTGGTGGAGACCGGCCTGCAAGGGGGCAAGGCCCCGGCGATCCGGCTGGTGGCGCCCACCGGCAAGGCGGCGGCGCGTCTGACCGAGAGTATCGGCGCTGCCCTGCAGGCCCTGGATCTGCCCCCCGAGTGGGTACAGGCCATCCCCACCGAGGCGGGCACCCTGCACCGGCTGCTCGGGGTGATCCCCGGGCGCAGCCAGTTCCGCCATCACAGAGACAACCCGCTGCACCTCGACCTGCTGGTGGTGGACGAGGCCTCCATGGTGGACCTGCCCATGATGGCGCGCCTGCTGGATGCGCTGCCCCGCCACGCCCGCCTCATCCTGCTCGGCGACAAGGATCAGCTCGCCTCGGTGGAGGCAGGGGCCGTGCTCGGGGATATCTGCAGCTTTATCGAACAGGGCATCAGCCCCGCGCAGGCACATTGGCTCTCCCGCCAGACCGGCTATCGCCTGCAAGGCACGCCGGCGGGGGCCAACGTGCGCGACAGCCTCTGTTTGCTCTCCAAGAGCTGGCGCTTTGACCAGCATTCGGGCATCGGCCAGTTGGCGCGAGCCTGCAACAGCGGCGACGGGGCGGCGGTGGAGGCAGTCTGGGGCGCAGGATTTGGCGACATCCGCCTGCACCCCTGGGCGGGGGAGGCTTACAACGCCCTGATTGCCGAGGGGGTGGCCGGTTATGGCAGCTACCTCAAGGCGGCCCGGGCAGGCGAGGATCCGGCGGCGGTGTTCAAGGCGTTCAACGGCTTCCAGATCCTCTGCGCCCTGCGGGACGGCCCCTTCGGGGTGACGGGGCTCAACGAGCGGCTCGAACTGGCCCTCGCCAAGGCAGGGCTGATCCAGCGTGACGGCGACTGGTATGTGGGCCGCCCGGTGATGGTGGTGCGCAACGACCACGGGGTCGGCCTCTATAACGGCGATATGGGGCTCTGCCTGCCCGATGACACCGGCCGCCTCAAGGTATGGTTTGAGCAGCCGGACGGCACCTTGCGGGCCCTGCTGCCCAGCCGTCTGCCGCCCCATGAGACGGTCTACGCCATGACCATCCACAAATCCCAGGGCTCGGAGTTTGCCCATACCGTGCTGGTGCTGCCCGACAGCCCCAGCCCCCTGTTGACCCGCGAGCTGGTCTACACCGGCATCACCCGCGCCAAGGCCCGGCTCGATCTCTACGGCGATCGCGCCCTGCTGGCACAGGCCGTGCGGAAAAAGACCGAGCGGTATTCGGGATTGGCACAGAGGTTGGATTAAATAGTTATTATTGATAAATAACATGGAGATTTTAATATGAAAGTATTATCAAAAATGAGGCTTAGACCATCTGAGAAAAAATATGATGACTTTCCCTCTATTTCATTAAGTGATCATGCTAGATATATTTACTCTGCATCATTTAGACGGCTGCAGATGAAAGCTCAAGTATTTTCTTTGGAAAATAATGCAGCTGTAAGGAGCCGACTCACACATTCAATGGAAGTCGCTCATATAGGTGTATTCTTAGTACAAAAAATAGTCGAGTTGATAAGTGAGGAACTCAGCAAGGGAAAGGCTATAAATCCATATCTAAAATTTATATTAGATGAGGATGTTGCGATAAGAAAAACTGTTGAAACAGCATGTTTAATACATGATGTTGGTAATCCTCCCTTTGGTCATTTTGGAGAGTCCGCTATTTCAACATGGTTTGGAGAGAACAAGGCAATACTGGAGGGTAAAAAGAAAGTAAATTTATCTGAAAGTGATTATAACTATAATGATTTTATTCATTTTGATGGCAACCCACAAGGGCTGAGAATTATATCAAAGCTTCAGGGGACTGATGCATTTGGTTTAAACTTGACGACATCTCAACTGGCAGCATGCATAAAATATGTAGCCTCTAATGATACAGTTGGAAGTAACAAGTTACATCATAAAAAAATGGGGTATTTCTCAACGGAAGAGAAAGTTGTTAGCGCAATAAAGACTGATCTGGGGGTATCTGGTAGGCATATATTGGCATACCTCATGGAAGCTGCAGATGACATATCCTACTGTATTAGTGATATTGAAGATGGATTTGAAAAGGGGATCGTCTCTTACGAACTATTCTTCAAATACATTAAGAAATCCATATATGATTTCTGTGAACGAGATCGTGATGTAGGGGCTGTCTATTCTGAATTGCCAAAGTTGAGGTCCCATATAGAGGATGCCGAATACATAATCAGCAAATATAATGAAAACTTTAATGACTGTACTGAAGAACTTGAATATAAGTTTCTACTATTCAAAACAACATTAACTAACTTGAGTGTGAAGCTAGTAGCTTTTGATTTCTTTGTTAAATTTGATGATTACTTGAATGGGAATGTAGATGCTCTAATTAGAGAGCACACATTGGTGTATGATTTACAGGAAATTCTAAAAGACTTTACCAGAAAGTATATATTTACCTCTGCTGAGGCAGAAAGAATGGAGTTAGGTGGGTACGCTATAATATATGGACTGCTTGATAAATTTTCTCCTTTACTTGAATTAAGTCGGGATGATTTTATCAAAATTGTGGAAAAAAAAGCCGACAAAAAAATGGCTATTTGCACTCGCCTTTTTAACCTCTTATCTGATAAACATGTTCGTGCATATGTTCGCTCCTTGCATGAAGGTGTGTGCGATAAGGTTGAGTTTAATTTAAGATGCCATTTGATTACTGATTATATAGCAGGGATGACAGACGCATTCTCTTTGGAGACCTATCAACTTTTGAACGGGATAAAGGTGGGCTAAACGTGGCAGTTAATAAAATAAACGTTAATCGACATCCCGCATCTATATACATAGAGCATCTTAGAAACTATTGTCAGCACTTCTCATCTGATTTAACTCTTCTATCAATGAAGACATATACATATATACCCTCATCCTTGTCTGATCCGCACAAGGAATTCAGAGTTGTTTTGTCTGAAGTCAACACGGATTGGTTAGATAATAAAATTAAATGCATGAGGCCATCAGAAGAGCTTGCTATAAATTCAAAAGTGTATTTTGATCATGATATATCACGTTACATACCTATGGTAGATTTGGGTATAAGTAAGTTTACGAGTGATATATTTGGTGTAATTAATGACTTTATGAGTCAATGGAATATGGATTTTTTTGTCTTTGATAGTGGCCGCTCCATGCATTTATATGGAAAGGAGCTTCTTGATAGTCATGATGTCTGGGTGAAATTTATGGGGAGTCTGCTTTTATTAAATCAACGAGGAGGTAGGAATATTATTGACACTCGTTGGGTTGGTCATCGTCTGCTTGGTGGGCAATCATCACTCAGGTGGTCAAATAATACCATGCAATACAAAAGGTATCCTGTATATATAGGTATGTTATCTGAACTTATCCATATTAAATGATATTGTAGATTGATTGTTTAACGTACCTCCCCCTGTTAAGGGGGAGGAAATTAAACATAAAATAGACCTTGGCAAAATCACAAGGCGTAATTAAAGTTCTTTTAATTCTGTTTTGTATATTGGGCTTCGCAGGCTCAGCGCCAACCTACCACTGTGTCGGTTGTGGTTGAGCGAAGCCCAACGTTTACCGCGAACTCTCTTTTTCCTGCTCCTTATCCCCAGCCCTTCTCCTCCTTTTTTAATAAACGGGAGAAGGGAGCAATGCTGTTACCGCTGTCCGATTACGCTTCGCTAATCGAACCTACGTGGCTGACTATTTTTACGTCAATTGAATCGCCATGGCTGGCGATTATATCCCCGGTGCCGCTTTATCCCCTCTCCCGTTGGGAGAGGGCAGGGTGAGGGGATCATTTAGCCATTAGATGGTCAGCTCCAGCCGGTTGCCTTCGGGATCCAGGAAAGTGCTCTCGTAATAGCCGTCACCGGTCCAGCGGGGGCCGTCCAGGTGTTTCACCTCGGCGCCCTTGAGCAGCTTGAGGCGGGCGGTCATCTGGTCCACCGCATCCACGCTGCCGAGGGAGAAGGCGAGATGGGCCAGCCCCTGCAACGGGTGCGGCAGATGGAGATCTGCCGGGAACAGGATGGGGGTGTGCATCAGCTCCAGGCTGGCGCCCCCTTCGAAACGCACGAAGTAGGAGCTGAACTGCTTGCTCGGGTTGTGGTAGCGCTCATTGGCCTGCCCGCCAAACAGGGAGCAGTAGAATGCCTTGAGTGCCTCCAGATCCTGCGCCCAGATGGCGACGTGATGTATGTGCATGGCTGGTCTCCTGTGACTCGATGCCCACAATGCTATGCCGGGGCCTTCCCCTTCGACATGGCTGAGCCCGTCTTGATGATGTCTGAAACTGCCAACCATGCTCAGTCGATGGGGGCGCAGCAGAGAGCGGGTGAGTGCCGAGTGTCGACTGTGCCACGCTGAGCCGCTGTGACACGAACATTCACGGGCTGCTGATGTCGGCCATAAAGAAGCAGGCCCCCGAGTCGGAGGCCTGCTTTGATAGCACCTGAAGATCAGCGCCGTATTATTTTCTCAAGAATGGCAGCAATACCGTCATCAGCTGCTCCGGGCACTCCTCCGTGACGAAGTGACCGCATTCACCGAGCATGGCGCCCTGCAAATTCACCGCTCGTCCCTGCATGGTCTGCTGGGGGGCATCACGGGTGGCATGATCCGCACCTATTGCCAGCACCGGCATCAGCAGTTTTTTCTCTGCCCGCAGTTTATTTTGCGCGATGGTTTGCGGGATCGCCCGGTAATAGGCGAAGCCTGCCCGCAGTCCGCCAGGGGAAGAATAAGCATCGATATAGGTTTGTGCGGCGACGCGATCACGACGATAAGACCAGTGGTCAAAAATAAAAGTCAGATATTCCCGCTCTTTGCCGGCCGTCAGTGTTTCCGGCAAGTCCTGTAGCTGATTGAACATGAAGTGCCAGAGGAAAATATTGTCCTGCGGGTCGACGAAGATGGAGGGGGCCGGCGCCAGGCCCGGAATAACCGCTTCGGTCAATGCGATTTTCTTGATGTCCGCAGGATAGTCACTGGCCAGGGCATAACCGACCCACATGCCGATGTCGTGACCGACAACCGAATATTGCTTATGACCGAGCTGATTCATCAGCTTATGCAATGTGGTCGCCACGGCCCCGGTATCATAACCCCCGTTCGGCCGATCGGAATAACCGGTTCCCGGCGGATCAACCGCGATCGCCATATAGCCTTCGGCGGCGAGTCCGGTCATCACATGACGCCAGGCATACCAGGTCTGCGGCCAGCCCGGGATCAGCAACACAGGCTCTCCCTTTCCCGCCGTCACATAATGGATCTTCTGCCCCGCAACCTTGACATAGTGATGCTGAAAATCGGCCTCGTTGACCTGCGTGGTTGCCGATGCCACTGCCGGGCGTTGTGCATCTGCCGCGACGGCAGTGCCCTGCAATGTGAACAGCATGGCTGCCGCCAGACATGCCCTGATGAAGAATGTATTCATACTCTTTCCATCTGAATTATCTATAAAAAATCCCCGCAGAAGGCCATAGGCAAGGCGCATGTCAGCTGCGATGGCGTCTATTGTTTGTCGATCAACAGCGAATAGGGTAAGAGGGCGCTGCAATCTTTGTCAATCACCAAAAAATAATTCTTTGTTAGTCGACAATGAACTGGTAGCCTTTGTCTGAAATGACTGATGGGCAGAGGATGATATGGCCGGTAGACCAAGAGAATTTGATCGTGAAGAGGCATTGCACATAGCAAAACAGGTGTTCTGGCAGCGTGGCTACCAAGGGACTTCCCTGTCTGATCTGGTGGCTGCACTGGGGATTGCGTCTGCCCGTATTTATGCCGCATTCGGCTCAAAGGAAAATCTTTTCCGTGAGGCGATCGCGCTTTATCTGGCCGAAGAGGGGGCCTTTGCTGACGCCGCCCTGTCACAGCCGGATACCCGCCAGGCTGTCAGGCAACTGCTGGTGAACGCGGTCGACGCCTACACCCGTGACGATCGGCCTCAGGGCTGCATGGTGGTGTTGTCGCTGACCAACTATGGCCGGGAAAACGAAGAGATCATGGCATGGCTGGCCGGTTACCGCCGGGAGCGGGTTGACGGCATCGTAGAGCGCATCCGGCAAGGCGTTCAGTGCGGCGATCTGCCGGAAAGCACCGATGTACAGGCGCTCGGGGATTATGTGGCGACCGTGTTTCACGGGATCTCCATCCAGGCCCGGGATGGCGTCAGCCGGGCGCGTCTGATGGCAGTGACGGATATCGCCATGCAGGGTTTCGATGTCATGACGGCCCCGCCGGCCGCGCATTGAATATGTAGCTTCTTTCAGGAGAATTTCTGATGTCCTATTCAGTGCCTTCAGCCTCGCCGATGCGCGAGGAGTGGATATGCACCTGGCTTTCCACCTCTCAGCCTGCGTCGGGAGAGGCGTTTCCGTTTCCATCGGATATACCGGTTATCGATGGTGATCAGACACTCAGGCAGACACTGCGTATCAGCCTGGGCGGCCAAAAGCTGCGGCTGATCTTTTCCAACCGCTATGGTACGCAGCCGCTGGTAATAGGCGAGAGCTATATTTCCGTGTCTGATCTGTGCGGTGCCCTGCCTGTTACCTTCAACGGGCAAAGCGGCGCGATAATTCCAGCGGGGGGCACGCTGTGCAGTGATGAAATACCACTGGATATTCCCTCGTTGTCGCTGATCACTCTGCGGACCTATCTGCCGGAACAGATCCCGCTCAATACCTTCCATTGGGATGCCCGTCATTTTTCGTTGCTTGAACCGGGTAATCAGGCCATCAGGGAAGCGGCCTTTGATGGTCAGAAAATCAGTTCCCGCCTTCTGGTTGAAAGTGTCCAGGTTCAGCCCAAAGCCGCGTGCCGCACTCTGGTCGTCATCGGCGACTCCATGGTGGATGGGAACGGCGTGGAGATGGACAGCTATGGCCGTTGGACCGACTTTTTGGCAGAGCGCCTTGTTGCCGACAATATTGCGGTGGTGAATGCCGGGCAGTCGGGTTCCCGGTTGCTGAAAGACGGCGTCGGCATCGCCACCTTGTCGCGTTTCGAGCGTGATGTGCTTGAGCAGCCCGGTGTCACTGGCTGTATCGTGCAGGTCGGGCTGAACGATATCGGGTTGGCGGGCACGGCACTGGATCCGGACCACCCGGTGCCGGCGGCAGCCGTGTTGATCAACGGCTATCGGCAATTACTGCAGATGGCGCGGCAATACCATATCCGTATGACAGGCGTCACCCTGGTGCCGCTGCGGGGAACCGGTGAGTATGGTATTGAGCACTTTTATGAGCCTGAAAAAGAGGCTGTCCGGCAGGCGGTGAATCACTGGATGCGTACCAGCGGGGAATTTGATGCCGTGATTGACAGCGACCTGCTGGTGCGGGATCCAGAATGCAGTTGGCAGCTCAGCGCGCAATATGATGTCGGTGATCACCTTCATCTCAATCTTGCAGGGCATCTGCGGGTCGCGCAGTCAGTGCCGCTGACCGTCATCCGGGCGGATTGACCGTTTTTTCCCGGTGGCATCAAGCGCCCCGCCATTTTGGCGGGGCGTCGCAACATTTCTCTGCCCGCCAAACAGGGAGCAGTAGAATGCCTTGAGTGCCTCCAGATCCTGCGCCTAGATGGCGACGTGATGGATATGCATGGCTGGTCTCCTGTGACTTGATGCCCTTGATGCTATGCTGGGGCCTGTCCCTTCGACATGGCTGAGCCCGTCCTGATGATGTCTGAAACTGCCAATCTTGAAGTCATTGACGTCTCCCCCGACTGCCGCGAGCAGATCTGCTGTGACAGCCTGCTGCCGGCCCTCGCACAGGAGCAGGTGTGGCTGGCGGGCTACTCCCGCCTCAAGAGCCGCTATCGCATCGCGCGCCGCCTCACAGACGTGCACTGCTTCCTGCTCACCCTGGGGGGCGAGGGGGAGGTGCAGGTGGGGGATCGCCGCGAGCGGTTGCAGGTCGGGGAGTGGGCGCTGATCCCGGCCGGGGAGCCGCTCTGCTACCAGCTTAGTGAGCAGTTGAGTGAGCAGCTTAATGAGACGTTGAACCAGCAGGTGAATAAGGGTGGTGAGTGGGAGCTGGTGTGGCTGCTGTTGCACAAGGATTCCCCCTGGGATGCCTTCGCCAGCCACCCCCGGCTCGGCTGCACCTCCCAGCAGGCCACCCTGCTGCGCACGATCGAGAACCTCTATGCGGAGCAGGAGCGCCATCAGGACCCGCTGCTCAGCGCTCTGCTGGTGGAGCAGCTCGGTTTCTACCTGCGCCGCCTGCTGCAAAAGGGAGAGGGACAGAGCCGCGGCGAGCGGCTGGCGCTGCGCCTCGAATTACTGCTCAAAGAGGCGCTGACCGAGCCTTGGGACATAGCCCGCATGGCCGGCGCCCTGCACTTCTCCGAGCGTCAGCTCCATCGACTCTGTCAGCAGCATTTCGCGCTGGCGCCCATGGCGCTGCTGCAACGGTTGCGGTTGCAGCGGGCGGCGCTCTTGCTGGCGAGCCGGGCCGACCCGGTGAAGCAGTTGGCCGAGCAGTGCGGCTTCAAGAACGAATACCACTTCTCCACCGCCTTCAAGCGCCAGCATGGGCTGGCGCCCAGTCACTATCGCCGGTTGCATCACCCCGCCTTCAAGGGGCGCTGAGGGCACCCAAAAAAACGGGGCCCGAGGTGTCCCCCGGGCCCCGCAAGCAGATGGCGTGCTTAGATGCTGGATTTGACGCTGACGAACTCGGGGTAGGCATCGATGCCGCACTCGTGGACATCCACACCCATCATCTCTTCCTCTTCGCTGACCCGCAGGCCCATGGTGGCCTTGAGCAGGCTCCAGACCACGAGGGAGACGACAAAGACCCAGCCGAAGATGGTGGCAGCACCCAGCAACTGGGCACCGAAGGTGGCGCTCGTGTTGGAGAAGGGCACCACCATCAGGCCGAACAGGCCGCAGACGCCGTGTACCGAGATGGCACCGACCGGATCATCGATCTTCAGGCGATCGAAGGCGACGATGGCGTAGACCACCAGGGCACCGGCCAGGGCGCCGATCAGGCTGGCGAACAGCGGGCTGGGGGAGGCCGGGTCGGCGGTGATGGCGACCAGACCGCCGAGGGCGCCGTTGAGGATCATGGTGAGATCCGCCTTGCCCCAGGTGAGCTTGCTGACCAGCAGGGCGCCGACCACACCGGCGGCCGCGGCGGCGTTGGTGTTGACGAACACGGTGCCGATGGCGGTGGCGTCAGCGGCGCTGGAGAGCGCCAGTTGGGAGCCACCGTTGAAGCCGAACCAGCCCATCCAGAGGATCAGGGTGCCCAGGGTCGCGAGCGGCAGGTTGGAGCCGGGGATGGGGTAGATCTCCCCTTGCTTGCCATATTTGCCGCGACGGGGGCCGAGCAGCAGCACGGCGGCCAGGGCAGCGGCAGCGCCCGCCATGTGGACGATGCCGGAGCCTGCGAAGTCGGAGAAGCCCGCCTCTTTCAGGAAGCCACCACCCCAGCTCCAGTAGCCTTCCACGGGGTAGATGAAGCCGGTCATCACCACGCAGAACAGCAGGAAGGACCAGAGCTTCATCCGCTCTGCCACCGCACCTGAGATGATGGAGGTGGCGGTGGCGACGAACACCACCTGGAAGAAGAAGTCGGAGTGCAGGGAGTGGCCCGCGTCGTCCGCCTGGCTGCCCATCAGGCTGCCAAAGCTCGGCAGCCAGCCGCCGGCGCTGTTATCCACGTACATGATGTTGTAGCCGACCAGCAGGAACATGATGCAGGCGATGGCATAGAGCAGGATGTTCTTGGTCAGGATCTCGGTGGTGTTCTTCGCGCGGACCAGGCCGGCTTCGAGCATGGCGAACCCGGCGGCCATCCACATGACCAGCACGCCGGAGATCAGCAGGTAGAAGGTGTCGAGTGCATAGCGCAGCTCGCTGACGGATGTGATCAACTCTTCCATGTCGTATTCCTCAGTTCCAGTCGTATCAAAGGGCGTCTGCGTCGGTCTCGCCGGTGCGGATGCGCACGGCGGCCTGCAGGTCATAAACGAAGATCTTGCCGTCACCTATCTTGCCGGTGTGGGCGGCCTTGCTGATGGCTTCGATGATCTGCTCGACGTTGTCGGCCAGGGTGGCGATCTCCAGCTTTACCTTGGGCAGGAAATCCACCTGGTATTCGGCACCCCGGTACAGCTCGGTGTGCCCCTTCTGGCGGCCAAACCCCTTGACCTCGGAAACCGTCAGCCCCTCGACGCCGAGGCTGGCGATGGCTTCGCGCACGTCGTCGAGTTTGAACGGCTTGATGATGGCGGTGATTAATTTCATGCAATATCCCCAATCCTTGTGGTTCACCCAGATAAAGGCAAATATTGCGCCAGAAAAGTATTTTTCTTTTTATTCATAGACTTACTTATTAATCGCAACCCTGGTCAGCGAGGCTTGCCCAATATGGGCAGGGCTGCGCCAAAGGTGTGCACCGCCGTGGTGCAATCTTGGCCGGCAGAAGAACGAAAGGGAGCGTGACGGCGCGCAAGACTCAAAAGTGTGCGGGCTGCTACTGTTGTTCAACAAGAGGGCTACCTGGCCGATAACCCGTCATGACGGGGTGTCGAGGCCAGTCGCCCCCTTGAAGGCTCGACCGGCAGGCCCGGTTTTCCCGCCAGGTCAACAAGCGGATCCGTGGCACCGAGTAGCAGAACAAGGAAGGTTTTCATGCTGCATGACAATGAGATGACAAGGCAACCGGCCCTCGACGAGGCCGTGATGAGCGGCATGCTGGAGGTGGTGAGCGACGGTCTCTGGGACTGGAATGCCAACACCGGCTATGTCCATCGCTATCCCGGCTGGTATCAGATGCTGGGGTATGAACCCCACTCCCTCGACAACACCGTCTTCACCTGGGAGAACCTGATCCACCCGGACGATCTGGCGCAGGTCATGGAGAGCTTCGATGCCTGCCTGAGCGGGCGGGCGGCGGACTACCGGGCCGAGTACCGCTGCCGTTGCCGTAACGGTGACTACCTCTGGGTGGCGGATTGCGGCCGCATCGTCGCACGCAACCCCGACGGCAGTGTCGCCAGGATGGTGGGGGCACACCGCAACATCCACGCCCAGCGGGAACTCTACGCCCGGCTGGAGCTGCAAAACCGCACCCTGGAGCAGCAGGTGGCACAGCGTACCGCCGAACTGGAGCGGCTCAACCAGGCATTGCAGTTCCAGGTGGAGGAGAACCGCCGCCTGGCGGAGACGGATTCCCTGACCGGCGCGGCCAGCCGCTATCGGCTGGAGCAGGCGGTGCGGCTGGAGCATGAGCGCGCCAAGCGCTTCAAGGAGCCCTTTGCCGTGATCGCCATGGACGTGGACGACTTCAAGCAGATCAACGATCGCCATGGCCACGGGGTGGGGGACCAGACCCTGATCGATATCGTGCAGCTGACCCGGGGCTGCATCCGCGAGATCGATCTGCTGGCCCGCTGGGGGGGTGACGAGTTCATGCTGGTGCTTCCCAATACCCGGTTGCCCGACGCCCGGGTGGTGGCCGAAAAGCTGAGGCAGCGCCTGAGCCATGCCAGGGTCAAGGGGATCGAGCCCGTGACCTTGAGTTTCGGGTTGGTGGAGTCCGACCCCGACGAGCAGGTGTCCCACCTGATGGCGCGGGTCGACAGGGCGCTCTACCGGGCCAAGCTGGCGGGCAAGGACCAGCTCAGCGGCTGACAAGGGCACTGGTCGGAGCCGCTACGGGGCTTTTCCCCCCCGAATACGGCTTGACCAAGGGATTTTCTTGACTCCAATTCATCCCGCTGGTTTCATGCGCGCTCTTTTCATTCTTGCGAGATGTATCTTCATGAAAAAGTCCTTGCTGATTGCCCTGACCGCCCTGCCTCTGGTTGCCCACGCCGGCCTGATGGATTCCCTGACCGACACCGTGACCAGCAGCGTCACCAGTACCGCCAAAGAGATGGCTGGCAACGCCATGGACACCGCTTCCAACGAAGCGATCAAGAAGGCCCTGGACATCAAGGAAGGCGGCTCCAACAAGCAGGCCATCAAGGACAAGCTGGGCGCCCCGGCCAGCACCAAGACCGACGCCGGTCTGGAAGTGTGGACCTATGACCTGGACGCTCTGAACAAGGCCTCCCCGCTGCTGGCCGAGACCACCAAGTCCCTGCTGAAAGACTCCGAAGTGGCCCAGAAGAACGTGGTCATCAAGTTCGAAGGCGAGACCGTGAAGACCCTGAACCTGGCCAACAAGGCCTGAGTCCTGGCAAAGTGAATGAAAAAGGGGCCCGCGGGCCCCTTTTTGCTGTCTGGTGTTCAGGCTCACACCTTGAAGCGGTGCACCAGGGCCAGCAACTGGCGGTTGGACCCCAGCAGGGTGGCGGCGCTCTGCTCCGTGTTGCCGCCGTTCTCCACCAGGAGGTTCAGCATGTCGCGAATGCTCACCATGTTGCGGTTGATCTCCTCGGTCACCCGGCTCTGCTCCTCGGCAGCGGTGGCGATCTGGCTGCTGAGATCGTGGATCTGCACCACGGCGTCGGCCATGGTGTCGAGGCCGCCGGTGACCTGCCCCGTGGTGTCGGCCGCCGCCTGGCAACTGCGCTTGGTCTGCTCCATGGCGACCACGGCCTCGGCGACCCCCTGGGTGAGCCGTGACAACATGCTGCCCACTTCGGCGGTGCTGTTCTGGGTGCGTGCCGCGAGGGCACGCACCTCGTCGGCCACCACCGCGAAGCCCCGGCCCTGTTCACCGGCCCGGGCCGCCTCGATGGCGGCGTTGAGCGCCAGCAGGTTGGTCTGGGCGGCGATGCCGCCGATCACCCCGAGCACGCTGCCGATCTGCTGGGCATCTTCCTGCATCTCCAGCACCTTGGCGGCGGCGAGATCCACCTCGTCGATGAGGGCCACCACGCTGGCGGAGGCTGATCCCACCACCTTGCGGGAGCTGGCCGCCTGACCGTTGGCGGCCTCGGTGAAGCTGGCGGAGTCGTTGGCGTGGCGGGCAACGCTGTCGGCGGTGGAGCTGAGTTCGTTGAGGGCGGTGACGACCTGATCGGTTTCGCTGGCGTGTTCTCCCAGGATCCGCCTGGCCTGCCCGGTCTGCTGATCGAGCTGGGCCAGCTCGCGGGTGATGAGGTCGGTGGCGGCGGTCACCTGCACCATCATTTGTTGCAGGAAGGCGATGAAGCGGTTGACCGACAGGGCGATGTTGTCCAGCTCGTCATGCCCCTTGACCTGGATGCGGGCGGTCAGATCGGCGTCGCCGGCGCTGAGGGCGTCGATGTTGAGCTTGAGGGTCTGCAGGCGGCTGCCAAGCTGGCTGATGGCCAGCACCATGAGCACGAACAGCAGCCCCGCCAGGGGGAGCTGGATGCTCGCCAGGGTGGCGAGCACATCCCGGCTGTCCTGGGTCAGGGTGCGGGTCGGCAGGGCGGCGGCCAGCAGCCAGGGGGTCCCTTCGATGGCCTCCATCAGCAGGGTCTGTTCCTCACCCTGATCCTGGAAGGTGGTGCGCAGCTGCCCCTTGCTCGCATCCTGGCCCAGCAGGCCGCTGATGGCGAGGGCGAAGGGATAGTCGGCGTGGGCGGAGAGGTTGCCGAGCACCACATCCCCGGTCAGACGGGCATTGCGACTCAGGATCTTGCCGTCAGCCTCGATGATCATCACCTGACCGCCGATCTCCTGCTCTTTCTTGGCCACCAGGTCGTTGAAGAAGCCCAGGGTGACGTCTATGGTCGACACCCCGTAGAGGGCGCCATCCTGGTAGATCCCCATGGCGCAGTTGGTTCTCGGCTGCTGGCTAGCGCCATCCTTGTAGGCGGCGGCCCAGGCACAGACGCCACGGGGCGCCTGCTGACCGGCCTTGTGCCAGGGCTGATCGAAATAGTTGGGCGCCTCTGCCGAGTTCCAGTAGGTATTGGGAATGAGGGCGTTGGACGCATCCCTGTGGAAGAAGGTGCTGAACTTGGCGCGCCCCGCCTCCCGCTTGTCCGGCAGGGGCCAGATGCCGCCACCGAAGACCATGCCGTTGCCGTATTGGTCGATGAGGGCCGGGAGCTGGGCATCTATCTGCTCGCTCGGCAGTTGTGCCACCAGCTGGGTGATGCTGCGCGACTGGGTCTGCACCCCGTTGAGCTGGTCACGGATGTCGGTCGCTATCTCGCCGACTCGCAGCGCCACGTTCTCCTCCCCCGCCTTTTGCAGGGCGGGGGTGATCCAGATCTGGATGCCGATCACCGTCAGGGCGCACACCAGCGCCATGAAGCCCAGAAAAACGGCGGTATAGCGCCCCTTGATTGTGCCCAGATTCCATCCCATAACGACTCCTGTCCACTGTGCCCGGGATCGTGCCCGCGTCTGTTGTGTGAGGGACCATTATGATTTATTTCGAAAGTGAAACGTTTGTTATCGCTCACATAACATGATGCGGCCAGGCAGGAAAAGGTGAAAAAACTGGGGGGTGGAGACAAAAAAGGGTGGCTTGCGCCACCCTGTCGTTTTCGCCGGTGTCGGGGCAGGGCCCCGCCGGATCACGGGTCTGCTTCGGCAAACCGCTTCATTACGTCGACTTACTGGTTTGCTTCTGCGAACTGCTTGATCATCTCGACTTACTGGTCTGCTTCAGCAAACGGCTTCATTACTTCGATTTACTGGTTTGCTTCTGCGAACTGCTTCATCACCTCGGCATGCTTGATCATGCCGTCGGCACGCAGACCAAGGTTCTTCACGAACTCCGCCTTCTTGGCCGGATCTTCAATCTTGTCGTAGCGCTGTTGCAGATGGGCCTGGATCTGCTCCGGGGTCATGTTCTTCATGCGGGCCATCTTGTCGTGGCGGCCGCCATGATGCTTGCCGCCCATCATGCCGGTACCGTCCATGGGGCAACCGGTCGCCGTGGCCTGGGTCGGTTGCGCGGTGGAGACCGCCTCGCTGGCGGCATAGGCGCCCAGCGGCAGGCCGAGGATCAGGGTGGCGGTCAGCAGGGTCTTGGTCAGCTTTTTCATGGGTAACTCCTGTCGGATGTGTACGGGTAGAGGCTCTTTCGCCTTGGTATCCAGTAAACACCGTGGAAGTGTCTGAAATTTGCCAGTAGAGGCCTATTTTGTAGCAGAGTGTGGCACAGGGGCGTGCTGGCACACTTTGACACAACCCGCCCGGTTGATTTTCGTATAATCGCCCCAGCCCGATAACGGAGAGATGAAGATGAACCAAGGCAGCCCTCATATTCTGGTGGTCGATGACCACAGCGAGATCCGCGATCTGCTCAAGCGCTTTCTGGAGCAGCATGGCATGCGCGTCAGTTGCGCCCGCGATGGCAAGGAGATGAAGCGGCTGCTGGATGAGCGGGAGTTCGACCTGCTGGTGCTGGATCTGATGATGCCGGGGGAGGATGGCCTCACCCTGTGCCGCGAGCTCAGGGCCAAATCCCGCCTGCCGATCATCATGCTGACCGCCATGGGGGAGGAGACGGACCGCATCATCGGCCTGGAGATGGGGGCGGACGACTACCTCTCCAAGCCGTTCAACCCGCGGGAGCTGCTGGCCCGCATCAAGGCGGTGATGCGCCGTACCCAGGCGGAGAGCCTGCCCGTGCCGGAGACCCTGACCCGGGATCTGCGCTTCGATCGCTGGCTGCTCGACGTCAATCGCCGTGAGCTGGTGGACGAGGAGGGGGTAGGGATGAGCCTCTCCACCGCCGAGTTCGATCTGCTCAAGGTATTTCTGGAGCGGCCCCAGCGGGTGCTGAGCCGGGATCAGTTGCTGGATCTGGCCCGTGGCCGGGAGGCGGTGGCCTTCGATCGCGCCATCGATACCCTGGTGAGCCGACTGCGGCGCAAGCTGGAGCGGGATCCCAAGAATCCCGAGCTCATCAAGACCATCTGGGGTGGCGGTTACCTGTTCGCCGCCGACGTGACCCAGGAGTGAGGACGACATGATCAAGCGCGTCTTCGCCAGGCTGCTGCCCAAGGGGTTGACCGGCCAGATAGTGCTGGTGGCCTTGGCGGGGCTGGTGCTGATCCAGCTGCTCAGTATCCAGATCTACCGTTCGGACAGGGAGGAGGCCCTCGGTTACGTCAACAGCCGCAACGCCATGCAGCGGATCATCTCAGTGGTGCGCCTGCTCTCCCTCTCCCCTCCTTCCCTCTATCACGAGATCCTCAAGGCGAGCCGCAGCGAGACCCTGCTGCTGCGTCTGGCCGACGAGCCGTTGCAGCCGGACAACCGCAGCCCCCGCTTCGAGAAGCTGGTGCGGGCCAAGCTCGGCTATCCATCCTCCCTGGCGGTGGAGATCAGCGCCGAGCTGAAGCAGGACATCCAGCGCAGCCGGGCCTGGCAGCACCACAACCGCATGATGAAGGATCGCAACGGCATGCCGCCGCCCCAGGACATGCGGCTCTACGGCTCCATCGAACTGCCCAACGGCGGCTGGCTTCAGTTCAGCTCCCTGGTGGACAAGGAGACGGCGAGCTGGTCCTGGCAGACCACCCTCAACCTGCTGCTGGTGGCGAGCCTGGTGATCGGCCTGATGATCTGGCTGTTCCGCCGGGCGACCCGTCCCCTCAAGCAACTGGCGGCCAACGCCGACAGGCTGGGGCGTGGTGAGGACATCGAGCCCCTGCGTGAGGAGGGGCCCACCGAGATCCGCGAGTCCATTCAGGCCTTCAACCGGATGCACACCCGGCTCGATCGCTTCGTGCAGGACAGAACCCGGATGCTGGCCGCCATCTCCCACGACCTGCGCACCCCCATCACCAGCCTGCGGCTGCGCAGCGAGTTTCTGGCGGACGGGGAAGACAAGGATCGCTTCCAGCAGACCCTGCAGCAGATGGAGCAGATGCTGGCGGCGACCCTGAGCTTTGCCCGGGAGGAGGGGCAGCAGGAGGCGACCCGGGAGCTGGATCTGGTCAGCCTGCTGGAGAGCCTGTGTGACGACTATGCCGACATGGGCCAGCCCGTCACCTGCCTGGCCGAGGGCAAGCAGGTTTACGCCTGCCGCGCCAACACCCTGCGCCGGGTGCTGCAAAACCTCATCGGCAACGCCATCAAGTACGCAGGGGGGGCCGAGGTCTCTCTGGTGCGCGGTGACGGCGAGTTGCTGATCCTGGTTCGCGATCAGGGGCCGGGGATTGCGGAGAGTCAGCTGGAGGAGGTGTTCAAGCCCTTCGTGCGCCTGGATGAAGCCCGCAACACCGAGTCTGGCAGTGTGGGACTGGGGCTCGCCATCGCCCGCACCCTGGTGCACCAGCACGGCGGTGAGCTCAGCCTCCACAATCGCGAGGAGGGGGGGCTGGAGGCGCGGATCAGCCTGCCCCTGTAAGGAACCTGACCAGGAAATGGGGCACCACCAGGGTGCCCTTTTTGCTCCCCGTGGTGGGAGGGAAGCAGGGCAACAGGTCGGCCACCCGGAAACGGGCAACAAAAAACCCGCCGAAGCGGGTTTTTTCAATTCTTGCTGAGGCCCTTGCCCAAAGAGGGGAAGGTGCTCCGGCTTGAATTACTGCGGAACGACGTTCGCAGCAGCCGGGCCTTTCTGGCCTTGCTCGATGGTGAACTCAACGCGCTGACCTTCTTCCAGGGTTTTGAAACCGTTGGACTGGATGGCGGAGAAGTGAACGAACACGTCTTTGCTGCCGTCAGCCGGGGAGATGAAACCGAAGCCTTTCTCGGCGTTGAAGAATTTTACGGTACCAGTCATTTTGGACATGATAATTTCCTTGAGTAGTGATTAGTGAAACGCCACCGGAGCGGCAATCCATGATTTTTCGTCAGAAATACGTATGGGGAGCACTAAAGAAGGAGAATTATCTGGCAAGAATTATCGGGGATAACTGCCTGCACAAATCACTGCTTTAAGATGACTGCCTAACATAATCAGGTCTGAACTACCGAACCATCGAAAACGATTAGAACACGCACATCCCGTCATGGCAATCTTTATCTTGGGATTCATTTCTGCCGGTGATGGCTGGATCGGCGTTTTATCCGGGTGTGCGTCTGCTGCCAGGCGCCTCCTGCTGCCCTTTTCAGCGTAATGACATCACACTCTGCCAGCCGCTTTTTTTTTAGCAGAGTCTTCTGCGTGCATTCATGCTGCCGTTATCGTCTGCCACGGTATTTGTTGCTGACGGAATCGGACCAGCTGAAGGTGTCGGGCAGTACTTGGGCACTGGCTTGCTCCTTGGCTTTCTCCCGCGCCAGTGCGGAAGCCGCCTTGGCGGCCTGGGCGCGATCGGCGGCGATCTTCTGGCGTCCTGCTTCGCGGATCTTGTTACGCTCCCCGTTGGTCAGGGTGTGATCGGCATTGGCCTGGGCCTTTTGCACCAGCAGGGCAATCTCGGCTTTCTCGGCCTCGGTCAGATCCTTCATTTCCAGCTTCTTCATGACGCGCTCCTGCGATCGTTGAATGCCCACCCTAACACACATCCATCGGAGACAGGCTGACCATCCGTCCCCGGATGCCAAAAGTGTCGCCCGGTCGTCATTTCCCGGGGGAGCACGCTACGGGAACGCCTGGCTGACAGGCGCTGCCGGGAGGCTGGATCCCGGCGGAAGATTGGGAGTATGCTGAGGCCAGTGCGATCCCCGATCGTCACTGTTGGCGTACTGAAATCCACGATTCGGCTGACATGCTGGAACACCCGTTCCAACTGTCCAGGTAACCTTTTTGGAGTCTGATGATGAGCAACAAAGAACAGCATCACGGCAAAGATGCCAAGAAAAAACCGCAGATGTCACTGAAAGAGAAACGCGAAGCCAAACGGCAGAAAGCAGAGCTGAAAAACGGCAGCGCGATGAAGTAACGCTCCATCCACTGCGGCTCCCCGGAGCCGGTATCAAGCCAGTCCATCATGGGCTGGCTTTTTTGTCTCCGGCAGTAGAGGTGGTGCCATAGGCGGCAAAAATCCGCTCATAGCGCCCGTCCGCCTTCATCTTGGCGAGCTGTCTGTCGAACCATTGCCGGTGGCCCGCCTCGCGAAAGGCGAAGTGGTAGTGAGTCGGGGGGAAGAGGTCGTGCTGTCTGACCTTGTCCTTGGGATAGCGGTCGCCCTCTTGGTCATCCCCGAGCAACTGCGCCAGATAGTAGTAGAACACCCGTTGTTCCAGGATCACGGCATCGGTGCGCCCGAGCAGGAGCCGCTGTACCTGTCCCTCCTGCCTCGCCACCTCTTCATAACGGGGATTCTGGTCGACGATGTCGGAGAAGGTCGTTCCCAGGATCTGCCGTGCACGCTGGAAGGCACTGACTCGCAGGGTCTGCAAATCCTTCATGGTGTGGACTGCCGTCGGCGCCAGGGTAAAGACCCGGTTGTGGAAGGTGATCACCGGCTGTGAGAGGTAGGCGCTTTCCAGCATGCCGGGTTTGACGTTGATGATGGCGTCCAGCTTGCCTTCCTCCAGCATCCTGAAGGTGCGCTCCAGGGGAAGATAGACGACCTGCAGCTCATGGGGGCTGCCTGCGAAGGCCTCTCGCATGAGATCGAGTTCAATGCCCCTGTCTTCGTGGCTGATGACATAGGGAGGAATGGCAAAGCTGACGCCCACCCGCAGCGGCTCCGCAGCAAGGTGGCCGCCGAACATCAGCAGGGCGAAGCACAGCAGACGGCTCAAGTGGTTCATGCAGGTTCCCGAAGGGAGAAATCGTTTCGATGATAGCCACAAGCCTGGACGAAGGGGACGTAAAGCGGGGGAAAGTGGCAGCAACATGGTCGTCGGGGGAGGTGAATGCGTCAGAAACAGGTAAAAAAAGGCCCTGATGAATCAGGGCCTGCCGCAGGGGATCAGAACGGAATATCGTCGTCGAAATCCATCGGCGGTTCGTTGTAGACCGGCGGGGCGGATTGCGGCTGCTGGGCCGGACGGCCGTAACCGCCTTGCGGTTGCATGTTCTGCTGCGGGGCAGCAGGACGTTGCATGTTCTGTTGCGGAGCAGCCTGTTGCGGCTGGCCCCAGTTGCCCTGGGATGACTGGCCGCCCATGCCCTGGCCACCGCCCTGCGGACGGCCACCCAGCATCTGCATCACACCGGTGAAGCTGTCGACCAGCACCTCGGTGGTGTAGCGCTCCTGGCCGCTCTGATCCTGCCATTTACGGGTCTGGAGTTTGCCTTCCACATAGACCTGGGAGCCCTTCTTCAGGTACTCGCCGGCCACTTCGGCCAGCTTGCCCATGAAGACGACACGGTGCCATTCGGTGCGCTCTTTCTGCTCACCGGTCTGCTTGTCGCGCCAGGTATCGGAGGTGGCCAGGGTGATGTTCGTCACGGCACCGCCGCTCGGCATGTAGCGCACTTCCGGGTCTTGCCCCAGGTTACCGATCAGAATGACTTTGTTGATGCCTCGACTGGCCATAATCTCTCTTCCACCCTTATGTATACCGGCCAGGCCAGATGCCTGGGCCCATTCAATAATGCGTTTGTTTGCAACGAGATGCGCGCCCTGGACGGGTGTCATCTCTCTTCAGTGTCCTGGCTGCGCCGGAGCTTGCCGGCAGAGGCGTCATGGATCGGCCACAGCGTTTGGCCGCCATAGTACCAGTTGACGGGCATGAGCGCACATCTTCCCTGCCACTGTGGCGTCAATGGATCGCCACAGCCTGAGTAACTTACCCGAGGTAAGGTGTCACCAGCAAGGGGAGGCGGCTGGGGCAGGCTGCGTGAAGAGGGCGGAGCTGTTATGGTGCGCACCGGCACTACTTGACCCCCCAAATGGGGGGGGCGTGCTAGCCAATTGTATTGGCTGGAAAATTGCTGGGCTTCAAAGGAGCCACCGATGCGTCTAATACTTTTTTAATGCTGCAGCCAGGAGGGGGATTGGTACTCTTCCTTGCCAAAAAGCCCCGACTCGAATGTGCAAGGAAGTTCTCTTGATGACGCCCGACTCCCTCCTGGTGCTGATCACCGAAAATAACGCACAAGCCTCCCGTTTCCAGCGTCACCTCAGTGAAGAGCTTGGTCTGCCCATCTTGCTGGTGGGGGAGCTGAATGACCTGCCAGACGTTGCAGAGGGCGCACCCAAAACCTTGCTGCTGATCGATTTGGACTACCTCAAGTCGACCCAGCAGGAGCTGTGGAGCAATGCCATCTGCCAGCGCTTTGGCGAGGCCAGTGCCGTGTTGCTCAATGCCCCGACCAGCACCAACAAAGAGCTGCTGCTGATGTGGCCCCATACCAGCGGGCTCTTCTTTCGTCAGGACACGCTGGACAGGCTGGTCTTCGGCATCCGCAAGGTGTTGCAGGGGGAGTACTGGATCCCGCGCCACCTGCTGTGCGACCTGGTGGACTACTACCGCAAGGGGAGCGGGCAACCTCAGCGTCAGCAGACGCTGCTGACCGCCCGCGAGCAGGAGATCGTGCGTCACCTGATGACGGGGGCCTCCAACACCGAGATCGCCGACAGCCTGTTCGTGAGCGAACACACCGTCAAATCCCATCTCTACAACGTCTTCAAGAAGCTGAACGTCAAGAACCGGCTGCAGGCGGTGAGCTGGGCCAAGGAGTATCTCTGAGGAAGGGGCACGGAAGGAAAGACTGTCTATTCATCCAGTAGTCTCTATGCCATACTGGCCCGCTCTGGTTCCCGTATCGAGCGCGCAACAAGATGGAAAAAATCGTGATCCGGGGTGCCCGCACCCACAACCTCAAGAACATCAACCTGATCCTGCCACGTGACAAGCTGATCGTGGTCACCGGCCTGTCCGGTTCGGGCAAATCCTCCCTGGCGTTCGATACCCTCTATGCCGAGGGGCAGCGCCGCTATGTGGAATCGCTCTCCGCCTATGCCCGCCAGTTCCTCTCCCTGATGGAGAAGCCGGACGTGGACCACATCGAGGGGCTGTCGCCTGCCATCTCCATCGAGCAGAAGTCCACCTCCCACAACCCGCGCTCGACCGTCGGCACCATCACCGAGATTTACGACTACCTGCGGCTGCTGTTCGCCCGGGTCGGGGAGCCACGCTGCCCGACCCACGCCATTCCGCTCGCGGCCCAGACCATCAGCCAGATGGTGGATCAGGTGCTGGCCCAGCCCGAAGGCGCCAAGCTGATGCTGCTGGCCCCCGTGGTGCGCAACCGCAAGGGGGAGCACACCAAGCTGCTGGAGAACCTGGCGGCCCAGGGTTACATCCGCGCCCGCATCGACGGCGAAGTGTGCGATTTGTCGGATCCTCCCGCGCTGGAGCTGCACAAGAAGCACACTATTGAGGTGGTGGTGGATCGCTTCAAGGTGCGCGATGACCTGGCCCTGCGCCTGGCCGAATCGTTCGAAACGGCGCTGACTCTCTCCGGCGGCATCGTGCTGGTGGTGCCGATGGACGGGGAGGATGGGGTTGCCCCCATGACCTTCTCCGCCAACTTCGCCTGCCCCGAGTGCGGTTACTCCATGTCGGAGCTGGAGCCCCGGATCTTCTCCTTCAACAACCCGGCGGGGGCCTGTCCCACCTGTGATGGTCTCGGGGTGCAGCAGTATTTCGATCCCGCCAAGCTCATCCATGATCCGGGCCAGAGCCTGGCTGGCGGCGCCATCCGTGGTTGGGACAAGCGCAGCTTCTACTACTTCCAGATGCTCAAATCCCTGGCCGATCACTACAAGTTCGACCTGGAGACCCCCTGGGAGGATCTGCCGCTCAAGACCCAGGAGGTGATCCTGCGCGGTTCCGGGCGCACCGAGATCGAGTTCCGCTACATGAATGACCGCGGCGACGTGGTGGTGCGCAAGCACCCGTTCGAGGGGATTCTGCACAACATGGAGCGCCGCTACCGGGAGACCGAATCCAACGCGGTGCGGGAAGAGCTGGCCAAATACATCGCCAACAAGTCCTGTACCAGTTGCGGTGGCAGCCGACTGCGGGAAGAAGCCCGCCACGTCTTCGTGGACAATCGCAACCTGCCTGCCATCGCCGAGCAGTCCATCGGCGATGCCCTGGCCTTCTTCGAAGGGTTGAACCTGTCCGGTCAGCGTGCCCAGATAGCGGACAAGATCCTCAAGGAGATCGTCGAGCGGCTCGGCTTCCTGGTGAACGTCGGCCTCAACTATCTGAGCCTGTCCCGCAGTGCAGAGACCCTCTCCGGTGGCGAGGCGCAGCGGATCCGGCTGGCCAGCCAGATCGGTGCCGGTCTGGTAGGTGTCATGTATGTGCTGGACGAGCCCTCCATCGGCCTGCATCAGCGGGACAACGAGCGGCTGCTCAAGACCCTCACTCACCTGCGCGATCTCGGCAACACCGTGATCGTGGTGGAGCACGATGAGGATGCCATTCGCCTCGCCGACCATGTGCTCGACATCGGCCCGGGGGCTGGCGTGCACGGCGGTGCCATCGTCGCCCAGGGGACGCCGGAGGAGATCATCGCGAACCCCGAGTCCCTGACCGGTGACTACCTCTCCGGGCGCAAGCAGATCGCCATCCCGGCCGAGCGCACCCCGCTCACCGGCAAGTGGCTGAAATTGAAAGGGGCGAGCGGCAACAACCTGCGCAACGTCAACCTGGATCTGCCCATCGGCGTGATGACCTGCGTCACCGGCGTCTCCGGTTCCGGCAAGTCGACCCTGATCAACGACACCCTGTTCCGCATCGCCCACCGCGAGCTGAACAAGGCCACCGAGTCCACCCCGGCTCCCTATCGCAGCGTCGAGGGGCTGGAGCATCTGGACAAGGTGGTGGATATCGACCAGAGCCCCATCGGCCGCACCCCGCGCTCCAACCCGGCCACCTACACCGGCCTGTTCACCCCGATCCGCGAGCTGCTCTCCGGCACCCAGGAGGCGCGTTCCCGTGGCTACCAGCCGGGCCGCTTCTCCTTCAACGTGAAGGGTGGGCGCTGCGAGGCGTGCCAGGGGGACGGGGTCATCAAGGTGGAGATGCACTTCCTGCCGGACGTCTACGTGCCGTGCGACGTCTGCAAGGGCAAGCGCTACAACCGCGAGACCCTGGAGGTGAAGTACAAGGGCAAGAACATCCACGAAATCCTCGAGATGACGGTGGAAGATGCCCGTGCCTTCTTCGATCCGGTGCCGGCGGTGGCGCGCAAGCTGCAGACCTTGATGGACGTGGGCCTCTCCTACATCCGGCTCGGTCAGTCCGCCACCACGCTCTCTGGCGGCGAGGCGCAGCGGGTCAAGCTGGCGCGGGAGCTCTCCAAGCGGGACACCGGCCAGACCCTCTATATTCTGGATGAGCCGACCACGGGGCTGCACTTCCACGATATCCAGCAGTTGCTCAAGGTACTGCACCAGCTGCGGGATCGGGGCAACACCATCGTCATCATCGAGCACAACCTGGACGTCATCAAAACCGCGGACTGGATCGTCGATCTGGGCCCGGAAGGGGGCGCTGGTGGTGGCCGTATTCTGGTGACGGGTACGCCTGAGGAGATGAGCCGTTGCAAGGAGTCCCACACGGCGCGCTTCCTCGCTCCTCTACTGGAGAAATAAGCGTCACTCGAGAAAAAGGGGCCAAGGCCCCTTTTTTGTTGGCCGGTGGGCGAGGTGCGCCGGTCTGGCGCCCGGCCAGGGATGAGAGGGAGAAAAGAGGGACTCGTCCGGCAGACTCAGTGTGTCAGCATCAGGAAGGCGAGAGCGAACAGGAAACCCAGCAGAATGAAGAGGAAGGAACCTATCCCCCAGATGGCGGCAAGAATGCCGAGAATTTTGTCTTTGCGTGTCTGTGGTTTCATAAAATTCAAATTACAGCGTGGTTACATCACATTAATAAAATACGCCCCGGGGCATAATTAAACAACAATTGAAAGGTGATATGAAGATGTTTAAGGTGTATTTAATTGGTATTTTACATTTCATGCTGATGCAGTAATTTAAGGCATCATCATGTATTTGAATGACTTTTTATTTTCATCTGCGGTTTGATTGCCCAATCAAAGCTGCCGTGTACATCTATCTATTTCTTGATAACTATTGAGCTAAATCAATAACCGGCCATTCACATCCTTTTATAGTTTTCGGGCTTGCAACATAGAAAGAAAACAAAAAAGGAATAATGTGATGAAAAAGATCCTTCCTCTGTTAATCGCAGCCGCTTTTGCTTCCCCCGTCGCCATGGCACATCAGGCCGGTGACATCCTGGTCCGTGGTGGCCTGGCGTTCGTCTCTCCCCAGACCAGCAGTGACAACGTGCTGGGGACGGGCGAGCTGGAGATCGACAGCAACATGCAGCTTGGCCTGACCCTCTCCTACATGTTGACGGACAACTGGGGTGTCGAGCTGCTGGCCGCGACCCCCTTCTCCCACTCGGTGTCGACTGCCGGCCTGGGTGAGGTCGCCAAGGTCAAACACCTGCCGCCGACCCTGATGGCGCAGTACTACTTCGGTGATGCCAACAGCAAGGTGCGCCCCTATGTGGGGGCCGGTATCAACTACACCACCTTCTTCGACGAGGAAGGGCGCGGTGCCCTGGCCGGGACGGATGTGAGCGTGGACTCCTCCTGGGGGATGGCGGGTCAGGTGGGCCTGGACATGGCGATCAATGACCGCTGGTTCGTCAACGCCTCCGCCTGGCTCATCGACATCGATACCGATGTGCATACCGCCGTGGGCACCATCAACACCTCCATCGATCCGGTGGCCTTCATGTTCGGCGTCGGTTACCGCTTCTGATGACAAACGTGGCCGGTGCACGGCCATGACAACAAGCATGTCTCTTTGGCCCGGCTCTGTTCGGGCCCTTTTCTGCCTGCCATGTCACGCCAACTGTGATCTGGCCCGCCATCGCGTCACGAACCGCTATTCCATTGCACCCCGCTGCCGATAACCTCGGCATTCACCCCTTTCCCCAACGAGTGAGGATGCCTCCATGGGTTTATCTATTGTGCAGCGGATCATCGCCGGCTTCGTGCTGATGCTGTTGTTGCTGGTTCTGCTCGGCTTCATCAGTATCTTGAAGATCCGGGGGATCAACGAGGGGCTCTCCCAGGTTTCTGATCGTGCCACCCCCCTGGTGATCGCGGTCGCCGGGCTCAAGGGCGCTCTGCAGGACAGCAACCGCTGGGTGCTCACCTACAGAACCAGCGAGGAGGCGGCCCAGTTGCCGCAACTGGCCAGCCAGTTCAAGGCGCAGCAGGAGCGTTTCCTGGCCCAGAGCAAGGAGATGGCCCGGTTTGACGGGGTGGCCGAGGCGAGCGAGCGGTTCCGCCAGGTCGACGGGGCGACCCGTGAGTTCTACGGGTTGGCGGATCAGGTGCTGACCCAGCACGGTCAGTGGGTGGCCGCACTCGATCGGCGCCATGAACTGGAGCTGGCGTTCATCCGGCTGGAAGATACCTACCAGTGGGCCGCCGACCTGTTGTTGCAGCAGACCGCGAGCAAACGCTCCATGCGCAACAAGGCCGAACTCATCACCTCCGGCATTGCCCGGGATCTGAAAAACATCCGCCGGGCCGATGCCAAGACCGATCTCAATGAATTGGAGAAGGTGCTCGGCAAGGATATCGAGATGGCACGCAAACGGCTCGAACGGGTGCAGGTGCCCGATGACGTGAGGCAGCGTTTCATCGTCAACCTCGATCGGATGCAGGAGCTGGCCCTCGGCCCGAAAGGGTTGCTGGCGACCATGCGCAATGGCCAGCAACTGGCGGCCTCGCTGCAGTCCCTGAACCAGCAGCTCGACACCAGTCTGGTCAACAGCCTGGCGCTGCTGGACGAGATGGCCAAATCGGCGGGCAGCATTGCCAGCGCGAGCCGGGTCGGGGCGGATGACGCCGTCAGCAGCGCCAGCGCCTGGATCCTGATCGTGTCTGCCATCTCCGCGGCCGCCGCGCTCCTCATCGGTTACACCACGGCTCGCAGCATCCAGCGTCCGCTGCAACTCATCGATCGGGAGCTGGATCGCATGGCCACGGGTGACATGACCCGGCGCATCGACTACCAGAGCCGCTGCGAGTTCGGCAGCCTGACCCGCTCCATCAATACCCTGGCAGACAAGACTGGCGAACTGCTCGCCCAGATCAATGCCGGCTCGCGCCATCTGGTGGACGAGGCGAGCCGCGCCGCCGAGATAAGCGAGCGGGCCATGTCACGGGTGCAGGATCAGAAGAGCCAGACCGATCAGGTGGCCGCCGCCATCACCGAGCTGGAGGTGAGTGCGACCGAGGTGGCGCGCTCCACTGACGGCACCAAGCGTGAGGTGGACCTGGCGGACGAAGAGGCCCGCGCCGGACGCAAACAAGTGGCGACTACGCGCCAGATCACCGAACAACTGGCGGGTGCCATGGAAGAGGCGGTCGGCATCACCCACAAGCTGGGGGAATTCAGCGACAACATCGGCAGCATCCTCGACGTGATCCGCAGCATCGCCGAGCAGACCAACCTGCTGGCGCTGAACGCGGCCATCGAGGCGGCCCGGGCGGGGGACGCCGGTCGCGGCTTCGCGGTGGTGGCGGACGAGGTGCGGGCACTGGCGAACCGGACCCAGACCTCGACCGAGGAGATCCAGGCCATGATCGAGAACCTGCAAAGTTCCAGCAAGCACGTGGTGGCCGTGATGGCACGCAGCCAGGAGCAGACCCAGGATTGCGTGGCCCAGACCCGGGTGATGGACGAGGCGCTGCAATCCATTGCCGAGCGAATGAGCGCCATCAAGGCGATGGCGGATCAGGTGGCTCATGCCGCCCAGGAACAGATCTCCGTGAGTCAGGGGGTTGCCCGTCATGTCGCCGGCATTGCGGATGTGGCTTACGAGACCGAGCGGGAGGCGCGGGAATCGGCCAGCAGCAGTGAGGTGCTGGCGGATCTGGTCGCCAAGCAGCAGCAATTGATCGCCCATTTCAAGGTGTAGGAGGACTTATGGCTAACAAGTGGATCGGGGCCCTGAGTCTCCTGTTGTGTGGCCAGCTGATGGCCAGCGAGCTGGTGATAGAGAGCTGGCGCATTGATGACAAGGCTTTGTGGGAACAGAAGATCATTCCTGCTTTCGAGGCCGCCCACCCGGGTATTCAGGTGAAATTCAACGGGGTGCAGAACGTCGAGTACATGCCGACCCTCTGGGCCAGCCTCAAGGCGGGCAAGGCGGGGGATCTCATCACCTGCCGCCCGTTTGACGACTCCCTGGCCCTGTTCAAGGCGGGTCATCTGGTGGAGCTGAGCGAGATGGCGGGGATGGAGAACTTCCCGAGCTTTGCCCAATCCCCCTGGCAGACCGACAGCGGCGCCCAGACTTTCTGCGTACCCATGGCATCTGTGATTCACGGCTTCTTCTACAACAAGAAGATATTCAGTGAGCTGGGGCTGACGGTACCCCAGACCCGCGAGGCATTCTTCGCGGCCCTGGACAAGGTGAAGGCGGATGGTCGCTATGTTCCCCTCGCCGTGAGCGGCTCGGAGAGCTGGGTTGCCTCCGAGCTCGGTTTCCAGAACATAGGCCCCAACTACTGGAAGGGGGAGGATGGTCGATTGGCGCTGATCGGGGGCCAGGAGCGCTTCAACAACCCGCAATACGTCAAGGTGTTCGAGGAGCTGGCCCGCTGGCGTGACTACCTGGGGGAGGGGGGCGAGAGCCGCGACTACGCCACCACCAACGAGCTGTTCACCTCGGGCAAGGCTGCCTTCTATGCGGCGGGATCCTGGGAGATCGCCCCCTTCACCGGCAAGGTGGACTTCGGTGTCATGCGCCCGCCCGTGGCAAAGCAGGGGGATGGCTGTTTCTTCACCGATCACACCGATATCGGTATGGGGATGAATCCGGCCAGCAAGAACAAGGAGGCCGCCATGACCTTCCTGCAGTGGCTGACCACTCCCCAGTTTGCCGAGCTCTATACCAACTCGCTGCCCGGCTTCTTCTCGCTCTCCAACCACTTCTTTGAAGCCACCAATCCGGCGGCCAGAGAGATGATGGAGTGGCGGGATCAGTGCGATTCCACCATCCGGGTTGCCACCCAGATCCTCTCCCGCGGCACTCCCAAGCTCGGGGATGAGCTGGCCGAGGTGAGCCAGCAGGTATTGCTGGGAACCGTGGCACCCAAGGCGGCGGCCGATCGCCTGGAACAGGGGTTGAAAGGGTGGTATGCCCCCCATCAGGGCAACCAGGGCAAGGGACAGGAGTGTCAGTGTGAGGCGAGCGTGCCTGCCGTCCCTGTGTCGGGTGCCATCGGGACCGAACCTGCTGTACCTGTGGTGCCGGATGGACAAGCGCCTTCCGGAGCAAGCGCGACCCAGCCTCCGTCAGAACCGGTGTCCGGAGCCGTCGCTCCAGCGCCTCCTGCCGAAGTGGAGGAGGCGCTCGCCAGCGAACTGGAGGGGGCACAGCCCTGATGGTTCACCATGCAAAACGGGAGGCTTTGGCCTCCCGTTTTGCATCTGCGTGATGACTTGTCATTCCCGTGGCCAGCGGCACAGGCTGCCGATACGGGCCACCGGCACGAAACCCAGAGTGCGATAGACCCGCTGGGCGTGATAGTGCTCGTCTGCCACTATGATGAGCGAACTGGCCCGTGCTAGTCCCTGGCGTGCGACCTGGCTCAGCAACAGACGACAGAGCCCCCGGTTTCGCCACTCTGCGTGCGTGCGCACCAGTTGAAAGCGTCCCAGGGTGCCG
This sequence comes from Aeromonas sp. R7-5, assembly GCF_040908015.1. NCBI lineage: Bacteria > Pseudomonadati > Pseudomonadota > Gammaproteobacteria > Aeromonadales > Aeromonadaceae > Aeromonas > Aeromonas sp. R7-5. Next base: position 6,494 of record NZ_JBFOCZ010000029.1, on the reverse strand, counting down.
GTGAAGAAGAGTCCGCAGCTGGCAACCAGTTGATCCTGGTGCCATAACCCCCACCACTGTCCGAGCCCGTCATCGATCATGGCCTGATAGAGCTGGCGGCGTGACAAGAGATAGGGAAGATAGCGCTCCTCCGAATGGGCTGGATCCCGCTCTGCCAGCTCGAAGGCGAGCCACTGATCCCAGTCCGCCGCGGTGAACGGGCGAGCCGGGGCCATGTCGCTGCCGGTGGGGGCTTGCCACTCCATTGCACCCAGCGCCAGTACCACGCACTCCATGTATTGGTACCCCGCCGCCACGAACCCGGCGACCCGGCTGTTCTGGCCTGCGGCGAGGGGCCACTGGAAGGTGCGGTGGCGGATACGGGGATCCCAGCCAATCAGCCTGTCGAAACTGGCCTCGAGCCAGCCCTTGTCACGATCGCTTGGGGGGGTGGGCAGCAACAGGTAGTTGCCGAAGTAGTAGTCTGGAGAGCCCGGGGTGCGCACGGTCCAGAACGCATCATGATCCGTCACCTCGCCCTGATAGCGATCGAACAGCAGATCGGTGGCAAAACCGGGGTGATCTTCCATGATGGGGCTCCTGCAAACGCTTGAATTGCTTATCGGCAGGCGGGGAAAGAAGTTAAAAAAAGGCCGGGAAACCCGGCCAAACAATCACACGCAGATTCAGAACGTCCAGGACGATCCGCCCGCATCATAGCGTGCCTGACAGCATTTTGGGATGGGGTCGCTCATTACTTAGGTTGAATTGCAAAATAAAAAAATCGGCAATCCCCCTTGTCGCTGACAAATCGGTATTGACTTTGATCCGTTTTCTCATAAAGATAGAAAGACGTTTAGACGTCCAAACATCCGTTTTGGCGTGAAGGAATGGGTTGCAGGACAGGGAGAGAGCAGATGGGATTTCACAGCGCGCGTCAGGTTGAGGCACTCAACCAGAGTTTGGCGGATCTGGGTGGCGACATATCGGTCAGTTTCGAGTTTTTCCCGCCCAACAGCGAAGGGATGGAGAACACCCTCTGGCAGTCCATCGAGCGCCTGCAGGTGCTGGAGCCCAAATTCGTCTCTGTGACCTATGGCGCCAACTCGGGCACCCGGGACCGCACTCACAAGGTGATCAAGGACATCAAGGAGCGCACCGGTCTCATCGCCGCCCCGCACCTGACCTGTATCGACGCCAGCCGTGACGAGCTGCGCACCATTGCCCGTGATTACTGGAACAGCGGCATTCGCCATATCGTGGCCCTGCGCGGGGATTTGCCCCCCGGCCTCGACAAGCCTGACATGTATGCCACCGACCTGGTTGCCCTGCTGAAATCCGAAGCCGATTTCGACATCTCGGTCGCTGCCTATCCGGAAGGCCACCCTGAGGCTCGCAGTGCGCAATCCGACCTGCTCAACCTCAAGCGCAAGATAGATGCCGGTGCCAACCGGGCCATTACCCAGTTCTTCTTCGATGTGGAGACCTATCTGCGTTTTCGGGATCGCTGCGCCGCCATCGGTATCGATGCGGAGATCGTGCCGGGGATACTGCCGGTCTCCAACTACCAGACCCTGGCCAAGTTTGCCGGTTTCACCAACGTGAAGATCCCGCGCTGGATGCACCAGCGTTTCGAAGGGCTGGAAAACGATCAGATGACGCGCAACATGGTGGGAGCCAGCATTGCCATCGACCAGGTGCGTGTGCTGAGTCAGGAGGGGGTGAAGGATTTCCACTTCTATACCCTGAACCGCTCAGAGCTGACCTACGCCATCTGTCACACACTGGGCGTGAGGCCGAAAGGTCAGGCCTGATCCGTGGCTCTGATACAGAAAAGCCAATGAGTCTTCTCATTGGCTTTTTGTTTTGAGCGACAGTCAGGGCCGGGTTGGCTGGATCTCTCTGGGCTCCAGATCGATGACTGCATTGCCGGCGGCACCAGGATACTGGTGATAGCTCTGGTCCTGCTCCAGGGTATAGAAGGTGTCGAGGTAGTCGTCGTTGTTGGTCATCCAGGAGTCCGGGAGTGCCTTGACGATACGACCGCCGAGGTCGAGGAAGGGCAGGGCCTCGGGTACGCCGCCCGCAGTGAAGCCGAGTTTGAGTGCGTCAATCAGGAGGGCGCTCAGCTCCTTGTAATTGACGTTGTCATCCTGCTCCATCATGACCACATCGACGGCTCCCCAGCGGTAGCGATCCCAATAGACCAGGATCTGGTTGGGGGTGTAGTCGGTGTTGTCGTAGTCGAGATAGGGCATGTCGACGATATCCACCACGGGCTCATCCCTGCCAGGATTGACCCCGGCCACGACGGCATAGACCTCGGCGGCGCCCAGCAGCCAGGGCTCCTGATCATCGTTGAGCCTGATCTTCTTGAGAATGCTGGTCTTGAGGGGCGTGGTGTTGCTGGTGGCACGGGGCGTCACCTGCATGTCGGCGGCAGCCAGCGCCTTTCGCATCACCTTCAGGCCGGCATTCTTGGCTTTGACCGGATTGGCCTCCACCACCAGTACCGGCCGCGCCGGCGGCTGGTTCACATCGAGATAGATCGGGCTGCCGGCGCTGTCGAACGCCTCGATGGCGCTCCAGCTCTTTTCGTCACCACTTGGTATGTAGGCAACCAGTGGCTCAACCCCTTGTTGCAGTGCATCCGCCTGATCCGGATTGGCCAGCCGCAGTTGCATCAGTTCCCTGACCTCCCCATCCAGCCCTTGCCGACGGATGGCCGCCTGGTTGGCATCCCGAGCCTGGCGCTTCAGGCGCGGGCTGGCCTTTTGCAGCAGGTTGGGCAGTGGACTCTGGTATTCCTGATTGTTCAGGAGCGGCAGCAGGTTCTTCTGCTGCAGCGCGAGCTGGCGTGCCAGCTCCCGATCGGTGTCGGCAGCCTGGGTCGTGGTGGCGCCCAGCAGTGCCAGTAACAAAATGACAGCCTGATTCCTCATCTTCGTTCTCCAGTATTGAGTCTGACAACGGCGCTTGTCGGGAAGGATCTGCGCCGTTTTGTCACTAGAAAGGAATAAGGTTCATATGTGAACGCTCTTCTCAGGATTATGTGCTGCGTCTCACTGGAGTCTCCCCAGATGGTCAGGTCAGGCGCGGAGCCGGTTGACTTGATGCAATGTCACTCCGATCAGCAATCCCCAGCAGGCAGACCCGACCCCGAGCAGGGTGATCCCCGAGGCAGTCACGAGGAAAGTCAGTAGCGCGGCTTCCCGCTCCTCGTCCTGCTGCAAGGCGCTGTGCAAGCTGCTGCCTATGGTGCCGAGCAGCGCCAGCCCGGCCACGCAGGTGACCAGCACCGCAGGGAATGCGCTGAACAGGGCAACCACGGTGGCACCGAAGCAGCCTGTGAGCAGGTAGAAACAACCAGCCCACACGGCAGCAGGCCAGCGTCGAGTGACATCGTGATCCACTTCCTTGCCCATGCAGATGGCGGCAGTGATGGCGGCCAGGTTGAAGGCATAGCCGCCAAACGGTGCCAGCAGCACGCCGATGAATCCGGTCCAGCCAATCAAGGAAGAAGTGGCCGGTTGATAGCCGTGGGCGCGCAGGATGGCAATGCCCGGCATGTTTTGCGAGGTCATGGTAACGAGAAAGAGCGGGAGTGCGATGCCGAGCAGGGCGTCGATGGAAAAGGCTGGCGAGATCCAGACCGGGGTGGAAAGTTGCCAGTGAACCTCGTTGAGTTGCAGCTCGCCCCTCAGGGTGCAGAGCAGCATGCCGGCCGCCAGGACCAGCACCATGGTGTAGCGGGGCCAGAGGTGGCGACCCAGCAAGAAAGCCAGTAGCAAGGTGCCAAGCAGCAGAGGATCTTGCGGTGCCACCTTGAAGAGATCCAGCCCGAACCTGAGCAAGACTCCGGCCAGCATGGCGGCCGCCAGTGGGGCGGGAATGTGACGCATCAGCCTGTCGAACCAGCCGCTGATACCGCAGAGGGTGATCAGCAGTGAAGAGATGATGAAGGCGCCGATGGCTTCAGCCAGACTGAAGTTCCCCAGGCTGGTGATGAGCAGGGCGGCACCCGGGGTGGACCAGGCCGTCAAGACAGGCACCCGGTAATAAAGGGAGAGGCCGATGCAGCTGACCCCCATGCCGATACCCAGTGTCCATAGCCAGGAAGAGACCTGGGCTGCATCGGCACCGGCGGCCGTGGCGGCCTGGATGATCAAGACGACAGAACTCGTGTAACCCACCAATACGGCGATGAGTCCCGCGACCATGTGGGGGAGGGCTAGGGGCATGGGAAACTTCCTTGTGGATGCTGATAGCTTGTGCGCTATTGCGTACAATGTGGTTTGGACTATAACGCTGTGCGTTATGGCGTACAATATGGCTCGAAGAAATCGGAGAACAGATGCAGGAGATGAGTCGCTATCTGGCCCAGCGATTGAAAGGGCTGCGCACTGAAAGAGGATGGAGCCTGGATATGGCCGCCCGTGAAACGGGGGTGAGCAAGGCCATGCTGGGACAGATCGAGCGAGGTGAATCCAGTCCGACGGTGGCAACATTGTGGAAGATTGCCACCGGTTTTCGGGTCTCTTTCTCCAGTTTCATTGAGCCGACACCAGCGGCACAGGGAGAGACGGTATACCGTATTGCCGATGATATTCGACAGCAGCCGGCGGGAGAGGGGATGCAGGTTGCCCCGCTTTTCCCCTATGAGGCCCGCTTTGGTTTCGAGTTGTTCGAACTGACCCTGCTACCTGGCTACCAGCGGGAGTCAGAACCCCATGAACCCGGAGTGACCGAACATGTCATCGTCATCAGCGGTGTGATGGAGGTACTGGTTGACGGGGCGTGGCGTTCCCTCGATCAGGGTGAGGCCGTCCGGTTTGCAGCGGACCGTACCCATGGCTATCGCAATCTTGGGGTCGCTCCCGCCATCTTCCACAATCTGATCCACTATCCGGCCATGGCCACGCGATGATTAGCCGGGGCGGCCATCCGCCCTGGGACTGGTCAGTATGGGGGTATAAACCCAGATGAACAGACCGTAGGCGGCAACCCAGCTCCATCCGCTGAGGTTCCATCCCGTGAGGGTGAGATTTGGCCAAAAGAGAGGGAGCAAGACCCGCAACAGCGCGGACAGGATCACCAGTGCAAATGCCGCCGTGATCCTGCGTCCTATCTGCAGGGTTCTGCCACTGTGTCCGAGGGATACACGGGCTATCATCGCGAGGATCATGGCCCCCATGCTGCCCGCGCTGAACAGATGGCTGGCCAGTGACAAGGCAATCGGCCAGCCAGCCGTGCGTGCCGCCAGGGCGGTCAGCCCCAGTGGGATAAAGAGGTAGGCCAGGTGAAGCGACCACAGCAGGGGCTGGGCCAACGTGGTTCCGGGTCGCCAGCGCAGCTGCCTGTAGAGGTGAGCCCCTGCCGCCACTATATATAGAGGGAACATCTGGATTCCGAGGACCCACTGGGTCGGGAGCACCAACCAGAGCAGCAGGATGAGCCACAGAGATGCGAGGGCAATGCGCTCCAGCCACGGTAGTGGGAGTGCTTTTTCGGCCCCAGTGGCTCTGGCGGTGAAGAAAGGAATGACACGTCCTCCCATGACGGCAATCAGGGTCGTGAAGAGGAGCACGGTTGCAAGCAGGATATGTTCTACCAATGGCCATTCGGCATGCCACCGCCAGCAAGCGGTATTGAGCAGGGTCAACACGAGAAGCAGGGGAACAAAAAAGAGATTGCGCCACTGGCGCGTCACTATGATGGGTCTGGCGAGGAACCACGTACAGAGGGGCAACCAGGCCAGGTCCATGACCATCAGAGTGACATTGCTTTCTCCAAACCAGGGGAGCAGGCCTCTCGGGATGGCCCACAATCCCACGACCAGTGCCAGCGGCCAACCGCGTACACCTGGGTGAGCGGTCCAGTTCTGGACGGCGGTAAGCAGAAAACCCGCCACTATGGCGGCACCAAAGCCGAACAGCATTTCATGTGCATGCCACCAGATGGGGTTGGCAATCCGGGGCAGAGCAAACCAGCCGTTGAGCTGCCCCAGCCAGCCCAGCATCGCCAAAGCCGAGAACAAGGCGCCGAACAGGAAGAAAGGCCGAAACCCGAGGCGGAACAGAGGAACGATTCTCTCCTCTTTGCGGCTATCCAGGATCTGGTGCATGAATGAAACCTTAATTGAGTATTTGAAAAGCCAATTATAAAATGGCTTTTCAAATACTCAATTCAAATCCGTGAATAGCACCCAGGAAACGATGTGTGAGTGAAAAATGCCCTATCCGCTGCATGTTTGAGCGAACGAACCGCCAGTGAGAAAAAGCCCTTGTCATCACGGCGCGGCTCCCTATAATGCGCCCCTACCAGCACGGCGGACCACGCCAACCTGATGAGCCAGCTTCCTTAGGAAGTGGGCGCCGAAAGAAAAGCGAAAACAACCGCTTGACTTTCGAAGTGAGGAGCGTAAGATGCGCCTCCTCAACGCGATAAGCGTGACGCTCTTTAACAATTTGAATCAAGCAATCTGTGTGGGCACTCACAGCATCGAGCATCAAAAA
>NZ_JBFOCZ010000028.1:0-191237 GCF_040908015.1 Aeromonas sp. R7-5 | reverse complement strand
GCAATCAGGGTAACAACCATCTTGATGTTGTCGCCCGGCATGACCATCTCTACGCCTTCCGGCAGTTCGATGGTACCGGTCACGTCGGTTGTACGGAAGTAGAACTGCGGACGGTAGCCCTTGAAGAACGGGGTGTGACGACCACCTTCTTCTTTGGACAGCACGTACACTTCGGATTCGAACTTGGTGTGCGGCTTGATGGTGCCCGGCTTGGCCAGTACCTGACCACGCTCTACGTCTTCACGCTTCACGCCACGCAGCAGTGCGCCAACGTTCTCACCTGCACGACCTTCGTCCAGCAGTTTGCGGAACATTTCAACGCCGGTACAGGTGGTCTTGGTGGTATCTTTGATACCAACGATTTCCACTTCTTCACCAACCTTGACGATACCGCGCTCTACACGACCGGTAACTACGGTACCACGGCCTGCGATGGAGAAGACGTCTTCGATAGGCATCAGGAACGGCTGGTCGATGGCACGCTCCGGCTCCGGAATGTAGGTGTCCAGGTGGCCAGCCAGTTCCAGGATCTTCTCTTCCCACTGAGCTTCGCCTTCCAGCGCTTTCAGTGCGGAACCACGGACTACCGGCAGGTCATCACCCGGGAAGTCGTACTCGGACAGCAGTTCGCGAACTTCCATCTCGACCAGTTCCAGCAGCTCTTCGTCATCTACCATGTCGCACTTGTTCATGAACACGATGATGTACGGAACGCCTACCTGACGACCCAGCAGGATGTGCTCACGAGTCTGCGGCATCGGGCCGTCAGTCGCTGCTACTACCAGGATTGCGCCGTCCATCTGGGCAGCACCGGTGATCATGTTTTTAACGTAGTCGGCGTGACCCGGGCAATCTACGTGAGCGTAGTGGCGGGTAGCAGTGTCGTATTCTACGTGGGAGGTGTTGATGGTGATACCACGCTCACGCTCTTCCGGCGCCTTGTCGATCTGGTCGAAGGCGAAAGCTTTACCACCGAAGTGCTTGGCCAGCACGTTGGTGATAGCGGCGGTCAGGGTGGTTTTACCGTGGTCAACGTGGCCGATGGTACCCACGTTAACGTGCGGTTTATTACGCTCAAATTTTTCTTTAGACATGATCGTCCCTCTAAACTAACGCTGAGTACGCGGTGGCAAGCTAACCACAGAACAGTTTATATGATGGATTTGAATCAAGGGGAGTAGAGAGGTTGGTGCTGACAGGCTGGTTCGATTGCCGAACTCACCCTAAGGTGTGGCTCTCAGAATTACCTGAGCCATATCAGCATCTTGGAGCGGGCAGCGGGAATCGAACCCGCATCATCAGCTTGGAAGGCTGAGGTAATAGCCATTATACGATGCCCGCATTTCTCTAACCCAAAGAACTCAAACCGCAGAGAAATATGGTGGAGGGAGAAGGATTCGAACCTTCGAAGGCAGAGCCGTCAGATTTACAGTCTGATCCCTTTGGCCGCTCGGGAACCCCTCCAGTTGCATAAATGCCACAACGGTAATTCTGCTTGCACCCGTTGTTTTTGTCGCTTTTGCTCGGCAAATAGACGACAGACATCCAAGCGTCGCGCATTTTATGGTAAGGATTTTGGGGATGCAACCATTGCACCTTGCAAAATGTGCATTTATGCCGGGATCCAGGCAAAAAAACGCTCCTTCTCCGTCCCGACCGGACGCGTCCCTTGTCGCTCCCGATCCCTTGGTGTATGGTCGCCCTGCCCAAGAAACAGTGATGACACCATGACGACAGAGCATAACCCCTATTTGCAATTCACCCGCGAACAATGGGCGTTATTGCGCGATGCGGTCCCCCTGACCCTGACCGAGCACGATCTGCAGACCCTGCGCGGGATCAACGAGAAGGTGTCATTGCGGGAAGTGGAAGAAATCTACCTGCCCCTCTCCCGTCTCCTCAATCTCTACGTCAAGGCCAAGCAGCGCCGCAGCCGAGTGCTGGAGCAGTTTCTCGGTCAGTCCCGCGGCAAGGGCACCTATATCATCAGCATCGCCGGCAGCGTGGCGGGGGGCAAGAGCACTACGGCCCGTATCCTTCAGGCACTGCTGGAGCGCTGGCCGGAGCACCCCAGGGTGGAGCTGGTCACCACCGACGGCTTCCTGTTTCCCAACAAGGAGCTGGAAGCCCGTGGCCTGATGCGTCGCAAGGGGTTCCCCGAGTCTTATGACATCCGCCATCTGGTGGAGTTTGTCGCCAATATCCGCGCCGGCCACGAGAAGGTCGAGGCCCCCGTCTACTCCCACCTCATCTATGACATCCTGCCCGACGAGAAGAAGGTGGTGGAACAGCCGGACATCCTGATCCTGGAGGGGCTCAATGTGCTGCAAAGCGGCATGGACTATCCCCAGGACCCCCATCGCGTGTTCGTGTCCGACTTCGTCGACTTCTCCATCTATGTGGATGCTGACGCCGAGCTGCTGCGCACCTGGTACATCGATCGTTTTCTCAAATTCCGCAGCGGCGCCTTCTCGGATCCCGACTCCTATTTCCACCACTACGCCAAGCTGGCCGAGAGCGAGGCGACCGAGATCGCCAACAACATCTGGCAGGATATCAACTACCTGAACCTGCAAGAGAACATCTTGCCGACCCGGGAGCGGGCCAACCTCATCCTCACCAAGGGCAACGAGCACGCCATCGAGCAGATCAAGCTGCGCAAGTGACCACTGTCGCAGTGCATACATGAAAGAGGGGGCCCGCAGGCCCCCTCTTTCATTCAGTCCTCATGAGCGTACGAGGTCAGTCACCCCGCCGCAGGGAGAGTTCCCCTCCCAGATAGAGCTTGAGCCCCTCTTCCGTCTCCAGACGCAGGGCTCCGCGTTCGTCGATCCCCCGGGCAATCCCGCGGATCACCTGCTCTCCCATCAGCAGCTTCACCGGCTGGCCGGCGAAGTGGTCAAGCCGGTTCCAGCTCTCGACGAAACTCGCCAGTCCCGTCTGTTCGAAGGTCTGCATGGCCTGCTGCAGGTGCAGCAGCACGCAGGCGGCCAGCTCGTTGCGATCCACCAGCTCGGGCTGGATATGGCGCAGCTCGGACCAGGCCTGATCGATCTTCTCCCCCTCCCGACTCGGCATCGCCAGATTGAGGCCGACCCCGATCACCAGATGGCAGCTGGCACCCGCACTGCCGCTCATCTCCACCAGGATGCCCGCCAGCTTGCGGCCCTGGTAATAGAGGTCGTTCGGCCACTTGAGCTCCACCCCAGGATAACCAAGGGACTCCAGCGCCTCGACCACCGCCACGCCGACCGCGAGACTCAGTCCCATGGCGGCCGCCATGCCCTGCTCAAGCCGCCAGTACATGCTCAGGATCAGCTGGCAACCGAAGGGAGAAACCCAGGGTTTGCCACGACGTCCCCGCCCGGCGGTCTGGCACTCGGCCAGACAGCTTTCCCCGGAGCTCAGGGTGTTGACCCGCTCCAGCAGGTACTGGTTGGTGGAGTCGATGACTGGGAAGCAGTGCACCGGTGCCATCGGTGCCTCTGCCTGAAGCCGCCCCTCGTCATAGAGGGCCATGGGCACCGCCAGCCGATAGCCCTTGCCGGTCAAGCTGAAGAGATCCAGCCCCAGATCCTTGAGCGCGGCCATGTGCTTGCTCACCGCCGCCCGGCTGATGCCAAGGCGCTCGCCCAGCTGCTCACCGGAATGGAACTGGCCATCGCTCAGCAGGGTGATCAGGGTCTGTCTGACGGGGGTCAGGGTCATGCCAGTACCTCGTCGAGCCAGGTTTCACCACTGCGCCCCATGAAGCGCACCTCGTGTTCCAGCACCACACCGAACTGGTGCTCTACGCTGTCGCGGACATGGGCCGCCAGCGCGATGAGCTCCATGGCGCTTGCGCCCCCCAGATTGACCAGCACCAGCGCCTGCTCCTGATGGACGGCGGCACGACCGATGGCAAACCCCTTGAGACCGCACTGATCGATGAGCCAGCCAGCCGCCAGCTTGGCCTGCCCTTCTGCTGCGGGGTAGCAGGGCATCTGCGGGTATTGCTGTTTCAGGGTCTCCGCCAGGGCGGCGGGCACCACAGGGTTTTTGAAGAAACTGCCCGCGTTGCCCAGCACCGCCGGATCCGGCAGCTTGGCCATGCGGGTGGCACAGACGGTGTCGAAGATGGCCTGTGGCGAAGAGGCATCCCCCAGCGCCGCCAGCGGGCCATAACCGGCGACCGGGCGCCATGCCTTGGGCAGGCGCAGACCGACGGCGGTGATGAAGTGGGAGTCCTGATAGTCGTGCTTGAAGATGCTGTCACGGTAACCGAACCGGCAATCGGCCGCCGCGATGCGCTCAACCTCGCCACTCTGCCAGTTGAACGCCTCCACGTAGGCACAGACGCTGGCCAGCTCGACCCCGTAGGCACCGATGTTCTGTACCGGGGCCGCCCCGACCGTCCCGGGAATGAGTGCCAGATTCTCCAGCCCGTGCCAGCCCTGTTGCAGGGCGTGACATACCAGCTCGTGCCAGTTTTCACCTGCCGCCACGTGTAGCAGCCAGTGCTCGGACTCCTCGTGCAGCGTGATCCCTTTCAGGCCGTTGTGGACCACCAGACCGGCAAAGTCATCGCAGAACAGGATGTTGCTTCCTCCTCCCAGCACCAGGCGCGGCAAGGTGGCCAACTCCGGGTTGGTCCGCAGTTGCGCGAGATCATCCGGCCGGGTCACATCGGCCAGCCAGAGGCAGTGTGCGTCCAGGCCCATAGTATTGAGGGTCGACAGGGAGGCGTGGGGGGTGAGTTTCATCTGTGTGTTCCGACAAGGACAAGGGCGCAGTTTACCCCAGATCCCCCGGGACAAAAAACCCGGACACTTTTCGGACTCAGGGCTCTGGAGTAGAGTAACCCCTTCATCCCGCTGAGGAAGCATGCATGAACAATCAATTCGCCGTCATCGGCCTGGGCCTGTTTGGCAGCGCCTTGTGCGAAGAGTTGCAGCGCCAGAATGCCGAGGTACTGGCCATCGACATCGACGAGAGCAAGACCCGACAGATAGCCACCCTCTGCAACCACGTCATCGTGGCCGATGCCACCGACGAGGCCACGGTCGCCGAACTGGGCCTGGCGAATTTCGACATCGTCTTTGTCGCCATCGGCGACAACCTGGAGACCAGCATCCTGACCACGCTGGTGCTGAAAGAGGCGGGCGTGAAGAAGGTCTGGGTCAAGGCCCGCGACAAGTTCCACGCCAAGATCCTGCAGAAGGTGGGCGCGGACAAGGTGATCAACCCGGAGTGGGACATGGGCCGCCGGGTGGCCCAGAGCATGCTGGACAACCGGCTGTTCGACTACCTGGAGCTGGGTCACGACATGGTGCTGACCGAGTTCGTGATCGGCTTGCAGCAAAACACCCGCACCCTGGCCGACTTGCGCCTGCTGCAGCAAAGCGATTTCCAGCTGTTGGCCATCAAGCGGGGTGAGGTGCTGCACAACGTCCTGACCGGCAAGATGGAGCTGCAACTCGGTGACATCCTGATCCTGGCCGGCAACAAGCACGCCATCGATCACTGGCTCGACACCCTATGATCAACTGGCGCAACAACTACGCCTTCACCCTGCATCGGGAAGACAACTCCCGCTGGAGCGAGGCCAAGCTCATCCTGGGCAGTTTCCTCATCATCCTGCTGGTTGGCACCCTGTTTCTGGTCCAGCCCTCCAGCCACAAGGGTGAGGTCACCGTCATCAACGCCCTGTTCACCGCCACCTCCGCCATCAGCGTGACCGGCCTCGGGGTGGTAGATACCGGCACCGCCTTCACCCTGCAGGGGCAGATCATCCTGTTGATATTGATGGAGATTGGTGGTCTCGGCCAGATGACCATGACACTGCTGCTCATCGCCATGTTCAGCAAGCGGGTCGGGCTGCGCCAGCAGGTGCTGGCCAAGGAGGCGCTGGGCCAGGAGGGATCCGTCAACATCGTCCAGCTGGTGAAGCGCATCGTCCTGTTCGCCCTGATTGCCCAGCTGATCGGCACCGCCATCATGGCCATTCGCTGGGTGCCCGACATGGGCTGGGGCCACGGCCTCTACGTCAGCTTCTTCCACGCGGTGTCAGCTTTCAACAACGCCGGCTTCTCGCTGTTTGCCAACAACCTCATGGACTACCGGGATGACCCCATCATCAGCCTGACCATACCGGCCCTGCTGATCCTGGGGGGGGTAGGCTTCACCGTCATCGTCGACCTGGTGCGCAACCGCCGCTGGCGCAAGCTGAAACTGCACAGCAAGCTGATGCTGCTGATGACCCCTGCCCTGCTGCTGCTGGGGACCCTGATGTTCTGGCTGCTGGAGCACAACAACCCGGGCACCCTGGGCAACGCCTCCTTCGGGAGCCAGTGGCTGGCAGCCTTCTTCCAGTCGGCCACCGCGCGCACGGCGGGCTTCAACACGGTGGATATCGGCCAGATGGTGCCGGCCTCCTTGCTGTTCATGATGATGCTCATGTTCATCGGTGCCGGGGCAACCTCGACCGGGGGCGGTATCAAGGTCACCACCTTTGCCGTCGTCCTGCTGGCGACCCGGGCGTTTCTGACCAAGCGCCCCCATGTCACCGCCTTCGGCCGCACCCTGTCACCCCAGATAGTGACCCGCTCCCTGGCCATCATCATCGTCAGTACCATGGTGCTGATGCTGGCGATGTTCCTGCTGATGCTCACGGAGTCGCAATCATTCGACAAGATCATGTTCGAGACCATCTCGGCCTTTGCCACCGTGGGACTGTCCACCGGCATCACCGCTTCTCTGAGCGAACCGGGCAAACTGATCCTGGTGCTGGTGATGATCTGCGGCCGTCTGGGACCCCTCACCCTGGCGATCATGCTGGCCCGCCCGGTGGAGACCCGCATCCGTTATCCGGAAGAAAGCGTCTACACGGGGTAAGCCGCTCCATCCATGCAAAGAGGGGCCACTGGCCCCTCTTCTTATTTTTATGTGATCACGGCGCTCGCCAGCCTCAGGCAGCCTTGCCCCTGGTCGTCCCCTTGCCAGTGCTCTTTCCAGGGCTCTTCCCCGCACGAGCACTCTTGCCCGTGCTCGTGCGGGGGCGTGCGGCGGTGGACGCAGTCCGCTTGCGGCGAACAAAGCGGTGCTTGCTGTCACCGGGCGCCGCCTTGGGCAGCGCGCTGAAGCTGGCGCCGGAATCCTGCCGGGCCCCCTCGATCAGACCGTACAGCTGCTCGGTGAGCGGCCCCATAAACTGCTGGTAGCTGCCGTGACGCTCGGCGATCTGGCCGAGGCTCTGCTCCCACAGCGCCGTCATATCCGGCGTGGTGGCGGTGGCTGGCAACGCCTGCACCAGCGCCCGCCCGGTCGAGGTCGCCTTGATGCTCTTGCCTTGACGCACCAGAAAACGGCGCTTGAACAGCAGGTCGATGATACCGGCCCGGGTCGCCTCGGTGCCAAGGCCATCGGTGTCGCGCAGGGTCTTGCGAATTTCGGGATCCTGCACATAACGGGCGATGCCGGTCATAGCCGCCAGCAGGGTGGCATCGGTGAATGACTTGGGCGGCTGGGTCATCTTCTCCAGCAGCTCCCCCCGCTCGCACAGCAGTTCCTCCCCCTCTTTCAGGGCAGGCAGGGTTCCCGCCTCCTCCTCGTCATCCTCTTCCACTCCGAGCAACGCCTTCCAGCCCGCCTTGAGGATGCGGCGCGCCTTGGCCTGGAACAGCCCTCCGGCGATGCGCAGCAACACCTTGCTGTCGTTGTATTCGAACGGGGGATAGAACTGCAGCAGGTACTGGCGGGCAATCAGGCCGTACAGCTTCGCCTCGTCGGCCCCCAGCGTGGCGGGGTTGCCCTGCTTCTCGGTGGGGATGATGGCGTGGTGGGCATCCACCTTGCTGTCGTTCCACGCCTTGCTGCGGATCTTGCCGTCCGCCTCGCTCACAGCCTTGGCCAACGCTGGAGCAGTGGCGGCGATGGCGCCGCGCACCTGCTCGGCCCGCTTGAAATGGTCGGTCGGCAGATAACGGCTGTCAGAGCGTGGATAGGTGATGAGCTTGTGGCGCTCGTAGAGGCTCTGGCAGATGTCGAGCACCCGCTTGGCATCCATGCCGAAGCGTTTGGCGGCATCGATCTGCAGGCTGGAGAGGTTATAGGGCAGCGGCGCCGCCTGCTTGCGGGCCTGCTCCTCCACCGATTCGACCTGTGCCGGTTGGCCGTTGATCCGGCTCACCACCTTGTCGGCCAGCGCCCGGTTGAGCACCCGCCCCTCCTCGTCCTGCCACGGCAGGCAAGCTTCGGACGGCAGCCACTTGGCAGTGAAGCGCTCGTTGCTATCGGTCAGCAGATGGGCCAGCACCTCGAAGAAGGGTTTGGGGACGAAGGCTTCTATCTCGAGATCCCGCCGCACCACCAGACCGAGCAGCGGAGTTTGCACCCGACCGACCGAGAGCAGCTCGCTGCAACCGGCCTTGCGCCCGAGCAGGGTGTAGGCGCGGGTCATGTTGATGCCGTAGAGCCAGTCAGCCCGACTGCGAGCCAGCGCCGAGACCGCCAGCGGCACGAACTCCTTGTTGTCTCTGAGCTTGTCGAGGGCGCGGCGCACCGCGGGCGGGTTGAGATCGCTGATGAGGCAGCGCTGCACCGGCTTGGTTTTCGGGTAGCCGAGAAAGTCGATCACCTCGTCCACCAGCAGTTGGCCTTCCCGGTCCGGGTCACCGGCGTTGACCACACAGTCGGCCTGCTTGATCAGCCCCTTGATGACGGTGAGCTGGGTTTTGGTCTTGGGCTTGGCCACCAGCTGCCACTGGGCGGGGACGATGGGGAGGGATTCCATGCGCCACTGCTTGTAGGCGGCGTCATAGGCATCGGGCTCGGCCTGCTCCAGCAGGTGGCCGATACACCAGGTGACCACATCCCCCTGGGCGGTCTCGATAAAACCGTTGCCCTTCTTGTGGGGCTTGGGCAGAGCATCGGCAATGGCGCGGCCAAGGCTGGGCTTCTCGGCGATAAAGAGTCGCATGATGGATACACCTGAATACTGTATATGTGAACAGTATACAATCCTCCCACCGCAAACCCCAAGCCCCGGGGTGGTACGCGGCCTCCCCGCCCCGGCTTGGGCATCGCCCCATCACAAGACATCCCGCTCCCGTTGAAGGGTAAAAATGCGATTAAAATTCAAAAAAGCATGCCCAAACAAAAAACAAAACCAAAAATCTCTTACATGTCGAAATAAAAATCATGACCGAGGTCAACCCTTTGAATCCTGGGACTACTACTATATTGGTAATACCCGAATTCGAAGGACACCGTCACCATGCTTGGAAAACTGTTGAGAAAGACCTGGTTCTGGCTTCTGCTGCTCGGGGCCCTGCTGGGGGTCGCTGCACTGGGCGTCACCGTCACCGTGCTGCACAAGACCAGCTCCACCGAGTTCTGCGTCTCCTGCCACTCCATGCAGACCCCCCTCGCCGAATATCAGGGCAGTGTCCACTTCCAGAACGTGAAGGGGATCCGCGCCGAGTGCGCCGACTGCCACATCCCCAGTGAACCCGCCGCCTATCTCTGGACCAAGATCCGCGCCGTGAAAGACATCTATCACGAGGCGATCGGCACCCTCGACACCCCGGAGAAATACGAGGCCCACAAGCTGCGCATGGCCCAGACCGTGTGGGATCAGCTCAAGGCCAATGACTCCGCCACCTGTCGCAGTTGCCACAGCTACGCCGCCATGGACATCCTGGCCCAACGCCCCAATGCCCGCGCCGAGCACCCGGTCGCCATCAAGGAGGGTCAGACCTGCATCGACTGTCACCGCGGCGTTGCCCACATCATGCCGGACATGAGCGGCCTGGCCGCCGCCGGTGCCAGCGAACTGGCCGCCGCCGCGGCCCAGACCCCGGTAACCGTCACCACCCGCTATGCCATCGCCACCACCCCGCTCTATCTGGATGCTGGCGCCAAGACTGACGAAGGCACCCTGATGCCCTCCACCCAGGTGGAAGTGCTGGCCAACGACAACGGCCGCGCCCAGGTGCGCATCGACGGCTGGCAGCAGGACGGTGTGAGCGAGGTGTTCTACGCCGCCCCCGGCAAACGGATCCTGAGCGTGCTGGTCGGCGAAGCCGCCAGAAAAGCCCTCGTGACCGGCAAGAGCGAAACCGACAGCGCCACCAACCTCACCTGGCATCAGGTCAGCCTGACCGCCTGGGTTGACCAGAGCCAGCTCATCGGCGACCAGGGCAAGCTGTGGCAATACGCCTCCACCCTGATGTCCAACAACTGCACCGGCTGTCACGGCCTCACCGCGCTGGATCACTTCAACGCCAACCAGTGGATCGGCGTCATCAAGGGGATGGAGTCCCGTACCTCCCTCACCCCGGAGCAGGCGCGCATGCTCACCCAATACGTGCAGAAACACGCCAGCGACATGAGCGCGGCCCATTAAGGCAGGAACAGAGGACTCTCCCATGACCTTTTTCAATGACCAACAGACCAACCTCTCCCGCCGTACTCTGCTCAAGGGGCTGGGGGCCTGTGCCGCCCTGCCCCTGCTGGCCGGTCTCTTCCCGAAAAGCGCCCTGGCCAAGGCCGTCAGCACGGCCCTTGAGCAGTTCCCCACCCTGGTGCCCGCCCAGAAGGGCATCCTGACCGGCGCCCACTGGGGGGCCTTCGAGGCCATCGTCTCCGAGGGCCGCATGGTGCGGGTCCAGCCGGTGGCCGATGACCCGGCACCGAATGACCTCATCGACATGGCGCCGTTCCAGGTCCACGCCAAGAACCGCATCAAGTACCCCATGGTGCGCAAGAGCTGGCTGGAGCACGGCCCGGGTGCCAGACCGGAGCTGCGCGGTGCCGACGAGTGGGTGCGAGTGAGCTGGGAGAAGGCCATCGAACTGGTGGCCGGCGAGATCCAGCGCGTCCAGTCTGATTTCGGCCCCCAGGCGATCCACGCCGGTTCCTACGGCTGGAAGAGTGTCGGCATGTTCCACAACAGCCGCACCCTGCTGCACCGCCTGATGAACCTCTCGGGCGGCTTCACCGGTTATGCCGGTGACTACTCAACCGGCGCGGCTCAGGTGATCATGTCCCACGTGATGGGCTCCATCGAGGTGTACGAGCAGCAGACCGCCTGGCCCAACGTGGTGGAGCACGCCGAACTGGTGGTGCTCTGGGGGGTCAACGCCCAGGTCACCCTGAAGAACAGCTGGAACATGCCGGATCACGAAGGTCAAGCGGGCTTCAAGGCGCTAAAAGAGAAAGGCACCCGGGTCATCAGCATCGACCCCGTCTACAACGAGACCGCCAAGCTGGTCGGCGCCGAGTGGATTGCCCCGAACGCCTACACCGACGTGGCCATGATGCTGGGGGTGGCCCACACCCTCTACAGCGAGAAGAAGCACGATCAGGCCTTCCTCGATCGCTACACTGTCGGCTTCGACACCTTCCTCGCCTATCTGCTCGGCAAGGAGGACGGTCAGCCGAAGAGCGCCGAGTGGGCGAGCAGCGTCTGCGGCGTCGATGCCAAGGTGATCCGCCAGCTGGCCCTCGACATGGCCGCCAAGCGCACCATGATCATGGCGGGCTGGGGCATGCAGCGTCAGCACCACGGTGAACAGCCCAACTGGATGCTGGTCACTCTGGCCGCCATGCTGGGCCAGATCGGCCTACCGGGGGGCGGCTACGGCTTCAGTTACCACTACTCCTCCGGTGGCAGCCCCACCGCCAAGGGCGGCATTCTGGCGGGGATCTCCGCCGGCAACGCGCCGAAGAACAGCCCGGCACCGATCCCGGTGGCCCGCATCGCCGACTGCCTCGCCAATCCGGGCAAGACCATCGACTTCAACGGCCGCAAGGTGATCTATCCGGACATCAAGCTGGTCTACGTGGCGGGGGGCAACCCCTTCCACCACCATCAGGACACCAACAACCTGCTGCAGGCCTGGCGCAAACCCCAGACCGTGATCGTTCACGAGCCTTACTGGACCGCTACCGCCAAGCACGCCGATATCGTGCTGCCGGTCACCACCAGCTACGAGCGCAACGATCTGGAGATGGGGGGCGACTACTCCCAGCGCTACGTCTTCCCGATGCACCAGTGCGTGCCGCCCCAGTTTGAAGCCCGCAACGACTTCGACATCTTCAGCGCCATCGCCGCCAAGCTGGGTGTGCAGGAGCAGTACACCGAAGGGAAGGACGAGATGCTGTGGCTCAAGCAGATGTACGACGGCATGGCGGCGCAGGCCCGTGGTGCCCGGGTAGCGCTGCCGCCGTTCAACATGTTCTGGGAGGCCAACAACTACATCCGCTTCCCGATCCCGGAGGCCAACCGCCAGTGGATCCGTCACGCCGATTTTCGCGAGAACCCGCTGCTCAACCCGCTCGGTACCCCGTCCGGCAAGATCGAGATCTTCTCCAACACTGTGGCGGGGATGGGTTATGCCGACTGCGCCGGTCATCCCAAGTGGTATGAGCCCAAGGAGTGGGTGAAGAGCGAGACGGCAGCGCGCTATCCGCTGTCGCTCAACACCTCCCACCCGACCCAGCGGCTGCACTCCCAGCTCGACAACACCCCGCTGCGGGACAAGTTCGCCATCGCCGACCGCGAAGCGATCCTGATCCATCCGGACGACGCCAAGGCGCGCGGCATCCAGGATGGCGATCTGGTGCGGGCCTTCAACGAGCGCGGCCAGATCCTGGTGGGGGCCCTGATCTCCGCCGATATCCGGCCCGGGGTAGTGCGGGTGTGTGAAGGGGCCTGGTACGATCCGGCCAAGCCGGGGGAAGCGGGCAGCATCTGCAAGAACGGCAACGTCAACTGCCTCACCTTCGACGAGGGCTCGTCCAGTCTGGCCCAGGGCAACTGCGGCCACATGGCCCAATTGCAGATAGAGAAGTATATCGGGCCAGTGCTCGCCAACACGGCGCACGAGGTACCGGCCAACGGCTGAGTAGAGGACTGAGCAACAAAAACGGCGCCATCAAGGCGCCGTTTTCTTATCGCAGTTTGTGGTGTGGCTCTGAATCAGAAGTCACCCTCAACCATATACTCTTCCGCATACTCCACCCGCCTTGCTGCCAGAGTGGGGACAAGGTGGCTCAGAAGTCTCCTTCCACCATGTACTCTTCGGCACACTCCACCAGTTGGGGCCAGAGATCTTCCGGCACCCAGGCCTCGGGGTCATCCTCGTCACCGTCATACTGGCTCCAGAAGAAGGCTCGCAGCCCGCTTGCGAAGTCGTCGCTCAACTCCGCCAGTTCGGAGAGGGGCCCCAGCCAGGCAATGCGGCGCAGGCCGGAGGCGAGATCGTTGATGGCATCCATCAGGGTGCGATCATCCAGGCTCTGCTCCACCAGCAGGGTGAAGCGCTCGCGGGCACTCTCGGTCTGATCCTCGTCCAGCTCGCCCACGTCGGCCAGCAGGTCGACAAAATCCTCCAGCAGGAACTGGATCAGGGCATCCCTGTCCTCGAACCACTGGATCTGGGCCCCCTTGGTGCCCAGCACCGAGGCATCGAACGAATCATCGAGATGGCACAAAGCCCAAGGATCGTCAGTCATTGCTACCCTTCCTACACCTGAAACAAGAGACGTATCTTATGCCGGGTGCCGCACCCTTGCCAGCACGGCGGCACAAAAGGGGCCCCCCGACGGGGCCCCCCGTCACTCGACCCTGGCCACCTTGGGCAGGGAGAGGGAAGCGGCGAGCCCCCCCAGCTCGGCCCGCCCCATGATGAGGCTGCCACGGTAAGCCTCCGCTAGGTCTGACACTATGTTGAGACCGAGCCCGGAACCCGGCACCTTCTCGTCGAGGCGCACCCCCCGCAGCACCGCCTTGGCGATCTGATCTTCACTCATGCCGGGACCGTCGTCCTCGATGCGCAGGGTGATCCAGCCCCCCAGCTCGGCGCTGGAGATGCGCAGCTCGCTGGCGGACCACTTGAAGGCGTTCTCCAGCAGGTTGCCCACCATCTCGTCGAAGTCCTGCTCCTCCACCCCGACCGCCAGATTGACCGGCACCTGCAAGTCCACCGTCTTGCCGGGATAGAGGCGGGAGAAGGCGCGGCAGATATACTCCACCCGGGCCCGCACCGGGGTCGAGACCCCAAGGATCTTGGCGGCGCCGGTCACCCGCGCCTTGCCGAGGTGATAGTCGATGTGGCGCTGGATCTGGTCGAGCTGCTCGCCGAGGGCGGCCTGATCCTCCGGCGGCAGCTGGGTCACCTGGTTGCGCATGATGCTGAGCGGCGTCTTGAGGGCGTGAGCCAGGTTGCCGGTGTGGGAGCGGGCCCGTTGCAGCAGCTCGCCATAGTGGTGCAGCAGGCGGTTGATGTCCTCCACCAGCGGCTGGATCTCCAGGGGGTAGCGCAGCCGGAACCCCTCCTGATGACCCTGATGGACGCGGCTCAGCTCGCGACGCAGCAGGTGCAGCGGGCGCAGGCCGTAGAGGATCTGGAACATAAAGCCGAGCACCAGGCCGGTGGCGGCGAAGCCGAGGCCGAGGAACAGGCTGATGCGCGTCTTCTTCAGGGTCTGGGTCAGGGCGCTGCTGTCCTTGGCCATCACCAGGGTGAAGACCCGATCAGACCCCGGCAGCAGCACGGTACGGGTCATGATGAGCAGGGGCTCCTTGTTGGGCCCCTTGCCGACAAAGAGATCCGGATCGCCGAAGGCCGACTTCAGGCCGTGGGCACTCAAATGGGCATCCCACAGGGAGCGGGAGCGACTGACCACCGTCTCCCCCAGCTCCAGTTGCCAGTAGTAGCCGGAGTATGGCTGGCGATAACGGGGGTCGGCCATGGGCTCGGTGACCACCGGCATGCCGTCCGGCTGGATCTCGAGGCGGGAGAGCAGATCGTAGAGCTGCAGGCGCAGGCCATCGGCCTCCGCCTCCTGCCAGTAGTTGCGCATCATGGTCTGCAGGCTGAAGCCGGTGGCGAACAGGAAGAGACCGCACCAGACCATGGCGATCACCACCAGCCGACCTCGCAGGGTGCGTACCAGCCTCATTCAACCCACCCCGCCATCGGTTGCGAGGGTGTCATTCGTTGATCCGGTAGCCGAGGCCGCGCACCGTCTCGATGAGATCGGCGTGGGTCTTCTTGCGGATGCGGCCGATGAACACCTCCACGGTGTTGGAGTCGCGATCGAAATCCTGGGCATAGATGTGGTCGATCAACTCACTGCGGGACACCACCTTGCCCCTGTGCTGCATCAGGTAGCCCAGCACCCGGAACTCGTGGGCGGTGAGCTTGATGGGGGTCCCTTCGTACCACACCTGGGAGGCCGCCATGTCGAGACGCACGCCACCGATCTCGAGGATGGAGCTGGCGTTCCCCGCCGCCCGGCGCACCAGGGCCTGCACCCTCGCCACCAGCTCCGCCACCTGGAAGGGCTTGGTGAGGTAGTCGTCCGCCCCGGCGTTGAGCCCTTCAATCTTCTCGTGCAACTGGCCACGGGCGGTCAGCACCAGCACCGGGGTGTCCATCCCCTTGCTGCGCCACTCCTTCAGTACGCTCAGGCCGTCGCGACCGGGCAGGCCGAGATCCAGGATGATGGCGTCATAGGGTTCGGTCTCTCCGAGAAAGCCCGCCTCGTTGCCATCGTGGCAGAGATCGGTGACGAAACCGGACAGACGCAGCTGTTCCGCCAGCTGGCCCGCGAGGATCTTTTCATCTTCAACTATCAGAATGCGCATACATGGGTATCCAAAACAGGGTTGTGCCGGCATCGGCAACGGTTGGGGGGACGAACCGGACGGCGGCAGGTTCGCGGACTCACGCCGTTACTCCTCTTCCGGGGGCGGGCGCGGAGCGAACAGGCGCTCCAGATGGTGACCCTTGAGCCACACCATCTCCAGATTGTCAGCCCGGTAGCCCACCTTGATGACGCTGTTCTCCTCGTCGATGAGCCTGAGCTCGTAGAGCCAGACGCCATCCTCCTCACCCAGATCGACGCGCAGCACGCGCACCGGCAGGCGGGAGGCCACCTCCATCAACTCATGAAAAGGGCGGACCCGCCCCTCGCTGACCGCCTGTTGCAACAAGGCCTCGTTCGGCTGGGCCGCCTGAACCAGCATCGGCAGCAGCAATCCAAGCAGGGGCAGCGCGCTATTCATGGGTGATTCATCTCTCAAAACCTAACATAATGCCGTTTATAGTGTGCCAGCCATGAATCCGGAATGAATATGATCCCACGCAGTATCCTGCTGATCTTGTGCCTCTTTTCCACCTTTGGCTGGGCGGCGCAGACACGTCTCGACATGGCCGGACTGGTCAAGTTGTTGCTGGCACAAGGGTATCACGACATTCGGGAAGTGGAGCTGGAAGGGGACAAATTCGAGGTCGATACCCTGGATGCCGACGATCAGCGCGTCCAGTTGCAGGTCGATGCCAACACCGGCGAGATCACCAAAAAAGAGGCCGAATAGGCCTCTTTTGCTATGGGCGTGACGGCTGTTGCGCCGCCTCCCTCCCGGCCACTTGCGCTCGCCTGCGCCAGGGGCGCAGCAGCTTTTCCCGGCGGGGCCACAGCAGGGCGCAGGCCAGCACCAGATAGATGAGGGGCTCCTGCCAGCCGCTCTTGACCGACCACCAGTAGTGTATCGGCACCAGCAGAGCCACCCCGTAGATCCAGTTGTGCAGCTTCTGCCAGGCCGGCCCCATGCGACGCAACAGGGCCGGGATCGAGGTGATGCCGAGCGCCAGCAACAGCAGCAGCGCCACCATGCCCACCACTATGTAGCTGCGCTTGACCAGCTCGCCGCCAATCAGCCCCCAGTCAAACTGCAGATCCAGCCCCAGCCAGACCATGAAGTGCAGGGACGCCCAAGCGGCGCACCAGAGCCCGAGGGGGCGGCGCAACTTGATGAGCTGCCCCTGGCGCCAGCGCTTGGCGAGCGGCGACACCAGCAGGGTCAGCAACAGCAGGTGAAGGGCCCCCTTGCCAAGGTAATGGGTCAACCCCTGGACCGGATCCCCCCCCAGCAGCCCGGCTGGCACGGCATAGCCCAGCCAGAGCAGAAAGCCGAGCGAACCAAGGTGCACCAGCGCCCGCAAGCCGTTGACATGGGCTGTTTTCAGTCTCGGCGTCATATTGCAGTTCCCGTCATGTTTTTCCCGCTTCTCATCCCCTCTCCCACCAGGGGAAAAGGGGGCAAGAGATCAGTCGGACAGCGCGTCAGTCTCAATACCATTTACGCAGATCCATCCCCTGATAGAGGGACGCCACCTCGTCGCCGTAGCCATTGAACATCAGGGTCGGCTGGCGCTTGGCCCCGAAGATGCCCCCCTCGCCGATGAAACGCTCGCTCGCCTGGCTCCAGCGCGGGTGATCCACGTTCGGGTTGACGTTGGCGTAGAAGCCATATTCGTTGGGGGCCAGCAGGTTCCAGGTGGTGGGGGGCATCTCCTCCACCAGGCGGATGGAGACGATGCTCTTGATGCTCTTGAAGCCGTATTTCCAGGGCACCACCAGCCGGATGGGTGCCCCGTTCTGGGCGGGCAGGGTCTTGCCATAGAGCCCCATGGCAAGGAAGGAGAGGGGGTGCATGGCCTCGTCGAGGCGCAAGCCCTCCACATAGGGATAATCGATGCCGCCCCCCAGGGCACGGGAGGCCTGCCCCGGCAACTGTTCCGGATCATAGAGCGTCTCGAAGGCCACGAACTTGGCACGACTGGTGGGCTCGGCACGGCGGATCAGATCCGCCAGCGCAATGCCGCTCCAGGGCAATACCATGGACCAGGCCTCCACGCAGCGCAGCCGATAGATGCGCTCCTCCAGCGTGCTCTTGTTGATGAGATCCCACACATCCAGGGTGAAGGGTTTGGCTACCTCCCCTTCCACCTTCAGGGTCCAGGGCTCGGGCTTGAGGTAATGGCCGTTGCGGGCCGGGTCCCCCTTGTCGGTCCCCAGCTCGTAGAAATTGTTGTGGGTGGTGGCCTTCTCCTCCGGGGTGAGGATCAATCCCTCTGGCCGGGTCGCGGCACGGATGTCGAGGGGTCTGGTGGGGGCCACGGTGGCCGGCTTGTCCGGTGCGAAGAGATCCAGCAGGCTGGCCTTCACCGGAAACGCCAGGGTGGCGGCACCGACGCCCAGGCCCAGCCCTTTCAGGATGCGGCGACGATCCTGATAGACGGTTTCCGGCGTGACATCCTGTTCGGTGGGGTGGTGAGAAGTACGGCGCTTGATCAACATGAAAAAACTCCCGGGACGATGAGGTTGACAACCATAAGACCCGCCCCGGCCGAGTTTTATTTCACACAGAATTACATGAGTTGGTAAAGGGGCAGTGCCTTGGCCATGGTACCGGCCAGGAAGAGCACTACGAACACCAGCAGAGGAACGATCACGTTTGGCACCATCAGACTCACTCCATGAGCAGGACAGGGCCTCTAACTATGGAACAAGGTCTGCGGCGCCTCCAATGAATTTTTTTCGCGAGCGCAAGCGTATTCCAGAGTTGCAAAGAGTGATCGGGATCACACACAATCCGGCCCCCGCTTGCTGCCGCTCTACCGCGGAGTAGGCTGCCTCCTTTTCCGGATTCAACCACTGAGAGTCACGCCATGAGCCCACTGTTCGCCATCGCCATCACGACCGGGATCCTCTCCGCCGTCTGGGGTGGACTGGCCGCCGCACTCGGTCTCATCTCCTGGGTCGGCTTCCTCGGCTGCACCAGCTACTTCGCCTCGAGTGGCGGTTACAAGGCGCTGTTGCAGACCCTGCTGTGCAACACCACCGGCATGCTGTGGGCACTCCTGCTGATCCACGGGGAGACCTGGTGGGGGGCCGGCATGGCGGGTTATCTGATGACAGGGGTGGTGGCCACCCTGATGTGCGTGCAGGCCAGGCAGCAGTGGCTCGCCTACATTCCCGGCACCTTCGCCGGTTGCTGTGCCACCTTCGGCGCCGCAGGCGAGTGGCGGCTCATTCTGCCCTCCCTCATCATCGGCGCCCTGTTTGGCTATCTGATGAAGGCGAGCGGCCTCTGGCTCTCCCAGAAGACCCTCTCCACCGGCGGTGTCAGCGACCCGGCCTGAGGCCGATTCTGTCGGAAACCAGAGGGGCGGCCCGTCATCGACGGCCGCCCCTCTGTCATTTATCCCTTCGACTTGAAGTTGGCCGCCTCGATGCCGTGCCGATTCAGCAGCTTGTAGAAGTCGGTGCGGTTTCTCCCCGCCATGTTGGCCGCCAGGGTCACATTGCCTTCCGTGGTGCGCAGCAGCCGGATCAGGTACTCCTTTTCAAACTCGGCCCGCGCCTCGTTGAACGAGGGAATGCCGCCACCGCCGCCACTCAGGGCCGACTCCACCATGGCCGCGCCGATCACCGGGCTGCAGCAGAGGCTCGCGAGCTGCTCCACCACCCCGCAGAGCTGGCGCACGTTGCCCGGCCAGGCCGCGGCGGCCAGCAGGGCCAGCGCCTCCGGCGAGAAGCCGAGGGCGGCGCAATCGGGGTGACGGTTGCGGTAATCGTCCAGCGCCTGACGGGCCAGCAGGGGGATGTCCTCGCTGCGGGCGCTCAGCGGCGGCAGGGTGATGTTGGCCACGTTGAGGCGGTAGAAGAGATCCTCGCGAAAACGCCCCTCTTCCATGGCGGTCACCAGATCCTGATGGCTGGAGCTGATGACCCGCACCTCGGGGGTACCCTGACCATACTCCGCCAGCACCTGGAGCAACTTGGCCTGGAGTGACTCCGACAGATCCCCTATCTCGTCGAGGAAGAGGGTGCCGCCTTTGGCCTCGGCAAACAGGCCGGACTGGCCATCCTCGCCGAACAGCTGCAAGTCCAGCGCGGGCCAGGGCAGAGCCGCACAGTTGATGGTATGCAGCGGCTTGTCGCGGCGGTGGCTGGCCTGGTGCAGCGCCTGGGTCATCACCCCCTTGCCGGCGCCGGAGGGGCCCAGGATCAGCACGGGCACGTCCATGGTGGCGATGCTGCTCGCCTGGATCAGCAACTGCTCCATCTGCGGGTTGCGGGTCTGGATGAGGGACTGCCACTCCTGCTGCTGCTTCGGACGGGTCAGGCTGAGAGCATGTTCTATGGTGACCAGCAGCTCGTCCTTGTCGATGGGCTTGGTGAGGAAGCTGAACACCCCGGAGCGGGTCGCCTGGATGGCGTCGGGAATGGTGCCGTGGGCGGTCATGATGATCACCGGCATGCCGAGCCACTGGGACTGGATCCGCTCGAACAGCGCCAGCCCGTCCATGCCCCCCATGCGCAGATCGCTCAGCACCAGGTCGGCCCGTTGCTGGCGCAGCCTGTCCAGCGCTCCTTCGGCGCTGTCGGCGGTATCCACCTCGTAACCCTGGCTGCGCAGGCGCATGCTCATCAGCTTGAGCAGGCTGGCATCATCGTCCACCAGCAGAATACGGCTCATGCTCTCACCCCCTCTTGGCGAAAAACGCGGTCATTGCGGCGCGGTCCGGAGCTGTCATGGCTGACCTCCCCCATTGAGCTTACGCTGGTTGAGCTGCTCGTCGATGGCGGAGAGCTGCTCTATCTGCTGGCGCAGACGCTTCACCTCCTGACTCTGATCGTCGCGGCGGCTGTCTCGCACCAGCAGCTCCTCCCCGAGGGCGATCCAGCTGCGCAGGAAGGCCTGGGCATCGAGACCGAGCTCCGGCAACAGAGCCTTCAGCTGATCCAGCCCGGCCCGGCGGCTGGCCACCGATTCGGACGGGTGGGTGTTGACCATGGCCAGGCTGACCCGGCTCTCGAGGTCGGTGGCGCCGGCCAGTCGCTGGCGCTCCTGCATCCGCTGCTGGGGATGGCTGGCCAGCAGCCAGTCCGAGTATTGCAGGCGCACCTGCATCTCCTTGTTGGCAAACTCCATCCGCCTGGCGATCGCCTCCTGGGAAGGCTCGGTGAGGCTGGTAGAAGGCAGCAGGGAACAGCCAGCGAGCAGGCCTATCATCAATACGGGAATCACAAATCGTTTCATCTTGAATGTCACTTCAGATCCTGGTGGGGAACAGGCACCTGCCCGCTCCTCTCAATATTCGGTGTCAAGGCGCCACCCGCACCTGCGGGGTCGCCGCCACGCCCGTCAGCTCGGGCGCACGTTCAAATCCAGCCGGAAACAGACATCCGCCTGGGCATCCTCGATCAGCCTGAGCTCGCCGCCCAGACTCATGGCAGACTCACGGGCAATGGAGAGGCCCATGCCGGAGCCTTTCAGCAATCCCTGGCGCACTATGCTGCCCTGTTCAAAGGGCTCGAAGATGCGCTCCCGCTCGTCTGGCGGGATGACAGGCCCTTCGTTGGCCACCTCCAGCCAGCCGCCGCCCGCTCCCGCCCCGGCGCGGATCCAGATCTGTCCGCCCCTGGCGCCATAGCTGACCGCGTTGGAAAAGAGATTGTCGAGGATGAGTCGCAGGCGGTAGGGCTCTGCCCGCAGGCTGATGGGCTCGGGCGGCAAGTGTACACTGATTTGCTTGGATTCCAGCGCGAGCCGGTACTCTTCGGACAAGTCTGACAACAAGGGCGCCAGGGGCACCTCGGACAGGGTGAACACCTCCTGCTGGCTGAGGCGATTGAAGTCGAGCAGCCGCTCGATCAGGGTCTGCAGACGGCGGCTGTTCTCCTCCAGCATCTGGCAGATCTCCTGCTGATCCCCGTTGAGGGGCCCCACCAGCTGCTCCGAGAGCAGATCAGCCCCCTCCCGCAGCACGGCAAGGGGGGTTTTCAGCTCGTGGGATACGTGGCGCAGGAACTGGTATTTCTGCTGTTCCAGCTCCTTGAGCTTGTCGTGCAGCCAGCTGATCCGCTCCCCCAGCAGCACCAGTTCGGCCGGGCCATCCACCGGGCGCTGATCCGGCTCGACGCCAGCGCCCAGACTCAGGATCCGCGACTCAATCTGACGTACCGGGTGGATGATGAGGTAGGTAAAGAGCAACACCAGCAGCAGGCTGAGCCCGGCCACGAAGCCGCTGACCCACCAGATCTGCTGTTTCAGCTCCACGATAGCGCCCCGCATGCGGGTCACGTGATCATCCACCTGGCTGCGGGTGACCACCTCCAGTTGCTGGTTCAGTTCGTTGAAATCGGTGAAACGGGGGCTGGTCGCCTCCTGCCTGGCCTTGCGCAGATCCTGCAGGCCGTCGAGCCAGACCAGCGCCGCCTCGAGATCTCCGTAGACCTCGGCATCCGGAATGGAGTCCTGATGGGTCGCGAGCAGTTCCCGGTAGCGCACCAGCTGCTGCCGATAACTGGCCAGGATGCGGTCATCACCCAGGACCGCATAGCGGCGCAGGGTGCGCTCGAGATCGATGGCCTGGGTGGAGAGCAGCGTCGCCCGGCGAGTGTCCCGCACCGCACGTTCCATCTCGTCGCTGGTGAGCTGGCCCAGGTGGGAGAGAGCCTGACTGTCGTGCCAGATCATGCCCCCCAGGGGCATCAGCACCAGCACGAAGCCCATCAGTACTACCTGGAGCAGGGAGCGGGGCCGAACCTTGGTCATCTTCTGCGGTCTCGATTCGTCATGGGGGAGCCAGCATATCCGCACTGCCCCAAAAAGCAAAACCGGCCATAAAGCCGGTTTGATTGCTCACCGAGGCCGGATTCACGCCAGGCCGACGGACGCCACACAGATGACAATGATCATGGCAAGGGCCCCTGACGCGGCCAACAGTGCCCATTTCATTTCTACGCTCATGCAAACCTCCTTTCTGCCAATCAGCGTTGGATCACAACAGATAACGACATGTTAATTCATAGTGAATCCCATAACCGTGAGCTGCGTATATATTTCAGACGAGCCCAACCCAAGGAATGGAAAGCATGTTTTACCTCTGTAGCATTGGATCCAATCTCGACCCCGCCCTGCACGTCAGTCAGGCCGTCGCCGAATTGCTGGCCCGCTTTGGTCGCCTTCACCTGAGTTCCGTCATCCAGACCAAGCCCGTGGGCATGCATTCGCGCCACGACTTCCTCAACTGCCTGTTCGTCGTCCAGAGCGACCTCTCCCCCGTCCAGCTCAAGGCCGAGTTTGTCACCATGGAGCTGGCTCATGGCCGGGATCGCAGCAACCCCCTGTGCAAGGTGGCGGACAGGCCACTGGACATCGACATACTGGTCTGCGGCGAACGGGATGACTTCGCCGAGGCCGGGGTGGATGCCTACCTGGGGGATCTGCTGGCGGAGATGTACCAGGGCGGCAGTGTGGACTCCGGCAAGGTGAGCCTTGGCCTGCCGGGCAGCAAGGTGTTTGCGAAGCAGCGCATCGGCCAGGCCCCCATCCATCTCTGCCAGCAAGACGAGGCCCTGCTTCCCGGCAACGGCCACCCCGGCCCCCCTTCCCGGCACGCCGCCATCCGGCACCCTTGAGCCGTTCACACACATGAGGCGCCCAAAGGCGCCTCATGCCATGGCGGTCCGCCTTGCCCTAGATGACGGCGAGGGCGCGCCCCCCGTCCACCCGGATGCTGGCCCCGGTCATGTAGTCGTTCTTCATCAGCATCTGTACCGCCTGCCAGATGGGCTCCAGACCCCCTTCCCGCGCCAGCGGCGTCTTCGCCAGCACCTGCTGGCGCCAGTCATCCCCGTGCTCGTCGAGAAACAGGATGGGGCCCGGCTCTATGGTGTTGACCCGCACGGCGGGTGCCAGTTCGCGGGCAAAGCTCATGGCCAGGGAATGGGCTCCCGCCTTGGTGGCCACATAGGCGGCAAACTGGGGCGCCGGGGCATGGATGTAGATATCGGTGATGTGGATGATGCCCCCGTTGGGCTGGCGGGCAAGGGCGGGGGCCAGCGCCCGGTTGAGCTGGAAGGGAGCCGCCATGTGTACCCGGTAGAACTGATCAAACTGGGCCAGCTGCACCGCAGGATCCGCCGCCTGGGGCTCGAAGGCGGAGGCATTGTGGATGATCAGGGCAAGATCCTCATGGGCCGCCAGCGCCGTCACCACCCTGCCTACCTCCTCTTCCCGGGTGAAGTCCGCCTGTACCAGCTCGACGCCCACGTCTCGCAGACGATCCAGCTCGGGCCGTTCGCTGCGATAGCTGCCCGTCACCTGCCAGCCAGCGGCCACCAGCTGCTCGCACAGATAGAATCCCAGGCGACGGCCACAGCCCGTTACCAATGCACGCATACCCTCTCCTTGTGGTTGTCGCCCTCCCCGATCCATGCAGGATCGCACGGAGGGCCCATTCATCGGCCATGACCTATCGATGTCCGAGGCAAAACCCATTGGCCCCCTGTCACGGCCACCGGGCATAGTGGCCCCATCGACCCCCATGGAGCCACCATCATGCTACAAATTCGCGATCATATGCAGCCATTGACCCACTCACTGCACCCCGGCCTCGGTCTGGCCGAGGCGCTGGACAGACTCCATCGGGCAAACCTGGGGGGCCTGCCGGTACTGGATGACCATCAGCACCTCGTCGGATTTCTCTCCGAGCAGGATTGCATTCCCGCCCTGCTCACGGGCAGCTATCACTGCGACACCCGTACTCTGGTCGAAGATCTGATGAGCCGGACCCCGCTGTTCGTCTCTCCTGATGACAACATCGTGGATCTCGCCCGCCAGATGGCCGGGGCCAGACCCAAGGTCTATCCAGTGATGGAGGGAGGCAAGGTGACGGGCATCATCAGCCGTCGTCAGGTGATGCAGGCCCTCAACACCCAGATGAAACAGTGTCAGGCAACCTGAGGCAGGCCACCTCGCACACGTTTCATGCCGACCACCCTCCCGCCCACAGCCGGCGAGTGGCTGGTCCATCCCGCCCGACTCTGCCACGGGGCGGCCTGTCGAGGCAGCCCGCCCTCCTCCCACCTGCACCGTTCGTTTGTCCCCTCCCCATTTCAGGGTTTGCCATCCGTGGTCGTCTCTAGTTAGATAGGTGCCGGTCACAGTCCCTGCCGGATGCGACCCCGTCCCGAGTGCTCAGGAGATGTAACGTGCGACGCTTGCTCGTATTCTGCTTGCTGCTGCCCTGCTGGCTGTCAGCCAGGGAGCTGGTCATTGGTGGCATCCTGGAGCCCCCTCTCAAGTGGCTGGATGCACAGGGACACCCTCGCGGGTTGGATGTGGATCTCGTCACCGCCATCTTCGGCACGCTCCATACCCCCATCAGGATTGAGCTCATCGATTCGGGAGCCAGGCTCACCCGCAATGCCGAAAGCGGCTTCTATGACCTGCTGCTGACCCACTCCTACAAACCGGAGCGGGAAGCCTATCTGCTCTACCCCAAACAGGCCCATATGCTCCATAGCTGGCACTTCTTCATACGCAAGGAGTCCGCAGGCCGGATCCATTATGACCATCTGACGGATCTCAAACCCTGGCGTATCGGTGTCACCCGGGATTTCTCCTATACCTCCGAGCTCGCGGCGGCCATGACAGACCCGAGCTATCACTTCCAGGAGATCCCCATCAACCAGCTGCAACTGCGCAAACTCATCGCCGGTCGCATCGACGTGGTACCCATGTCCCTGGTCACCGCCTTCACCCAGATAAGAGAGGAGGGACTGGAAGGCAAGCTCGACTACCTGCCAAAACCCCTCAAGACCAGCCCCTACTTCAATGTCTGGACCCGTTCCCGGGCCGATGCCGACACCCCGGCCCTGATGGCCGCCTATGATGCCGAACTGCTGCACATGAAGCGGGACGGCCGGCTCAAGGCCCTCTACGACAAATACGGCATCCCCTATATCGAACCCTGATCCACCGTTCAGGGTGTCATCTCCCGCAGGGTCGAATTCTGCTGCGCGAACAGGGGCTATCACGGGAGAGGGATCTCTACGCCCCCCTCAGACCACCCGACTCAAGGCTTCACATCCCGCAGGATCGGGTTTTGCAGCGAAATCAGCGTCTCGGTGGACTGGATCTCGTCGATGGTCTGGATCTTGTGGATCAGTACCGTCTGCAACTCGTCGATGGAGCGGGTCATCACCTTCATGAAGATGCTGTAGTGGCCGGTGGTGTAGTAGGCCTCCACCACCTCGTCCAGCGCCTGCAGTTTGGCCAGGGCCGACGGGTAATCCTTGGCGCTCTTGAGGTTGATCCCGATGAAGCAGCAGACGTCGTAGCCCAGCTTCTTGGGGTTCACCTGCACCCGCGTTCCCTCGATGATGCCCGCCTGCTTCATCTTCTCAACCCGCACGTGGATGGTGCCCGGGCTCACCAGCAGTTGTTTGGCCAGCTCGGCGTAAGGCAGGCGCGCATTCTCCATCAGGGCGGTGAGGATGGCCTGATCGAGATTATCGATCCGATAATTTTCTGACACTTTTTTGCTCTCCTTTTAATGATTCATCATTAATTGATGGCT
The DNA here is from genome assembly GCF_040908015.1 of Aeromonas sp. R7-5. Taxonomy (NCBI): domain Bacteria; kingdom Pseudomonadati; phylum Pseudomonadota; class Gammaproteobacteria; order Aeromonadales; family Aeromonadaceae; genus Aeromonas; species Aeromonas sp. R7-5. The sequence goes on along the minus strand of NZ_JBFOCZ010000028.1, from coordinate 165,027 downwards.
TATTTTGAAGAAAAAAACACACAAAGCCTATTTCAATTATCGAATATTGAATTTAGTTGGCATTCTGTTGAAGAATCACCGCATTCAACGGATTCACGACAGGTAATTCAGCATGAAACAGCACTACATCCGCAGCCAACAGCAGATCAGCTTCGTCAAAGAGATGTTCTCCCGCCAACTCGCACTGCAACTCGGCCTGATGGAGGTACAAGCCCCCATTCTGAGCCGGGTCGGTGACGGCACCCAGGACAACCTCTCCGGCTGCGAGCATGCAGTGCAGGTCAAGGTGAAAACCCTGCCGGAGCACAGCTATGAAGTGGTCCACTCCCTGGCCAAGTGGAAGCGCCAGACTCTGGGTCGCTTCGGTTTCGGCCCGGGTGAAGGCATCTACACCCACATGAAGGCACTGCGTCCGGACGAGGAACGTCTCAGCCCCATTCACTCCGTCTACGTCGACCAGTGGGACTGGGAGAAGGTGATGCCGGGCGAGCGCCGGGATCTGGCCTATCTGCAGGAGACGGTGCGCGGCATCTGGGCCGCCATCAAGGCCACCGAGCGCGCGGTCTGTGCCGAGCACGACCTGACCCCCTTCCTGCCGGCGGATATTCAGTTCCTGCACAGTGAAGAGCTGCTGACCCGCTACCCGGACCTCGATGCCAAGGGACGCGAGCGCGCCATCGCCAAAGAGCTGGGGGCGGTCTTCCTCATCGGCATCGGTGGCGCCCTCTCCCACGGCGAACGCCACGACGTCCGTGCCCCGGACTACGACGACTGGAGCAGCGAGAGTGAGCTGGGGCTGGCGGGTCTGAACGGTGACATCCTGGTGTGGAACCCGGTGCTGGAAGACAGCTTCGAGATCTCCTCCATGGGGATCCGGGTGGACGCAGAGGCCCTGCGCCGCCAGCTCGCCATTACTGGCGATGAGGATCGCCTGCAGTACGACTGGCACCAGGATCTGCTGGCAGCACGCATGCCGCAAACCATCGGCGGCGGCATCGGCCAATCCCGTCTGGCCATGCTGCTGCTGCAAAAAGAGCACATCGGTCAGGTCCAGGTCGGCGTCTGGCCATCTGAAATGAAGGCTGCCATCCCAGGCATGCTGTAACGAATTGATTTGATTGCATCTGTCCTCCTATCGCGGCAACACGGCGCGGGACAGACGCGATAGCGAAGCTGGTCAGCCGGGGTGGAGAGCGTATCCCGACTGACTGTAAGGCGGGCATGGTCGCTGACTGTGCCTGCCTACCCTGGGGCTTGCCCCTGCGATCCGCTCAACCCACGTCAGATCGCATCGAATACATTCCTCCCGGCAATCTTCGGATTGCCGTTTTTTTTACGCCGAAAAACTGTGCTCAAAACCCGCCACGATCTGGTGCTGGCGCGGCAGTCCCGCCTTTCTGCTGCCGGTGCAGTGGCAGGCAAACAACCGCTCCACCGCCTCTTCCTGCAGATAGGCTCCGAGCGTCACCGCCCGCTCTGGGCCGGAAAACTTCAGGTGCAGGCCGCCGATGACGGCGTGGATCCGCTCGTCGCCACACACCTCCTTGGCCCACTCGATGATGTTCTCGGCCCCGGCGTGACCGCAGCCGATAAAGACGATGAGCCCCTGCTCGCTCTTGTAGGCCAGCGCCGAGTCGTCGCTGATGAGGTCTTTCTCCACCCGCCCGCCCCGCACTATGTAGCCGAGCAGCGAAGGCGCAGCCCGGTCGCGCCGCACAATGCTGCCGAGGAACACCAGACGATCCGAGAGCCACACCGGCTCGGACGAGCAGTGGGGAAGCAAGCCTCTGGCCGACAGCGACTCCCGAGCCAGCGCCCCCGACAGGCGATAGAGGTTGCGCCGCCAGAAGGGCAGCGACAGGAAGTATCCCCGCTCGCAGAACACGTCTGGACAGGCTATGAGCGGGATGGGTCTTGGATAGGCGGGCAGCGAGCCGACCCCGCCCACATGGTCGTAATGACCGTGAGAGAGCACCACATGGGTGAGAGAGGCGAGATCGATCCCCATCACGGCGGCGTTGTGGCACAGCGCCCGGCCACGGCCGCTGTCGAACAGCACCCTGAGGCCGTCACACTCCAGCAGCAGCGCCAACCCTCGCTCGGGCAGACAGCCAGGCAGATGAACGTCGTCATCCACCAGCACGGAAAACTTCAGCATCTCAATCCCTCAGAAAACAAAACGCAGGCACGAGGCCTGCGTTTTTCATCGACAATCCCATTACTGGGTCATGGTGAGGCCGTTGCTGTCGGCCCCCAGCCGCAGTGTCTTGCCCGGGATGACCCGACCGCTGAGCAGGGCCTGGGCCAGCGGGTTCTCCACCTTCTGCTGGATCGCCCGCTTGAGGGGACGCGCCCCGTAGACGGGATCGAACCCGGCATGAACCAGCTTGGTCAGCAGCTCCTCGCTCACCTCCACCTCGAAGCCCTGGGACTCCAGACGGCTCATCAGGCTCTTGAGCTGGATGCGGGCGATGGACTTGATGTGCTCCTCACCGAGGGGGTGGAACACCACGGTCTCGTCGATCCGGTTGATGAATTCCGGCCGGAAACTGCGGGTAAGCACCTCCATCAGCATGGCCTTCATCTCGTCGTAATCCTTCTCGGAGTGGTGCTCCTGGATGAGATCAGACCCGAGGTTGGAGGTCATGATCACTACGGTGTTGCGGAAGTCCACGGTACGCCCCTGACCGTCGGTCAGGCGGCCATCGTCCAGCACCTGCAGCAGGATGTTGAAGACATCGGGATGCGCCTTCTCCACCTCGTCCAGCAGGATCACCGAGTAGGGGCGACGGCGCACCGCCTCGGTGAGATACCCCCCTTCCTCGTAACCCACGTATCCCGGAGGCGCCCCCACCAGACGGGCCACGCTGTGTTTCTCCATGAACTCGGACATGTCGATCCGCACCATGGCGTCCTGGGTATCGAACAGGAACTCCGCCAGCGCCTTGCACAGCTCGGTCTTGCCCACCCCGGTGGGGCCGAGGAAGAGGAAGGAGCCGATGGGGCGGTTCGGGTCGGACAGCCCGGCACGAGAGCGGCGAATGGCGTTGGAGACGGCGTCCACCGCCTCTTCCTGGCCGATCACCCGACTGTGCAGCTGATCCTCCATCCGCAGCAACTTCTCCCGTTCCCCTTCCAGCATGCGGGCCACCGGAATGCCGGTCCAGCGGGCCAGGACGTCGGCGATCTCCACGTCGGTGACCCGGTTGCGCAGCAGGCTGGTCTCCTGCATCTCGGCCTGGGTGGCGAGATCCAGCTGTTTCTCCAGTTCAGGGATGCGGCCGTACTGCAGCTCGGACATGCGGCCCAAGTCCCCTGCGCGGCGCGCCACCTCGAGATCCTGACGGGCCTGCTCCAGCGCCGCCTTGATGTGCTGAGTCCCGGCGAGGGCAGCCTTCTCGGCCTTCCACACCTCTTCCAGCTCGTTGTATTCCCGCTCTTTTTCCGTCAGCTCCTGATTGAGCAGATCGAGGCGCTTGCGGCTGGCGTCATCGTCCTCCTTCATCAGCGCCTGCTGCTCCAGCTTGAGCTGGATGATGCGCCGCTCGAGCCGGTCCAGGGATTCCGGCTTGGAGTCGATCTGGAGCCGGATGCTGGCCGCCGCCTCGTCGATAAGGTCGATGGCCTTGTCAGGCAGCTGGCGATCCGCGATGTAGCGGTGGGAGAGCTGGGCCGCCGCGACGATGGCGGGGTCGGTGATCTGCACATGGTGGTGCAGCTCGTAGCGCTCCTTCAGGCCACGCAGGATGGCGATGGTGTCCTCCACCGAGGGCTCCTCCACCAGCACCTTCTGGAAACGGCGCTCCAGCGCGGCATCCTTCTCCACGTACTGCCTGTACTCATCGAGGGTGGTGGCCCCGACGCAGTGCAATTCGCCGCGGGCCAGGGCGGGCTTGAGCATGTTGCCCGCATCCATGGCACCCTCGCCCTTGCCGGCACCGACCATGGTGTGCAGCTCGTCCACGAAGAGGATGACGCTGCCCTCCTCCTTGGCCAGATCGTTCAGTACCGCCTTGAGCCGCTCCTCGAACTCGCCGCGATACTTGGCTCCGGCCACCAGGGCCCCCATGTCCAGGGAGAGCACCCGCTTGTTCTTGAGCCCTTCCGGCACTTCGCCATTGATGATGCGCTGGGCCAACCCCTCGACGATGGCGGTCTTGCCGACGCCAGGGGCACCGATCAGCACCGGGTTGTTCTTGGTGCGGCGTTGCAGCACCTGGATGGTGCGGCGAATTTCGTCATCCCGGCCGATCACCGGGTCGAGCTTGCCGAGTTCGGCCCGCTCGGTGAGATCGATGGTGTACTTCTCCAGTGCCTGGCGATTCTCCTCGGCGTTGGCATCCTCCACCTTCTTGCCGCCACGGACCTTGTCGATGGCTGCCTCGAGTTTTTCCTTGGTCAGCCCCTGGGCACGCAGCAGCTCGCCCAGCGTCCCCTTCTCGTCCAGGGCCGCCAGCACGAACAGCTCGGACGAGATGAACTGATCCTTGCGCTGCTGGGCCAGCTTGTCGCAGACGTTGAGCAGGCGGCCGAGGCCGTTGGAGAGCTGTACATCCCCTTCCACCCCGCTGACGCGGGGCAGGCGATCCAGCTCCTCGCCGAGGCGCGAGCGCAGGGTATTGATGTCGAGCCCGGTCAAGGTGAGCAGCGGACGAATGGATCCGCCGTCCTGATTGAGCAAGGCGCTCATCAGATGGACGGGTTCGATGAATTGGTGGTCACGACCCAGTGCAAGAGACTGGGCATCGGAAATGGCAATCTGGAATTTGCTGGTCAGGCGATCGAGGCGCATTGCACTCCCCCTTCAAGACAGACGCCGCATGCGCGGCAACAACATCGCTTTCTGACAAGGAAGATGTGGTCTTGAAGGGCAATTTCAAGGGGTGGCTGTTTATTTTTTCCTCAATAGCGGTGACCGAGGGAAAACGACCTCGCAATGGCAGCCTGCACCCTGAGCCTGCTCGGCAGCAAGACATAGCCACCGGAGGGCCATCACCAGGGAGTGAAGAGGCGCTTGCGGCCACTCGCGAGCGCCTCGTCGACTATTTTTCCAGCCATACAAGGGAGGCCATGCGACCCGTCTGCCCGTCGCGGCGATAGGAGTAGAAGCGCTCGCTGTCGCTGAAAGTGCAGTATTCGCCGCCATAGATGGCGGTGACGCCGGCGCGGGCGAGGCGCAGTCGGGCCAGCTGGTAGATATCCGCCAACCATTTCCCTTCGTTAAGGGATGGCACGAATGCAGTCGCCGCTTCAGCCTGCTCCGCCATGAAGGCCTCGCGCACTTCGCCACCCACTTCGAACGCAGCGGGACCGATGGCCGGGCCCAGCCAGGCCAGGATCTCGCCAGGCGCGCAGCCCATGGCGGCGATGCTTGCCTCCAATACGCCCCCCTGCAGTCCGCGCCAACCGGCATGGGCCGCCGCCACTACGGTGCCTGCCCGATCGCAGAACAGCACCGGCAGGCAGTCGGCGGTCATCACGATGCAGGCCTGCCCCGCCTCATGAGCACAGGCGGCATCGGCATCCGGTGCGCGCTCATAACGGTCGCTCACCGGATGGACGGCGATACCATGTACCTGGTTGAGCCAGTTGAGAGTGCCGGGGATCCCCGCCACCTGCTGCAGCCGGGCGCGGTTGGCCTCGACCCTGGCCGGTTCATCGCCCACATGGGCCCCGAGGTTCAGGCCGGCAAAGACCCCTTCGCTGATACCGCCGTCACGGGTGGTCGAGAGAGCCCTGACATTGCCCGGTGCGGGCCAGTCGGGTGCGATCCAGTTCATCTGTGGCTCCTTTCGTTCATATGAAAACGGGGCCCCTTGGCTGCAACCAGTCAAGGGGCCCCGCATCAGATCATGGAGGGCAGGTTACGGCAGGAATCGTCGCAAGGCCGCCCTCGGGATCAGTTCCAGACCAGATCGTCCGGATTGGCCAGGGTATCCGCCCGCAGCACTTCCATCAGCGCCACCATATCCTGCGGCGTGGGGGAGTGCCACTCCATCACTTCACCCGTGATGGGGTGCGCCAGCTTCAGCATGGTGGCGTGCAGCGCCTGACGGTGGAAACCGCGCAGGGCCTCCGTCAGTTCGGGGGTGGCGTTGCGCAGCAGACGCAGACGACCGCCGTAGGCGGGATCCCCCACCAGCGGATGCTTGATGTGGGCCATGTGGACACGGATCTGGTGCGTACGACCGGTCTCCAGCCGCAACCGCAGACGGGTGTGCCCACGGAACTTCTCGTGCACCCGGTAGTGGGTGACGGACTCGCGCCCGTTGGGCACCACGGCCATGTGGGTACGCTGGGTCGGGTGACGACCGATGGGGGCATCGACGGTGCCGCCGGCGGTCATGTGACCGATGGCAATCGCCTCGTACTCACGGGTGATCTGGCGTGCCTGCAGGGCTTCCACCAGGTGGGTCTGGGCGGGAATGGTCTTGGCCACCACCATCAACCCCGTGGTGTCTTTGTCCAGACGGTGCACGATACCGGCGCGGGGGACCTCGGCGATGCCGGGGTAGCGGTGCAGCAGGGCGTTGAGCACGGTGCCGTCCGGCGTACCGGCGCCCGGGTGAACCACCAGGCCGGCCGGCTTGTCGATCACCAGGATGTGTTCATCTTCATAAACGATGTTCAGCTCGATGTTCTGGGCATCCCAGCGGGTGTCGTCTGCCAGTTCCACATTCACATGTACCTGCTGCCCGGCCACCACTTTCTCGCGCGGGGTATTGGCAACCTGACCGTCCAGGGTCACTCTGCCCTGTAAAATCCACTCCTTGATGCGGGTCCGGGAGTAGTCGGGAAACAATTCGGCCAGGGCCTGGTCGAGTCGTTGCCCGAATTGGTGATCCTGAAATTCGCCTGTCAGTTCAATATGCTGGCTCATGTATGGTCTCTTGAGCGGGGGTATCAATTCGAAATAATCCGGGTATTCTAGCTTTTCTTTTAGCCAAGCATAACGGATACTTTGCCAATTTCGTGGAAATGGACCGGATGTTGTTGATGGGAAAGAAGTCTCACCTGCTGATGTCGCTCGCCTTGGTCGCTACTCTGATCACTGGCTGTTCCAGCACCAAACCCAAGGTTCCCGACGAACCGCCGGAAGTTCTGTACCAGAAAGCCCGCATCAAACTGGATACCGGCAACTACCTCAATGCCATCGAACTGCTGGAAGCGCTGGACTCTCGTTACCCGTTCGGTGCCTACTCCAACCAGGTTCAGCTCGATCTGATCTATGCCTACTACAAGCAGGATGATACCGCCCAGGCGATCGCCAACATCGACCGTTTTATCCGCCTGAACCCGGCGCACAAGAACATCGATTACGTCTTCTATATGCGCGGCCTGACCAACATGGCGGCGGATTACAACTTCTTCCAGGATTTCCTCGGCATCAATCGGGATGACAAGGACCCCTCCTACGCCCGTCAGGCCTTCCAGGACTTCAAGACCCTGCTGCAGAACTACCCCAACAGCAGCTATGCAGCCGATGCCCGTGCCCGCATGATCGGCCTGAAGAACCGTCTTGCCCGCTATGACCTGGGGGTAGCCGAGTACTACGTCAAGCGTGACGCCCTGATCGCCGCCGCCAACCGCGCCAAGCTGATCGTCGAGACCTATCCCGACACGGTGGAAACCGAGAAGGCACTGGAAATCATGGTCAACGCCTATGACACCCTGAAGATGCCGACCCTGGCCCAGCATGCCCGCGAAGTGTTGGCCAAGAACTACCCGGACAACCGTCTCGGTCGCGGCTGAGTCGCGAACGGACAATGAAAAACCGGAGCCACTGGCTCCGGTTTTTTTATGGCCGACGGCGGCACTCCGGGGTCACTGGTGCTTACCCTGCTGCTTGGCCCGCATGATGTTGATGATCTCGATGTCGGTATCCAGCATCCCCTCCCTGGAGAGGCGACCCAGGTTGGCGATGGTCTGGTCCACATCGTCCGAGACGATCCCCTCGCTCTGGGGCACGCGCAGGTTGTTGATGGCCATCAGCGAGGATTTCACCGCCGCCGAGGTGGAGGTGGAGACCTTCATGGAGCAGGCGCTGCCGGCGCCGTCGCAGATGATGCCGGAAACATCCCCAATCATGTTGTTGATGCAGTGGCTGATCTGCTCGAACTGGCCCCCCAGCAGCCAGGTGATGGCGGCCCCCGATCCCATGGCGGCGGTACTGGCGGCACACAGGGCGGAGAGCTTGTTCTGGTAGGCCTTGATGTAGATGGCCACCAGGTGGCTCATCACCAGGGCACGGGCCAGCTGCTCGTCATCGGCCTTGAGGAAGCGGGCGGCGGCGACCACCGGCATGGTGGCGGCAATGCCCTGGTTGCCGGAACCGGAGTTGGACATGGCGGGCAGCATGGCGCCATCCATCCGCGCATCGGAGGCGGCAGACGACAGGCGCATGGCCAGGGTCATCAGATCGTCGGAAAGCAGCTTGCGTTCCACCTGGTCGGTGAGGATCTTGCCGATACGCAGGCCATAGCCCTGCAGCCCTTCGTCCGCCAGCGCCTGGTTCATGGTGGCCGCCTCGCGGATGAAGTCGATCTCGGCCAGCGGCACCTCCAGGGCGAAGGCCACGATCTCCTTCAGGGTCATGGCGGGCTTGTCGGCCTTGGCTGGCTGGATCTGCACTCCGGGGGCGCTGTCCTGCACCATCAACACCTCGCCATCCTTCTCCATCAGCACGATGCGGGTGTGGTCGGTACAGATCACCACCCGGGCGCTGTGCCCCTCCACTTCGGCCAGCACCTCGGCGTAGAGCACGTCGGGCACATCCTTCACATCCACCTCTATGGTGGGCAGCAGCCCCTTGGCCGCCTCGACCTGATCCGGCGTGAGGCTCTTGAGCACCTCCAGCCCGGCATCCGGGTTGCCACCGGTGATGCCGACGGCGGCGGCCACCGGCAGGCCGATCATGCCGGTGCCGGGCACGCCGACCCCCATGCCGTTCTTGAACAGATTGCCGCTGACCCAGACGCGGGTGCGAGTCGGTACCTGCCCCAGCAGCTTGCGGCAGTTGGCCGCCGCCAGGGCGACCGACATGGGCTCGGTGCAGCCGAGGGCTGGCACCACTTCACGCTTGAGCAGGGTAATAAAGTCGGTCCATTGTGCGTTCATTGCGATGTGTCTCATGTTCATGACGCCCGCGTGCGGGCTCGTCATTGTTGTTCGGCCAGTTCCGCCTTGTGATTGCGGATATGCAGGTAAACGGTATGGCGGGAGATGCCGAGCAGCTCGGCCACCAGTTGGGCGGCATCCTTGATCTCGAAGATGCCCATGTCGTAGAGCCGGTGCACGATCGCCTTGTTGCGCACGCTGCTGCCCAGCCCGGGATCCCTGTCCACCTTGGCGATCACCTGCGCCACCAGATCATCCACCGAGCTGGCGAAGGTCTCGGTGCCGTGGGCAGGGGGCACTGCGGGCGGAGCAAAGGTGTCGAGCAGGCTGCCAAGGGGCGTGTCCAGGCTGAAATTCACGCACAGCATGCCGATGGGTTTGCCCTCGCGGTTGCTGATGGTGATGGACGAGGACTTCATCAGGGAGCCCTCCCGGGTGCGGGAGAAATAACTGCTCCACTGGCTGCCGGCGGCACTGTGCAACTTGTCGAGCGCGAAGTCGGTGACCGGCGCTCCCTCCTGGCGGCCGGTGATGTGGCCGTTGGCAATCTTGATAACGGAGGCGTGCAGGCTGTCAAAGGCGTGCAGCACCACCTCGCAGCCCGGGCCAAACAGGGCGGACAGCGCCGCCACCGCAGGCTCGAAGCTGGCGATCAGATGGCGCTCTTCATCGGTCAGTGTGCTGGCGTCGCGCAAGGGAGCTACCTCGGTCATGGGGTCATCCGGTCAACGTTGGGTAAGGATATTCGAAGCGGACTCAAATAAAATTGAGCAAATCCGCTTTTTGCGCGGGCATTATGCCCGACTGGTGAGACAACACCACAAAATGTGAGCAAAATCACGACTGAAATGACAAAAAGGCCCCATGAGAGGCCTTCAAGGTGGTTTTTTGGTGCTTTTGCTCAACTTTAATTGAGCCAGGGCTCGTCAGTCAGTCCGGACAGGCAGGCACCACCGTCTGTCTGTTCCCTGCCACGGTCATCCACTCTGGTCATAAAAAAAGGGGGCCGAAGCCCCCTTTTTGTCTCATCCGGTCAACGCTTACAGCGCCTTCAGGATGGCCTCGACGCTGGCCTTGGCATCGCCAAACAGCATCTGGGTGTTCTCCTTGAAGAACAGCGGGTTCTGGACACCGGCGTAGCCAGTGTTCATGGAGCGCTTGAAGCCGATGACGTTCTGCGCCTTCCACACTTCCAGCACCGGCATGCCGGCGATGGGGCTGCCCGGATCTTCCATGGCGGCCGGGTTGACGGTGTCGTTGGCACCGATCACCAGCACCACGTCGGTGTCGGCGAAGTCATCGTTGATCTCGTCCATTTCCAGCACGATGTCATAGGGGACTTTCGCTTCCGCCAGCAGCACGTTCATGTGACCAGGCAGACGACCGGCCACCGGGTGGATGCCGAAGCGCACCTTGACGCCGCGATCACGCAGCTTCTGGGTGATCTCGGCCACCGGGTACTGGGCCTGCGCCACCGCCATGCCGTAGCCCGGGGTGATGATGACGGAGCTGGCGTTCTTCAGCATGTCGGCCACGTCTTCGGCGTTGGTCTCGCGGTATTCGCCCAGCTCCTGCTCGGCGGTGGAGGCCACGCCGTCGGAGCCAAAGCCTCCTGCGATCACGGAGATGAAGGAGCGGTTCATCGCCTTGCACATGATGTAGGAGAGGATGGCACCGGAGGAACCCACCAGGGCACCGGTGACGATCAGCAGGTCATTGGAGAGCATGAAGCCCGCCGCCGCTGCCGCCCAACCGGAGTAGGAGTTCAGCATGGAGACCACCACCGGCATGTCCGCACCACCGATGGAGGCGACCAGGTGCCAGCCGAAGGCGAAGGCGATCAGGGTCATCACCAGCAGGGCGAAGGTGGAGCCACCGGCGTTGACGAAGTGGATCATCAGCGCGATGGAGACCACCACGGCCAGCAGGTTCAGCTTGTGGCGGTGCGGCAGCATCAGCGGCTTGGAAGAGATGAGGCCACGCAGCTTGCCGAACGCCACCACGGAACCGGTGAAGGTCACGGCACCGATGAAGACGCCCAGGAACACTTCCACCAGGTGGATGTTCAGCATGGCGCCGGAGAGGTGCTCGACCTGGGCGACGCTTGCCGCCTGCTCGAAAGCCGCCCGGGCGGCTGCCAGGGTCGCATCCAGGTTGGAACCGACGGAGACCACCACTTCAGCGGGGGCGGAGGGGTGCAGATCGATGAAGCTGTTGAAGCCCACCAGCACCGCTGCCATGCCCACGAAGCTGTGCAGCACGGCCACCAGCTCGGGCATCTCGGTCATCTCGACCTTGAGGGCCAGACGCACGCCGATGGCGCCACCGATGGCCATGGCCAGGATGATCCAGTGGACGCCACTGGTTTCCGGGTTGAAGACGGTGGCGAGCAGGGCGATGGCCATCCCCGCGATACCGAACAGGTTGCCATGCTTGGCCGTTTCTTGCTTCGACAGTCCCGCGAGACTGAGGATGAAGAGCACGGCGGCAACGATATAGGATGCTGTTACCAGTCCTTGAGACACGTTAAACCCCCTTAATCCTTACGGAACATCTTCAGCATGCGCTGAGTGACGGTGAAGCCACCGAAGATGTTGATACTGGCAATCAGCACGGCGACAAAGGCCAGCACGGTGACCAGGGTCGACCCTTGTCCAATCTGCAACAGCGCACCGACCACGATGATGCCGGAGATGGCATTGGTGACCGACATCAGCGGCGTGTGCAGGGCGTGAGAGACGTTCCACACCACGTAGTAACCGACCACGCAGGCCAGGATGAAGACGGTGAAGTGGGAGAGGAAGGCGGCAGGCGCCACGGCGGCCACCCAACCGAAGGCGGCGATGCCGAGGGCACCGAACACGAACTTCTTGTTGGAGGGCTTGGCCTCTTCCTTCTTGGCGGCCGGTTTGGCGGCAGCGGGTTTCTGCGGGGCGGCAGAGACGGAGATGGCGGGGGGCGGGAAGGTCACTTCACCGGCCTGGACCACCGTCATGTTGCGCTGTACCACGTCTTCGAAGTCGATGGCGACGTTGCCGTCCTTTTCCTTGCACATCAGCTTCATCAGGTTCACCAGGTTGGTGCCGTAGAGCTGGGAGGATTGGGCAGGCAGGCGGCCCGGCAGATCGGTGTAACCAATCACCTTGACGCCGTTGTCGGTGACATGCAGTTCACCCGGTACCGTGTATTCGCAGTTGCCGCCGGCCTGGGCCGCCATGTCCACGATGACGGAGCCCGGCTTCATGCTGTCCACCATTTCCTTGGTGATGAGCTTGGGTGCCGGCTTGCCCGGGATCAGGGCGGTAGTGATGATGATGTCCACTTCCTTGGCCTGCTGGGCGAACAGCTCCATCTCGGCCTTGATGAACTCTTCGCTCATCACCTTGGCGTAGCCGTCGCTGGAAGCGCCATCTTCGCCGCCGAAGTCCAGCTTGAGGAATTCCCCACCCATGGACTCGATCTGCTCGGCCACTTCCAGACGGGTATCGAAGGCACGCACGATGGCACCGAGGGAACCGGCGGTCCCGATGGCGGCCAGACCGGCCACACCGGCACCGATGACCAGCACCTTGGCGGGCGGTACTTTACCGGCGGCGGTGATCTGGCCGGTGAAGAAGCGACCGAACTGGTGCGCGGCTTCCACGACGGCGCGATAGCCACCGATGTTGGCCATGGAAGAGAGGGCGTCGAGGGACTGGGCACGGGAGATCCGCGGCACCATGTCCATCGCCATCACATTGATGTTGCGCTCGGAAAGCTTCTTGACCAGCTCGGGGTTCTGGGCGGGCCAGATGAAGCTCACCAGGGTGGCACCATCCTTAATTTGTGCGATTTCGGCCTCGGTCGGCGCGTTGACCTTGAAGACAAGGTCGGCTTGCCAGACGTTCGGTACCACGCTGGCACCGGCAGCCTCGAAGGCGGCATCATCGAAGCTGGCTCGCAGGCCGGCACCGGCCTCGATGGCAACCTCGAAGCCGAGCTTTTTCAGCTGCTCGACAGTGGCCGGGGTCGCTGCGACCCGGGTCTCACCGGCGAGACTCTCTCTCGGTATTCCAATCTGCATGACTATTCCCTGATGGTTAATAAACAATCATCGCCAAGTCTCTCATGTCTGAGGGGACAAGGCATGATCAAAGTGCAGGTCACGGGCCCTTTGTTATGAAAATCAGCAGGCTTCACCTCGACCTCCTGTCACGGTCAGGCCCCCGCTTTTCAGGCGCGAGGGTGATTAGTATCAAATTTTGGAGTTTTATTACAACCACGGCCCCGGGCGGGCGGGTACAGAATTCAGCCCATCCCGGACCATGATTAAAAAAAACAAACCAAATTAGGGGCTTATACCAGCAAAAAGCGCTAAAAAAAGTGATCCAACCAGTCAAAAAAAATGTTTAACCCGGCCTCTACCTTAGCGTTTTTTGTTCTTACGAAATCTGCCGTTGGCTCATCTGATGAGATGAAAAGGGAAAAAGTAACCATTTTGCAACGATCAGGGGGCCGCGTCCCCGCCTGCTGGCGGGTTCGGGCCCCCCTGGTGCAACCGGGCCTTGGGCCCGGTTCAGGCGCGCTCTGCTTACCAGGCCGCCTCATAAATATGCCGGCTCTGGGCCAGGTCGATGTCGCCGTGCTCACCCAGGGCGGTCATGCCGTGCTCTTCGAGCTTGGCCAGCAGGGCGTCGATCCGGGCGTCGGCCACGTAATCCCGCAGCCGGGTCTTGATCCCCATCCGCTCGAAGAAATCGCGGGTGGCGGCGATGGCACCGTCGATACGCGCCTCGTCACTGCCGCTGCGCAGATCCCAGACCCGCTCGGCGTATTGCAGCAGCTTGGCGCGCTTCTGCTCGCGCTTGGCCTGCAGCAGGGCGGGCAGCACCACCGCCAGGGTCTGGGCGTGGTCCAGACCGTGCAGGGCGGTGATCTCGTGGCCCAGCATGTGGGTGGCCCAGTCTTGGGGCACGCCGGCTCCGATCAGGCCGTTCAGCGCCAGGGTGGCACTCCACATGATGTTGGCACGCACGTCGTAGTTTTCCGGCTCCACCAGCGCCTTGGGCCCCTCTTCCGCCAGGGTCAGCAGCAGCCCTTCTGCGAAGCGATCCTGCACCTTGGCATCCACCGGGTAGGTGAGGTACTGCTCCAGGGTGTGGATGAAGGCATCCACCACCCCATTGGCCACCTGACGGGCGGGCAGGGTGTAGGTGAGCACGGGGTCGAGCACGGCGAAGCGCGGCATCACGAAGGGCGAGAAGAAGTGCTGCTTGTCCCCTGTGCTCTTGCGGGTGATGACGGCGCCCATGTTCATCTCGGAACCGGTGGCCGGCAGGGTCAGCACGCTGCCCAGAGGAATGGCGGAGGCCACCTCGCCCCCGACGGTCTCGAGGATGTGCCAGGGATCCCTGGCCGGATCGTAGTGAGCGGCCGCGGCGATGAACTTGGAGCCGTCCAGCACGGAGCCGCCACCCACCGCGAGCAGGAAGTCGACCTTCTCGGCGCGGGCCAGTTCGACGGCACCCATCAGGGTCTCGTAGGTGGGGTTGGGCTCGATGCCGCCAAATTCAAAGAGGGTCAGGCCGGCCAGCTCGCTGCGGATCTGGTCCAGCAGGCCGCTGCGCACCACGCTGCCACCGCCGTAGGTGACGAGGATGCGGGCGTCGCTGGGGATCTGGCCGCGCAGCTGGGCCACCTGGCCCTTGCCGAACAGCACCTTGGTGGGGGTGTGCAGGATGAAGTTGTTCATGGGATCTCCCGGGGTGGTCGTAGTCGGTAAGGTATGGGTTGCATTTTTCTCTTATAACCACCTACCATCAAGGGAGCTTTCTGCCGATTTCTTGCCTATTTCTACTGAGTCTGGATAAATGAGTACAAATCAGCCCATCGCGGCGACCCACCAGTCCGCCCTCGCCAGCCGACTCGCCGCCCTGGCACCCCACCCGGGGATCACCGCCGCCCCCGTGCCCGGCGTGCACCTCATCTACACCACGGAGCATCATGACCGCATCCCGGTGCTCTACCGCCCGCGCATGATCATCATCCTGCAGGGGCACAAGGTGGGCTATCTCTCGGACTTCACCTTCCGCTACGACCCCGAGCACTACCTGATGATGACCCTGCCGCTGCCCTGCGAGTGCGAGTGCTTCGCCTCCCCCGAATCCCCTCTGGTGGGGCTCTCGGTGGAGATCGACGTGGCGGCGCTGCAGGCCCTGCTGCTGGAGATGGGGGACGCGGCCCCCGCCCCGGCGGAGCCGGGTCGCGGCGTGGTCTCCGTGCCCCTCTCCGAGACCATGCTCTGCGCGGTGGAGCGCCTCATCGACGTGATGGACAAGCCGCTCCACGCCCGGGTGCTGGGGCCCCAGATCGTGCGCGAGATCCTGTTCCACGCCCTGCACGAAGGGGGAGCCCCCGCCCTGCTGGCCATGGCCAGTCGTCACAGCCAGGTGAGCCAGATAGCCCGGGTGCTGCGTATCATGGAGCAGCGCTTTACCGAGAACCTGACGGTGGAGGAGCTGGCCCGGGAGGCGAACATGAGCATCTCGGCCTTCCACCACCACTTCAAGGCGGCCACCGCCACCTCGCCCCTGCAGTACATCAAGACCCTGCGCCTGCACCGGGCGCGGCTGATGATGCTGCACGACGGCCTCAAGGCCGGGGTGGCGGCGGACAAGGTAGGCTACGAGAGCGGCTCCCAGTTCAGCCGCGAATACAAACGCTTCTTTGGCAACACCCCGAGCGAACACGCGGCACGCTTCCGCTCGGGACAACTGCGTATCGTGGAGGGATGACATGCGCACACTGATCCTGCTCGTTCTGACCCTGCTGGCCACCGCCTGCACCGGCATTCCACCGGGACACCAGGTGGTCAAGCCCTTCCAGCTCGACCGCTACCTGGGCACCTGGTACGAGGTGGCCCGCCTCGATCACGGTTTCGAGCGCGGCCTGAACCGGGTCACCGCCACCTACAGCCTGCGGGATGACGGCGGTGTCAGGGTGATCAACCGGGGGCAGGACGAACAGGGGGAATGGCGCGAGGCCGAGGGGCGCGCCTACTTCGTGGGCGACAGCGACGAGGGGCGCCTCAAGGTGAGCTTCTTCGGCCCCTTCTACGGCAGCTACAACGTGCTGGCGACGGACTATGACCTCTCCCTGGTGAGCAGTTACAACCTCCAGTACCTCTGGATCCTCTCCCGCACGCCCCATCCCCCCAAAGAGAAGGTAGAGGCCCTGGTCGAGCGGGCCCGGGGGCTCGGCTTTGCCACCGACCGGCTGATCTGGGTCAGCCAGGATCCGGCGGGGAACGCCCCATGAGGATCTTCCAGGCCACCCCCGGGGACATTCCCCAGGTCACCCCCCTGTTCGTGGAATACCGGGCGTTCTACCGGCTGCCTGCCCGGCCCGAGGCCGCCGAAGCCTTCCTGCTGGAGCGCTGCACCGCCGGGGAGTCGGTGCTCTTCGTGGCCCAGAGCGAGGCGGGAGAGGTGCTGGGATTTGCCCACCTCTATCCCCTGTTCTGCTCCCTCGCCCTGAAGCCCATCTGGCTGCTGTACGATCTGTTCGTGGCGCCGGCGGCCCGCCAGCAGGGGGTGGCCCAGGCGCTGCTGGCGCGGGCCGATCGCCACGGCCAGGAGACGGGCGCCGCCTTCCTGATGCTGAGCACCGCCACCGACAACCGGCAGGCTCAGGCCCTCTACGAAGGACACGGCTACCAGCGGGACAACGAGTTCTACAGCTACATCAAGCCTCTCTGAGCCTATGCCTGCGCCCGTTGCAGGGCCAGGACCCGGCATTATTCAGCGGGTGCATGGCGAAATAATATCCATACACAGAATGAATAAAGGCGACCCCGGGGTCGCCTTTGTCACATCCGGGTCCCAGCCTAGAGCCGGAAGCGCCCGATCTCCTGCTCCAGCCGCTCGGTGAGAGACTTGAGCTGGGCCGCCTGGGCGGCCTCTTCGCCAGCCTGGGCCGCCAGCGCCTGGGAGACGTGGCGGATATTCTCGGTGTTGCGGCTGATCTCGCCGGTCACCGAGGTCTGCTCCTCGGCCGCCGCCGCGATCTGGGTCGCCATGTCGCTGATGGCGCCGATGGCCTCGTTGATCCTGCCCAGGCTGAGATTCGCCGCTTCGGCGTCCTCCACGCTGGTGCCCGCCAGCTGGCGGCTGGTCTCCATGCCACCCACCGCCTTGCGCGTGGTCTGCTGCAACGCCTCGATCATCTGCTGGATCTCGGCGGTGGAGTCGTGGGTGCGGCGCGACAGCACCCGCACCTCGTCCGCCACCACGGCAAAGCCGCGCCCCTGCTCCCCGGCCCGGGCCGCCTCGATGGCGGCGTTCAGGGCCAGCAGATTGGTCTGCTCGGCGATGCCGCTGATGGTGGCCAGAATGCCGCTGATCTGCTGGGCGTGGCCATCCAGCTCGTGGATGGTCTGGCTGGCGTCGGAGACCTCCCCCGCCAGCCCCGTGATGCTGCGCTGGCTCTGGCCGACCTGGGACTGGCCGGCCACCGCGAGGCGCACCGCATCGCCGGCGGTGTTGGCAGCAAACTCGGCGTTGCCGGCGATCTCCTGGGTTGCGGAGGCCATCTCGGTCACCGCGGTCGCCACCATGACGATCTCGTCCTGCTGCTGGCTCACCCGCTGGCTGCGGGCCTCGGCCCCCGCCGCCTGGGTGCGGGACTGGGCCGCCAGCTCGACGGTGGCGTCCCGCAACCGGCTGACGATGCCGTGCAGCCTGGCCACGAACTGGTTGAAGTTCTGGGCCAGCTGCCCCACCTCATCCTGGCTGCGGGTGGCGATCTGCACCGTGAGATCCCCCTCCCCGTGGGCAATGTCGGCGAGCGCCCTGGAGACCCGCCCCAGATCCGCGAACAGGTAGTTGAACATGGCGATGAGCAGGGCACCGAACACCAGCAGCAGCACCAGGGTCAGCCCCACCAGTTGCCACAGCAGGGAGGCGAGCGGCGCCTCAAGCACCTCCTTGTACATCACCATGGCGAGCAGCCAGTCGGTGCCGGGCACTCCCTGCACCGAGAGCAGCACCTCGCGCCCGTTCAGGTTGGCGCCGTGCAGCTCGCCGTCGCGGCTCCACGCATCCAGCGCCGCCCCGGTGAGGCCGGGATCCAGCTCCGCCACCTGCTTGAGCGCCAGCTCCTTGTTCGGGTGGCCGACGATGAGGCCGGTGCGGTCGAGCAGCATGGCGTAGCCCTCTCCCTGCACCTTCATGGCCAGCACCTCGTCGATGAGGGCGTCGAGGGAGAGATCCGCCCCGGCCACCCCGATCACCCGGCCCTGGTGGCTCACCGGCTCGGCCAGGGTCACCACCATCTGCTGCATGGTCACGCTGACATAGGGCGGCGTGACGATGAGCTTGCCCGCCTTGTCGGCGTTCTGGTACCAGGGGCGGGCCCTGGGGTCATAGTTGGCGGTGTTGAGGGCGGGATCGTGGCGGGTCATCTCCCCCTGCGCCGAACCAAAATAGGTGAGGCCGAAACCGCCGGAGGTGCGGGTCTGCAACAGGTGGGGCACCAGGGCCGTGTCGGGGTCGCGCGCAATGACAGCGGCCAGGGCGTCGACCGCGTGCTTGCGATCCTCAAGCCAGTTGCCGATGGCCACCGAGTGGGCGTGGCCGTAGTTGACCGCCTCGCTCTGGATGGCGTCAAGGGTGCGGGATTTGAGGGTGTGGAAGGCGACAATACCGAGCAGGGCTGCCATCAGCAGCACTACCCCCAGGCTGGCCGCGAGCAGCTTGCCGCGCAACGAGAGAGTCATGACAACGAATCCTTGTGGTAGCAGGGGCCGAAAATACCCCCATCTTGGTAGGTGATATCGGCGCAGCCGAGGTGGGACTTTAGTGAATCACCTCAATTTTCTTATTTTTGGCAACAGGAGCTGCTGTGAGTCACGAAAATCACGAGATCCTCGCCTATTTTCTCCCCCTTCAGGCTCCCCCCGCCGCCCACTGGTGATGGTGACTGGGAGCGGACGACTGTCCGGCCAGCTCGGTCAGCAACAAGTCCAGCAGCGCGGGGGGACGCTCCCTGTGCCAGGCCAGTGCCGTGGTCACCACCTGCACCTCCCCCGCCAACGGTCGAATGACCACGTTGGCGGGTGCGCTCTTGTACAGTGTCTCCGGCACCAGGGCCACCCCTTGTCCACAACCGACGAAGGCCACCTGGGAGGCCACGGTGCGCGCCTCGTGCAGCACTCTGGGAGCAAATCCCGCCTCATGGCAGCAGGCCATCAGGGTATCGAAGTAGGTCGGGTTGAGGGCACGGGGGAACAGCACGAAGGGCTCCTCCGCCAGGGCTGCAAGGGGCACAGACGCTTCCCCTGCCAGCGCGTGGGTGGCTGGCAGGGCCACTGCCAGCCGATCCTGCTTGAGGGGGTGCACCCGGATACTTCCTTCATCCCGTCCGGCCAACCTCACCAGGGCCAGGTCCAGCTCACCGCTTTCCAGCGTAGGAATGGCGTCGGCACTGTCTATCTCCCGCACCGAGACGGTGATCCCTGGGTGGCTCACCTTGAGGCGCTCGATCACCCTGGGCAACTCGTCGAGCATGGCGGAGGTGATGGCCCCTATGGTCAGCAGCCCCACCTGACCCGATGCCGCCTCCCGCACCGCCGCCCCAGAGGAGATGTTCTGCGCCGCCGAGCGACTCATCGAGCAGCGCTACGTGGACACCCTGACCATGGAGGAGCGGAGGAGCACTCCGTGGCGTAACAGATTGCGGATATCAAGTAAAGCGGGGCGAGCATCAAAATGGTTGCCTGTGTCTTGCATATCAGTGGGAAGGAGCCTCAGTGCTTCTTGGTCATGCCTATCTGCGACATAGCATTTTACCATGTTGATTTTATTGAACTCTTTTAAATGCTCTGCATTTTTTCTCATGACCCAGCCCAGTGACAGAGCCGCCTTGCTCATGTTATTCTCAACTACTTATTTTGTTTTTTTCGGTGAAATATCATGAACGAGACAGTATTGAGCCCCAAAGATTTTCACAATGCATTTTTGGATACCGCATTTCGTGACAAAAATGTGGCAACCTATTATGTAAATCGTTCTCCTGATGCAGCCCACGATATCGTTGCCGAAATAAAACAAGCTATAGATTGGGAAGACTCACCGGGCTGTTATTTATTTTCCGGTCTCAGGGGTGCAGGTAAAACCACCGAGCTAAAAAAACTTATGCTCGAACTCGAACAAGAAAATATTCCGGTATTTTATTGTGATGCGGGTGATTACCTCGATTTAAATGAGCCAGAGATCACCCAAACCGAACTGGTTTTTACCGCCTTGGCCGGGCTATCCCATGGGATTGAAATAAAATTTGGCAAAAACTTCCTCACAGAAAGCATCTGGGAACGCACCAAGCGCGCCCTGACCAGTGATGTCGAGCTTAAGCCAACCTTGAAGATGGCCAATATCGAAGCTGCCTTTTCACTGCGGGATAATCCGTCCTTCAAAAAAGAGCTAATCCAGTTTGCTCGCGCCTCCAGTCAGTTTTTTATAGATGCCAATGCCTTTGCCAAGGAAGTCGCCGACCAGGTGAAAGTCGAGACGGGACAGAATAAATTGGTACTTATCGTTGACTCTCTGGAGCGTTTGTCAGCCCCATCTGGTCGCGAACAGGTTCTTTATGACTCACTGAAGGATCTCTTCTTTAACTTCCCTGATCGTTTATCGTTCCCTGATATTACCGTCATCTACACCACACCTCCCTATCTGCATGCCGTGTTGCCTAATATTGATCAATTCTATTCTGGTACCTACTCACTATCTAACTTCAAGGTGATGAACAAGCCGGAGCAAGGTCATATGCCAGAAAAAAACCAGCCCGGCATAGATAAGATACTGGAAGTGGTGAATAAGCGACGTCCTGACTGGGAGCGCTATATCACATTAGAAATCATGAGCGAACTGGCCTGGCTATCCGGTGGCAACCTCAGGCGTATGTTTTCTCTCATCAGGCTCTGTATCAGAAAAGCGGAGCTGATAAAGTCAGGTTATCCACTCGCGGATATGCAGAGCGAACCCATCACTCAGGCCATAGTGGAGGAAACCAAACATCTGCATTGGCTAAATGCCGAAGACCGGAAATGGCTTGAGCACTGTAAGAGAGAGAGTGGTAATTTGGCACAGCATATGACCGCACTGGAAAAAGATCTGCCGCCCATTATTCGCCTGTTCGATCATTCATTGGTATTGAACTATCAAAATGGCAGTATCTGGTATCAGGTTCCCCCGATCATTTACCAACATGTCTGATCATTATCTCGAACGGCTTTGGGCCGAAATTAAGCTGCTGCTGGATTGGCATCAGGACTTCTCCCTCTTCTTTGTACTGGTAGAAGACAGTCGTGCCGCTATCACCCTGCGCGAGCACGTCAACGACCTGATGCGATCCCACTGCAAGCCGCTAAGATGGCTTCGCTCAACGGATGCAAGAGAGGCCGAAACCACCCTGATCGCCGAGCTGTTTGACGAGACGCGCACTCAAGGCGCCCCGGTGTGGCTTGAGTTATCAGCCGTGGATACCGTTGCCGATGCCTCACCAGAATCAAGCCAAACAGAGCAACCCTGGGATCGCGCGCGAAAGACCATCCTCTCCATTCTCAATAAACGCCGCTCAGAACTGGAAAAGCGTCTCAATAGCCCCTTGTTTATCCAGTTGCCCCTCTCTTTTGCTCAGCACATCGTGACCATGGCGCCGGACCTATGGAGCATCCGCCAGCAACTGATCGAATTACCCCGGACGCTCGCTCAACCAGATATTTCTCACGAGCCCCCTATCCCACCGCTCCCGGAGGATCGGACCAGCCTCGATCAACAGGTGAGCAGTCGGCGAGAGGCGCTCAGGCGCGCCGAAAACGCATGTCAGAAAAAACCGTCTGCAAAAAATATGCGACACCTTGCCGTAGCCCAATCTCAGCTGGCGAAAATGCTGTGTCGCATTCATCTATTTGAGGAGGCGTTCGAGCTTGAACAGAAAGCGAACGCGACGTTTCGCACTCTTGTAAGCAAATGGGGACAGCAGCCCCAGATGCTCAGAGATCTTTCAGTCTCCCTTAATAACCTCGCTGATATCGCTCGGGCTCAGGGACGGCTTGAGGCCGCCCAGACCGCCTGTGAAGAGAGCCTGACCCTTCGCCGCAGCCTGCGAGCCAGCCATGGCGATAGCCCACAAATGCTGCGAGATCTATCCATCTCACTCGAACGACTTGGTGATGTTGCCTGCGCCCAGGGGCGGCTTGAAGCCGCGCAGGCAGCCTTTGAGGAGAGCCTGACCCTTCGCCACAACCTGCGGGCCAGCCTCGGCGATAGCCCGCAGGTGCTACGGGATCTCTCCGTGGGGTTAAATAAGCTGGGAGATATCGCTCTCCAACAAGGCCGACTTGAAACCGCCCAAGCCGCCGTTGAGGAGAGCCTGGCCCTTCGCAACAACCTGCGAGCCAGCCTCGGCGATAGCCCGCAGGTGCTGCGGGATCTCTCCATTGCGTTAAGTAAGCTAGGCGATATTGCCCACGACCAAGGGCGACTTGAAGTAGCGCAGACAGCCTTCGAAGAGAGCTTGACCCTTTGCCGCAGCCTGCGAGCCAGCCTAGGCGATAGCCCGCAGGTGCTGCGTGATCTCTTCGTCGCGTTAAACAGGCTAGGTGATATTGCCCACGCCCAGGGGCGGCTTGAAGCCGCCCAGGCCGCCTTTGAAGAGAGCCTGACCCTTTGCCGCAGTCTGCGAGCCAGCCTCGGCGATAGCCCGCAGATGCTGCGGGATCTCTCCGTCTCACTCGAACGACTTGGTGATGTTGCCCACGCCCAGGGGCGGCTTGAAGCCGCCCAGGCTCCCTTTGAGGAGAGCCTGACCCTTTGCCGCAGCCTGCGAGCCAGCCTCGGCGACAGTCCGCAAGTATTGCGGGATCTATCCATTGTGTTAAACAAGCTGGGAAATATCGCCAATGACCAAGGGCGATTGGAGGCCTCGCAGGCCGCCTTCGAGGAGAGTGAGGCCCTTGGTCAGCCGCACTAGCACCCCGCCATGGCACGATGCATCAACAGGATGTGCTTGAGTCGCCACGCTCAAGCACTCCTTAACAAACACCTAAGCAGGTGGCTACGACGAGGGGAATATTCAGAATTTCATCAGATGATAGAAATGCGAAAGGCCAGCTCAATGAGCTGGCCTTTCTGAAAAATGGCAGGGGCGGCAGGACTCGAACCCGCAACCATCGGTTTTGGAGACCGCTGTTCTACCAATTGGAACTACGCCCCTGCAACAAACGAGGCGTAGTATACAAAGCGGAGGTCAAAGGTAAAGGCTTTTTTTCTCACTTTCGATGCGATCGAACAAATGACGAGCAGATCCCCGCAATTCCAACAAGGAGCGGGGGTAAGCTGCTGTATTTGCAGCCCCGACGGGGTAGGAATGGGACACAAATGGGGGTAGGGTGAAACCAGGCTCAGGGAGGCTGCCCATGCTCAATTACCGACTGCTGCAACAGCTTGCGCCCCTCAACTTCCGGGATGAGCGCAAGACGGAGACCCTGGCCGACTATCTGGACAGAGTCTCTCCCCTGGTGCCCTCCATTCCCTCCAATGTGCTCGCCCAGTGGATTTACCGTCATTGGCGCGGTTTTGAATCCAACTGGAGCTTTATCGATCTCTCCAGCCACCAGTTCGAGTGCGAGCACTGGCCCACCGCGCAGATTATCGAGCAGATAGACTCCCGCCACATGGAGGTGATCGATCGCTGGGGCGAGATGCTGCGCAGCAACCGCTACGTGCGCCGCTCCTGGCTCGGCGATGACATGCTGCGCCGGGGCACCTGGTCCGAGCCTGTCATCGTCCTCGCCACCGCCCCGGGAACCTGCTACCCGGACGGTCATCCCCTGCCCCATCCCTACTGCCTGCTGGAGGGGCACCACAGGCTCGGCTACCTGCGCAGCATGGCCGCCGATGGCGCCCCCTTGCAGGCGCAGCACGCACTCTGGATTTGTCGACCCGTTCGCGACACTTAAACGTTTTTCTAGGCAAATCCTGCCTATGAAATAAATTTTTGACAATTCAAAAACCAGCCCTATAATCGGTGCGGTTTTGAAAAAGGTCGGGACAGGACAATGCCGTTTTTGATGAAAAAAGCAGCCTTGCAGACGGGTGGAGCGCACCAGAGCGGCCCCGTTGTTTCCGGTTCCCGTCCCACAGATC
This sequence comes from Aeromonas sp. R7-5, assembly GCF_040908015.1. Taxonomy (NCBI): domain Bacteria; kingdom Pseudomonadati; phylum Pseudomonadota; class Gammaproteobacteria; order Aeromonadales; family Aeromonadaceae; genus Aeromonas; species Aeromonas sp. R7-5. The sequence continues at coordinate 140,725 of NZ_JBFOCZ010000028.1, read as the reverse complement.
CCCCGTTTTTTTTGAAAAGAGCCCCTGTTTCAGGGGCTTTTTTTTGTGCCGGAAAAACCTTCATTGATGCCAAAGGGAATGCAGACGATGACCAATCCACTCTATAACAAACACGTCATCTCCATCTCGGATCTGACCCGGTCCGACATGGAACTGGTGGTCGCCACCGCACAGCGGTTGAAGGCCGAACCCGACAGCCGCCTGCTGAAAGACAAGCTGGTCGCCAGTTGCTTCTTCGAAGCCTCCACCCGCACCCGTCTCTCCTTCGAGACCGCGGTCCAGCGCCTGGGCGGCAACATCATCGGCTTCGCCGACGGCGGCAACACCAGCGCCAAGAAGGGCGAGACTCTGGCCGACTCCATCAAGATCATCAGCTCCTACACCGATGCGGTGGTGATGCGCCACCCCAAGGAAGGGGCAGCCCGTCTGGCCTCCGAGTTCTCCCGGGTGCCGGTCATCAACGGCGGTGACGGCTCCAACCAGCATCCCACCCAGACCCTGCTCGACCTCTTCTCCATCCACGAGACCCAAGGCAAGCTGGACGGCCTCAACGTCGCCTTCGTCGGTGACCTGAAGTACGGCCGCACCGTCCACTCCCTGGCCCAGGCCCTGAGCCTGTTCAACTGCCGCTTCTTCTTCATCTCCCCTGAGGCGCTGGCCATGCCGGACTACCTCTGCGAGGAGCTGGAAGAGAAGGGCATCCGCTTCAGCGTGCACGAGACCATGGAAGAGGTGATGCCGGAGCTCGACATCCTCTACATGACCCGCGTCCAGAAGGAGCGCTTCGACGAGACCGAGTACAAGCACATGGCCGCCAAGTTCGTGCTGGAGCTGGCGACCCTGGAAGGGGCCAAGCCCACCATGAAGATCCTCCATCCCCTGCCCCGGGTTGACGAGATCGAGGTCGCCGTCGACAAGACCCCCCACGCCTACTACTTCCAGCAGGCGGAGAACGGGGTCTATGCCCGCCAGGCACTGCTGGCACTGGTACTGAACGAAACCGTCTAAGGGAAAGGGGAACATCATGTCCGAGAAGAACCAACTGCAAGTCGAAGCCATCCGCCACGGCTCCGTCATCGACCACGTCCCCGCCGGCCAGGGCATCAAGATCCTCAAGCTGTTCCAGCTGATCGAGACCCAGGAGCGGATCACCGTCGGCTTCAACCTCAAATCCGGCGCCCTCGGCAAGAAGGATCTCATCAAGATCGAGAACACCCGTCTGACCGAGCAGCAGGCCAACCAGCTCGCCCTGTTCGCCCCCAAGGCGACCGTCAACATCATCGAAGACTTCGTGGTGGTGAAGAAGCACCAACTGGCGCTGCCGGAGTTCATCGAAGGGGTCTTCCACTGCCCCAACTCCAACTGCATCTCCCACAACGAACCGGTGGAGAGCTACTTCCGGGTGCGCGAGGTGAAAGGGGCGGTGCGGATGAAGTGCAAATACTGCGAGAAGTCCTTCACCCAGGACATCGTCAGCGAACGCTACTGATTTCCTGCCGACAAAAGATATCCATGTGGGCCCCATTGGGCCCATTTTTGAACCCTGTCACATCACTTATTCCCCCTTTGGTTATAATTTGCCATCCCGTAATGGATATACCTCGCTCATCCCCTGCTTGAGTGCTCCTCATTAGTGTTTTTCGCTATGAAAAGCCGGAACGACAGACTGGGCGAGACCGCCATCGCTCATCGCCAAAGGAAGCCGCCATGGTCAACACCCTCAGCCGCCCAGCAGAACCAGAGTCCGACCTGGCCCAGCTCGACGCCTGCCGCCAGATCATCGGCCAGCACTGTTACAGCACCCAGGAGGAGATCCGCCGCGAGCTCTCCGCCCGCGGTTTTGCGGACATCAGCCAGTCCACCATCTCCCGCCTGCTGCGCCGTCTCGGGGTCGCCAAGGCCCAGAACGCCAACGGCAAGAAGGTCTACACCCTGGTGGACGAGCAGCTGGAGCCCGCCGGCAGCACCCGCTCCATCCATGACATGGTGCGCGCCGTGGTCCACAACCAGCAGATGGTGCTGGTGCATACCACCCCGGGGGCCGCTACCGTGGTGGCTCGCCTGCTGGATCGCAACGCCAATCCCGAGATCCTGGGGGCCGTGGCCGGCAACGACGTGGTACTGATCGCCCCGCGCCACATCAGCCGAACCCGCCAGGCTCACGCCGCCGTGGTGCGCACCCTGGAAAACGCCCGCTGACCCCTGCTGGATGCCAGAAGGCGACCCTGGGGTCGCCTTTTTGTTGCCCGCGCGGCAAGGAGTCAGGCCACGGGAGAGGCCGGGCGCCCCGCCTTGCCTGCCATAAAAAACGGGAGCCCCAGGCTCCCGTTGTTATCCCTATCTCTGTCGGCATTCATGCCAGCACAGCGCCCAGGCTCAGGCAGAGCACGATCAGCACGGTCAGCATGCCGAGCAGCGGGGCCACCCACTTCAGCCAGCGCACATAGGGCACCTTGGCAATGGCCAGCCCCCCCATGACCACGGCGGAGGTCGGGGTCACCAGGTTCACTAGGCCGGAGGCGGACTGGTAGGCGGTGACCACCAGCTCGCGGCCCACGTTGGCGAAGTCGGCAAGCGGCGCCATGATCGGCATGGTCAGCACCGCCAGACCGGAGGAAGAGGGCACCAGGAAGGAGAGCACCACTTCCAGCACGAACATCACGTTGATGAAGACGATGGTGGAGAGGCCGGTCACTATCCCCTCTGCGCTGTGCAAAATGGTGTGGGTGATCATGCCGTTGTCCATCACTACCACGATACCGCGGGCGATACCGATGATGAGGGCCACGCCGAGCAGGTCACGAGCGCCGTCGATGAAGTTGGAGGTCAGCTCCTCCTCGCTCATGCGGGAGATGACACCGACGATGATGGCGGCAGCCAGGAACACGCCGGAGATCTGCGCCATCCACCAGCCCAGCACGGCCACCCCGTAGATCATCACGGCAAAGGCGGCGACGAAGATACCCAGCACGATCTTGCGGGTGGTGGTGAACTCCAGCATCTGGTCGCTCTTGTTGCCGAGGAAGTGGGCACGGTTCTCTTCCCACTTGTCGGCCACCAGGGACTTGCTGGGATCGCTTCGCACCATCTTGGCGTAACGCATCACATAGGCCACGCAGATCAGCCAGCCGGCCACCAGCATGGCGACCCGCAACCAGATGCCGTCGGTGAAGGAGATGCCGGCCGCGTTGGCGGCGATCACGGTGGCGAACGGGTTGATGGTGGAGCCCAGGGTACCGATACCGGCCCCCAGCAGCACGGTCGCGGCAGCGACCACGGGGTCGAAGCGGGCGGCCATCATCACCGGCACCAGCAGGGTGTAGAACGGCAGAGACTCTTCCGCCATGCCGTAGATGGTGCCCCCTGCGGCGAACAGCGCCATCAGGATCGGGATCATCCACTCTTCACGGCCACGCAGGCGATCGGTGACGCGCTCGATACCAGCATCGATGGCACCTGTCTTGGTCACGATGCCAAGGAAGCCACCGATGATCAGGATGAAGAGGGAGACGTCGATGGCGCCAGCCTCATAGGTGTCGTGGTTGTAGAGACCGTCGATGGGTGCCAGCAGCACGTCGACAATCCCCTGGGGATTGGCATCCACCAGTTTGTAGGTACCGGCCACCGGCACTTCCTTGCCGAGGGCCTCGTTCATGGTCATCTCGTATTTGCCGGCCGGCACTATCCAGCTCAGGGCGGCCACCAGGGCGATCAGCACAAACAGTATCGTGTAGGCTGACGGGAACTTGAATTTGGTCATGGTCCAGCTTCCTTCTGTGGGTGTGGTATCCATGCAGGCTGCGGGTCGTAGGGTTGGAGGTATTATGCCGCTGTCACATGGTTGAAAAGCCGGGGGTCACCCCCCGGCACCACTGACGACGTCAGTCGCCCAGCGTAGCCACCATCACTGCCTTGATGGTGTGCATCCGGTTTTCCGCCTCGTCGAACACGATGCTGTGCTCGGATTCGAACACGTCCTCGGTCACTTCCAGGCCCTTCATGCCATATTTGTCGGCCACTTCCTTGCCCATGGTGGTCTCGTCGTTGTGGAACGCCGGCAGGCAGTGCATGAACTTCACATCCGGGTTCTTGGTGGCGTTGATGACGTCCATGTTGACCTGATACGGGGTCATCAGTTTCACCCGTTGATCCCAGGCTTCCTTCGCTTCACCCATGGAGACCCAGACATCGGTGTAGAGGAAGTCGGCACCCAGCACACCCTCTTTCACGTCTTCGGTCAGGTGGATGCGCGCACCGGTCTCTTCGGCGATGAGGCGGCAGGTGGCAACCAGCTCCTCTTCCGGCCAGAAGGCTTTCGGCGCCACCAAGCGGATGTCCATGCCCATCTTGGCGGCACCCACCATCAGGGAGTTGCCCATGTTGTTGCGGGCGTCACCCAGGTAGGCGAACTTGATCTGATCCAGACGTTTGCCCTTGCCGTGCTCCAGCATGGTCATGAAGTCCGCTAGGATCTGGGTCGGGTGGAATTCGTTGGTCAGGCCGTTCCAGACCGGCACACCGGCGTGGGCCCCCAGCTCTTCGACGATCTCCTGGCCGTAGCCGCGGTATTCGATGCCGTCATACATGCGGCCCAGCACCCGGGCGGTGTCCTTCATGGACTCCTTGTGACCGATTTGGGAACCGCTCGGGCCGAGGTAGGAGACCTGGGCGCCCTGGTCGAAGGCCGCCACTTCGAACGCACAGCGGGTGCGGGTGGAGGTCTTCTCGAAGATCAGGGCAATGTTCTTGCCGACCAGATGCTTGCGCTCATAGCCACCGTATTTGGCTTTCTTCAGGTCGATGGCCAGATCGATCATGTATTGGATTTCGCGAGGGGTGAAGTCCAGCAGTTTCAGGAAGTTACGGTTACGCAGATTAAAAGCCATGATGAGTTCTCTCTATATTTGTTCAGACCAATTTGGCAGTGTCATTGACTACGCAGTTGTTCAGACCAGAGCCTTGGCTCAGGCATTGACGGTATTGGTGGCGACGATGTTGGTGCCGGCTTCCCCCTTGAGGATGGCGAGGCCATCTTCCAGGGAGCCGATGCCGACCATGCCGCCGGTCGCCTTGACGAATTCACAGGAGGCTTCGACCTTGGGCCCCATGGAGCCGGCATCGAACTTGACGCCAGCCAGCTCGTCCGGGCTGGTGACCCGCAGCGGACGCTGGGTCGGCTTGCCCCAATCCAGATAGACGGCATCGGCGTCGGTCAGGATCAGCAGCGCGTCGGCCTTGATCTGCTTGGCCAGGTAGGCGGCAGACATGTCCTTGTCGATCACGGCCTCGATGCCGGTCAGGCTCTGGCCATCCCAGGTCACCGGGATGCCACCACCACCGGTACAGATGATGAGGTGACCCTGGGCAATCAGGGTTTCGATGGCGTCGCCTTCGACGATGCGTTGGGGCAGCGGGGACGGCACCACGCGGCGGAAAAACTTGCCGTCTGCCTTGACCACCCAGTGCTTCTCGGCAGCCAGGGTGCGGGCTTCCGCCTCTTCGTAGACGGGGCCGATGAACTTGGTCGGGTTGGCAAACGCCGGATCCTTGGGATCGACCTGCACCTGGGTCAGCAGCGCGGTGACGTTGCGGCTCGGCATCAGGTTCTTCAACTCCTGGATCAGCATGTAGCCGATCATGCCCTGGGACTCGGCACCCAGCACATCCAGGGGATAGGGGGAGACCTTGGTGTAGGCGCTGTTCTGCAAGGCCAGCAGGCCGACTTGCGGGCCGTTGCCGTGCACCAGCACCACGTTGTAATCCTCGGCGATGCGGGCGATGGTCTTGGCGGCGGTGGCGATGTTCTTGCGCTGGATGTCGGCTTCCAGAGGTTCACCGCGGCGGAGCAGGGCATTGCCCCCCAGGGCGACGACGACAGTTGGTTTTTTCATGGGTGTTACTCTCGAATTCGGGTGTGTGTGGCGCCAGCCTCTGCCGGCGCCACGCCGTCTTGTTAGATGCCGTCACGTTCCATCGGGCAGCTCATGCAGCGGGCGCCGCCGCGGCCACGTCCCAGCTCTTCACCCGGGATGGGCAGCACAGTGATGCCGGCCTTGTCGTACTTCTCGTTGGTGTAGGTGTTGCGCTCGTAACCCACCACCACGCCGGGGCGCACGGTCAGCACGTTGTTGGCGTCGTTCCACTGCTCCCGCTCGGCCTCGAAGCTGTCGCCGCCGGTGGTGATGAGCCTGAGCTGATCCACCCCCAGCGCCTTCTCGATGGCGGTCACGAAGTAACCCTCTTCCTTGATGTTCATCCCGGTGGCACCGCCCGGGGTCAGGCTCCAGCAGTTCACATCCTTGCGGATGACTTCCGGATAGACGGAGAAGGTGTCGACATCCATGTGGGTCATGACGGTGTCGAGGTGCATGCAGCTGCGGTGTTTCGGCAGCTCCATGGCGATGACCTGTTTCGCCTGACCGTGCTTGAACAGGCTGCGGGCCAGGTGCTCCACCCCTTGTGGCGTGGTGCGCTCGGACATGCCGATGAGCACGGCGCCACGGCCGATGACCAGGACGTCGCCCCCTTCGATGGTGGAGTTGTCGTAGTCGCGCTCCTCGTCACCGAAGTACTTGATGAACTCCTGACCGGCAAACTGCGGGTGCCAGCGGTAGATGGCCTTCACGTGGTTGGTCTCGCGACGACGGGCGGCCTTGGCCATGGGGTTGATGGAGACGCCGCCATAGACCCAGCAGGAGGTGTCGCGGGTGAAGAGGTGGTTGGGCAGCGGTTCGATGATGAAATCGGTCGGGGCATGCATGCCGACCACCATGTTGACGCCGCTGTAGGGCATCTCGGAGTAGGTGAGGCCGCCGGAGAGGATGCGGGCCAGCTCGCGGTGAGGCATGTCCGCCAGGAAGCAGCGCACGTCGTTGGCCAGGGCAGTGCCGAGGCGATAGTCGGAGACCTGGTGTTGCAGCAGCCAGGCTTTGGCTTCCGGCACGTCCAGGGTTTCCGCCAGCAGATTGGTCAGGAGGAAGACTTCGACATTCTGATCGCGCAGTACCTGAGCGAATTTGTCGTGCTCCTGACCGGCACGTTCCACGGACAGGACGTCGTCAAACAGCAGATCCTGGCAGTTGGAAGGGGTCAGACGCTTCAGACTGAGGTTGGGGCGGTGCAACATGACACGGCGCAACTGGCCAACTTCAGAACCTACATAAAATTTGCTCATGATGATATTCCGTCTAGCAGTGGTCCCTGCGAGTGATTGAATAGATTCCTTCTATTCAGGCTCGTGGCTAAGGCGGGATATTCTTTATGTAGGGTACTCGGCTTGTGTTCTATCCTGCCCTTGCCTTTCGACGCAGAGATTAGGTCTGGCAACTCCACCAAACTTGGACATTGATCACATTCACCCTAGACTGCATAAATTCAGAAGTTAATTTATGATGGAGTTTACATATCTGACATTTCCCTCACCCTCCATCCGGCATAAATACGCAATAAAGCCCCAATATATTCCACAAAGAACGCAATTCCATTCACCCATGATATCCAAAAATGGATAGCCACCAATAAAAAACATCAAATAAATCAATACATTAAAATCAAAACGCTCATTTTTTGAATAAACTTCACCCACCTTTGAATTTATCCTCGCTTGTCATCCCGTTTGCTCTCACATAAATAATCACCTGCTCCTTTATCGCTGAATAATCCATCTCTTGTCCCAGATCATGGCGGCCTGCCCGGGCCAGATGGCGAGCCTCATTGCCAAGTCGTGTGCACTATCTCTTTTATATGGATATGCATTTTGCACGCATCCTGATGGCGGCTTTTTCACCGACCGGAGTGCAACCGGGATTCAAAGTTTTTTCATTAGTTGAATTTTTTCAGTCACCTTGCGCCGATTTCGGGTTCGCCTTAACTCAAAAAGTGATGCTTGTCACATTCGTTCCCGTCACCAAGGAGATAACCATGAAGATCCCGTCGCTGTTTCTGTTCGTCGCCCTGGTCCTGCCCATGACACCGGCCTTGGTGCATGCCCAGGGAGCCCCCGCCATGCCGCTGGTGGTCTGTCACGTTGACCAGGCACCCCAGATGCTGGTCCCCGCCTACCTATGCCAATGGCACGGTGGCAGCCTGCATCCCTGACCCTCTCGCCCAAGGGGAGGCGATCTCCTCTTGGGTCATCCCCGCTTTCCCTCCTTTATCTCCTGAATGGGATCCGGACCACGCCACCTGCATCATGCCCGTTGCCCTCCTCCACCCTCATCTGCGATCGACACTGACCGGCCTCCCCGGATTCTGAACCGCAGTTAAACGCCTTGTGAGATATTCGCCATCGACTGCGTAAGCAAAGCACCAATAAAATTCTCGCCATAGTCGGAAGATGCGCGTGAAAAAACAGCACGATAGATCATTAAGGCCATGATTTTAAAAAAGATAACTTCATTATCCTTTCTCGGGAAACCAGTTTGAAAAAAACGTTTTTCAGCATGTCATTGTCGCCCTGCGCGAAATCCTTATAGTTACTCCTGCACGGACGCAATGAAGTCGGTCAGGAAGACTGGCTGCCAGGGTTGGGCAAATGGACTCACCACAGGATGTGGTAAAGGACACCTCCCAGGACGGAGAAAGTGCGACGGGAACGGATGACTCGTCAGGCCATGATGGCTAAAGGACACCCCAAAGGATTGGGAAGGGGAAACCTAAAGGAAGAGGTATAGTCAGGGATTGCAGGGAGCAACTTCGTTCAAGGATATGAGCGATAAGACTATCGGGGGCGACGCAAGTCGCCCCCATCTTTTTTGGGTATTTTTCACGTCTGCCCGCTGATGGGTCACCCCGGCCACGGTACTGCTGGCCAGGGTACCCGGGACTCGCCCAGCCGGCGCTATTCCAGCCGGAAGTGCCCCACTATCTCCCGCAGCCTGTCATAGGTGCGCTGCATGGCGTTCGAGCTGTCCACGGTGCGCTCGCCATTCCCCTTGAGCTGGGTGATCACCTCGGCGATGGCACTCATGTTGCGATTGATCTCCTCGGCAACGGCACTCTGCTCCTCCGCGGCCGTGGCGATATGGCTGATGAGATCGTTGATCTCCACCACTTCTCCCGCCATCAGATCCAGTGACGCATTCACCTTGCTGGTGTTTTCCGCCGCATCCTGGCAGCTCTGCCGGGTGTTGCCCATGGCGGCCACCACGGTCTGGGTGCCCCGTTGCAGCCGGGTCAGCATGGTCTGGATCTCGGCAGTGCTTTTCTGGGTGCGTCCCGCCAGAGAGCGCACTTCATCCGCCACCACCGCAAACCCCCGCCCCTGCTCCCCGGCCCGGGCCGCCTCGATGGCGGCGTTGAGGGCCAGCAGGTTGGTCTGCTCTGCGATGCCACCGATGACCCCGAGAATCGAGCCTATCTGCTGCACATCCTGCTGCATGGCTTCGATGGAGTGTGCCGTGGCCTCCACCTCCGTCACCAGCGCAGTGACGCTGGCCATGGCCTGATCCACCACCTGACGCGACTGGTTGGCCAGTTGCTGGCTCTGGCCAGTCAGCTGGGCAGTATTGGCCGCGCTCTCCGATACCGAGACGGCAGTACGGCTCATCTCGTTGATGGCGGTGACCACCTGTTCGGTCTCCCGCACATGCTCCGCCAGCAGGCCCTGGGCTGACCCCGTCTGCCTCGCCAATGCCGATATCCCTTCATTGAGCTGGCCACTCGCTTGTCTCACCTCCCCCATCATGCCCTGCAACTGCTCGATGAAACGGTTGATGCCCGCCGAGATCTGGCCGAGATCATCCTTGCTGGTCACCGTGAGCCGGCGGGTCAGATCCCCATTGCCCTGGGAGAGCTCCTGCACCAGGTCGCGCAAGGAGAGGATGGGTCTATAGGCCAGGTTGAGGGCCACCATGGAGAGGGCCAGTACCAGCGCCGCCACTCCGAGCAGGGCCAGGGTGATCTTGCCGTTGAGCGCCTGGGTCATGGCCCGGATATAGTCGAGATCCACATAACCGGTCAGGGTCCACTCGCTGCCGCGAATATCCAGCTTGTTGGGGCGGCTCTCGCTCTCTCCCTGGGGCTTGCTGCTGTAGAGCACCTGTCCCTGACTGTCGGTGAGGGAGAAGTAACGCCCTTCCCCGCTTACCTTGGTCAGCAGCGTCTTGAACTCGCTCATGTCGAGGTAGTAGAGGTAGGCGGAGTCGGCACCGCGCGGCACTAGGATGGAGATGACGGGTTTGCCGTCGAGCTGCTCCAGCGGGCTGACGGTGATCTGGTTGTTGGCGGCGGGGATCAGCTTGCGCAGGGCGTCAACCCTGGCCTTGTCGTCGATGACCCCGTTCGCGTCGAATGCCATGTCGCCAATGAGCTTGACAATGTTGTGAAAGCCGGTCTCCTGCAGCGCCTTCTTGACGCTGGTCACCCCGAGGTTGAGGTTGGCGGCCAGCAGCACCTTCTGGTTGATGTCACCCGCCAGCTTCTCCCTGACCAGGGTGATCTGCTCGTTGATGTTCTGGGTGGCCTGGGTGCGGATGTAGCCGCTGATGAAATGGTTGACGCTGAACCAGGCGGTACCGATGGTGACCAGAATGGCGAGCAGCAACAGCACGTTGATTTTGACTTTGAATGCCATGGTATGGGTCCCTCCAAAGAGAAAGGGCCGGGATGACCCGGCCCTCCCTGCCAATGCTTACTTCTTCTTGGCGTACTTCATGGAGTCCAGGGCTACCGCCAGGATGATGATGCCGCCCTTGATGATGAACTGCCAGTAAGGGCTGACACCGATGTAGGTCAAACCATAGTTGATCAGCGTGAAGATAAGTACGCCGGTGATCACACCCGCGACAGTTCCCACACCGCCGGCAAACGAAACCCCCCCCACCACGCAGGCCGCGATGGCATCCAGCTCGTACATGAAGCCGAGGTTGTTGGTGGCACTGCCGATCCGCCCCGCTTCCAGCATGCCGCCGAAGGCGTAGAAGACACCGGCCAGGGCATAGATGACCACCAGGTTGACGGCGACGTTGACGCCGGACACCTTGGCCGCTTCCGGGTTGCCGCCGATGGCGAAGATGTTCTTGCCAAAGCGGGTCTTGTTCCACAGCACCCAGACGAAGATGCTGGCGATGGCCGCATAGAAGGTCAGGTACGAGAGCTTGAACCCGCCAATCCGGATGAAGCCCTGCGCAAAGTTGGAAAAGCGAGGATCAAACCCGGCTACCGGAGAAGCCCCCACGGAGTCGAAATAGAGGGAGTTGATGCCGTAGACGATGATCATGGTGCCCAGGGTGGTGATGAAGGGCGTCACGTTCAGGTAGGCGACGATCAGGCCGTTGACCAGACCAATCAGGGCGCCCACCACGCACACCAGCAGGATCACCGCCGGAATGGGTACCTCCCCCAGGGTGGGGAAGACCTTGTTGACGTTGGTCAGGGCCTGCAGCATGGTGGCCGCGATCAGCGCCGCCAGACCGACCTGACGACCGGCCGACAGGTCAGTACCCTGGGTGATGATGATGCCCGCCACCCCGAGGGCGATGATGACCCGCACCGAGGACTGGGTCAGGATGTTGCTGAGGTTGGTGAGGCTGAGGAAGGAGGGCTCCTTGATCACGATGATCATGAGCAACACCAGCAACACCACATAGATGCCGTTCTCTTTGAGCGCCTGCATCAGATTGAAATTTTTAGCCGACTCCATAATGTCTTCCTGTCTTTATAGGTACAGAGATGCCAGGCGCAGGATCTCGCTCTGGTCAGTTTCTTTGGTGTTGACGATCCCCGCGACCCGGCCATTGCTCATGACCATGATGCGGTCCGTGATGCCGAGCAGTTCCGGCATTTCGGAGGAGATGATGACGATGCCCTTGTCCTTCTTCGCCAGCTCCAGGATGAGCTGGTAGATCTCGAACTTGGCGCCGACGTCGATACCCCGGGTCGGTTCATCCAGCATCAGGATCTCGGGCTGGGTCAGCAGCCAGCGACCGATGATCACCTTCTGCTGGTTGCCACCGGAGAGCGAGCCGATCTGGGTCTGCTGGGTCGGTGTCTTGACGCGCATGGAGTCGATGACCCACTGGGTATCGCTCTTCATCTTGTTGTCGCTGAGCAGCCCCATGGATCCCTTGTAGTTGTCCATGTTGGCGATCAGGGAGTTGAATGCGATGTCGAGGCGTGAATAGATCCCGGTGGAGCGGCGCTCCTCGGTCACCAGGGCGAAGCCGTTCTGGATCGCCTCGTGGGCGTTGTGGTTCGCCACCTCTTTGCCGTGCAGCTTGATGGTCCCTTCGCTGCGATCACGGATGCCGAACAGGGTCTCCACGATGTCGGTGCGCTTGGCCCCCACCAGACCGGCGATGCCGAGGATCTCCCCCTTGTGCAGGTTGAAGGTCACGTCCTTGATGGAAGGCTGGTTCTTGGCCGTCAGGTGCTCGACCTCGAGGATCACCTCTTTGGGCTGGTTGGTTTTTTCCGGGAAGCGCTGGGTGAGCTCGCGGCCGACCATCATGCCGATGATCTGATCCATGGTCATGCCCTTGAGGGGCTGGGTCGCCACCCACTGGCCATCCCGCAATATGGTGATCTCGTCACAGAGCTGGAAGATCTCTTCCATCTTGTGGGAGATGTAGACGATGCCGCACCCCTTCTCCTTGAGCTTGTTGATGATCTTGAAGAGGTGGTTGACCTCTTTCTCGGTCAGGGAGGAGGTGGGTTCGTCCATGATGACGATCTTGGCGTCATAGGAGAATGCCTTGGCAATCTCGATCATCTGCATCTGGGAAACCGACAGGGTGCCGACCTTGACCCTGGGGTCGATGTCGATGTCCAGCTCCTCGAAGATATGCTTGGTGTCCTGATACATCTTGCCGTGGTCGACAAACAGTCCCTTGGTGGGATAGCGGCCGAGCCACATGTTGTCCATCACGGTGCGTTGCAGTACCAGGTTCAGCTCCTGGTGCACCATGGAAACGCCATTCTCCAGCGCCTCTTTGGACGAGGTGAAGTTGATCTCCTGTCCCTTGAAGAAGATCTTGCCCTGATCCTTCTCGTAGATGCCGAACAGGCACTTGAGCAGCGTGGACTTCCCTGCACCATTCTCGCCCATCAACGCATGCACAGAATGAGGACGGACCCGTAAATTGACATTATCGAGTGCCTTGACGCCAGGAAAGCTCTTACTGACGTCAATCATCTCCAACAGCCATTCTGATTGTTGCCGTGTTGTCATATCAGCCATCACATCTGGTTGAAAAGAGGGCAAGGGGATCTCCCTTGCCCTGAGGGGAGGAATTACTCGAATTGGGACAGGTTGTCTTTGTCTACGCCCACGTAGGCAACGCGGACGACCTTGTTGTCGATCTTCCAGTTGGTGCCTTCACCAGCCGGCTTGCCTTCGGCCAGGTTCTTGGTCAGCTCGAAGGTGGCCTTGGCCTGGTTGGCCGCATCGTTCAGCACGGTACCAGCCATGGCACCGCTCTTGACCATGGCCAGGGCTTCCGGCAGGGCGTCAACACCGAACACCGGGATGGCGGTCTTGCCCTGGGCCTTCAGGGATTCCACGGCGCCCATCGCCATGCCGTCGTTGTTCGCGATGACCACTTCGATCTTGTTGGCGTTCGGACCGGAGATCCAGGCGTCCATCTTGTCCTTGGCCATGGCGGTATCCCACATACCGGTATCCATGTGCAGTTGCTCGGTCTTGATGCCGCCATCGTTCAGGGTCTTGACGACGTAGGTGGTGCGTGCTTCCGCATCCGGGTGGCCAGGCTCACCCTTGAGCAGCACGAACTGGATGACGCCATCCTTGTTCAGATCCCACTCGGGGTGCGCTTTCCAGTGCTTGGCGATCAGCTGGCCCTGGATGATGCCGGACTCCTTGGAGTCGGTGCCAACGTAGTAGGCCTTGTCATAGCTGGCCAGGTCGGCCGCGCTCGGTTCCTTGTTGTAGAAGACCACGGGGATCTCGTCCGCACGGGCTTTCTCAATCACGACAGGGGCCGCCGCCGGGTCAACCAGGTTGATGGCCAGGGCCTTCACGCCCTTGGCCAGCAGTACATCGATCTGGTCGTTCTGCTTGGACTGGTCGTTCTGGGAGTCGTTCATCAGCAGTTCCACACCCGGGGTGGCCGCCGCTTCTTTCTCGATGGCCTTGCGCACCACGGCCATGAAGTTGTCGTCGTACTTGTAGACGGTGACCCCGATACGGGTATCGGCCTGGGCTTGGGCTCCCGCCATCAGTCCCATCAGCAAGGTGGCAACTGTCGTGAGTTTTTTCATTGTTATGCTCCGATCTCTATCTGTTTTTTGTAGGGAATGCTGTACACCGTTTGAGCTGGCGCCAGCCTAATGTAATCAGTTTGTTGTGAGGCGGTCTGTGATCCTGGCAACAAAATGAAAACGTTTACACTCTGTTACATAGCCGTAATATTGTTAAAAATTAAATAGTTACGTGAGAAACTGCCTTTGGGTCTCGCCATCTCCCGACGGCGGGTCCGGCTAGCTCAGACGGCAGTGCCACTGATAACGCCCCGGCAACAGCCAGAACTCGGGCCGCACGCTCTGGCTCCAGGAGTCGTCGCCTCCCACCCCCATGTGGAAGCCATCGAGGCAAAGGTGTGTGCCCCCCAGGGCCACCAGATCGGTCTGGTGACGGGCTTCTGCCAGCTGCTGCTGACTGTAGCGGCTGACGCTGAAGTGGAAGCGCCCCTCCACCGCCAGATCCCCCAGTTGCAGTGCGCGGGTATCGCAGCGCAGTCCGTTGTCGGTGGGGAAGACATAAGGGGTGTGCAACGCCTCGATGGGCAATTGCCAGCGACCGAGATCAGCGGCGAGCCGGCGATCCGGGTAATTCTCGTGGGGGCCAAGCCCCAGCCAGCTCACCGGGGCACCTTCGGCCGGTTCATCGGTCAGCCAGAGCCGGGCACCGATGCGCGGCAAGGAGGGCATGTCGGCGGCCACCTCCACCTCGATGGCGAGGTGCATGGCGCCCTCCCCGTCCATCCTGTGATGCCAGCGGGTCAGGATCTTCGGCTCGTCACCCACGAAGTAGGCGTGGTGCGCCGTGATGAGACCCTGCTCCGGACTCGCCTCCAGGCCGAGACAGCGGTGCTGCAGATCATTGAGTCCGGCCTCCTGCCAGCGGGCAATCCAGGCGTTGGGATCGGCGTGATCCGCCTCGCTGGTGCCGATATCGTTGTCGAGCGGCGCCCGATAGAAGTGATCGGCGATGGCGTCGCGCAGCCGCTCGCGGCCCTGCTTCTGCCAGCTGACGATGCGACCACTGGCCTTGTCGAGCTGCCACAGGGACTCTGCGGCGCCAAGCACCCAGTGATCGCGCTGCTCGGTCAGGCTGACCGCCGGGCAGGCCGACGGCAGCGCCAGGGGCGCGGGCAACAGGCATTGCTGGCGAGCCACCTCGTGACCCGCTCCGGCCCAGGCCGTGGCGGTGGGCTGCACGATGGCGAGATCCAGCCAGGCGATCGCCCCCGGCGCAAAGGCCGGCAGTTGCTCCAGCAGGGTCAGCGTCACGCTCCCCCGGGGGGCCAGCTCGAGCGGGCATTCACCCTGGCTCACCACCACACCGTCTTCACACAGACGCCACAGCAGGCGTTCGTTGTCCGTCTCCCGGAACAGGTATTCGCTGCGGATCTCCACCGTCAGCGGCTGGCGACCCTGCAGGGTCAGAACAAAGGGCTGCTGGGCACGCCGGGCTTCAAACAGGGATGGATGGGGGGTGCGATCGGGGAACAGCAGGCCGTTGCAGCAGAACTGGCGATCGTTCGGAGTGTCGCCGAAATCGCCACCATAGGCCCAGAAATGACGGCCATCGTCGGTCTGCTTGTCCAGCCCCTGATCGACCCAATCCCAGACAAACCCACCCTGCAGCCGCGGATGATCGCGAAATGCCTGCCAGTAATGGGCATAGCCCCCCAGGCTGTTGCCCATGGCGTGGGCGTATTCGCACAGGATCAGCGGCCGGGTCTCTTCCGGCAGGCCGATCCACTTGGCCAGCGCCCACTTGGGCACCGCCGGGAAGGGTTGATCCTGGTGGGTACGGGCATACATGGGGCAGATGATGTCGGTGGCCGGGGTGTCGGCCCCGCCCCCTTCGTACTGCACCGGGCGGCTGGGGTCCGCCCCCTTCACCCAGCGATACATGGCGTCGTGGGCCGGGCCATAACCGGATTCGTTCCCCAGGGACCAGATGATGATGCAGGGGTGGTTGAAGTCCCGGGCCACCATGCGGGTAACCCGCTCCAGGAAGGCGTTGCTCCAGGCGGGATCCCGCGCCAGCCGCCCCATGGGGGTCATGCCGTGGGTCTCCAGGTTCGCCTCGTCCACCACATAGAGGCCGAGCCGGTCGCACAGGCGATAGAGCTCGGGGTGATTGGGATAGTGGGAGCAGCGCACCGCGTTGAAGTTGTGCCGCTTCATCAGCAGCAGATCCTGCTCCATGTCGGCCGGGGTCACCACGTGACCCGTGGCGGGATGGTGTTCATGGCGATTGGCACCACGAATCAGCAGGGGCTGACCGTTGACCCGCAGCAGGCCGCCACGGATTTCCACCGCCCGAAAGCCCACGTCATGGGCCTCGCTCTCGAGAGCGCTTCCCTGCTCGTCCAGCAGGGTCAGGGTCAGGCGATAGAGGTGCGGGGTCTCGGCGCTCCACTTGTGTGGCGCCGTTACCGTCAGCCACAGCTCGGCGCGATCGTCATACACCCCTTTCTCGTCGATGGCCTGGGTGCCGATCCGCTGGTGCAGGGTCGCGACCCGCTCGTCGCCATCATAGAGGTTGGCCTCCACCGACAGACCGGCCCCGTTGGCCGCCTGCAATTCAACCTTGAGGCGGGCATCCCGGTAGCAGGCGTCGAGCTCGGGCGTCACCCGGATATCCATCAGATGACGGACCGGTTTGTGCAGCAGGCTGACGGAGCGGAAGATGCCGCTCATGCGCCACATGTCCTGATCTTCCAGATAGGAGCCGTCAGACCAGCGCAGCACCAGGACGGCAAGGCGGTTGACCCCGGCCTGAAGGAAGGGGGTCAGATCGAATTCCGCCGGCAGCCGGCTGTCCTGGGAGTAGCCGACCCAGCGGCCGTTGCAGAAGAGGTGAAACGCGCTGTCCACCCCGTCGAAGATGATCCGGGTCTGCCCCTCGGCCAGCCAGTCCGCAGCAACCGTGAACTCGCGGGAGTAGCAACCGGTGGGATTCTCGGCAGGCACCCGGGGCGGGTCGCAGGGAAAGGGGTATTTGATGTTGGTGTAGATGGGCACATCCGTGACGGGCCGCGCCCCCGGATAGGCCGCAGCCAGTTGCCAGTTGCCCGGCACCTTGATGGGGCAGGCATCCGGCAGATCCTCCACCAGCCACTGCTCCGGCACCCGCTCCGGGGCCTCGAACCAGGAGAACTGCCACTCGCCGTCCAGCAGCAGGCGGGAAGGTGACAACCCCCCCATCCTGGCTTCCCCTTCACTGCGCCAACTGGACAAGGGGGTATGGGCTGGCAACCGGTTCACGGCGGTGATCCCCTGGGTCTGCCAATCCTGACGGGCCACTATCTCCCTGAGCATGCTTCACTTCTCCCTGCATTCACGCTGAAAACCACTGCAGTGTAGGAGAGTTTTGCCCGGTGATCGGCGATCCCGCTCACACAGATGTAAACGATTACACTCATTTTGTTAAGTAAAACGGAGTAAAAATCGGATAAATCCGGGTAAATGACCCCACGGGGGAAAAAGCGGACCTTCGGAAGGGCAAAAGATGCCCGGGAGTGTGAAACCGGGAGGCAATGGCCGAGCCAGCGGAGCAAGCCATGGCAAAGACCCGACATCGCGCCCCCCTCGCCTCATCAGGTGCTGGAGCGCCTCAACCCGGTTCCGGGCACGCAGCCCGGCCTCTCGAAGGAGCGCGCAGAGGCCACGATCGCCCCTGCCCGGCGCAGAGAAAAGCCATGACGGGCGTCTGGCAGGATCTGGCCGGAAGTGAGGCTCGGCAGGCCGGGGGAGAGGGGCTCGTGACAGACGAGCGGGAAGAGCTGCCGAGTTCGGCAGGCAGGGAGCGTGAGGGGACCGTTGTCACTCCTCAGACAGTCCTTTATGGTCTGCGCTCGCCATGCTCTGAGCTACCTATCGTCTGAGCTATGGGGCGCTTTATGGGCTGCAGTCCGGGTTCGCCAGGCGCAGCGCTTGCGCCGACGGGGGCGCAAGCGCTGCGATCAGGACCTGACGGGAGCGACCGAATGGCGGTTGATCAGGGTGGGGGTATAGATGCGGCTCTGCACCGATTCGCTCTCCCCTGCGGCGAGTTGCAGCGCCAGCTTGGCCGCCTGGGCCGCCATCAGCTCGATGGGATAGCGCATGGTGGAGAGCTTGGGTCTCAGGTATCTGGCGTAGATGATGTCATCGAAGCCCACCACAGACACCTCTTCCGGCACCTTGAGGCCATTGTCCGCCAGCACGGAGATGGCCCCTGCCGCCATGGCGTCGTTGTAGGCCACCACCGCCGTGATGGGCAACCCCTTGGCCAGCAGGTTGAGCATGGCGCGCTCGCCCCCCTCTTCATTGGGCATGCCGCTCTCCACCAGCTCGGGATCGGCGAAGACCTCCGCCTCCGCCAGGGCATCCTGATAGCCCTGGTGGCGCAACAGCGCATCCTCGATGGCGTGATCCGAGCTCAGGAAGGCGATATGGCGGTGGCCGAGATCCAGCAGATGACGGGTGGCTGTCGCCGCACCCTGGCGGTTGTTGAGAGCGATGCAGCGCCCCCTCAGACTCGGAATGTCGCGGTTGATCAGCACCATGCCGGGGGCGCGCAGGGCGTAGTCGACCAGCTCCTCGTCGCCGAGCGCCTTGCTGTGCACCACCAGTGCCTCGCAGCGTTTGCCGATGAGCAGCTCGATGGCCTCCCGCTCCTGCTGGGCGCGGTGAAAACCATTACCCATCAACAGGTGCAAGCCCTGCTCCACTGCCACCGCAGCGACCCCTTTGACCAGGGCGCCGAAGAAAGGATCCGCCACGTCGCCCACCACCACTCCCATGGTGTCACAGGTCTGGCTGACCAGGGCCCGCGCGTTGGCGTTGGGGGTATAGCCCAGCTCGGCCATGGCCTTCAGCACCACCTCGCGGGAGGCGGCACTGGCCTTGGGTGAGTTGTTCATCACCCGTGAAACCGTTGCCACTGACACATTGGCCAAACGGGCGACATCCTTGATGGTGCTCATGCTGTTTTCACTTATTTCACGCTGCAACTGGCCGCATTATACCGTTCAATGTCACTGATAACAGGGGGAAAAATCAGAACTTGCCACATTGGTCGATGAAAACAAGTGTAATCGTTTACACATATTTGTTAAGCAGCTCACAGTTTGCCCGTCAGCCCCTCGGCTAGACTCCTGCTCAGGCTTTCCTGATGCGAGGAGTTGAGGGTGGAACAACGGATGAAAGTACTGGTCACCGGCGGTTGCGGCTACATCGGCAGCCACACCTGTCTGGCCTTGCAGGCCGCAGGCATGGAGCCCGTGGTGGTAGACAACCTCTGCAACAGCAAGGCGGGCGTCCTGACCCGTGTCGCCGCCATCAGCGGGCGCCAGCCCCGCTTCTACGAAGGGGACATCCGTGACCCGGCCCTGCTGGATCGCATCTTCAGCGAGCAGCACATCGACGCCGTGATCCACTTCGCCGCCCTCAAGGCGGTCGGCGAGTCGACCCGCATCCCGCTGGACTACTACGAGAACAACCTGAGCGGCACCCTGGTATTGCTGCAGGCGATGAAACGGGCCGGGGTACGCAATCTGGTGTTCAGCTCGTCGGCCACCGTCTACGGCGATCCCGCCAGCACCCCGATCCGGGAGGATTTCCCCCGCAGCGCCACCAACCCCTATGGCCGATCCAAGCTGATCATCGAGGAGATCCTCGAGGATCTGCAGCGGGCCGAGCCCCACTGGAGCATGACCCTGCTGCGCTATTTCAACCCCGTCGGCGCCCACGAGTCCGGCACTCTGGGGGAGGATCCCCAGGGCATCCCCAACAATCTGATGCCGTTTTTGACCCAGGTCGCCATCGGCCGGCGCGACTGCCTCTCGGTCTTTGGTAACGATTACCCAACCATCGACGGCACCGGGGTGCGCGACTACATCCATGTGATGGATCTCGCCGAAGGGCACGTCAAGGCTCTGGAACACTGCGCCGGACGGGGCGGTGTCCACGCCTACAACCTGGGCACGGGCCAGGGCCAGAGCGTGTTGCAGATGGTCGCGGCGTTCGAGGCCGCCTGCGGTCGGCCCCTTCCCTACCGGATCGAGCCACGGCGCCCCGGCGACATCGCCGAGTGCTGGGCCGATCCCGCCAAGGCCGCTCGGGAACTGGACTGGCACGCCAGCCGGGATCTCGCCGCCATGTGCGCCGACAGCTGGCGCTGGCAGTCCGCCAACCCCAATGGTTACGAGGCGTAGGCCCTGGCCTGCGCCTTCGGATGTATTCAACTCACAGACTGGAGTGATGATGTTCAACCCCGTTGATCACCCCCACCGCCGCTTCAACCCGCTCACCGGCCAGTACGTGCTGGTCTCCCCTCACAGGGCCAAGCGCCCCTGGCAAGGCCAGGTCGAGAAGGTGAGCCTGGCGCCGAGCCAGGCCCATGATCCCGACTGCTTCCTCTGTGCGGGCAACACCCGGGTGACCGGCGATATCAACCCCGACTATCAGGACACCTTCGTCTTTACCAACGACTTCGCCGCCCTGATGCAGGACACCCCGGCCGCCGACGCGGCGCCGGATCCCCTGCTGAAGCTGGAAGCCGCCCGGGGCACCAGCCGGGTCATCTGCTTCTCGCCGGATCACGGCAAGACCCTGCCCGAGCTGCCCCTGCCCGCCATCGAAGGGGTGATCACCACCTGGATGGACCAGGTGGCCGAGCTCTCTGACCAGTGGGAATGGGTGCAAGTCTTTGAAAACAAGGGCGCCGTCATGGGCTGCTCCAACCCGCACCCTCATGGCCAGCTCTGGGGCAGCGACTTCCTGCCCAACGAGATTGCCCGAGAAGAGGCGCACCAGCGCGCCTGGCTGGCCGAACACGGCCGCCCCCTGCTGCTGGACTATGTGGAACGGGAGCTGGCGGATCGCTCCCGCATCGTGGTGGAGACGGCCCACTGGCTGGCGGTGGTGCCCTTCTGGGCGGCCTGGCCGTTCGAGACCCTGCTGCTGCCCAAGGCCCATGTCCCCTCCATGCTGGATCTCACCCGGGAACAGCAACAGGACCTGGCCATCGCGCTCAAGGAGCTCACCAGCCGCTACGACAACCTGTTCCAGTGCAGCTTCCCCTACTCCATGGGCTGGCACTTCGCCCCGCCCCGTTCCGACTGCCCCGAGGCGTGGCAACTGCACGCCCACTTCTATCCGCCCCTGCTGCGCTCCGCCACGGTGCGCAAATTCATGGTGGGCTTCGAGATGCTGGCCGAAACCCAGCGCGATCTCACCCCGGAACAGGCGGCGGAACGGCTGCGCGCCCTCAGTCCCATCCACTACAACGACCAGAACCAGGCCAACGAGGAGGCCCTATGACCCCGAGCCAGCGCGTCAGCGCCGTGTTTGCCGAGCAGTTTGAGCAACAACCCGACCTGCTGGTACGGGCTCCAGGCCGCGTCAACCTCATCGGCGAGCACACCGACTACAACGACGGCTTCGTGCTGCCCTGCGCCATCGACTACGAGACCTGCGTCGCCATCGGCCTGCGCGGCGACAACCTGGTCGAAGTGATCGCCGCCGACTACGACAACCAGCGCGACCGGTTCAGTCTCGATCAACCCATCGAGCACCACCCCAGCCAGCGCTGGAGCGACTATATCCGCGGCGTGGTGAAACACCTGCAGGCACGGGGCCACGCCCTGCGCGGCCTCAATCTGGTGGTCTCCGGCAACGTGCCCCAGGGGACGGGTCTCTCCTCCTCCGCTTCCCTGGAGGTGGCCATCGGCCAGGCCTTCAAGGAGGCCCAGGGGCTGGCCATCAGCCAGGCGGAAATCGCCCTCAACGGCCAGCAGGCGGAGAACCAGTTCGTCGGCTGCAACTGCGGCATCATGGATCAGATGATCTCCGCGAGCGGCAAGCAGGATCACGCCCTGCTGCTCGATTGCCGCTCCCTGGAGACCCGGCTCATCCCCATGCCCACCGATCTGGCGGTGCTCATCGTCAACTCCAACGTGCGCCGCGGCCTGGTGGACAGCGAATACAACACCCGTCGCCAGCAGTGCGAAACCGCCGCCCGTCACTACGGGGTCAAGGCCCTGCGCGACCTGGATCTGGCGACCCTGGAAGCGGGCAAGGCCGGGCTGGACGAGACCTGCTATCGCCGTGCCCGCCACGTGGTCGGCGAGAACGCCCGCACTCTGGCGGCGGCCGATGCGCTGGCACAGGGCGATCTGGTGCGCCTCGGCGAGCTGATGGGCCAGTCCCACGCCGCCATGCGCGATGACTTCGAGATCACCGTGCCTCCCATCGACGGCCTGGTGGAGATCATCAAGGCCCGGCTCGGCAGCGAAGGCGGTGTGCGCATGACCGGTGGCGGTTTTGGTGGCTGCGTGGTCGCCCTGCTGCGCCCCGAGAAGGTGGCCGAGGTGATCGCCGTGGTGGAGGCGGAATACCCGGCCCGTTTCGGCCTCAAGGCGGACTGTTACGTCTGCCGTGCCAGCGCAGGGGCCGGCAGACTGTAACGCACGCCTGACAACGGGTGACGCCCCCTGCCCGGCACTCGCGACGCCGGCAGGGGGCGACGGGATCACGACGGGGAACCGCAAACAATGATGAGATTCGAACTGGAAAACGAGGAGGGACTGCGGCTGCGCGGTCTCGCATACGGGGCCACCCTCACCTCCCTCACCCTGCCGGTGGCGGGAGAGCGGCGGGAGGTGCTGCTGGGCTGCGCCGACGAGGCCTACCTCACCCAGCAGGTATGGCTGGGGGCCGTGGCGGGGCGCTTTGCCAACCGCATCGGCGGCGCCCGCCTTGAGCGGGAAGGCCAGTGCTGGACGCTGGACGCCAACCAGGGGGCCAACTGCCTGCACGGCGGGCGCGACGGGTTCCATCGCCGCACCTGGCAGATCAAGGAGCAGGAGGCGGACAGGGTCAAGCTGGCGCTCCTCTCCCGTGCGGGGGATCAGGGCTTTCCCGGCAATCTGAGGGTGAGCCTGGAGTATCGGCTGGAGCAGTGCGATCTGGTGGTCGACTTCTGCGCCAGCACGGACGCCCCCAGCCCGGTCAGCCTCACCAGCCACGCCTACTTCAACCTGGATGGCGGTGGCGACATCCGCCACCACACCATCAGCCTAGACGCCGACCGCTACCTGCCCACGGATGACCAGAGCCTGCCGCTGGCCATCGCCCCGGTGGAAGGCCCCTTCGATCTGCGCGCCCCCCGCCCCATCGGCCAGGCGTGGCTGGACCACCCCCAGCAGCAGTTGGCCAAGGGGTACGATCACGCATTTCTGCTCAACAACAGCGATTTTGAGCCTGTTGATGAGCCGTTTGGTGGGTCCGGCCAGCCATGGGCCGCCCGGGTGATCTCGGGGGATGGCAAGCTGACCATGGCGGTCTACACCAACCAGCCCTCCCTGCAGTTCTACAGCGGCAACTGGCTGACCGGCACACCGGATCGTCAGGGCCGACCCTATCGGGATTACGACGGCTTCTGCCTGGAGGCCCAGCAATTGCCCGACAGCCCGAACCGGCCCGCCCTCGGCGATCCCTGGTTGCTGCCGGGGCAGCGTTATCGCCACCAGACCCGTTATCGCTTTATTCCTGCCCCCTGACAGCCCTGCTCGGGCAGACGAAGGGGCCCGGGCGCGCCGCCACGTCATGGCGGCCCCGGCCCCGATGGCAACGCCGAATCAGCCGGGGTGAGGCCCGCCGCAGGGCCCGTCGCTCCTCATTGCACACCAGCCCAAGGAACCGCACCGTGATGGATGACAACTACCTCGCCGCCCCCGACCGCTACCAGCGCCAGTCCTACCGACCGGCGGGCCACCACGGCCTGCGCCTGCCCGGCATCGGTCTGGGTCTGTGGCACAACTTCGGCGCCGGGAGCGATCCCGCCACCGCGAAGGCCATGGTGCACCAGGCGTTCGATCTGGGGATCACCCACTTCGATCTCGCCAACAACTACGGGCCGCCGCCGGGATCTGCCGAACTGACCTTCGGCACGCTGCTCAAGAGGAGCCTGGCTCCCTATCGGGACGAACTCATCATCGCCAGCAAGGCGGGCTACGTGATGTGGGACGGCCCCTACGGCGATGGCGGCAGCGCCAAGTACCTCTTCGCCAGCCTGCACCAGAGCCTGCGCCGTCTGGGCCTCGACTACGTGGACATCTTCTATCACCACAGGCCGGATCCCCGCACCCCGCTCGAGGAGACCTGCCAGGCCCTGGCCCTGATGGTGCGCCAGGGCAAGGCGCTCTACATCGGCCTCTCCAACTACCCGGCCCCGCTCGCGGCCAAGGCTGCCACCCGGCTGGCGGAGCTCGGCACCCCCTGCCTGGTCAACCAGCTCAAATACTCCCTGTTCCAGCGCGATGTTGAGCCCGACACCCTGCCGGCCTGCCGGGAGCACGGCATGGGGGTGGTCGCCTTCTCGCCCCTGGCGGGGGGGCTGCTGAGCGATCGCTACCTGGCGGGCATTCCCGCGGATTCCCGTGCCGCCAGTGCCAGCCCCTTCCTCACGGCGGACCAGATCACCGAGGAGAAGCTCGCCACCGTCCGCGCCCTGCATGCACTGGCCCTGCAACGGGGTCAGTCCCTGTCGCAACTCGCACTGCAATGGGTGCTGCGCGACCCCGTGGTGAGCTGCGCCCTGATCGGCGCCAGCCATCCCCAACAGATAACGAGCGCCGTCGACGCCCTGGGGCAGCCCCCCCTGGACGATGATCTTCAACAGAAAATCCTGTCAATATTGTCCTGACAGCACAAAAAGATCATAAAACCGAGGACATCTGGCGTGACTGACCTGTCAGAACGTGACGGGGCAGTCATGGCTTCTGACAACATGCTGCAAGCCGCGCCCTGCATGGTCCGCCAGCGCCCTTTCCCGGCCGGAACAGGGCGCTGAAATCCCCAATATTCACTGGTTGCCCGCGTGATTTTCCGCCATCATTGGCCGCCCCGACCCGTTCGGGGTTGATTTTATCCAGACCCCATAACCAAGAGATCTGCACCATGACCGAATCCTACGCCCTGTTCGTTGCCTTTGTGCTGGGCATAGTGGAAGGCCTGACCGAGTTCCTCCCCGTCTCCTCCACCGGCCACATGATCATCGTCGGCCACCTCCTCGGGTTTGAAGGACCCAAGGCCGCCACCTTCGAGGTGGTGATCCAGCTCGGCTCCATCCTGGCAGTGGTCGTCATGTTCTGGCGCCGCCTGTTCGGACTCATCGGCATTCACTTCGGTCAGAAACCGGCCCCGGGCCACGCGACCCTCTCCCTGGTGCACGTCATCCTCGGCATGCTGCCCGCCGTGGTCGTCGGGCTGGCCATCCACAGCTGGATCAAGGCCAATCTGTTCGGGCCGGAAACCGTGATGTATGCCCTGGTGGCCGGTGGCATCCTGCTCATCATCGCCGAAAAGTTCCGCCCCACCGTGACTGCGGAGACCCTGGACGACATCAGCTACAAGCAGGCCTTCGGCATCGGCCTGTTCCAGTGCCTGGCACTCTGGCCCGGTTTCTCCCGCTCCGGCGCCACCATCAGCGGCGGCATGCTGATGGGCATCAGCCGCCACGCGGCAGCGGAATTCTCCTTCATCATGGCGGTACCCATGATGATCGCGGCCAGCGGCCTGGATCTCTACAAGAGCCGCGACTTCCTCTCCATGGCGGACTTCCCCATGTTTGCGGTGGGCTTCGTCACCGCCTTCGTGGTGGCCATGGTCGCCATCAAGACCTTCCTGGCGCTGATCCGTCGTCTCGACTTCATCCCGTTCGCCATCTACCGCTTCCTGCTGGCCTTCGTCGTCTACCTGGTCTTCGTGGCCTGATGGGCTTCGCCGCCAAGCAACACAAAAGGGACCCGAGGGTCCCTTTTTTCATGCCGTGATACCGCCTCAGTCGCGCGGCAGCCCGCTATCGCCGAGCAGCCGTGACCCAACTCAATAGAGGTGCTGGCTGATGCCGTTGAGCAGCCGTGACAGCCCCTTGGTGAACTGCACGGGGGCATCCTGCACCGTGTAACAGAGGCAGCCGTCCGGGGTACGGGGACTGTGGGCGTGGCTGGCGTCACGCCAGATGAAATCCCCCGCCTGATAGCGGGTGTCGCCATCCTCGATGGTGCCCGCCAGCAGCAGGGTCAGCTCATATCCCTTGTGGGTGTGCTCGGGGATCCGCCCCCCCGCCTCGATGTGGAGCAGGTTGGCCCGCGCCCCCATCTCGTCCAGGGGCAGGCTGACCTGACGGATGGCCCCGAGATGACGCCACCTGGGGGCATGATGCCGTGCCAATGCCCGCGGCAGCCGGTAACTGTGACCCGCCACCCTGAGCTCTGGCCTCGGGCTCTCGGGAAGGGCGAGCGCCGCCTCCGTCGCCACCGGCTGTTGCAGTATGCCCGCCAGCATGGCATCGAATCCGGCGGGCAGTGCCTCGTCCGGCGCGTCAGGGGCGAGATGCTGGCACGCCAGCGCCTCTTCAAATTCCTTCACCCGGGCGGCGCACTCGGGGCAGAACTCGCAATGGGCGGAGACACCGACGGCCAGCGGCAGGGGCAGCTCGTCGGCGGCGAAGGCGCGCAGCATGGGTTCAGTCGGATGGGTCTTAATCATGGCCTTGCTCCACTTGTTCCTTCAGTTTCTGTAGTGCCAGCCGCAGCCGGGACTTGATGGTGCCAAGGGGCACGCCGAGCCGGTCGGCCAGCTCCTGCTGGGAGAGCTCCTGCAGGTAGATGCCGCGCACCACCTGCTGCTGCGGCTCCGGCAGCGTGGCGACATAGTGGGCCATCTGGCGGGTCAGCACCGCGTCTTCACCGCCGCTCAGGTGCTCCTCTTCGGCCCGGAACTCCAGCAACGGCCAGATCTCCTCGGCGCAGAGCTCCTCCTTGCTGGCGCGGCGGCGGCGCAGCATGTCAAAGCTCTGGTTGCGCATCACTGTGTAGATCCAGGTGGTGGCGGCACCCTTGTCGGGGTGATAGAGCCGTGCCTTCTGCCAGACCAGCAACATGGTCTCCTGCACCAGTTCCATGGCGTTGGCTTCGCTGCCGAGGTGGCGCAGCCCGTAGCTGCGGATGCGCGGCGCGAAGTGGTGGAACAGGGTGGCGAAGGCAGCCTTGTCGGCACGCTCGGCCACCCGGACCAGCAAAGATGTGAGGTCGCCGTCTGGGTTGTCCATGGGGGGCGATGTCCTGCGTGGAGCCGATTGTGGTTGGCCAGTATATGCCATTGCGCCATCCCTCGCGTGTGGTGTTCACCCCCAATACGGTGAGCGAGGAAAAAGGATCACCGGGAAGGGGAATTCAATGGCTCGCGACCAGCAGACCGCTCAGCAGGGAGAGGGTGGGCTGGTTGTCCTTGGCCGCCACCAGCCACTGTTTTTGCTCCACCGGGATGGGCAGCACCTCCAGCCAGCGCTGGGCGACCCAGCTCGCATCCTCCCAGTCCGGCTCCGGATAGAGTGCCGCGTACTCCGGATAGTCGTTGAACACATCCTGCAACGCCTTGGCCAGGGAGTGCTGATCCGCCTGGAGCCTGCCGCTCTGCCAGGGGGGCAGGGGCTCCACCTCGCCGACCCGCAGACCGTCCTCTTCCTGCCAGAGATCCGTGATACGCACCCGCTCCACCCCGAGCACCGTGATGCCGAGCAAACCATCGGGCAGCAGATCGAAATCGATGATGCGCACCCGGGTGGCGATGGGGTACATGTTGCGCAGCGCGTCGGGCTGGCGGGGGTCCAGCATGCAGAGCGCGAACTCCCGCTCCCGGGACTCGGCGATCATGCGCTGGTATCTGGGCTCGAAGATGCGCAGCGGCATGATGCCGCCCGGCAGCAGGTGAGCGGAGAGTGGAAACAGTACCAGTGTCATGGGAATCATCCTCCAACGGCTTCCTCAAAGGATACGACCGCCACGGGAAGCGGGATCATTCAGATCGAATCGGTATAAATAACCCTGTCATAATCAGGGGGAAATAGCCTGGACAAGCCGTTTCGTTATGCAGTAGAAATGGATAACCACCACTTACCCAAATCAATATCCTGCAATGTGGTGGAAAACGCAGTGAAATATCCGCCACGCCCACGGGTGCGGGCCGTTCCTATAGTTTTCTCGGCCCGATGCGGGTAAAATTCACGCCCTTATCCAGTCAGTCACTTTTCGACGCGCAACCTCGGTGGTCAGTTATGAAAGAGCATATTCATCATCTACTTGAACAAACGGTAGCCAATCTCAAGTCCGCAGGCGTCCTGCCCGCCGACCTGGAAGCCCGGGTGCAAGTAGACCGATGCAAGGAGAAGGCTCACGGCGACCTGGCCACCAACCTGGCCATGCTGCTGGCCAAACCGTCCCGCAAGAATCCCCGCGAGCTGGCCGCTGCCATCATCGAGCACCTGCCTGCCTCCGATCTGATCGCCAAGGTCGAGATCGCCGGCCCCGGCTTCATCAACTTCTTCTTCGACCCGAGCTGGCTGGCCGGTCAGGTGGAAGCCATGGTGACCTCCGACAACGCCAACGTGAAGCTGCCGGCGCCGCAGACCGTGGTGGTGGACTACTCCGCCCCCAACGTGGCCAAGGAGATGGCGGTGCACCACATCCGCTCCACCGTGCTCGGTGACGTGGCCGCCCGCGCCCTCGAATTCCTGGGCCACAGGGTGGTGCGTGCCAACCACATCGGCGACTGGGGCACCCAGTTCGGCATGCTGATCGCCTATCTGGAGAAGATGGCCAACGAGCACGCCTCCGACATGGAGCTCAAGGACCTGGAAGCCTTCTACACCCAGGCCAAGCGTCACTACGACGAAGACGAAGCCTTCGCCGAGCGCGCCCGCAACTACGTGGTGAAACTGCAAGGTGGCGATGAGTACTGCCGCACCATGTGGAAGAAGCTGGTCGACATGACCATGGAGCAGAACCAGCGCAACTACGACCGTCTGAACATCTCCCTGTCCAACAAGGACATCATGGGCGAGTCCATGTACAACGACATGCTGCCGCAGATCGTTGCCGACCTGAAAGCCAAGGGGCTGGCAGTCGAGAGCGAAGGGGCCACCGTGGTCTTCCTGGACGAGTTCAAAAACAAGGATGGCGAGCCCATGGGCGTCATCATCCAGAAGAGCGACGGCGGTTTCCTCTACACCACCACCGACATCGCCTGCGCCAAATACCGTTACGAAAACCTGGGCGCCGACCGGGTCATGTACTTCATCGACTCCCGTCAGCACCAGCACCTGATGCAGGCCTGGACCATCACCCGCAAGGCGGGCTATGTGCCGGAATCCGTGCCCCTCGAGCACCACGCCTTCGGCATGATGCTGGGCAAGGACGGCCGTCCCTACAAGACCCGCTCCGGCGGCACCGTCAAGCTGGTCGACCTGCTGAACGAAGCGGAAGAGCGCGCCAGCGCCCTGCTGGAGAGCCGCAACAGCGACCTCTCTGCCGAAGAGAAGGCCCAGGTGGTGCACGCCATCGCCATGGGCGCGGTCAAGTATGCGGATCTCTCCAAGAACCGCACCACCGACTACATCTTCGACTGGGATCTGATGCTCTCCTTTGAAGGCAACACCGCCCCCTACCTGCAATACGCCTACACCCGTATCCAGTCCATCTTCCGCAAGGCCGGCGTCGATGCCGATACCCTGAGCGGCAAGGTGGTCCTGAGCGAAGACGCCGAAGAGACCCTGGCCCAGAAGCTGATCCAGTTCTCCGACGCGGTCAACGGCGTGGCGGACAAGGGGATGCCGCACCTGCTCTGTACCTATCTGTACGAGCTCTCCGGCAACTTCATGACCTTCTACGAAGCCTGCCCGATCAACAAGGACGGCGTGGACGAAGCGACCCGCCAGAGCCGTCTGCTGCTGTGCGCCGCCACCGCCAAGGTGCTCAAGCTGGGCCTGGGCGTGCTGGGCATCCACACCCTGGAGCGCATGTAATAGATGGCGACCCGGGATTACGTCGGCAACAGCCCGAGACGACGGGCGGGTGGCCGTAACATCAAGAAAGCGGCCCCTCGCCGCTTTCCTGTTATCCCGGCACTGCTGGCCGGGGCCCTGGTCGTCGGTTTCGGCGCCTTCCTCTACCTCATCAACGGCAAGGGCGCCGATGCCCCCACCATCGAAGAGCAGGTGAAGGCCAACAAACCCAAGGCACAGGGCAATACCCTGCCCCAGGAGAAGTGGAGCTACATCGAGCGGCTGGAGAACAAGCAGGTGGACATCATAGAGCCGCCGCCCCAGCCGGGCGTGCTGCCGCCCCCGCCCGCCGAGACCATGACCCTGCAACCGGAGGCACTGCCCAAGCCGGTCGCGACTGACATTCCCCAGCCGGGGACCCCCATCGGTCAGGTGAAGCCCTATCAGCCGCAACCGGTGCAACCGGCCAAGCCGACCACCGGCGCCCCGGTCGCCAGCGCCCGGGAGCAGGTGATCGACCAGAAGGCCGAGCGTGAGCGGATGGAACGGGAGATCCGCGCCGAACTGGAGCGGGAGCGTGCCGAGGCTGCCAGGGC
Source organism: Aeromonas sp. R7-5 (assembly GCF_040908015.1). NCBI lineage: Bacteria > Pseudomonadati > Pseudomonadota > Gammaproteobacteria > Aeromonadales > Aeromonadaceae > Aeromonas > Aeromonas sp. R7-5. Next base: position 110,107 of record NZ_JBFOCZ010000028.1, on the reverse strand, counting down.
CAAGGCGGCGACCCAGACTGCACAGACCGCAGCCGCCGACGGCGGTCGCTACATGATGCAGTGTGCCGCCCTGCGCTCCCAGGATTCCGCGGAATCCCTCAAGGCGCGCATCGCCTTCACCGCCGGGCTATCCTCCAGTCTGCAGGTGGTCAACGGGGCCGGTGGCGCCGTCTACAAGGTGATGGTGGGCCCCTTCAACGGCAAGGCGGCGGCCGATGCGGCCAACCGCAAGCTGCAGGGCTCGGGCATCAGCGGCTGCATCCCCAAGAAGGGGTGATCGCCGCGTCCATGCACAGGGCCGGGTGGCAACACCCGGCCCTGTTTCTTTTGGCGCCATCCCGCGCCCACCCGATCCCTCCCCCGCGATCCGTGCTCGGCACAGGCTTGAAAAGCCGTTTTGCCATCCCCATCTTTTCCTCCATGCACAGTCAGGCCGTCATTCGGCTCAAGCGAGGTAAGTAAAGTGACTACCATAGTTTCAGTTCGCCGCAACGGTCAGGTCGTCATCGGTGGCGATGGCCAGGTTTCTCTTGGCAACACCGTCATGAAGGGCAACGCCCGCAAGGTTCATCGCCTCTACAACGGCAAAGTACTGGCTGGTTTCGCCGGCGGCACCGCCGACGCCTTCACCCTGCTCGAGCGCTTCGAAGCCAAACTGCAGGCCCATCAGGGCAACCTGGAGCGCGCCGCCGTGGCGCTGGCCAAGGACTGGCGCACCGATCGCGCCCTGCGCCGCCTCGAAGCGCTGCTGGCCGTCGCCGACGAGCACAAATCCTTCATCATCACCGGCAACGGTGACGTGGTGCAGCCGGAGCACGATCTCATCGCCATCGGCAGCGGCGGCAACTTTGCCCAATCCGCCGCCATCGCCCTGCTGGAGAACACCGAGCTCGACGCCAAGAGCATTGTCGAGAAGTCCCTCAAGATTGCGGGCGACATCTGTGTGTTCACCAACGGCAACCACACCATCGAAGTGCTGGATTATTCAGCTAAATAAGTCGGCGAAATAGGGCCGCCAAATAAGGCCGCCAGCCAAACCCCATTTTCCAAGGGGTGGGCCCTGCCCGCCCCGGATACAGGAACGCCATCATGTCCGAGATGACCCCGAGAGAAATCGTCCACGAGCTGGACAGACACATCATTGGTCAGGCCGACGCCAAGCGCGCGGTCGCCGTCGCCCTGCGCAACCGCTGGCGCCGGATGCAGCTCTCCGAGGAGATGCGCCACGAGGTGACCCCGAAGAACATCCTGATGATCGGCCCGACCGGCGTCGGCAAGACCGAGATCGCCCGTCGCCTGGCCAAGCTGGCCAACGCCCCCTTCATCAAGGTGGAAGCGACCAAGTTCACCGAAGTGGGCTATGTGGGCAAGGAAGTGGACAGCATCATCCGCGATCTGACCGATGTCGCCATCAAGCTGGTGCGCGAGACCGAGATGGAGAAGATGAAATACCGCGCCGAGGAAGCCGCCGAAGAGCGCATCCTCGACGCCCTGCTGCCCAACCCGCGCAACAGCTGGGGTGAGGAAGAGAAAGCCGACAACTCCAACACCCGCCAGATTTTCCGCAAGAAACTGCGGGAAGGTCAGCTGGATGACAAGGAGATCGAGCTGGATCTGGCCGCCTCCCCCATGGGTGTCGAAATCATGACCCCGCCGGGCATGGAAGAGATGGCCAACCAGCTGCAGGGGCTGTTCCAGAACCTGGGCCAGAATCAGAAGAAGAAGCGCAAGATCAAGGTCAAAGAGGCCATGAAGGCGCTGATCGAAGAGGAAGCGGCCCGCCTGGTCAACCCGGAAGAGCTGAAGCAGAAGGCCATCGCCTCCGTCGAGAACAACGGCATCGTCTTCCTCGACGAGATCGACAAGATCTGCAAGCGCGGCGAGAGCTCGGGCCCGGACGTTTCCCGTGAAGGGGTTCAGCGCGACCTGCTGCCGCTGGTCGAGGGCTGCACCGTCAACACCAAGCACGGCATGGTCAAGACCGATCACATCCTGTTTGTCGCCTCCGGCGCCTTCCAGATCGCCAAGCCGTCTGACCTCATCCCCGAGCTGCAGGGCCGTCTGCCGATCCGGGTCGAGCTGACCGCCCTGACCACCGAAGACTTCGAGCGCATCCTGACCGAGCCGAACGCCTCCCTGACCGATCAGTACAAGGCGCTGATGGCCACCGAAGGGGTCAACATCGAGTTCACCCAGGATGGCATCCGCCGTCTGGCCGAAGCCGCCTGGCAGGTCAACGAGCGCACCGAGAACATCGGTGCCCGTCGTCTGCACACCGTGATGGAGCGGCTGATGGAAGACATCTCCTACGACGCTTCCGAGAAGTCCGGCGAGACCTTCGTCATCGACACCGACTACGTCAACGCCCACCTCGGCAAGCTGATTGAAGACGAGGATCTGAGCCGCTTCATTCTGTAACAGGTTGATCGATAACGAGGAGCTGAGCGGTTTACTATCCTGCTCAATCCCATAACAAGACGCCTCCCCTGTGGAGGCGTCTTCGTTTTCAGCGTTCTCCCGACTCGCAGCCGTCCCGGGCCACATCACCCTGCACGGCACGCTCCTCCCTTCCCGCCAGCCAGAGCGCACTCATCAGCAGCAAGGCTGTCAGGGCGAAGGTGGCCCGGGTGGCAAACGCCAGCTCGTCCGCCGTCGCGAGGGCGAGATCGGGCCGCCCCGCCAGGGCGGCGAACAGGCCCCCCAGCCCCGCCGCCCCCGTCAGCTGGCCCAGGTTGCGCGACAGGGTCAGCAGCCCGGCCACGGCGCCACGGCTCGCCCCCTCCGCCTCCCCCACCACGGCGCTGTTGTTGGCGGTCTGGAACAGGGCATAACCGGCGGTGAGCAGCAGGATGGGCAGCAGGTAGCCGAGGGGCCCGAGCGCCCTGTCCAGCAAGGCCAGCAAGACGGCGGCCACCACCATGAGTCCCAGGCCGAGGCGCACCACAAGGGTCGCCCCCACCCTGTCCACCAGCCAGCCGGCGGGCATGCCGGACAGCGCCGCCAGCAGGGGGCCCATGGAGATCATCAGCCCCACCGTCCCCATGTCGAGGGCAAAGGCACCGTGCAGGTAGAAAGGACCGATCAGCAGCGTCGCCACCATGACGCTGGCCACCAGCGCACTGGCGATGATCCCGCCTCTTCGCCTGGACGCCCCCAGCAGCGCCAGGGGCAGCAGGGGGCGACGGGCGCCCGAGTCGGCACGCACGAAGAGCACCATGGCGACGAGCGCCCCTATCCCCGGCCAGGCCCCGAGCGGGCTGCCCCGGGTCAGTGCCAGCCCGTAGCAGAGCAGCGCCGTCACCAGCAGCAACAGACTGGTGAGCGGGAGACCTCCCTCGGCAGAGCCCGCCTCATCCCGGGGCAGATCCCGCCAGGCACACCCCAGCGCCAGCAACGTCAGGGGGAGCAGCAGCAGGAAGGGAGCCTGCCAGCCAAATCCGCCGATCAACAGGCCGCCAAAGGAGGGGCCGAGCGCCGTGCCGCAGGCCGACAGGGTGCCGAGCAATCCCATGCTCCAGCCCCGTCGGGCTGGCGGCACCAGCTCTCCTGCCATGGCCAGCGAGAGCACCAGCATGCAGGCCGCACCCGCCCCTTGCAGGGTGCGAGCGGCAATGAGCCAGCCAATGGAAGGGGCCAGGGCGCACAACAGGGAAGCCAGCGCAAAGACCCCGGTCCCCCAGAGCAGCACGCGACGCCGCCCCAGACGATCGCCGAGCCGACCCGCCACCACCGTCAGACTGGTGATCCCAAGCAGGTAGGCCACCAGCACCCATTGCAGGCTGGCGAAGGGCACGCCGAAGTCCTGCCCCAGGGCAGGCAGCACCAGGTTGGCCATGCTGCCCGCCAGCATAGGTAGCAGGGTGGCGAGCCCGAGCCCCGCGAGACCAAGACGGCGCGTCACGGGAGGGGAAACAAGAAGTGGTGTGGACATGGCAGTCTCTCCGGAAAGTGATGATGCACTCAGGCTAGCGGGGGGGATGACAAGGCGGAAGACGCACGGATTGCAGCTTATAGCTGCATCAGACGCCATATGAAGAGACGGCAACTCGGGTATCATGAAGGGGTCGGCCCGTCAGGCGCCGCCTGCGAGGAGACGACCATGACCCCGGATTTCAACCTGCTGATCACCCTGGATGCCCTGCTGGAAGAGGGCAGTGTGGCGGGCGCCGCCAGACGGCTAGGCCTGAGTGCTTCCGCCATGAGCCGGGCCCTGGCAAGGCTGCGGGAGACCACAGGGGATCCGCTGCTGGTGCGGGCGGGACGCGGCCTGATACCCACACCCCGGGCGCAGATCCTGCGGGATGAGGTCGCCCGCCTGGTTCAGGAGACCCGGGCCGTGCTGCGCCCCCAGCAGGAAGTAGACCCGGCGAGCCTGGAGCGCACCTTCCGCCTGCGATCCAGCGACGGCTTCGTGGAGGCGGTAGGCCCCGCCCTGCTGGCGCGCCTCGCCGTCGAGGCCCCCGGGGTGCGGCTGCACTTTCTGGCCAAACCCGACAAGGAGAGCGGCCCCCTGCGCCGTGGCGAGCTGGACTTCGAGACCGGGGTCATCGGCGCCACCACGGCCCCCGAGCTGCGCACCCAGGCCCTGTTCCAGGACCACTTCGTCGCCGTGGTGCACCCGGACCACCCCCTCTGCGACGGCACCCTGACCGTGGCGCGCTATGCCGCCGCCCGCCACGTGCTGGTCTCCCGCCGGGGCCAGCCACACAGCCTCATCGACGAGATCCTCGCAGGCCAGGGGAAGCGGCGCACCATCACCACCCTGGTTCCCGGGTTTGCGACGGCGCTGGCCCTGGTCAGGGAGAGCAATCTGGTGGCGACGGTGCCGCACCTGCACTGCGCCAGCCTGCTCGGCGATCTGGTCACCCTGCCCCTGCCCTTCGCTCTGCCAGGGATCCGGGTCGCCCTGCTCTGGCACCCCAGTCAGGATGCCGATCCGGGCCACCGCTGGCTGCGCGCCCTGATACGGGACACCTGTGCCCGGCCCCCCTATCACACCGGGGCCACCGACACCCCCTGATCCGGGTCAGGCAGCGCCCGGCTCCATCACAGGCCCCTTGTGGCCCGAGCGCCCAGAAGCGCCTTTCACCACCCCATCACACCGACATGCCCGTGGCTTGGGCACAATCGGTGGATCCTTCCCCCTGCCGGACGGGGATCACGGCCCCTCAGAGCGGGGCGGATCACATTGCGGGCAAAAAGATCCTGTCGCCCGCTTCCGCATTTTTTATACGGTCGTATAATTGCGTACAAAATGCATACACCAGGAGCACCAGCCAGATGCACCCCACCCGTCAGAAACTGCTCGATACCGGCCTCGCCATCGCCACCGAGAAGGGGCTGCGCGGCCTCACGGTGCGCGAACTGGCGGCGGCGGCAGAGGTGAACCTCGGCTCCTTCGTCTACCACTTCGGCAACCGCGACGCCTTTATCGACGAGCTGGTCGAGCTCTGGTACGCCCCCCTCTATGCCGAGCTCAAGGCGGTGGCAGCCAAGGGCTCCTACCCCTCTGCCATCGCCATGTTCGAGGCCACCATGGAGGCGCTGATCGGGCTGGTGGCGCGCCAGCGCGGCTTTATCAACCACCTGTTTGGCGATGCGCTGGCAGGTGAAGGGGCGGCCCAGCGCTTTCTGCTCAGCCTGCCGCGCCGTCATCCCCTGCTGCTGATCGAGCAGGTACGGATGGCACAGGCGGAAGGGTCGCTGGTCGCGGGCCACCCGCTCCAGCTGATGATCTTCATCATGGGGTCGGTCGGCCTGCCGCTGGTCATCGCCGGCAGCGGTCGCCAGCTCGGCTGGCTGCCCGAACAGGCCGCCCCCTTTCTCAGCCAGATAGACAACCCCGAGGCCGCCAGACAGCGGCTGGTATGGGCCCTGCGCGGCCTGCGCCCCACCGACATCAAGGAAGGAGAAACGGCATGAAACAACCCATCGCCATCATCCCTATGGCAGCTCTGCTGCTGGCCGTTTTCGGTGGTGACCTCTGGTTGCAGAGCCATCCTCAAGGAGAAGCAGCATGAAACAACGCATTGCAATCGTGGCCCTGCTGCTAACCGTTATCGGCGGCTACCTCTGGTGGCAGGGGCGCCCGGCCGACGGCTCCATCCTCTACGGCAACGTCGATATTCGCGACGTCAATCTGGCCTTTCGGGTCGGCGGCCGCGTCGATCAGGTGCTGGTCGATGAGGGGAATAGGGTAAAAGCCGGTCAACTGCTGGCCCGCCTCGATCCAGTTCCCCTCACCCACAGCCGCGACAGCGCCCGCGCCAATCTGGCCGCGCTCACTGCCGCCAACACCTTGATCCACAAAGGCTATCGTAGCGAAGAGACCGACCGCGCCCGGGCCGCACTGGCCGCCGCCGAAGCCGCTGCACTGGAAGCCGACCAGCAGTGGCGCCGCCAGAGCGCATTGGCCGCCACCGGCGCCATCTCCCGCGGTCAGCTCGATACCGCCCGCTCCCAGCGGGATCAGACCCAGGCGCAGGTACGCTCGGCACGCGAACAGCTCGCCCAGCTCGAAACCGGCTACCGCCCGGAGGAAATCGCCCAGTCCGATGCCCAGCTGGAAGGGGCCAAAGCGGCGCTCGCCAGTGCCGAGCTGGCGCTGGCGGATGCCAGCCTGACCGCCCCCAGCGATGGCATCATCATCAGCCGCGCCGTCGAGAATGGCAGCATGGTGCAGAGCGGAGCGACCGCCTTCAACCTCTCCCTGACCGCGCCGGTCTGGGTGCGCGCCTATGTGGAGGAGCCCTGGCTCGGCCACTTCCCGAGCGGCGCCAGGGTGATCCTCACCACCGACTCGCGGCCGGATCAGCCCTATCACGGGGTGGTGGGTTTTGTCTCGCCCACCGCCGAGTTCACCCCGAAATCGGTGGAGACGCCGGATCTTCGCACCCACCTCGTCTACCGGCTGCGCATCGTGGTGCAGGATCCCGACCCGGCCCTGCGCCAGGGGATGCCGGTCACCGTCAGGCTGGCCCCATGAGCAGCGCCATCTCCCTCGAGGGGCTCACCAAATGCTTTGGCGAGCGGGTCGCCCTCAACGCCATCTCGGCCACCATTCCGGCCGGTGGCATTACCGGACTGGTGGGCCCCGACGGCGCGGGCAAGAGCACTTTGCTGCGCCTGCTGGCCGGTCTGCTGATCCCCGAAGCGGGCACCATCCGGGTGCTGGGGCTGGATCCGGTGAGCGAGGGAGACCTGCTGCGTCAGCGCCTCGGCTACATGCCCCAGCAGTTCGGCCTCTACGAGGATCTCAGCGTGCTGGAGAACCTCACCCTCTACGCTGACTTGCGCGGCGTACTGGAGCCCGAACGCACGCCCACCTTCGCGCGGCTGCTCGCCTTCACCGATCTCGCCCGCTTCACCGCAAGGCCGGCAGGCAAGCTCTCTGGCGGGATGAAGCAGAAACTCGGGCTGGCCTGCGCCCTGCTCGGCACCCCGGATGTGCTGCTGCTCGACGAACCGGGGGTCGGGGTCGATCCCATCTCTCGCCGCGCCCTCTGGCAGATGGTGCGCGAGCTGGCCAAGGGGGGGATGACGGTGCTCTGGAGTACCGCCTATCTCGATGAGGCGGAGCTGTGCGACCACGTGCTGCTGATGGCGGATGGCGAGGTGCGCACCAGCGGCACCCCGGCCGATCTGATGGGAGCCATGGCCAGCCGCTGCTGGCTGCTGGAGGCGGGGCAACTGGATGGCCGCGAGCGGCGCGCCCTGCTGCGCCGGGCACTGGCTCACCCGGCGGTGATGGATGGTGCGGTGGCGGGGGAGCGGGTTCGCTTGCTGCTGCACCCGGGCATGACGCCCCCACCGCTCCCGGAGCTGCATCTCGCCAACGGCGCCTTTCAACCGGCCCAGCCCCGGCTGGAGGATGCCTTTATCGACCTGCTCGGCGGCGGCCCCGGCGGGGAGTCGAGTCTGGCAGCCGGGATGCGGGAAGCCGAACTGCCGCAGGGGGTCTCCCCCGAGGCGGTGATCGAGGCGCGCCACCTCACCAAGCGGTTCGGCGATTTTGCCGCCACCGATGACGTCAGCTTTGCGGTGCGCCGCGGCGAGATCTTCGGCCTGCTCGGCCCCAACGGGGCGGGCAAGTCCACCACCTTCAAGATGGAGTGCGGCCTGCTGCGCCCGAGCGAGGGACAGGCGCTGGTGACCGGCATCGATCTGGCCCACAGCCCCTCGGCGGCGCGCCAGCGCCTCGGCTACATGGCGCAGAAGTTCTCCCTCTACAAGCAGCTCACCGTGGCCCAGAACCTCTCCTTCTTCGCCGGTATCTACGGCCTGTTCGGCCGCCACCAGCAGAAGCGGATCGATGCCATGGTGACTGCCTTTGCCCTCGCCCCCTGGCTCGATCAGAAGGCGGAATCCCTGCCCCTCGGCCTGCGCCAGCGCTTATCGCTGGCCTGCGCCCTGCTGCACGAGCCGCCGCTGCTGTTCCTCGACGAGCCCACCTCCGGGGTCGATCCGGTGACCCGGCGCGAGTTCTGGTCTCACATCAACGCGCTGGCCGACCACGGCGTCACCGTGCTGGTCACCACCCACTTTATGGACGAGGCGGAGTATTGCGACCGCATCGCCCTCATCTATCGCGGCAAGCTGCTGGCCCTCGGCACCCCGGACGATCTCAAGGGGCTGGCCGCCAAAGAGGCGGCGACCTCTTTGCCAACCGGTTCCTTGCCGACCTGTTCTTTGCCAACAATGGAAGAGGCCTTTATCACCCTGGTCGAGCGGGCCAGCGAGGAGGACTCATGAGCATCAACCGTCGGCGACTGCTGGCCCTCTGCCGCAAGGAGACGCTGCAAATCGTCCGCGATCCGAGCAGCATCCTCATCGCCTTCATCATGCCGGTGGTGCTGCTGGTGGTGATGGGTTACGCCATCAATCTCGATGTGGACCATCTGCGCCTCGGCATCTGGCGTACCGATAGCGGCGCCCCGGCGGTGCGGCTGGAGCAGGCCCTGCGCGGCTCTACCGCGCTGGAAATCCACAGCGGCCCGAGCAAGGAGTCCCTGCTCGCCAGTCTGGCCCGTGGCGAGATCCGCGGCCTGCTGGTGATCGATGACGGCTTCTCCCGCGCGCTGGCCGGTCAGGGCAATGGCACGCCGCAGGCACTGCTGCTGACCGACGGCTCCGAGCCCAACACCGCCAACTTCGTCACCAACTATGTGCAGGGGATCTGGCAGGGGTGGCTCGCTGGCGAGGGGGTCGCCATGCCGGTGTCGATAGAGAGCCGCGCCTGGTTCAACCCGGCTCTGGTGAGCCGCAACTTTCTGGTGCCGGGCTCCATTGCGGTGGTGATGACCATCATAGGCGCCCTGCTCACCTCGCTGGTGGTGGCGCGGGAGTGGGAGCGCGGCACCATGGAGGCGCTGCTCGCCACCCCGGTCACCAAGGGGGAGCTGCTGCTCTCCAAGCTGCTGCCCTACTATGGCCTTGGCATCATCGCCATGCTGCTCTGCCTGCTCTTCTCGGTGGCGGTGATGGGCGTGCCATGGCGCGGCTCCCTGCTGCTGCTCTTTCTGGTCACCAGCGTCTTTCTCGGTAGCGCCCTCGGGCTCGGGCTGTTCCTCTCCACCGTGATGCGCAGCCAGTTCAATGCCGCGCAGGCGGCGCTGATCGCCGCCTTTCTGCCCGCCGTGATGCTGTCGGGCTTCGTGTTCGAGATCGCCAGCATGCCGCCTTGGCTTCGGGCCATCACCCACCTCATTCCGGCCCGCTACTTCGCGAGCTCCCTGCAGACCCTCTATCAGGCGGGCAGCGTCTTCTCGATCCTGCTGGTCAACGGTTTCTGTCTGCTGCTGCTGGCCGGTTTCTGGCTCATCCTCACCGCCCGCAAGACGCGGCGCACTCTGGAGTAACCCATGCTGATCCGACTCTGGTGGCTGATCCGAAAAGAGCTGCAGGCCCTGATGGGCAATACTCAGGGGCGCTTTCTGCTCATCATGCCGGTGCTGCTGCAGACCGCCCTCTTTCCGTTCGCCGCCACTCTGGAGGTGACCGGCAACACGCTGGCCATCTACAACCAGGATGGCGGAGCCCAGAGCCGCGAGCTGCTGGAGCGCCTCACTCATATGCCCGCCTTCACCACCATCATCCCGGTGCAGGGCGAGGCGGGCATGACCGAGGCCATCACCGGGCAACAGGCACTGCTCGGGCTGATTATTCCGGGGGATTTTTCGCGCCGGCTGGCGCGGGGCGAACCGGCCAGGGTGCAGCTGATTATCGACGGCCGCCGCTCCAACGGGGGTCAGGTGGCGGCGGGCTACATCAGTCAGGTGATCGCCCGCTGGCAAAGTGAGGGCAAGGGGCAACCCGAGCTGGCGGTACGCAACCTCTACAACCCCAACGTCGAGTTCCACTGGCATATCCTGCCGGCCCTGGTGGCCATCATCACCACCACAGGTTGTCTTATCGTCACCGCCCTATCGGTCGCGCGGGAGCGGGAAGAGGGCACCTTCGATCAGCTGCTGGTCTCCCCCCTCACCGCAGGCTGGATCATGGCGGGCAAGGCGGTGCCCGGCATCATGGTGGCGGTGGGGCAAGGGTGCATAGTCGCGCTGGCCGCCCGTTTTGTCTTTCACCTTCCCTTTGCCGGCAGCCTCAGCCTGCTGATGGCGGGCATGGTCTGTTACGGGCTGGCACTGGCCGGGATCGGGCTCTTCATCTCGTCGTTCTGCTCGACCCAGCAGCAGGCCTTTCTCGGGGTCTTCTCCTTCACCGTCCCGGCGGTGATCCTCTCGGGCTACATCTCGCCGGTGGAGAACATGCCGCAGGTGTTCCAGTGGCTGGCGGCCATCGACCCCCTCACCCACTTCATCGTGCTGCTCAAGGGGGTCTTCCTCAAGGGGTTCGACTGGTCGGCCGCCTGGCCCCTGCTCTGGCCGCTGCTCGCCATCGCCGGCGTCACACTGTCGCTGGCGCTCGCCATGTTCCGCCGCCATATCGCCTGACGCGCCAACTTGTTAAGCTGATGCCGGTCTCGCCCAGCGCGAGGCTGGCCTTTTCCGCCAGAAGTTTTCACTCCCCGGCAGTGGGTAAACCGGGCTTTCCCTCCACCATCCCTCACCCCGAGCCAGCCCAGAAATCACTAACTGGTATACCTATTTTTGTATAGTGTTGAATTTTCTAGAATTACCCCTGATGAGATATATAAATAGACACTTGATTTGCATCAATCGCCCACCCCTGCCGACTGGGTAGCCTAGCCCCAGAATGATGTTTTATTACTCCAAACTTGAGGCAACTATGAGCAAAGTCAGACTGGTCGTTGTGGGCAACGGCATGGTGGGGCACCGCTTCATCGAAGAGCTGATCGAGCGGGCCGACCCGGGCCGCTACGAGATCACCGTCTTCGGTGCAGAACCCCGTCCCGCCTACGATCGCGTCCATCTCTCCTCCTACTTCTCCCACCACACCAGCGAAGATCTCTCCCTCGTCAAACCCGGTTTCTACGACAAGCACGGCATCCGGCTGCTGCTCGGCGAAGCGGTGAAAAAAATCGACAGGGCCAACCGCGAAGTGCACTCCAACAAGGGCACTGTGGTCGAGTACGACAAGCTGGTGCTGGCCACCGGCTCCTACCCCTGGGTGCCGCCCATCCAGGGCAGTCAGCACCACGAGTGCTTCGTCTACCGCACCATCGAGGATCTCAAAGCCATCCGCAGCGCCGCCAAGAGCGGCAAGAGCGGGGTGGTGATCGGGGGTGGCCTGCTTGGCCTCGAAGCCGCCGGCGCCCTCAAGGCACTGGGTCTCGAGACCCACGTGGTGGAGTTTGCTCCTGTGCTGATGGCCGAGCAGCTCGACGGTCAGGGCGGCCAGCTGCTGCGCCGCAAGATTGAATCCATGGGCGTTCAGGTACACACCAGCAAGAGCACCAGCGAGATCCTGATGCATGGCGGTGAGCAGGCGAAACACCGCCTCGCCTTTGCCGACGGCAGCCAGCTGGAAGTGGATGTGGTGGTCTTCTCCACCGGCATTCGCCCGCAAGATACCCTGGGCCGTTACGGTGATCTCGCCATCGCCGAGCGCGGCGGCATCGTCATCGACGATCACTGCCTCACCTCAGACCCCGACATCTATGCCATCGGCGAGTGCGCCGCCTGGCAGGGCCGCTTCTTCGGGCTGGTGGCACCGGGCTACAAGATGGCCCAGATCACCGTCGACCATCTGCTCGGCGGCGACAGCCGTTTTGAGGGGGCAGACATGAGCGCCAAGCTGAAACTGCTCGGCGTCTCCGTCGGTTCCATCGGCGATGCCCACGGCCGCACCCCGGGCAGCCACAGCTATGTGTTCCAGGACGACCAGGCCGGCGTCTACAAGAAGATCGTGGTGAGCGAAGACAACAGCCGCCTGCTCGGCGCCGTGCTGGTGGGTGACGTGGAAGATTACGGCAACCTGCTGCAGATGATGCTGGGCGCCCTGCCGCTGCCGAGCCACCCGGACACCCTGATCCTGCCTGCCTACGCCGGTGCCAAGCCGACCCTGGGGGTGGATGCCCTGCCGGAGAGCGCCCAGATCTGCTCCTGCTTCGACGTCTCCAAGGGCGACATCGCCAAGGCGGTGGCCGAGGGTCACACCACCCTGGCCGCCATCAAGCAGCACACCAAGGCCGGTACCGGCTGCGGCGGCTGCGTGCCGCTCATCAGTCAGGTGCTCAACGCCGAACTGGTGAAGCAGGGCATCGAGGTCAACAACCACCTCTGCGCCCACTTCCCCCACTCCCGTCAGGAGCTGTTCCATCTGGTCAAGGTGGAGGGGATCAAGAGCTTCGACGAGCTGCTGGCCAAACACGGTCAGGGCTATGGCTGCGAGGTGTGCAAACCGACCGTCGGCTCCATCCTCGCCTCCTGCTGGAACGGCTATGTGCTGAGCCCGCTCAACACCCAGCTGCAGGACACCAACGACATCTTCCTCGGCAACATGCAGAAGGACGGCAGCTACTCCGTCATCCCGCGCATGGCCGGTGGTGAGGTGACCCCGGAAGGCTTGCTGGCGGTGGCCGAAGTGGCCCGCGACTACAAGCTCTACACCAAGATCACCGGCGCCCAGCGCATCGGCCTGTTCGGTGCCCAGAAGGACGATCTGCCCGCCATCTGGCGCAAATTGCTGGCCGCGGGCTTCGAAACCGGTCAGGCCTACGCCAAGGCGCTGCGCATGGCCAAGACCTGCGTCGGCAGCACCTGGTGCCGCTTCGGCGTGCAGGACAGCGTCGGCCTCGGGGTCTTCCTCGAGAACCGCTACAAGGGCATTCGCACCCCCCACAAGATGAAGTTCGGTGTCTCCGGCTGTACCCGTGAATGTGCGGAAGCCCAGGGCAAGGACGTCGGCATCATCGCCACCGACGCGGGCTGGAACCTCTATGTGGGTGGCAACGGCGGTATGAAGCCGCGCCACGCCGATCTGCTGGCGTCTGACCTCGACCGCGAGACCCTCATCAAGCTTATCGACCGTTTCATGATGTTCTACGTCACCAGCGCCGACAAACTGCAGCGCACCTCGGTCTGGCTCGGCAACCTGGAAGGGGGTGTCGACTACCTGCGCGAAGTGATCGTCGACGACAAGCTGGGGCTGGCCGAGACACTGGAGCGCGATATCCAGACCCTCATCGACAGCTACGAGTGCGAATGGTCGCGCACCCTCAACGAAGAGCAGGCGTTGCAGCGTTTCAGCCACTTCATCAACAGCGACAAGCGCGACCCGGACGTTCAGTTCGTCAGCGAGCGCGACCAGCACCGACCGGCCACCCCGGCCGAGCGCATCCCCGTCTACCAGATCGAGATGGAAACCAAATGATGAAACTTGCCTGCCAACTCAATGACATTTTCCCAGGCACCGGGGTTTGCGCCCTGATCGAAGGTCGCCAGATCGCCCTGTTCCGCCCGAGCGCGGCGGCCGAGGTGTTCGCCATCGACAACCGGGACCCCTTCTTCGCCGCCAACGTGCTGTCGCGGGGCCTGATCTGCGAACACGACGGCGAGCTCTGGGTCGCCAGCCCGCTCAAGAAGCAGCGCTTTCGCCTGAGCGATGGCCACTGTTTCGACAACCCCGCCATGTCGGTGCAGAGCTATCCCGTTGAAGTACGCGACCAGCAGGTCTGGGTCGCCGTCTAACACCAGACCCCACCCCGGCCCTCCCCTTCACAGGGGAGGGAGCAAAAAGCTCCTCCCCCTGAGCAAGGGGGAGGCTGGGAGGGGGTTGAAGAAACAGTCAGGGTTGCCTGCGGGCGGCCCTCTTGAAGGAAACAAAGATGTATACCGAAACCATCAACAAGTGCGCCGCCAACGCGGCCCGCATCAACCGCTTCGAGCGCAGCGACAAGCTCGGCTTCTGGCTCAGCTCCGCCATGGCGGGGGCCTATGTGGGCCTCGGCATCATCCTCATCTTCACCCTCGGCAATCTGGTGGATCCGAGCATCCGTCCGCTGGTGATGGGGGCCACCTTCGGTATCGCCCTGACCCTGGTCATCATCGCCGGCTCCGAGCTGTTCACCGGCCACACCATGTTCCTCACCTTCGGGGTGAAGACCGGCAAGATTTCCATGGGGGATCTGCTGCGCATCCTGCCCCAGACCTGGGCCGGCAACCTGATTGGCTCCGTCGTGGTGGCGCTCATCTACTCCTACGGCGGCAGCCTGCTGCCGGACGCGGGCAGTCTGGCCCACAAGGTGGCGCTGGCCAAAACCCAGGCACCTGCCCTGACCCTGTTTATGAAGGGGATCCTCTGCAACTGGCTGGTCTGCCTCGCCATCTGGATGGCGCTGCGCACCGAGGGTGCCGCCAAGTTCATCGCCATCTGGTGGTGTCTGCTGGCCTTTATCGCTTCCGGCTACGAGCACTCCATCGCCAACATGACCCTGTTCGCCCTCTCCTGGTTCGGTGCCCATTCCGAGGCCTACACCCTGGGCGGCATCGGCCACAACCTGCTGTGGGTGACCCTGGGCAACACCGTCTCCGGTGCCCTCTTCATGGGCCTCGGCTACTGGTATGCCACCCCCAAGGCTGAGCGCCCGGTCGCGGTGAGCGACGCCACCACCACTGCCAGCCAGACCCAAACCGCCTGATCAGGAGGCCCCATGGACTACTTGCCCATCTTTTGCCGACTCGACAACAAACCCGTGCTGCTGGTCGGCGGCGGCGAGGTGGCGGAGCGCAAGGCGCGCCTGCTGCTGGATGCCGGTGCCCAGCTCACCGTGGTCGCACCCGATCTCGACCCCGAGCTGGCGGAACTGGCTGCCAACGGTAGCATCGAGTGGCTGGCCGGTGAATTCGCGCCGCAGCAACTGACGGGCAAGTGGCTGGTGGTGGCCGCCACCGATCGGCGCGAGGTGAACGCCCTGGTCTACCAGAGCGCCAATCAGGCGCGGATCTTTGCCAACGTGGTGGACGATCCGAAGCGCTCCAGCTTCATCATGCCGTCGATCATCGATCGCTCGCCGCTGATGGTGGCCATCTCCTCCGGCGGCAAGGCGCCGGTGCTGGCTCGCTTGCTGCGGGAAAAACTCGAAGCCCTGCTGCCGCAGCATCTGGGCGCCGTGGCGACCTTCGCCGGCAGCCTGCGGGAGCGGGTCAAGGCGCGCTTCGCCATCATGGGAGAACGGCGCCGCTTCTGGGAACGGCTGCTCGGAGCGGACCGGCTCGGGCAGGCGCTGGCACGGGGCGATCACGCTTCGGCCAATCAGCTGGCCGACAATCTGTTTGCCGACGAAAGCCAGACCGGTGGCGAGGTGGTGCTGGTCGGTGCCGGCCCTGGCGATCCGGGTCTGCTCACCCTGCACGCCCTGCGCCAGATGCAGCAGGCGGACGTGGTGGTCTATGACCGGCTGGTCTCGGACGAGGTGATGGCGCTGGTGCGCCGCGACGCCAAGCGCATCTTCGTCGGCAAGCAGGCGGGCAACCACTGCGTGCCGCAGGAGGGGATCAACCAGCTCTTGCTGGAAGAGGCCAAGAAGGGGCAGCGGGTAGTGCGGCTGAAGGGGGGCGACCCCTTTATCTTCGGCCGTGGCGGCGAGGAGCTGGAGACACTGGTCGGCACAGGCATCGGCTTTCAGGTGGTGCCGGGGATCACCGCGGCCAGCGGCTGCGCCGCCTACGCCGGCATTCCGCTCACCCACCGCGACCACGCCCAGAGCGTTCGCTTCGTTACCGCGCACGGCAAGGGGGGCGCCCGGGATCTCGACTGGCCGCTGCTGGCCAAAGATCGGCAAACGCTGGTCTTCTACATGGGGCTCTCCTCCTGCGCCACCATCCGTGAGCAGCTGCTGGCCCACGGCAAGGCAGGCGACACCCCGGTGGCGCTGATCGAGCGCGGCACCCAGCCAAGCCAGCGGGTCATTCGCGGCACTCTCGATGAGCTGCCCGCGCTGGCAGTGGGGGTCGAGAGCCCGGCCCTCATCATGGTGGGTTCGGTGGTGACCCTGGCGGACCAGCTTGCCTGGTTCGGGCAAGGATGCACCGCCGACGCGGCCCTGGCCTCGGCCTGATCGCTGCATCCATTCCAACGCCACCCTCGGGTGGCGTTTCTTTTTCTGCATTTACAGTCATAACCTCTTGTTTTGAGTCTGGTATCCTATGGGGACTGTCCGCCGGATCACCGAATTCAGGAATTCTGCTTCATGTCCCTCCCCCCCAAGAACAGCGCCAAACAGCGTGAACACGACAGAGCCCGCATCCTCACGCTGCTGCTGGCCGATGACGCCCTCACCGAGAGCCTGCTCGACCCGCAAGGGGAGCAGGACGCAGCGCTTCGGGACCAGACCAGCGAGCTGACCCGGCTGGTCAACAGCCTGCCCGCCGCCGATATCGCCGATGCGCTGGAGTCCCTGCCGCCGGACGAGCGCCACGTGCTGTGGCAGCAGGTGGATGCAGACAAGCACGGCCAGATCCTGGTGGAAGCGTCGGAGACGGTGTGGGACAGCCTCATCAGCGGCATGAGCGACAAGGAGCTGCTGCACGCCCTGAGCACCCTCGACATCGACGACCAGATCTACCTGGGCCAGCACCTGCCCCGCAACCTGATGGGGCGGCTGCTCACCTCCATGGCGCCGGTGGACAGGGACAAGGTGCGGGAGGTGATCCGCTACGGCAAGCACACGGTCGGCGCCATGATGGACTTCGAGCTCATCACGGTGCGGCCCGACGTGACCCTGGCCACCGTCCAGCGCTATCTGCGCCTACGCGGCCAGATCCCCGAGAACACCGACAAGCTGTTCGTCACCGATCGGCACAACCGGCTGCAGGGGGAGCTACCCCTCACCGCCGTGCTGCTGCACAAGCCCGAAACCCTGGTGAGCGACGCGATGGAGAAGGATCCGGTCACCTTCGATCCGGAAGACAACGACGAGGCCGCCGCCCGCACCTTCGAGCGGGACGACCTGGTCTCCGCCGCCGTGGTGGATGCCAGGGGCAAGCTGATGGGACGGCTCACCGTCGCCGAGGTGGTGGACCTGGTCTATGAGGAGAGCGACACCGACCTGCGCCGCATGGGGGGGATCAGCGAGGAAGAAGACGTGTTCGCCCCCGTCTCCAAGGCGGTCAAGACCCGCTGGGCCTGGCTAGCCATCAACCTCTGCACCGCCTTCGTGGCATCGCGGGTGATCGGTCTGTTCGAGCACACCATCTCCCAGCTGGTGGCGCTGGCCGCGCTGATGCCCATCGTCGCCGGCATCGGTGGCAACACCGGCAACCAGACCATCACCATGATAGTGCGGGCGCTGGCGCTGCAGCATATCCAGACCGGCAACGTCTCCTTCCTGCTGTGGCGCGAACTGGGGGTAGCCCTGATCAACGGCCTGGTGTGGGGCGGCATCATGGGCATCGCCACCTTCCTGCTCTATCAGGATGCGGCGCTGGGGGGCGTGATGACGCTCGCCATGATCCTCAACCTGCTGGTGGCGGCCCTGATGGGGGTCATCATCCCCATGACCATGAGCCGGCTGGGGCGCGACCCGGCGGTGGGGGCCAGCGTGATGATCACCGCCATCACCGACACCGGCGGCTTCTTCATCTTCCTGGGGCTGGCGACCCTGTTCCTGCTCTAGGGCCCGAGGCTGAGCGTCTGCGGCGCCTGCCATGACGCGGGGCCGCTTTCGCGCAAAAACGGCATTTCCCGCCACTGGGCAAGGAATAGTCGTTGAAATGCCAACCCCACTCCTTATACTGGATCCACCTGTTTCCAGCGGTGGATCTGACACAATGGAATACAACACTTCAGAACTGTGCGACATCTATCAGGACATGGTGGATGTGCTCGAACCCATGCTCTGCTCCTTCGGCGGCCGCGCCTCTTTCGGCGGCGTCATCACCACAGTCAAATGCTTCGAATCGAACGGTCTTATCCGTGAACTGGTCAAGGAGAACGGCGTTGGTCGCGTGCTGTTGATCGACGGTGGCGGCTCCATGCGGCGTGCCCTGATCGACAGCGAGATCGCCACCACGGCGGCGGAAAATGAGTGGGAAGGGATCGTCTGCTACGGTTGCGTCCGTGAGGTCGATATCCTGGAAGATCTCGACATCGGCATTCAGGCCCTGGCGGCCATTCCGGTGGGCGCCGACAGCAAGGATATCGGGGAAACCGATCTGCCTGTCAACTTCGGCGGCGTCACCTTCCTGCCGGATGACCACCTCTATGCCGATACCACAGGGGTGATCCTCTCCCCCGATGCCCTCGACATCGAGTAAACAGCGCTGAGTGAAAATGGGAGCCCTGGCTCCCATTTTTTATGTCCGCTGATGGCGGAAAAGACGCAAAAAAAGAGGGCCAGTAAACTACTGGCCCCTTAACTGGAAGCAATGTGAGCAATGTCGTGCCTTCACAAGAAGTCCATCACGTTGGAACAAATGAAGTCTTTCCCGGAAAACAAGTTAACAATAATCATTCTCATTTAACTGTGCAAGCCTTATTTGCGAAGATCGCAAAAAAATTGACCACCCATGGGGGCGGTCAATCTCATCAGGCTTGTCGCGTAGCAGCTTGCAGGCCAGCCAATCCGGCCTCCCCCACCAGCTTGCGGCTGAGATAGCGCAGCAGCACACCGTAAAGCGGCACAAACAACCCCAGACTTATCAGCAACTTGAATACGTAATCTACGGTCGCGATCTCGACCCAGTGCTCGGCCATGAAGGGATCTGTGCTGCGCCAGAAGGCGATGCTGAAGAAGGCGATGGTATCCACCAGATTGCCGAACAGGGTGGAGGCCGCCGGTGCCACCCACCAGGCTTTCAGCAGGCGCAGGCGGTTGAACACCACCACATCCATGAACTGGCCCACCAGATAGGCCATAAAGCTGGCTAACGCGATCCGGGCAACAAAGAGATTGAACTCTGCCAGATTGCCCACCCCCTGGAAGCTCCCTTCGAAGAAGAGCACCGAGAGCACGTAGGACACGGTCAATGCCGGCAGCATCACGGTCTGGATGATCTTGCGCGCCAGGCCTGCGCCGAAGATCCGCACCGTCAGATCGGTGGCCAGGAAAATGAACGGGAAGCTGAATGCACCCCAGGTGGTGTGGAAGCCAAAGATGGTGATCGGCAGCTGCACCAGGTAGTTGCTGCTGGCAATGATCAGGATGTGGAACAACGAGAGACGCATCAGTGCCGTCTGGTACTGAGCCGGAGTCAGGTTCATATTGTGACCTTTTTGGTTAATGGGGTTAGGGAACCCATATCGCCACCATGGCGATAATCAAGGGGCGAGATTATACGCCCCCAAATTGATAGTTCAATCTTTATGCGGTTATCTCAAGGGATTGACTCGCATCGCACGCCAAGCTCACTCCCGGGACTGCCGAGCCAGCCAGAGCAGCGCCTCCGCGTCGTCCGGCTGCACCGCCGCCAGCCAGCAGCCGCTGTAATGTTCGTACTCGAGCCGAAAGCGGCTGCCTTCAAACTCCAGCAGCCAGCTGTGGCGATCCGCCCCCCACTCCCGCTCGAGTGCCGCCAGCTCCCACTCCTGCAACAGGGCCTCTGCCAGAGTCGGGAAGCTGTCCCAGTCAAGGCCCGGGCAGGTCAGCATCACCACCCCGGCTTCCCTGTCTGTCTGCGTGATACGCCAGTTCATCCGTTGCTCCTCAGCTGCTGCACGAGAGCTCGCCCCCGCAATACCATGCGGGGGAGGGAGTGGCGAGATCCTCGTATGCCGGTTGCTCATCATAGGGATGCTGCAGGGCCGCAAACAGCCGCTCGAACGGCGCCATGTCGCCCTGCTCTGCCGCCTCGATCACCTGCTGGGCCAGGGCGTTGCGCAGCACATACTTGGGATTGACGGCGTCCATCTGCCCCTTGCGCACGCCATCCTCGCTCCCTTCCCGGGCGAGGCGTGCCCGATAGGCCTCAAGCCACCCCTGCCAGACGGCAGGATCGGGCAACAGGGCCAGCAGGCTGGCGGGCCACGCTCCCTCTCGCGTCACCTCACCGAGACGTCGCAGGAAGAGGTGGTAATCCACCTTGTGCGCCGCCAGCAGCCGGAACAACTCGCGGAACAGCGCCGGATCCTCCTCTTCCCACACAGCCAACCCCAGCTTGGCGCGCATCAGCTCGGAGTAGTGCAACATCAGCTGGTGCTCGTACTGGGCCAGGGCCGACGCGAGCGCGTCGCCATCCACATGGCCGGCCAGCGCCTGCGCCAGCTTCTGCAGGTTCCAGTATCCGACCGCAGGCTGCTGATCCAGCGCATAGCGACCATCCGGATCCGAGTGGTTGCAGACAAAGTCCGGCACATAGGCGTCGATGAAACCGTAGGGGCCGTAATCCAGGGTCAGCCCGAGCAGGGACATGTTGTCGGTGTTCATCACCCCGTGACAGAACCCCGCCGCCTGCCACTTGGCGATGAGCCGCGCGGTGCGGCGCACTACTTCGGCAAACAGCTCGGCGCCATCGGTCAGCTCGGGGAAGTGGTAACGCCGTGCATAGTCGATGAGGGCCGGGATCTTTTCCCCCTGCCCGCTCCAGGCGAAATACTCGAAGTGACCGAAGCGCAGATGGCTCGGCGCGGTGCGCAGCACGGTCGCCCCGCTCTCCACCTGCTCCCGGTAGACAGGCTCGTCACTGCCCAGCAGCACCAGAGCCCGGGTGGAGGGAATGCCGAGGGCATGCAGCGCCTCGGAAGCCAGGTACTCGCGAATGCTGGATCGCAGCACGGCACGGCCGTCGCCGAAGCGGGAGAATGGCGTCTTGCCCGCCCCTTTGAGGTGCAGGTCCCAGCGGCTGCCATCAGGCGCCAGCTGCTCCCCCAGCAGCACAGCGCGGCCATCCCCGAGGCGCGGGCTGTAACCACCGAACTGGTGGCCCGCATAGACCTGGGCCACCGGCTGCATGCCCGGCAGGGGCTGCCCCTGGCCGCAACAGGCGAGCCACTGCGCCTCGCTCACCTCCCCGAGCCCCAGCTCCCCAAGCAGCGCACGGTTCAGATGCAGCAATCTGGGGCCATGCAGCGGCTGCGGGGCAACAGGCTCGCAAGCCCAGGGGAGTTCGGTGGCAAAAGTGTTGATCAACTTCATGGTGATGGGGGTTGTCCCTGCGTATGCTCGTGTCACTCTTTATACCGCCGTCGGCTCGTCGAGGCTAACAGGCGATCACGATTATTCATTTCAAGGAGAAGACGATGCAAAAGTGGGTCTATACCCTGCCCCTGCTGGCGCTTGCCTGGGGCCATCAGGCCAAGGCGGCCGACATAGACGCAGGCAAGGCCAAATCCGTGGTCTGTGCCGCCTGTCATGGCGCGGATGGCAAGGCGAGCGTCCCGACCTACCCCCACCTCGCGGGCCAGAACCAGGCCTATTTGCTCAAGCAGATGAAAGCGTTCAAGGAGGGTTCCCGTACCGAGCCGCTGATGGTGCCCTTCATGGCGATGCTGACCGAGGCGGACATGGAGAATCTGGCGGCCTATTACGCCAGCCTCAAATAATGCATGGCGCCGACCAACGGGCGCCTTTCCACTGTTTGTTGTGCCAGCCTACCGGCGGCAGTAGTCGATGATCAGGTCCATAAAGGCCTCACCGAAGCGCTCCAGCTTGCGGTGGCCGACACCGTTGACCGCCAGCATTTCCTCCTCGGTCATCGGCATGAGCTGTGCCATCTCCACCAGGGTGGCGTCGTTGAACACCACATAGGGCGGCACCTCTTCATCCTCGGCGATCTGCTTGCGCAGGGCGCGCAGCTCCTTGAACAGCCGCTTGTCGTAGTTGGCGTTGTCGAGCAGCCCGTTGCGCTTCTCCTTGCGGCTGGAGATGGGCTGCAGGCGGGGGACTGCCAGTTCCAGCTTCATCTCGCCGCGCAGCACGGGGCGGGCCGCTTCGGTCAGCTGCAACACCAGATTGCGGGTGATGTTCTGGGTCAGCAACCCCTTGTGGATCAGCTGGCGGATGACGCTCATCCAGTATTCGTGGCTCTGATCCTTGCCGATGCCGTAGGTCGACAGCTTGTCGTGACCGTGATCCTTGATGCGCTGGTTCAGCGATCCGCGCAGCACCTCCACCACATAACCCACCCCGAAATTCTGACCCACCCGCCAGACGCAAGAGAGCGCCTTCTGGGCGTCTTCGGTGCCGTCATAGCTCTTGGGCGGATCGAGGCAGATGTCGCAGTTGCCGCACGGCTTGTCGTTGTATTCGCCGAAGTAGTTGAGCAGCACCTGACGGCGGCAGGTCTGCGCCTCGGCGAAGGCCGCCATCACGTTGAGCTTGTACTGCTCCACCTGCAGCTGCTGGGGGTTTTCGATGTTGTCGAGCAGCCGGCGCACCCGCCCGATGTCGGCGGGATCGTAGAGCAGCAGCGCCTCGGCCGGAGTGCCGTCACGCCCGGCGCGGCCGGTTTCCTGATAGTAGGATTCGATGTTCTTCGGGATGTCGTAGTGCACCACGAAGCGCACGTTGGGCTTGTCGATGCCCATGCCGAACGCCACCGTCGCCACCACGATCTCGATGTCATCCTTGAGGAAAGCCTCCTGGGTCTGCTGACGCAGCTCCAGCGGCAGACCGGCATGATAGGGTGCCGCCTTGCAGCCGTGACGGGAGAGCCGCTCGGCCACCTCCTCCACCCGATTGCGGCTGGAGCAGTAGACGATGCCGCAGTTGCCCTTCTGGCTCTGCACGTAGCGCAGCAGCTGCTCCGCCGCCTTGAACTTCTCCACCAGGCTGTAGCGGATATTGGGCCGATCGAAGCTGGCGGTGTGGATGAAGGGATCGTTCAGTTCCAGCCGGTGCAGCATGTCGCTGCGGGTCGCCTCGTCGGCGGTGGCGGTGAGCGCCACCACGGGCACCTGGGGGAACCACTGCTTGAGCCGTCCCAGCGCCGCGTATTCCGGCCGGAAATCGTGCCCCCACTGGGAGACGCAGTGGGCCTCGTCGATGGCGAACAGGCCGAGGGGCAGCTCCGCCAACCGGTCCATGAACTCGTGCTGCAGCAAACGCTCGGGGGAAACATAAACCAGCTTGATCTCTCCCCGGCGCATGGCGGCAAAGTTCTGGATCATCTCTTCCCGGCTCAGTGCCGAGTTGATGTAGACCGCCGCCACGCCGTTGGCGCGCAGGGTGTCGACCTGATCCTTCATCAGCGAGATGAGGGGGGAGACCACCACCCCGAGCCCGGGCCGCAGCAACGCCGGGATCTGGTAGCAGAGCGACTTGCCGCCGCCGGTGGGCTTGAGCACCAGGGCATCGCGCCCCGCCACGATCTGCTCGATGATTTCGAGCTGGCCCGGCCGAAACTGCTGATAGCCAAACACCGCCTGCAACAGGGCAAGGGGATTCTCTGGCTGAGGGTCAGGCAGGGTTTCGGCAATGACGGTCATGGGCTCTCCTTTGGGGTCGCCATTCTAAAGCAGCCGCCGCCCACAATAAACCTGCCATTGCGAGTGTTAAGGAAGTGTTGCAGACTGGCTGGAGTTTTTACTCGGCTTTGATGACAGGGCGGACTCAAGGAATGAAACAGATGCTCAAGAAGATGGCGCTCAGTGGCATAGCCAACCTGTTCGCCGAAAAGATGCCCTTCAACAAGCTGATCGGCATGCAAGTCACCCACTACGACTTCGATAAAGTGGAGCTGCGCATCAAGATGGAACAGAAGCTCATCGGCAACCCTTTCCACAACATACTGCACGGCGGCGTCACCGCCAGCCTGCTCGACGTGGCGGGCGGCATGATAGTCGCAGCCTCCTGCATCGACGAGCTGGAAGACTTCTCCCCCAGCTATCTCAAGGAGCGCTTCTCGCGGCTTGGCACCATAGATCTGCGGGTGGACTATCTTCGTCCCGGTCGCGGCAACGAGTTCATCGCCACCGCCCACATCATCCGGGCAGGCAGCAAGGTCGCGGTCGCCCGCATGGAGCTGCACAACGAAGAGGGCACTCACATCGCCTTCGGCACGGGGACCTACCTCGTCGGCTAATGGTTTTTATTGCATAAAAAGTGCGCTTCTAAGCTGATTTTAATCATTAGAATTCTTACCCCCTCCTCCGCTCAGGGTCCATACTGAAAGTCGGGATTCTGTGCAGAGGGAGGATTGCAGACGATGAGCGCGATACTGGCTACCCAACCATCCAGAGCCTTGCTGACACGACTTGAGGCCATGCGTGAAGAAGTGCAGACCCCAGAGTGCCGTCACTGGTTGGAACAGGAGCTGGAGGGGTATTCTCTCTGTTCACCCCTGCCCTGGTATCGCATCATTGCCTGTCGGCAACGCGGTCACTTCCTGAATCTGAAGACGGGAAAATATCTGTCTTGCCATATCGGCAGCCAAACGCTAAGCCAACGCGACCTGGCCCAAGTTCAGTTCATCTATGCCCGTGAACCCGCCGCCCACTATTTACTGCGTCACGATTCCCATATCGAGCCCTGGCCGGAATCGCTGCTGGAAGCGTATCGAGAGCAGCTGATCCCTGGTCATCTCTGCCTGCAAGCCTGGCATGAGCCCGTGTCTTCGCTGCGTTCACAACTGATGGAGGGAATAGCACATTTCATTAGTGAGTACCCCAAGCATGCGGCCCTGCAAACCCAACACGGTTTCAAGGCATTGCGGCATCAACACTGGCATATCTGAATGAGCGCCTGGGGCGCAAGGAGGGCACCATCGACAAGACCCATAACGAGATTGTCACAATCTAGAGTGCCGGAGTCAGGATCAGACTCCACCAGTGGGGCCACCGAGCGGTGGCCCTTTTAGTTGGGCAAATGAGGGGGAGCGGAGCAGGAGCAGCAATCGACAATGGAAATGTCAGCTTTTCTTCAACAGACCAAATGCGAAAAGGCCGCTCATTGAGCGGCCTTTTCAAATGTGGTCGGTGTGAGAGGATTCGAACCTCCGACCCCTTCGTCCCGAACGAAGTGCGCTACCAAGCTGCGCTACACACCGATGTCTGCGGGGCGAGAATTTACCGAAAGCCCCGACCCGACACAAGCCTTTTTTTGCATTCACTCTAAAAAAATGGCTTTACGCTCAATAATTCAGCGAGTCGCAGCAAAAATCGCCACAAGGCATCTTTCCGCCTGCCTTCAGCCCTGTCGAGACAACCTGAACTCGGTCGGCCCCAGCAAACGCCGGCTCCAATCCGCCACCACTCCATGTTCCAGCCAATGAGCCGCATGCTGGCGCCAGTTGGGAGAGAGCGCCGGGTTCTCCAGCAGCAGTTGCAGGTCTTCCTCGTTGCGAGCCTGGTTGTACAGGATGTCGGCGGTGCGCTTCACCGTCAGCTCAGGGTAGGGTCTGTCCACCAGTGTCAGCTCCCCCTGCGGCTCCACCCTTCCCTCTTCCAGCACCCGCAGCAGCCAGCCACAGCGGCCACTCAGCTGCATCACCTGGGAGAGCTGGCCATAGCCAAAGCGCTGGTTGAGCTTGAAACAGGGGGATCTGGGCTGGCTTATCTGGATCAGCGCCTCCCCAAGTCGATAGACATCGCCGATGCAGGCCTGCGCCTCCGTCAGCCCCGAACCAGAGAGATTCTCGCCAAAGGCGGCAGGCTGCCAGGGTGTGCGTGGTACAGGCAGTCCCAGCGCGGTTTGCCAGGTTTTCCACCAGGCGTAGTGCTCCGCAGGGTAATGGTGCAGGGCCCGATCCGGGCCGCCATGATGGCGTCTGTCGCTCTGCTCATCCCCGCGAAGGCCGAGGAAATCGCACCACAGAGGGGCGTCGGCAGGCTGCTTGTGGATGGCACTGATGAGGCCGGGGGCCTGCTCTGGGTTCAGTTCGGCGCTCTGGCCGATGAAGAGGGAGATCCGCATTCCATTCTCCTGACGGATGGGGGAATGCGGATCTTATCACGGGGCAGGTCAGGCAACTGCCTGCATCTGGGTGGTCATGGCGATTTCGGCACGGCGGCGTTTCTCCGCCCGGGCCATCAGATACCAGCTACCGAAGGTGAACAGGGATACCGACAGCAGGATCAGACTCGCGATGGCGTTGATCTCGGGCTTCACGCCGAGGCGCACCGCCGAGAACACTTCCATCGGCAGGGTGGTCGAACCCGGGCCGGAGACGAAGCTCGCCAGCACCAGGTCATCCAGCGACAGGGCAAACGACATCATGCCACCCGCCGCCAGCGACGGGGCGATCATCGGGATGGTGATCAGGAAGAACACCTTCCACGGCTTGGCACCCAGGTCCATGGCCGCCTCCTCGATGGAGAGATCCAGCTCCCGCAGCCGCGCCGACACCACGATCGCCACATAGGCGGTACAGAAGGTGGTATGTGCTATCCAGATGGTCAGCATGCCCCGCTCCGCGGGCCAACCCACCAGCTGGGCCATGGCCACGAACAGCAGCAGCAGGGAGAGACCGGTGATCACCTCGGGCATCACCAGCGGCGCCGTCACCATGCCGCCGAACAGGGTCCGGCCACGGAAGTGAGGGATCCGGGTCAGCACGAAGGCCGCCACCGTCCCCAGCGCCACCGCCGCGATGGCGGTGTAGAAGGCGATCTCCAGGGAGCGGAACACGGACCCGATCAACTGTTTGTTGTCGAGCAGGCCGAAGTACCACTTGAGCGAC
This sequence comes from Aeromonas sp. R7-5, assembly GCF_040908015.1. Taxonomy (NCBI): domain Bacteria; kingdom Pseudomonadati; phylum Pseudomonadota; class Gammaproteobacteria; order Aeromonadales; family Aeromonadaceae; genus Aeromonas; species Aeromonas sp. R7-5. Next base: position 83,135 of record NZ_JBFOCZ010000028.1, on the reverse strand, counting down.
CAGCCTCCCCACACCGTCACCAGCTTGGAGGCGTTGAAGGAGTAGATGACCATGATGATCATGGGCAGGTAGATGAACAGCAGACCCAGCCACAGCATCAGCTTGGCAAAACCGAAACGTCTCATGCCTTGCCCTCCAGCTCTTTGGCCTGGTTGCGGTTGAACAGGATGATGGGAATGATCAGCACCGCCAGCATCACCACCGCCAGGGCGGAGGCCACCGGCCAGTCACGGTTGTTGAAGAACTCCTGCCACAACACCTTGCCGATCATCAGGGTCTCCGGACCACCCAGCATCTCGGGGATGACGAACTCGCCCACCACCGGGATGAAGACCAGCATGCAACCGGCGATGATGCCGTTCTTGGAGAGTGGCACCGTGATCTGCCAGAACCGGGTCAGGTTGCGGGCACCCAGATCGGAGGCCGCCTCCAGCAGGCTCTGGTCGTGCTTGACCAGGTTGGCATAGAGCGGCAGCACCATGAACGGCAGGTAGGAATAAACGATGCCGATATAGACCGCCAGGTTGGTATTGAGGATCTGCAGCGGCTCGTCGATCACCCCGATGCCCAGCAGGACGCTGTTGAGCAGGCCGTTGTTGCTGAGGATCCCCATCCAGGCGTAGACCCGGATCAGGATCGCCGTCCAGGTCGGCATCATGATGAGCAGCAGCAGAACGGTCTGGGTCTCCTTGTTGGCCCGCGAAATGGCGTAAGCCATGGGATAGCCGATCAGCAGGCAGAGCAGGGTGCTGACCAGGGCTATCTTGAGGGACCCCAGATAAGCCGCGATGTAGAGCTCATCCTCCTGCAGCAGCAGGTAGTTGCCCAGGTTGAGCAGTATGGTGAGCTGATTGTCTGCCCAGCTCACCACGTCCGTGTAGGGCGGGATGGCCACGTCCGCTTCGGCGAAGCTGATCTTCACGACGATGATGAAGGGCAGCAGGAAGAAGAGGAACAGCCAGAAGAAGGGGATGCCGATGACCAGCTGCCGCCCTCCCACCTGTTTGAGTCGTCTCAATGCCTTCATGATTGCAGCACCACGCCGCTGTCATCTTCCCAGTAGAGGAACACCTGGTCATCCCAGGTCGGCCGTTTGCCGTGGCGTTCGGCATTGGCGATGAAAGCCTGAACGATTTTGCCCGAGGGCAACTGGATGTGATACACGGAATGGCCGCCCAGATAGGCGATGTCATAAACCTCGCCCTTGGTCCAGTTGAAGTCCGGATGCTCGATCTCTTCCGGCTTTTGCAGGCTCATCAGCAGTTTTTCCGGACGCAGGGCATAGGTGACCTTCTTGTTCTCCGCCCGGGAGCTGATGCCGTGACCCACATAGATGGGCTGCTCCAGATCCGCACAGGCGATGATGGCGTGGTCCTGCTCATCCTCCACCAGCAGGCCGTCAAACAGGTTGACGTTGCCGATGAACTCGCACACCAGCCGGCTGGCCGGGGTTTCGTAGATGTCCATCGGGCTGCCGATCTGCTCGATGCAACCGAGGTGCATGATGGCGATCCGCTCGGCCATGGTCATGGCTTCTTCCTGATCGTGGGTCACCATGACGCAGGTCACGCCGACCCGCTCGATGATCTCGACCAGCTCGAGCTGCATGGTGGAGCGCAGCTTCTTGTCCAGCGCCCCCATGGGCTCGTCCAGCAGCAGCAGCTTGGGACGCTTGGCCAGGGAACGGGCCAGGGCCACCCGCTGACGCTGACCACCGGAGAGCTGGTGCGGCTTGCGGCGGGCGTACTGGGTCATCTGCACCAGCTTGAGCATCTCTTCCACCCGGGCATCGATCTCCGCCTTGGGCAGGGCATCCTGCTTGAGGCCGAAGGCGATGTTCTGGGCCACCGTCATGTGGGGGAACAGGGCATAGGACTGGAACATCATGTTGATGGGGCGTTCATAGGGCGGCATGTCGGTAATGTCGACGCCGTCGAGGAACAGCCGTCCTTCCGTGGGTCGCTCGAACCCGGCCAGCATCCGCAGCAAGGTGGACTTGCCGGAGCCGGACCCACCCAGCAGGGCGAAGATCTCGCCCTTGTGGATGTTGAGAGACACGTTGTCGACCGCCAGCGTTTCGTCGAACTGCTTGCTTACCCTGTCTATTTTGACCAGCACTTCTTTACGCTGCTGGCTGCCCTCGAGGGCTTTCTTGTAGGCACTGGAGGCTATCGCCATTACCAAACTCCCAAAGGTGATTCCGGCCTGGGCCGATCCATCAATACAATCTGGCGCCCCGGGATGGGCGCCAAGGTTAGGTTCCGGATTTGATCTTGGTCCAACTCCGGGTGATCAGGCGCTGCACCGAGCGGGGATGTGCTTCCTGCACATACAGACGCTCAAGCACCGCCTGGGGGGGATAGACTGACTCGTCCTCGCGCACGGCCTTGTCCATGAACTCTCCCGCCTTGATGTTCGGGTTCGCGTAACCCACATAGTCGCTCACCTTGGCGATGACCTGCGGTTCGAGAATGTAGTTGATCAGGGCGTGAGCCTCTTTCACGTTGGTGGCATCGGCCGGGATCGCCATCATGTCGAACCAGAGATTGCCCCCCTCCTTGGGGATGCTGTAGGCAATCTTGATCCCCTTGCCCGCCTCCTCGGCCCGGGACGCCGCCTGCAGGATGTCGCCGGAGAAACCCGCCGCCACGCAGATGTTGCCGTTGGCGAGGTCACCGATGTACTTGGAGGAGTGGAAGTAGGCCACATAGGGGCGCACCTTGAGCAGCTGCTCTTCGGCCCGCTTGATGTCCGCCGGCTCATGGCTGTTGGGGTTGAGCCCCAGGTAGTTGAGGGCCGCCGGGATCATCTCGTCCGCCGAATCGAGGAAGGCCACGCCGCACTGGGAGAGCTTCTTCATGTTTTCCGGCTCGAAGATGGTCGCCCAGGAGTCAATCTTGTCGACACCCAGTACTTCCTTGATCTTGTCGACGTTGTAGCCGATGCCGTTGGTACCCCAGAGGTAGGGCACGGCGTACTGATGGCCCGGATCCACCTTCTCGAGCTGCTTGAGCAGCAAGGGGTCCAGGTTGCTCAGGTTTGGCAGCAGGGTGAGGTCCAGCTTCTGGAAGGCCCCCGCCTTGATCTGCTTGGCCAGGAAATTGTTGGAGGGCACGACCAGATCGTAGCCGGTGCGTCCGGTCAGCAGCTTGCCTTCCAGCGTCTCGTTGGAGTCAAACACGTCGTAGACGGTCTTGATCCCGGTCTTCTGCTGAAAGTCACTGAGGGTGGTCTCGCCGATATAATCGGACCAGTTGTAAAAATGAACCACAGGGGCTGCCTGGGTCAGATTTGCAAACCCCAGGGTCAGGGCCAGCGTTGCCATCTTGGTCATGTGCACTTATCAGTCCTCATTTGTGTGATTTTGCCAGTCGCGCATCCATACGCGCCGTCCAACCTGTCGGGTGGTCACCACCCTCCCGGCCGAACTGCGGACCGGGAGGGGTACTCGTCACTCTTACTTGCCTGACTTGATCTTGGTCCAGCTGCGGGTCATCAGACGCTGCACCTTGGCCGGCAGATCCGGGAAGGTGTAGATCTTCTTGAGGGTATCCGGCGTCGGGTAGATACCCGGGTCGGTACGGATCGCCTCGTCCACCAGCGGCGTGGCCGCCTTGTTGCCGTTCGGGAACTGCACCACGTTGGTGATGTTCGCGATCACGTCCGGCTTCATCAGGTAATTGATGAAGGTGTGGGCCGCCTCGACGTTCTTGGCATCCGCCGGGATGGCGATCATGTCGAAGAAGCTGCCTGCCCCCTCTTTCGGAATGGTGTAAGTCAGGCTGACACCGTTCTTGGCCTCGGCGGCACGCGCCTTGGACTGCTGCAGGTCACCGGAGTAACCGACCGCCACGCACAGGTTGCCGTTGGCCAGATCCGAAATGTACTTGGAGGAGTGGAAATAGGCGGTATAGGGACGGATGGAGAGGAACAGCTCCTCTGCCTTCTTCAGCTCGTCCGGCTTCTGGCTGTCCGGCTTGAAGCCCAGGTATTGCAGGGCGGCCGGCAGCATTTCGGTCGGCGAGTCGAGGAAGGAGACACCGCACTCCTTCAGCTTGGCCATGTTCTCCGGCTTGAACACCAGATCCCAGGAGTCCACCGGGGCATCGGCCCCCAGCACGGCCTTCACCTTCTCGGCGTTGTAGGCATAGCCGATGGTGCCCCACAGGTAAGGGATGGAGTACTGGTTGCCCGGATCGCTCGGTTCGAGCGCCTTGAGCAGGTCGACGTCCAGGTTCTGCCAGTTGGAGAGTTTGGACTTGTCCAGCTTCTGGAAGACACCTGCCTTGATCTGCTTGGCCAGGAAGGGGTTGGACGGTACGACGATGTCATAGCCCGACTTGCCTGCCAGCAACTTGGCTTCCAGCACTTCGTTGCTGTCGAACACGTCGTAGACCACCTTGATGCCCGTCTCCTTCTGGAAGTTTTCCAGCGTATCCGGCGCGATATAGTCGCTCCAGTTGTAGACGTGCAGCACCTTCTCGTCGGCCATCGCCCCGGTACTCATCATGACCAGCGCCACGGAAGCAGCCATCATTCCCATTTTAAAAGACATAGTCCTTGTCTCCTAAGCAAATTGTATGCGTAAGCCAACCTGCCCGGTTCCCGCCTATTCCCGCAGCTTTGCAGCCGTCAGGTCCAGACTGAGCCTGGCCAGTTTGACCAATTCATCCACCTGTTCCTCGGTGATCACCAAGGGGGGCGATATGATCATGGTATCGCCGACAGCCCTCATCACCAAGCCATTGTTAAAACAGAACTCCCGACAGGTCATCCCGGCATGGAGCTCGGCCGGGAAGCGACGTTTCGTCTGCTTGTCCTGCACTATTTCCAGCGCGGCGACCAGGCCTTTTCCACGGGTTTCCCCCACCAGCGGATGGTCCGCCAGCTCAGCCCAGCGGCGCTGCAAATAGGGGCCGATACTATCATGAACTCGCTTAACTATGCTCTCCCTTTGCATAAGCTGGATGTTGGCAATGGCCACGGCGCAGGCGACCGGATGACCGGAATAGGTGAAGCCATGGTTGAACTCCCCCCCCTCTTCCACCAGCACCCTGGCTACCCTGTCCCCCACCATCACGGCGCCCATCGGCAGATAGCCCGAGGTGATGCCCTTGGCCAGGCACATGAGGTCCGGTTTGATGCCAAAACCTTCACTGGCAAACCAGTGGCCGGTGCGGCCAAAGCCGCAGATCACCTCGTCTGCGATGAGCAGGATGCCGTACTGGTCGCAGATGCGCTGGATCTCGGGCCAGTAGCTCTCGGGGGGAATGATGACCCCCCCCGCACCCTGGATAGGCTCGCCGATGAAGGCGGCTACCTTGTCCACCCCCAGTGCCAGGATCTTCTCTTCCAACTGGCGGGCACGGGCCAGACCGAACTCGTGGGCGCTCATGCCCTCTCCCTCACCGAAGTGATAGGGCTGGTCGATGTGTACTATGCCCGGAATGGGCAAGCCGCCCTGGGCGTGCATCCCCTTCATGCCCCCCAGACTGGCCCCCGCCACGGTGGAGCCGTGATAGGCGTTGTGGCGGCTGATGATCACCTGCTTGTCAGGTTGTCCCTTGCTGGCCCAATAGTGGCGCACCATGCGCAGCACGGTGTCGTTGCACTCGGAACCCGAGCCGGTGAAGAAGACGTGGTTGAGGTGGGAAGGCGTGATCTCGGCCAGCAGGGTGGCCAGCTCGGCAGCAGGGGGGTGGCTGGTCTGGAAGAAGAGGTTGTAGTAGGGCAGTTGCTGCATCTGGCGAGTGGCGGCATCCACCAGCTCCTGACGGCCGTAGCCCATGTTGACGCACCACAGACCCGCCATCCCGTCCAGAATGCGCTTGCCTTCGGAGTCTTCCAGATAGACGCCTTCGGCCTTGGTGATGATGCGACTGCCCTTCTTGTTCAGGGCCTGAAAATCGGTAAACGGATGCAGATGATGGCTGGCTTCCAGTTGCTGCCACTCACGGGTGGTGTGCTGCATTGCTTGCTCCTCGGTTCCTTCGATTCGGCGAATCTTGTCGCCATTCATGAGGGCACGGGTGGCCTGCCCGGTCACTGCCATTCACGGGGCTGGCACTCTCTTGCCTGCTCGATGCCTTTCCATGGGGCGAACATCGTCGCCAGTTGATTGCAGGTGACGCCCCTCTCCATTGCGAGAGCGGGCCTCACCTTTACTCGGTGCCTTCCGGGTCGCGGGCGCCCCCGCCAGACGGGCCTTCGGCCCCTTGCTTGCGATATGACGGGGAGAGGCCTCGCCTCCCCAGGGGACAGATCAGACGTTCAGCAGCAGGAATTCCCGTTCCCAGCGGCTGATCACGCCGAAATAGGTCTCGTACTCCTTGCGTTTGACGGCCACAAAGGCGCGGATGAAGCGCTCCCCCAGCATGTCCTTGATAGGTTCACACTGCTCCAGGTGGCTCAGCGATTCCTCCAGCGAGCGGGGCAGGCTGTAGGGCAGGTCATAGGCACTCGCCTTCATCTCCTGCATGGGTTCGAGCTTCTCCAGCATGCCGAGGTAGCCGCAGGCCAGGGTGGCAGCCAGGGCCAGATACGGATTGGCATCGGCCCCGGCGAAGCGGTTCTCGACCCGACGTGCGCTCGGTTCGGAGAAGGGGACCCGCAGGCCGCAGGTGCGGTTTTCCACACCCCACTGCACGTTGCGCGGCGCACTCTCGCCAAAGGTGAGGCGGCGGTAGGAGTTGACGTTCGGCGCCAGCAGAGCGGTCACTGCCGGGGTGTATTTCTGCAGGCCGGCGATGAAATGCATGAACAGATCGGAGTTGCCCCCTTCGCTGGTACCAAACAGGTTGTTGCCATCCATGTCTTCCAGGCTCTGGTGGATGTGCATGGCGGAACCCGGTTCGTTGCTCATGGGCTTGGCCATGAAGGTGGCATAGATGCCGTGGCGATGGGCGGCCTCGCGCATGGTGCGCTTGAACAGAAACACCTGGTCGGCGAGATCGATGGCATCCCCGTGCAGGAAGTTGATCTCCATCTGGGCGGCGCCGGATTCGTGGATCAGGGTGTCCACCTCAAGCTCCTGGGCCTCGCAGTAGTCGTACATGTCCTCGAAGATGGGGTCGAATTCGTTCACCGCATCGATGCTGAACGACTGGCGGGCCGTTTCCGGGCGGCCGTTGCGGCCCACCGGCGGTACCAGCGGATAGTCGGGATCTTCGTTGCGGGTCACCAGGTAGAACTCCAGCTCCGGCGCCACCACCGGCTTCCAGCCCTGCTTCTCGTAGAATGACAGAACCCGGCGCAGCACGGAGCGGGGAGCGATGTCGATGAGCTTGCCGTTGACGTCAAAGCAGTCGTGGATCACCTGGGCGGTGGGCTCCAGCGCCCAGGGTACGAAACGAATGGTGTTGGGATCGGGGTAGAGCTGCATGTCCCGCTCCAGCGGGTCTATCATGCTGTCGTCATCCGGGTACTCGCCGGTCACCGTCTGGGTGAAGATGACCTCGGGCAGCCGCATGCCCCCTTCGCGCAGAAACTTGTTGGCTGGAATGATCTTGCCTCGGGCATTGCCGGTGAAATCCGGAAACAGGCACTCCACTTCCGTGATGCGATTGCTCTCCATCCAGCCCTTGATACTGTCCATGTTAAACCCCGACTTTACGGTTGCCATTGTCAAGGGTGTCTAATATAAGGAACACCCTTGTTAAAAAAATGTAATCGACCACACCATAAAAGCCCGTGATAAAGGCCTTTGTCAAGCAGCGGTGTTTAAAAAACTATAAACAACGGCCTGTATAATGACCATCGCGGCACCAAATACTAAACACTTTGTGTCACGATCAGCCCACTGCAAGCTCGATGCCAACGGCGGCGGGATCTCGTTCGATACTCAGTCAGACCCTGTCGGAGAAGGCCCATTTCTTTGCAAGGGCGCACACTCCTTATCCAATTTCCTTTGCATGTCTGCATTTTTTTGGTACAAGGCCCGCCCTGATTTGCACTCTCCTGCATGGATTTGGTGCAAAACGGGATACAAGGGCTTGGTCTGACGACAGACAGCCCCCATCAATGGGTAACATTGGGAAACTGACTGGTAGCAAACCGTATGTGTGATTTCATGACAGAAGACCAACTGACCTTCTACAAAGGCCAGATCGAGCGACAAATCCTTGAGCTCGAAGAACGTCTCAACTCCCAGGCCAGCCAGGCTATCGCCACCGATACCAACGAGATGGCGGATGAAATTGACCGTGCCAGTGTCGAGGAGGCCCGTCGCCTGGAGCTGAACCGCATCGAGCACGACAAGTTGCACCTGCGCAAGCTGAAAGGAGCGTTGAAGCGGATCAATGAAGGGGATTTCGGCTATTGCGAATCCTGTGGCGACGAGATCTCTCTCAAGCGGCTGCAGGCCCGTCCCGAGTCCCGCTTCTGTGTTGAATGCCAGAGCACCAAGGAATTCAACGACACTCACGTGTTCCGTCGCGTCGCCTGATGCGGCGAACAAGCCCGGCCTCGGTACGAGCCGGGCACAGGGCAGGCCATGCCCGAAGATGACGCGGCCGGGTGATCCCCGGCCCCTTTCACAGCAAGAGCGTGACAACTTCTGTTAGACTCCGGGCAAGTCCCGGATCCTACAGGAGATCAAAGCGTGAAATGGCTCATCAGGCTGTGCTTGTGCCTGCCATTGCTGGCACAGGCACAGACGCTCACCGTCAAGGTCCCCAGTCGACCGATCAACGATCTCGACAACGAATACCAGCTCAAGCTGCTGGAACTGGCGCTCAACCACGCCGGGCAGCCCTACAAGCTGGAGCGGGTCGACCTCAATCTCAACCAGTACAGCCTCCAGCAGGCGCTTGCCAAGGGCAAGGTCATCAATGTGTTCTGGATGGGTACCTCCAGCGCGCTGGAATCCTCCCTCACCGCAGTGCCAATCCCGCTGTTTCGTGGCCTGGAAGGGCTGCGCCTCTCCTTCATCCACGCCGATGCCCAGGAGCGGTTCAACCAGATCAACACCCTGGCAGACCTCAAGAAACTGAAAGCCGCACAGGGGGTGGGCTGGGCCGACAACAAGATCCTGGAACTGGCAGGCATTCCCACCTATGCCGGGCGCTACAGCAACCTGTTTCGCCTGATGAATGACGGCGACAAGCTGGACTTCTTCCCCCGTGGTCTGGTGGAAATCTTCGCCGAACGCAGCGAGCTGGCGGCACAATATCCCAACCTGGTGATCGATCAGCACCTGCTGATCCGCTACCCCTTCGCCGAGTTCTTCTTCGTCAGCCCGGAGTCGCCGAAGCTGGCCAAGGCGATCCAGACCGGCCTCGAGCGTGCCTATGCCGACGGCAGCTTCATGGCGTTCTTTCGGGAGAACCCCAAGATCCGCGAGGCCCTGGCCAGCGCGAATCTGGAGCAGAGAGTCACCATCGCCCTGCCCAATCCCGACATGACCCCCTTGCTCAAAAGCATTCCGGCCCAATATTGGGAATATCCACCGTCGCAGGAGTAAACGGACACGATATCCGGCGTTGAGAATATCCACCGCTGCGAGCATGAACGGACACGGTATCCCGGCATTGGGAATATCCGCCGCCGGGAGCGTGATCAGCCGCGGGTCACCCCATCCGGTGGGCGCAGCCCGCCGCAGACGCACAGGAAATCGAGGCCACCCGGCCTCAATACGCGCACCAGGGAGGTGCCATGAAACGACTGGATGACTGGTTTCGCGACTACGGCCAGAGCCATCAACACCCCGTCAATGTGGCCATCCACAAGGTGGCAGTGCCAGGCATCTACCTCTGCATCCTGGCACTGCTCTGGTGCCTGCCCGCTGGTCCCCTGCCAGCGTCCCTCAACTGGGCGGGGATGATAGCCATCCCGGTGCTGGGCTTCTACCTGCGGCTGTCGTTGACGATCTTTACGGGGATGACGGCGCTGACCGCCCTGGGGCTGGCCTTCTGCCACGTCTGGCAGGGGCCGCTGCTGTGGCCTGCCCTCATCGGGTTCGTGCTGTTCTGGATAGCCCAGTTCGTCGGTCACCATATCGAGGGGAAACGCCCCTCCTTTCTCACCGACCTGCAATTTCTGCTGGTAGGCCCCGCCTGGGTGCTGGCCAGCCTCTATCGTCGTTTGGGCATCCCTTTCTGAGGGAGGCCAACAGGAGAGACCATGAGACATCTTCAGACCCTTGCTCGCACCCTGCCCCTGCTGCTGGGGGCACTGATGGCCGGCCCGGTGCTGGCCGACAAGGCAGATCCCGTCGGCGAGGTGAGCACCGCCTTCAAGCTGCTCGGACCCAACCACAAGATCCTGGTGGAGGCGTTCGACGACCCGAAAATCGCCGGTGTAGCCTGCTATCTGGCGCGCCCCAAGACCGGCGGCGTCAAGGGCGGACTCGGGCTGGCGGAAGATCCCTCCCACGCTTCCCTCTCGTGCCACCAGATCGGCCCCATCACCCTGCCCGCCAAACTGAAGGCGGGGGAAGAGGTGTTCGATGTCAGCACCTCGCTGGTGTTCAAGGAGCAGAAGGTGGTGCGTTTTTACGACGAGAAGCGCAATGCCCTTGTCTATCTGACCTACAGCACCAAGTTGGTGGATGGTTCGTACAAGAGTGCGGTGAGTGCCGTCCCCATCATGCCCTGGGGTTGAAACAGCACCACTTATCCCGTGATGACGGTCACTATTTGTTGTAATTTAACCACATCATTATCTACGGAGAGCGCACCATGAGAGTCGCCGTTTTCAGTACCAAGAGCTACGACAAGGAACATTTCCACCAGGCCAACGCCCAGTACGGTTTCGATCTGGAGTTCTTCGACGTGCGGCTGGAGGCCAAGACGGCCCGTCTCGCCCACGGCTTCCCCGTGGTCTGCCTGTTCGTCAACGATGATGCCGACCGCGAAGTGCTGACCGAGCTGGCGCAGTACGGCACCAGGGTCATCGCCCTGCGCTGCGCCGGTTACAACAACGTGGATCTGGCCGCCGCCAAGGAGCTGGGACTCAAGGTGGTGCGGGTGCCTGCCTACTCCCCCGAGGCCGTTGCCGAACATGCGGTGGGCCTGATGATGACCCTCAACCGCCGCATCCATAAGGCGTATCAGCGCACCCGGGACGCCAACTTCTCCCTGGAGGGGCTGGTGGGCTTCAACATGCATGGCCGCACCGCCGGCATCATAGGCACCGGCAAGATCGGCATCGCCACCTTGCGCATCCTCAAGGGGTTCGGCATGCGCCTGCTGGTGAGCGATCCCTATCCGAACCAGGCGGCCATCGATCTGGGCGCCGAGTACGTGGATCTCGATACTCTGTTCCGTCAGTCCGATGTCATCAGCCTGCACTGCCCCCTGTTCAAGGAGAACTATCACCTGCTGAACAAGGAGGCCTTCGCCAAGATGAAGGACGGGGTGATGATCATCAACACCAGCCGGGGCGGCCTGCTCGACTCCAACGCCGCCATCGAGGCCCTCAAGACCTCCCGCATCGGCGCCCTGGGACTGGACGTCTACGAGGAGGAGGAAGACCTCTTCTTCGAGGACAAGTCCAACGAAGTGATCACCGACGACGTCTTCCGCCGCCTGTCGGCCTGCCACAACGTGCTGTTCACCGGTCACCAGGCCTTCCTGACCCGGGAGGCGCTGCACGCCATCGCCGACACCACCCTCAGCAACATCCAGGCCATCGAGAGCCAGGGCCGCTCTGACAACGAAGTGGAGTGATCCCTGAGGCGTTGTCGCCACGCCATTGATCCCGCCGCCGGGTTGTGAGACCCGGCGGCATCGGGTAGGCTACCAGCCCTTTTTTGTACAGGAGTCTGGCCAGCATGTTCATCGGATTTGATTACGGTACCTCCAACTGTGCCGTCGCCGTGATGGAACAGGGCAGCCCCAGGCTGCTGACCCTCTCCGGTTCCCATTACCTTCCCTCCACCCTGCACGCCCCCCACCGGGACGCCATCGCCGGCCTCCTGGCCGAAGGGCTGGCCCCCGTCCAGCAGAGCGAATACCTCAAGCTGCGCGGTCCCGTGGTGACCCGGGCCCAGGCGGTGCGCCGCCAGATGCGCGAAGAGGGACTCATCGACGAGCTGAGCTTCGGCGGTGCGGCGCTGGCGCGCTATCTCGAAGAGCCGGACGAGGGCTACTACATCAAGTCCCCCAAATCCTTTCTCGGGGCCTATGGCCTCAAGGCTCCCCAGATCGCCCTGTTCGAGGACATCGTCTGCGCCATGATGCTGCACGTGCGCCGGGAGGCGGAGCAGCAGACAGGCGGCACCATCCGCCAGGCGGTGATCGGCCGACCGGTCAACTTCCAGGGACTGGCGGGGGAAGAGAGCAACCGCCAGGCAATCGCCATCCTGAGCGAGGCGGCACGCCTCGCCGGGTTCGAGCGGGTGGAGTTCCTCTATGAGCCGGTGGCCGCCGGCTTCGAGTTCGAAGCGCGCCTCACCGAGGATGCGGTTGTGCTGGTGGTGGACATCGGGGGCGGGACCACCGACTGCTCCGTGCTGCGCATGGGCCCGAGCCACCGTGACCAGCTGGATCGCAGCGGCGACCTGCTCGGTCACAGCGGCCAGCGCATCGGGGGCAACGACTTCGACATCCGCCTGACCGTGGAGGGCATGATGCCGCTGCTCGGCATGCACGAGACCCTCAAGACCGGCAAGCCACTGCCCCATCCCCTGTTCTGGGACGCCGCCGCCATCAATGACGTCAGTGCTCAGAGCCGTTTCTACAGCCTGGATACCGCCCGCCAGTTGCAGGATCTCCAGCTCGACAGCCAGCCCGGCAGCAAGCTCCCGCGCCTCGCCAGCCTGCGGGCCCACAAGCTGAGCCATCAACTGGTGTGGCGCGCCGAGCAGGGCAAGATCGCCCTCTCCGACCACGAGCACAATCACCAGACCCTGAACGAGCTGGAAAAAGGGCTGGAGGCGGCACTCACCCGCCCCCAGCTGGCCAGTGCTTCCGCCCCCTTGCTGGAGAAGATTGGCGAGCTGATGGACGAGGCTATCCTGGCGGCAGGCGTGCAGCCTGACCGGGTCTTCGTCACCGGCGGCAGTGCCCGCTCCCCCCTCATCAAGGCCTTCATCCAGCAGAAACTGCCCAAGGTACCGCTGGAGGGGGGTGATGACTTCGGTTCGGTGGCCTCGGGCCTCGCCCGCTATGCCGAGCGCCTGTTTGCGGACTGAGACGGCCAGGGGAGCCATGGGAAACCGGTAGACAGGTTCGCTCGGGGCGGGTGTTGCCATTTGCCGACACCCCCTCTTCCCCCGGGGCGACAGAAGCGGTCGGGCTCCTCCCCCCTCACCCTGCCGCCCGGGCCTGGGGACGAGTATGCTTGTCATACCCACCACCGGAGCCCCTTCAATGCCCAGATACCTGCTACTGCTGCTCGCCCTGCTTCTGCTCAGCGCCTGCAGCAGTGCTCCCCGCTTTGCCTCGCAAGATCTGCAACACCATCACTGGGTGCTCGATCGGCTGGATGGCCAGGCCATCGCCAGCCGCCGCAGCAATCCCCCCGACATCGAGATCGGTGAACACTTCACCGTCAACGGCATCGCCGGTTGCAACCGCTACTTCGGCCAGGGTCACCTCAAGGGGAACAAGCTCTGGGTCACCAGCCTCGGCAGCACCGCCATGGCCTGCCCCCCCGAACTCGATCTGATAGAGCAGGCCGTGCTCGCCACCCTGACGGAGGGGGCCACACTGAGCGGTTCCACCCAGACCCTGATCCTTCAGGGAAAACGGCACCGTTTGGAATACAGGCTGCAAGACTGGGTGTACTAGGGCTCACAAAACCGCTCGCCAGCAGGAACAACTGGCCAGGCTGTGGCACAATATGAGGCATTGTTAGCAATGGAGGCTGCCTCAGCCATGTCGATGGATCGCCTGTTTGGCAAGATCAAGCAACTGCCCACAATTCCGAAACTGCTGCACGAGCTGATGCAGAGTTTCAACGACGAGAATGCCCGCATCGACGAGATCGCGGCCAAGATCGCCATGGACCAGGTGATCAGCGTCAAGGTACTGCGGATGGCCAACTCCGCTGCCCTGCGCCGTGGCAATGAAATCACCTCCATCGAACAGGCGGTGATCCGCCTCGGTTTCAACCGCCTGCGCTCCGTGGTGGTCGCCTCCGGCATCATCAGCAGCTTCAAGGCCCCTCCCGGCTTTGACAAGCTCCACTTCTGGACCCAGACCTTCCAGGTCGCCACCATTGCCCGCACCCTGGCACAGCAGACCACCTCGGTGGATCCCGAGACCGCCTTCACCTGCGCCCTCATTCACAACATTGGCGAGCTGCTGATCCAGAGCACCCTGCCGGAAGAGGCGGGGCTCATCAATCTGGCCATCGAGAAAGGCAGCAGCCGGGTCGATGCCCAGCGGGAGATGCTGGGTTACGACTATGCCCAGCTCGGCGCAGAGCTGGCGCGGCGCTGGAACCTGTCGCCCGCCTTCGTGGATGCCATCGCCCAGCAGCTCGACCCCCTCTCCCACGATCCGGTCAGCAAGGAGGCCGTGCTCATCCGGCTCGCCGTCTTCGTCTCCTTCGCCTGGCAGGCCGGCGTACCGGCCCAGGCCATCATCGCCCGTTTCCCCAGAACCCTGGCTGACCAGCTGGGGCTGGATCCCGCCAGCCTGGCGGATCAGCTGGAGCAGCTCCACGAGCAGGGCAACGCCCTGGCCGATTTGCTGACCCAGTAGATGTACGACGGCCGATCAGCAGGAGCCGGATCCCCGTCTCATTCTGGCGGATCAGCTCGAACAGCTGCACGAGCAGGGCAACACCCTTGCCGATTTGCTGACCCAATAGCGTCACGGCAGACCGCCCAGCCAAGCCGGAAGCACCGTCTCATTCTGGCCGGTCGTCACATACACACGCCCATGGACGGGATAAGATGGCCTGCGCCCATCCCCCACTCCTGAGCCTCTCTGACACAGTAGATACCATGACCCATCCCTTCCTGTTTCACCCCCAGGCGGCACCCTGGTTCAAAGAGAGTGCCGACACCCTGCAGCTCACCCTGTTCAGCGAGCTGAACGCCCCCATCCGCGAGGTGTGGCTGCGCCACGAGCCGGACAACGAGGAGTATCTGGTCGCCATGACGCCGGTCGCCACCCGGGACAGGCTTCAGGTCTGGCAGGTCGAACTGCCGCTGGCCAGAGGGCAGGAGATCCACCTCTACTGCTTCAAGTGCCTCACCGACGAGGAGCAGTGGTGGCTGCACGGGGCAGGCGTCAGCGCCGCCATGCCGCCGCGGGAGCAGCATTTCCGCTTCAACAGCCATCACCAGCCCCCGGCCTGGGTGCAGGATCAGGTGTTCTACCAGATCTTCCCCGACCGCTTCTGCAACGGCGACCCGTCGCTGAGCGTCAAGCATCACGAGTACGAGTACAGGGGCAAGGCGGTCATCAGCAAGGCCTGGGGCGAGCCGGTCAGCCGCCACGAAGAGGGGCACGGCGCCTGTGAATTCTACGGCGGGGATCTGGCGGGCATCGACGCCAAGCTGCATTACCTGCAATCCCTGGGGGTGACGGCGCTCTACCTCAACCCCATCTTCGATTCGCCGAGCAACCACAAGTACGACACCCAGGACTACTTCAAGGTGGATGCGCACCTCGGTACCAATGCCCAGTTTGCCGAGCTGACCCGCAACCTGCACCAGCGCGGCATGAGGATCATCCTGGATGCGGTGGTCAACCACACCTCCACCGAGCACCCCTGGTTCTGCCCGCCGCTGGGCGCCCAGAGCAACCCGGACTCCCCCTGGCGCAGCTTCTACACCTTCGATCAGGAAGGGGATTATGTTAGCTGGAAAGGGATCCGCAGCCTGCCCAAGCTGGATTTCTCAAGTGAACAGGTGCAGGACGCCATTTATCGGGCAGACAACGCCATTCTGCGCTACTGGATGCGCGCCCCCTACCAGATCGATGGCTGGCGCTTTGACGTCATCCACATGCTGGGGGAGCGGGGCACTGCCGAGGGCAATCGCGGCCATGTGCGCGCCATTCGCGGCGCGGTGAAGCAGGAGAATCCGGACGCCTACGTCCTCGGCGAGCACTTCTTCGAGGCGAGCCAGTGGCTGCAGGGGGATCAGGAGGACGGCGCCATGAACTACTACGGCTTCGCCCACCCCATCCGCGCCTTCCTGGCGGGGCAGGACATCGCCTATCACCCCATCAAGATCAGCGCCACCGAACTGGATCACTGGCTCAAGCTGGCGCGGGCCCATATTCCGTTCAAGAACCAGCTGGCCCAGTTCAACCTGCTGGACAGCCACGACACCGCCCGCTTCCTGCACCTGCTGGGGGAAGACAAGCAGCGGATGCGACTCGCCGCCACCCTGCTCATCACCTACATCGGCGTGCCCTCCATCTACTACGGCGACGAGGTGGGGCTCTCCGGCGGCAACGACCCGGACTGCCGCC
Source organism: Aeromonas sp. R7-5 (assembly GCF_040908015.1). Lineage (NCBI taxonomy): Bacteria > Pseudomonadati > Pseudomonadota > Gammaproteobacteria > Aeromonadales > Aeromonadaceae > Aeromonas > Aeromonas sp. R7-5. The sequence continues at coordinate 66,762 of NZ_JBFOCZ010000028.1, read as the reverse complement.
GCTGTTTCCCCTGGGATACCACCGACTGGGATCACGTGCTGCACGACCACTATCGCCGCCTGATCCAGCTGCGCCGCCAGCGCCCTGCCCTGCGTCGGGGAGACATCCAGACCCTCTACGCCGGCCCTCACAGCTATGTGTTCGCCCGTACCCTGCAAAGCGATCAGGTGGTGGTCGCCTGCAACCGCCACCCCACGGAGCCGCGCACCATCAGCCTGCCCCTGTGGCAGACCGCCAGCCCCGCCAGCCGCTTCACCGACGCCTTCAACGGCGACAAGTTCGAGGTAGTGCAGGGGGAGGTGCAGCTCACCATCCCGGCCAACTCCGCCAGGGTACTGCTGTCGAGCTGACCTGAGAGAGGATCAAGTAGATGGCGGGCTCTGTCCCGCCATTACTCCCGGTCGTTATCAATTTCCGACCAGTAAAATTATTTACTACACGTCATTCTGACGTTCCTTCTCCTTATGCCTTTAATCAGGCATCACTAAATACCTCGACATGTTCATAGGTGACACCATGAATTTTCATTGTTTCAAATATTTCCTTATAGAAACTTGAAGCAATTACCAGATTGCTGACATGCTGATTACGGATCTTCTCAAAATAACTCACTTTGAGATTCACACCAGGCAATATGCGATCGGCTTTATTCTTGTCACCATCAACGACAATGATATTCGTACTGTCCAAAATCTCTTTATCAACCCCATTCAGAAGAATCACTGATGCAGAACCAGCGCCCCACCAGACGACGCTGTCTGCCTTTCTAAGAAAATCATTTACTCTGTCGCGAGATGCATCGCACCGCTGCTTGAATATTGAGAGATTATCGATATAAAAGACTTTATCAAAGGCCACTTCAATTTCGTTGTAACGGGTATTTTCAGTCTTGACAAAAACGACCCTTAAACTGTCATTCTCAACACGGTGATATATTATTTTAAGTTTGTTGTCACGGGCCAAAACTTGCATGAAGTAGATATTATAGTAGAAGAGGTGCTGTACATGAAAACCACCAAAATCAGGAACTTCAATGACGATTCTTCCGGCATCATTCAACGTTTCCGTCATCAATTTAAAGATTGAGAAGGGGTCTTCAAAATGCTCAAATACATGCATAAGATAGTAACCATCTACCTTGTCCGGAACATGGCTAGCATTAAAATAACCCTTTATAACGTTAAGCCCCAAGCCCTTCGCAATATCGGCTTGGGGGCCGGGCTCAATTCCTGTTACATTGGAGAATCCGCTCTCGTTCAGTTTTTTCAGCAAGTATCCTTCTGAACAGCCAATCTCCAGTATATTTTCATCTTTGCCAAAATGACTTGTTATGGTATCAATCATACCGTCATATTTAGAGGCGCCGATATTATTCAGCGGAGAAATATATAAATAGTTGTCATATATTTCCGTTAGTTCTTCCGATGATAATTTCTTGGATGCAAACCCCACCAGACAATCTTTGCAGGCACTGACCTGCAATTCCGACACCTTTACCGGAAAATCACCTGAGTATGCAGATAAAACGGCTGGCATCTTGCGTTCAAGGAAAACCAATGTGTTATCACTGTGACAATATGGACATCTCATGATCCTCTCCTAACGATGTGATCAGGATTGATGAAACAAAGTTGAACGATCGCAATATCTATGGATTCTCATCCATCACATCATGCAACGAAATACCTATTCTCAAAGACGACTACGCCTGCGCAGAACCCCTGCATCCATAAGCTTTCTAGCCAAGGGCTCGACTCGCCAAAACGGTACTTCGATAATCTCGGCAATCTCAAAAAGGCTCAGATGACCATCGCTGTAAGCCAGCAGGTTCATCATGTCCTTTACCTGTGCACCGGACTCACGTGTTGATAGATTCGGATAGAGGCCACGCCGCCCCAACTGGGGCTCACCCAATACGGTAGCCTCACAGTATTCATCCAACTCCAGACACTCGATCGCACGCCGCAACGCTAGGAAACTATCCGCCAGCCCCCGCGGCGTGACCAGAGTAAGATCGTCCAAAGAGGTGTGGTATTCGGAATAACAACCGTACTTGCTGCGCATCATGGTGGTGACTGGCAAGTCTATGCCAGGAGCACATAGCTGACGTTCGTTGGAGCCCCGATCAAGATAGCTATACGCCATATAATCAGGTGCGATATGGCCCAACACATGGCGTCCTATGCGATCAGCTATAGAATTCCCCTGTCTGGATGGTAAGAATGAGTAACACCTTTCATCCCCCATACATGTCAGATTAAAACCAGCCAACGTATGAGACTTGAGGTGCTCCAGATGGCGAGAGAGATAAACGATAGCCCCGATTGTCTCAGGAACAAGCATCAATCGATAGCTGTAGCGTCGCTTAGGCAAGGAGGCCAGCCAGGCCATCAAAAACACTCCGACACCTGGGCCGGACAACTCGTTGTTGGCCATGGAGGGGTGGCAAACATAGCTGGATAACAAGATTTCCTGCTCACTCTCCCCCGGTAGCACCCACTCGGCATAAGTCAGTGAGCCCGGTTGCAAGCTGGTATCGATCACAACCTCATAATTTCCTTCGGGTAACGCTTCCCGCACATTGTGGGGTAAACAAAAGCCCCAACGGCGCTGATAATAAGACGTGACATAGGGGATGGCATCCGGTAACTCAGGCAAGGAGTGCAAGTGAGGTTGTAATTCTGCTAAAGGGAGAGTACAGCGTACCGGTTCTGAGTAACCCACCAAATGCAAGTTACTATCATTGAAATCAACCACCTTGTGCCCATCAGGTCCCAAGATGTAAGCCTCTCTGACATTCCACTCATCCGGCACTGTCCAATCAAAAAATGTGCTTCCGCTGGCAACTTCATGGATCTGCAATTCAGGTAAACAATGTTCGCGAAACAGGGCCAATGTTTTTCTTACACCATCGCCTGTCAAGCTGCGATTGAGCGGAAACAGCAAGGAAAGCAAACGATGCAGCTGTTCGCCAAGCTGATCCTGGTCAGCCCAGTCTGTAGGCAAATAACAACTGTCATGATTCGGCATCATTCAACCCCCTCAATTAGCTCAACAATATGTCCCAAGGGACTGAGAAAAAACTGGACATGAGAGCCCCCAAAAGCGATCGCTGGCTGGCTGGGCCCAAGGGGCAGGTGGCGCTGTGTGCGTAGCCGTTCGGCGCTCTCCTGCAGGTTGCTCACCCGATAGGCAAGGTGGTTGATGACGTTGCGCCGGGTCTTGAGCACCTGGGCGACCGGGCTCTCCTCGCTGGCCGGGGCGACCAGCTCGTAGCAGAGGCCATGGTCGTCATGCACGAACTGCACCCAGACCCGTTGCAGCGGATCTTCCACCGCAACCGAGAAGCGGCTCAACCCCAGCACGTCGCGGCAATAGGCCACACCGCTCGCCAGGTCCGGCACCACCAGTCCGATGTGATCAAACTGCATGGGGTTCTCCTCCCGCCCGGATCAGGGCGTATGGGGCTGCCGCCAGCAACTCGCTGGCAGCCAGGATGAAGTCGCGGCACGACACCGCCCAGACCGGCACCCGCTGGCACAGCGTCTGGCGCCAGGCACCCCGCTCCTGCAGCAGGGCCACCAGCCGGGAGAGGTCGATTTCGCTGGCCAGCGACAGGTCGCGCACATAGTAATCCACCTGCCACTCCCGCACGCGGCCATCGACGCGCACCTGACCCGCAAACATCTTGTGATAGCGGTAGGAGACCGCCAGCAGCTGCTCCACGTAGTGGGTGAAGGTGATGCGGTCGGGGTGGCAACCCAACCCCAGTAGCCAGCCATCCTGCTCCGCCAGCCAGCCGAACGGGCTCTCCTGACCGAAACAGTCGTGGCACTCCCGGGCCACCAGCGCAGGCCCCTGCGGGCCGCTGATCGCCATGCTGAAGACGGGATCACGCGTGCGGACCACCCCTTCGCGCTGACGGAACAGCTCCGTCATCAAGCCCACCTTGCTCGGGGTCTGCGCAGGGTCGAAGCACTCGTCCGCCATCGGGCTGTAACTGAAGGTCGGCACCAGCAGGTGCCCGCCCAGCCACTGCTCCAGGCATGTCCAGAAGACCGCGATGCCTGCGGCGTTGCCCATGCCGGCAAACTGGGCCACCACCATGGCATCCGAGTGCACCATCAGGGCGCCGCCTCTGGGGATCCCCAGCTCGGTCAGCGCCTGCTCGAGTGCCTGTTTCACACGGCAACCCCTTTGCGCAGCAGGGCTTGCTGGATGTCGGCCAGACTCTTCAACTCGGCCAGTTCGTGCGGCTCGAACCGCACAGCATAGTGCTGCTCGACCAGCAGCAGCAGGTTGAAGTGACCCAGAGAATCCCACTCGGGAAAGCTGCCGAGGGCAGATTCTGCGTTGATGCTGGCCTGGGGGAACTGCTGGTGTGCCAGCGCGATAAGGTCATTCATTGGCATAGAACTCCAAAAACGGGAGAGAAAGAGAACAGAGATCAAGCGTGAGGAACAGCTCGTCCGCCAGCGGCAGCAACCCCGCTGGAGTGGTTATCGGCCGGGTTGGCAGACTCGCCAGAAAATCCCGCGCCGGCTGGTTGCGGGTGGTGGCAACCAGGCTGATGACCAGCTCGGTCACGCCTTGCGCCCGCAGATGGTTTGCCAGTTGCGCCAGCAGCCAGTATTCAAAGCCGCGACCCAGCACCCGGCAGCTGATGGCCAAGGTATCCAGCAGCGCCCTGCCCTCCTCGAGCGGGCGCACCACCAGCAGGGCCGTCATGCCGTGATCGGCGAATCGGTCTCGCAGACTGGCCAGCCAGACGTCGCCTCCCTCGCTGGCCAGCCGGGCCAGCTCCGCCGCCTGATAGCGGCGGCCGGAGAGGTTGAACTGATTGGTCTTCTGGCTGAGCTGTTCGGCTCGCAACTGGTTACCCGGGGAGAGCATCTGCCAGTCGGCCTGCAGCGCCAATTGCCGCAGAAAGGCGTGCTCGTCGCCCAATTGCCGACGCACAGCCTCGGCCTCGGCCTGGGCCTGATAGGAGTGCTGCCGCAGGCCGTCATCCCGGCTCTGGTGGCGACTGCACAGGGCCGGCAGCGTCAGCAGGGCATCCGGCCAGCTCCAGAGATCGGCCGGCGGGGTCATCACCATCACCTCGGGGCAGTTGGCTTGCACCTCGGCCCGCTCCAGCTCGCTGTCATCCCAGAAGACCAGGCTGTCCAGCCCGACATTGAGGCGCGTGGCCAGCCGCCGCAACCCCTGGGACTTTGGCTCCCAGCTGATCTCGGCAGCGGCGATCTGCCCCCGTGTCAGCACCATGCCGGGATGCTCGTCAAACAGCCGCCACACATCGTCCGCCAGATTCTTGGAGCAGAGCGCCAGCACTATGCCCTGTCCGTGCCAGTGGCTGGCCGCCTGCTGGAAGGCCTGGTAGAGCCGGCCCATTCCGTCCTGACCCAGCAGAACGCCACCGACACCGTCTTCACCGACCACACCGCCCCACAGGGTATTGTCGCAGTCGAGCACCAGCACCTTGTGGGCGGGTTGCTGCAACCGCTGCAGCAAGGGAATAATCCACTGCGCCAGGCTGGCCAGACCGGCCATGGAGAAGGGACAGGACATCAGATAGAGGTTGCGCCGATCGAAGCAGTACTGGCGGCCATGCTGTTGCAGCCAGAGCGGCAGGTGCAGGTCGTCCAAGCCGGGTTGCTGCAGGCGCAGGCGGGCCATCTGCTGCTCGAACGCACCGGCCAGCGCAGCGAGCACGGCAGGGGCCGGGCCATAGACACAGAGCGGGGCATGGCTGCAGGCCCCTACCAGCAGGTGATCCTGCGGGCGGCGCTGCAGATGCTGCAACAGAGGCTGGCAGAGCGCGTCGACGAAGGCGGCAACCGCCAGTTGCTGAGCATCCTGCGCCAGACGGCCCCACTCCTGCAGGGTCCGGGCGGGCACCAGATCTTCCCACAGCCAGATGATGATGTGGGTCCCGGCCGCGGCATCGGCGCTCTGGTGCATCAGGGTCTGCAACCACTGGCCATGGGGGGCCACCTGCACTTCGCCGTATTCAGCCAGGGGGCGCCAGGCGAGGTTGCCCGGCATCAAGAACGAACTGCCACTGAGATGAATCGATGTCATGGCTTCTCCCACTCCGCTGTCGGCACCATCCAAGTTTTAATAACTTTGCTTGATCGTCTTTGATCTTCTAGAAAAATAAAAGCCTTTTCAGTCATTTATATCAGTAGTTGATGCTGACATAGGGGACTTCAGTCACATCCCACGCCTGCTTGAGGTAGACGGTGAGCACGAAGAAGAAGTTGGCCAGCAGATTGGCGAAGCGATAGAGGATGGGATCGAAGCGCACGCCGCTCTCTTCCAGGCGTACCAGCAGACGCACCACCTTCTTGCTGCCACAGCGGCACAGGTGCAGGGTGGGAATGGGCTGGGGCCCCTGGGGCAGCACGAAGCCGGTCACCCGGCCGCGACTCGCCTCGTTGTAGTGATCGTACCGTCCCTTCAGCCAGTCCAGATCCTCCTCGAAGATGCCGAGCCGTCCCCGCACCGAGCCGTTGAGGTTGTAGATGAGCCGCTGCAGGGTCGCCAGATCCGCCATCACGGGCCGGGTATCCTCATCCGGCATCAGATGAGAGAGCACGGCCCCCACCTGGCAGCAGAGCTCGTCGGTGGCGATCTCGTAATCGCACTGGAACTGGGTTTCGAAGATGAAGGGGTAGCAGAGCTCGCGCTTGTCTCTTGGCTTCTTGGGGTTCATGGCATCGCCGGGCTGGGGAAAAGGGCAGTGTGCCAGCCCGGGGACGGGCTGGCAAACACCCCGCCCCCGTCGGCATCACGGGGGCGTCGCCAGACTAGCCGGTCGCCATCTGCTGGCCAAGCAGCCTCATGGCTTCCAGCATCCGCTGGTTGAAGCCCATGAAGCCTGCCCCCTGGGTCGCCCCGTCCTGACCCCGCGCCGCCAGCACGGTGGGCGTCAGCGCCTCCTGCTGGGAAGGGGGCAGCAGGGCGTCGGCCTGCTGCTGCAACCGGCTGAGCCTCGGCAGGTAGTCCGCCAGGGGCTTGAGGCTCTCCTGCAGGGAACTGGCCCCCTGGTAGGTCTGACTCAACTTGGCCGATTGCTTGAGCTTGAGGGAGTAGGAGACCAGCTGGCTGTCATCCAGTTGCAGCCCGCTCAGCCCGTCCGCCAGGGTCTTGCCGTCGCCCCCCTTGAAGAACTGCCCGGCCAGCTCGTCCAGCCCCTTGACCAGGGTGCCGATGGCATCCATCTCGGCACTGTCGAGATCCCCCTCCAGGGAGAAGTCGAAGCTCTGGCTCGACTTGAGGCTGAACTGGCTGCCACCCCCGTCGCTCTGGGACTTGAACTGCCAGCTGTCGCTGAAGCGCAGCATCACCTTGTCCCCGTCCCGGGTCTCGATCTCGAGGAGGGCCTGCTGGCGGCTGGCCATCCTGGCATCCCCCAGATCCGTGGTCGACACCTTGCCGAAGAACTCCTTCTCGAACTCGTCGAGCCCCTTCTGGATCAGCTTGTAGCTCTGATCCATGCCGGTCTTGATGTCCTCGTTGTCCGCCCAGTCACCGAGCTGCTTCCTGGCGTCACCGAAGCCCTTGTCCACCCCCTTGCGGGCCTGCTCCATCATCTTGGTCAGGTCGTCGTCGGACTTGCCGTCCGCACGGGCCGCGCCTATCCGCCCGGTGACGAACTGCAACACGTTGTCCGCCACCGACTGGAAATCGAACAGGGTCTCCGGGGTGATCTCCTGGGGTTCCTGCACCTTGGGTGCCTTGTAGCCCTGGCCATTGATCTCCAGCGCAAATTGCAGCGCCTGCTGGATCAGCACCTGGGCCCATTTCGGGGGCTTGTTCAGGGAGACCTCATCCCCCTTGTCCGCCGTTTTCGACTCCGTCTGTTGAGGCGATTTGGGAGCAATGCCCACTCCCTTGGGTTGGGCTGCGCCCATGCCATCAATTTGCATCATTACTCTCCCGCCTATAGTGGTGGATCGGTTATCGGCCCGACTGGCCACTTCTTGACCACAAAAAACTTGGACAATCCGCAACGGCCTTTTAAAATCCCCACCCTTTGGTTGGCTGCGGCCTTCCCCCGGTCTTTCCCCGGCTCAGCCCGGTGCATGCGAGGTATCCATGACTCAATCCCAGCCATCTTCCGCCGACGCCCAGGGCAGACGGACTCCTGCCGACTACCAGGCCCAGCTCGACGAGAAGCGCGATCGCCTCACCCAGCTGTTCGCCCCCTTCAATCCGCCTGCGCTGGAGCTGCACGCCTCTCCCGCCGAGCACTACCGGATGCGCGCCGAGTTCCGGATCTGGCATGAGGGGGACGACCTCTTCCACTGCATGTATGCACCGGCCACCAAGGAGATTATCCGGGTCGACAGCTTCCCCACCGCCAGCCTGCTCATCAACCGACTGATGCCGGTGCTGCTGGCCGGGCTGCGCCCGCACCCCGTGCTGCGCAAGAAGCTGTTCCAGATAGACTACCTCTCCACCCAGTCCGGCCAGATCTGCGTCAGCCTGCTCTACCACCGCAAGCTGGAAGCCGAGTGGCAGCAGGCCGCCGAGGCCCTGCAGACCGACCTGCAGGCCAAGGGGTTCGAGCTGCAACTGATTGGCCGCGCCCACAAGCAGAAGATCTGTCTCGGGGATGACTTCGTCATCGAACGCCTGACCGTGCAGGGGCGCGAGCTGGTCTACAAGCAGGTGGAAAACAGCTTCACCCAGCCCAACGCCGCCATCAACGAACAGATGCTGGGCTGGGCCCTGGACGTGACCAAAGAGAGCGAGGGCGACCTGCTGGAGCTCTACTGCGGCAACGGCAACTTCTCCATCGCCCTGGCGCAGAACTTTCGCAAAGTGCTGGCCACCGAGATCGCCAAGCCGAGCGTGGACTCCGCCCAGTTCAACATCGCCGCCAACGGTGTCGACAACCTGATCATCCTGCGTATGTCGGCGGAGGAGTTCACCATGGCGATGCGCGGTGAGCGGGAGTTCAACCGCCTCAAGGGGGTCGATCTTCGCGCCTACCAGTGCAACACCATCTTCGTCGACCCGCCCCGGGCCGGTCTGGACGACGCCACCGTCAAGCTGGTGCAGGATTACGACAACATCCTCTACATCTCCTGCAACCCCGAGACCCTGCAGGCCAACATGCAGGTGCTCGGCGAAACCCACGAGATCGCCCGCTTCGCCCTGTTCGACCAGTTCCCCTGGACCCACCACATGGAAGCCGGGGTGTACCTGAAGCGCAAGGGCGGCTGATCCGGGCGGTTCCCCGGCTGCCCCATGGCAGCCGGGGCCGCTATGGCCGCTTTGGCAACTAAAGGGCGCGGACCCTGCCTCATCGGGCGCCCCGACCCGCCACGGGACAAGTGGGGGCGGCCCGATACCAACCGATTCATCCTGTCCCCCCTTCTCCCCCGGGAGAAGGGGCAAAAACCCCCGCATTGATTAGTTATCCCGGTGCAGAGCGCGGACGCAGCCGTTATGCTGGCGACACGCCCACTCACGCCATGACCGGGGAACCACGCCACCATGCCACGCGTTCTGTTTGTTGAAGACGATCCCGAGATAGGCCAGCTCATCAGCAGCTGGCTCGGTCGCCACGACATCGAGGTGCTGCTGGAGACCCGGGGTGACCGGGCCCTCGACAGGGCCCTGGCCGAGCAGCCTGATCTGGTGCTGCTTGACATCATGCTGCCGGGGCAGGATGGCCTCTCCCTGTGCCGGGATCTGCGCCCGCGCTTTGCCGGCCCCATCGTCATGCTCACTTCGCTCGACAGCGACATGAACCAGATCCTGAGCCTGGAGCTGGGGGCCAACGACTACATCCTCAAGACCACGCCCCCCCCGGTGCTGCTGGCCCGGCTGCGAGTCCAGTTTCGCCAGCAGGGGCAGAGCCAGCAGGCCGTGGTCCCCGCCGCCCCGCCCCAGCGCCTGCAGTTCGGCCGCCTCCAGATAGACGGCCCGGGTCGGGACGTGCGCCTTGATGGAGAGAGCATTCCCCTCTCCACCGCCGATTTCGACCTCCTGTGGGAGCTGGCCTGCCACGCGGGCCAGATCCTGGGGCGGGAGGCGCTGTTTCGCAGCCTGCGGGGGCGCGACTACGACGGCCAGGATCGCAGCATGGACGTGGCCATCTCCCGTCTGCGCCGCCGGCTCGGGGATGACAGCAACAACCCGACCCGTATCAAGACGGTGCGCCAGAAAGGTTACCTGCTAGTACCCCAGGCCTGGGAATAAGCCCCGCCGAATGACCTTGATGCTCTCAGCGCCCTTCTCCCCTTGCGGGAGAAGGGTTGGGGATGAGGGGCAACAAGGCAATGTCCAGACGCAATCCAGGCAAGAGGAGAGCCCCGATGCGACGCCTGTTTATCCAGTTCTATCTGCTGCTGATAGGCTGCTTCACCCTCGCCATTCTGCTCATCGGGCTGGTCTATCAGGTCAGTGCAGAGCGGGCGGGGGACCGTTATCTGGAGCGGATGATGCAAGGCTCCCTCGGCCTGCTCACTGGCGAGCTGGCCCGGCTGCCGCCGGAACACTGGGCCACCCGCACCGGCGAGCAGAGCCGCCAGCTCAATCTGCCGCTGCAGATCGGTGTCCTCGCCAACCAGCCCCTGGCCAGCGAGGATCAGGCCTTCCTCGAGGCGGGCAACATCGTCATCGTCGAAGAGGATGACACCTTCCTGCAGCGCATCCCGAACACCGACAAGGTGCTGATCGTCGGTCCCGTCCCCTACCTCTCCTACCTGCACGAGCTGCACTGGGTGGACGTGGGGCTGCTGCTGCTCATCGGCCTTTCCCTCGGCCTGCCCATCCTGCTCTGGCTGCGCCCCCACTGGCGCGGCCTGCAACAGCTCGAACAGACCGCCCGCCGGGTCGGCGACGGGGATCTCTCTTGTCGCACCGGTTTGCCGCCCGGCAGCAGCCTGGGCCGGGTCGGCCGCACCTTCGACCAGATGGCGGAGCAGTTGCAGGCCATGCTGGCCAGTCGCAAGCAGTTGACCGACGCCATCGCCCACGAGTTGCGCTCCCCCCTGGTGCGGCTGCGCTATCGCCTCGCCATGCTGGCCGAGCCTCCCTCACCCGAGGAGCAGCAGGGATTGGAGCGGGACCTCGGCGCCCTCGATGCCCTCATCGAGGAGATGCTCACCTATGCCAGGCTCGATCGCCCCGAACTGCCGCTGCAATGCAGCGATCTGGAGCTCGGCAGCTGGGCCGGCAGCCGCCTGGCCGACTGGCAGGCCCTGCGACCGGACAAGCGGCTCGACTTCGTGCGCCCGGCCATGGCTCTGCCCTGGCGCGGCGACACCCGATTGCTGGACCGGGCGCTGGAGAACCTCATCGGCAACGCCCTGCGCCATGCCACCAGCCAGGCAAGCCTCTGCATAGCGCGACAGGGGGACGACTATCTGCTGGAGGTGGCCGACGATGGCCCCGGCATCGATCCCGCGCTGGCCCCGCAGATCTTCGAGCCCTTCGTGCGCCTAGATCAGAGCCGGGACAGACGCACCGGCGGCGCCGGGCTGGGGCTGGCCATCGTGCGCAGCATCGCCCACCACCACGGCGGCGAGGTGCAACTGCTGCCAAGCAGCAGCGGTGCCCGTTTCTGCCTGATCCTGCCCGTACATTTGGATACAAACCGTCACCAGTCGCTCACTGAACCGCAGGTCGAACAGCCCTAGGATGAAGTCATGGAGAAACGCTCCATGTCATCAAACCGAACGAGGAACTGGAATATGAACAAGCTGATCCCCCTGACTCTGGCCGCTGTCTTCGCCCTGACCTCCGGCTTCACCATGGCCGCCACCCCGACCAAGGCCGCCGCTCCCCACGCCACCCAGACCAAGGTCGTGAAAAAGCATCACAAGGCTGCCCACGCCAAGGCGCCGGCCGTCAAGGTTGCCCCCAAGACCAAGTAAGCTGCCCGCTTCCACCATGAAAAAGGGGCCCCCGACAGGGGGCCCCTTCTGTTTTTTACGCGCTTGCCGTGACTCAACCCAGCATGTAATCCGCCGGCAGTTCGATGCGGGCCACCCCGGAGGCAACCGCCGCCAGTGCCACGGCACGGGCAACCCGCGGCAGCAGGCGGGCATCCATGGGCTTGGGAATGACGTAATCTTTGCCGAAGGCGAGTTCACTCACGCCAGCGGCGGTCAGCACCTCGGCGGGCACCGGCTCCTTGGCCAGAGCCCGGATAGCCTCCACTGCCGCGATCTTCATGGCATCGTTGATGCGGCTGGCACGGGCGTCGAGGGCGCCGCGGAAGATGAAGGGGAAGCAGAGCACGTTGTTGATCTGGTTCGGGTAGTCCGAGCGGCCGGTACCCATGATGAGGTCACCGCGCACTCCGTGAGCCAGGGCAGGCTTGATCTCGGGGTCCGGGTTGGAGCAGGCGAAGATCACCGGGTTGGGGGCCATCAGGGCCACCGCCTCGGCGGGCAGTACGTCCGGGCCGGAGACGCCGACGAAGACGTCAGCCCCGTCGATCACCTCCATCAGGGTGCGCAGGGGGGTGTCGTTGGCGAAACGCTGCTTGTACTGGTTGAGATCGGTGCGGCCGCTGTGGATCACACCCTGGCGGTCCAGCATGAAGATGTTGTGCGGCGCAGCCCCGCACTTGATCAGCAGATCCATGCAGGCGGTGGCGGCGGCGCCGGCGCCCATGCAGACGATGCGGCTGGTACCAATCTCCTTGCCCTGCACTTCCAGCGCGTTGAGCAGCCCGGCGGCGGTGACGATGGCGGTACCGTGCTGGTCATCGTGGAACACCGGGATGTCGCAGCGAGCGATCAGCGCCTCTTCAATTTCGAAGCACTCGGGGGCCTTGATGTCTTCCAGGTTGATGCCGCCAAAGGTGTCGGCGATGGCGGCCACCGTATCGATGAACTGGGCGCTGGTCTCGTGCTTCACCTCGATGTCGATGGCGTCGATGCCGGCAAAGCGCTTGAACAGCAGGGCCTTGCCCTCCATCACCGGCTTGGAGGCCAGCGGGCCCAGATTGCCCAGCCCCAGGATGGCGGTGCCGTTGGAGATGACGGCCACCAGGTTGCCCTTGCCGGTGTAGCGGTAGGCATCGGCCGGATTGGCGGCGATCTCGCGTACCGGTTCGGCAACGCCCGGGCTGTAGGCCAGCGCCAGATCGCGAGCGGTCTCGGCGGGCTTGGTGAGGGCGATGGCGATTTTGCCCGGAACGGGTTGGGCGTGGTAGTCGAGTGCCTGTTGGCGGAGATCGTGCTGCTGATCGGACATGGGGGACCCCGATACGGAAATGAATGAGTGATGCGTTGGCTCGCCGACGGGCAAGGGCTGAGGATCATAAAGAAATCCCCCGCCCTTTCACAGCATAAAATATCGCTGGATAGCAATGACAGACTAGTCAGCAGCATGTCATGCCACCCAAAACTACCCAATTAGTTATAGATTCGATTTCAATCCATGACTGGAATGCCGGCTTTTGCCTCTGCCTGCCGGGCGATGGCCTCCGTCATCCCCTGGAAGATGAAGAGGTGGAACGGCAGCATGGCGAGCCAGTAGGCCAGCCCCCAGGCACCCTGCGGATGCCAGTGGGCCGTCACCCGCAGCCGGGTCAGGCCGGACTCCAGGGGCTGAATGTTGAACTCCAGCCGACCGACGCCGGGGGCCTTCATGTTGAACAGCAGATCCAGCCTGCGTCCTTCATCCACCCCGAGGATCTGCCAGGAGTCCAGCATGTCCCCCTTCACGAAGCGATCCGGGTTGGTGCGTCCCCGGGTCCGGGCCGGGCCGCCGATCAGATGATCCATCCATTCGCGCACCACCCACAGCTCGTTCATGTAGAAGTAGCGCTGCTCGCCCCCCAGCTGCTGCAGCACCTGCCACACCACCTCGGGGGCGGCGAGGCAATCCGCCTCCCCGCTGGCGGTGCGGTCGTAGAAGCCATACTCGGGATGACGCCAGCGCAGACCCAGGGGCGTCTCCTCCCCGTGCTGCTCGGCACCGAGCCTCTGCTCCAGCGCCAGGCTCTCCGCCAGCGCCTCGTCGAAGCTGAGCAGATGCTGGGGCAACAGGGCGCGCAAGGGGCCATCATCCGCCGGGATGTCGTGCTTGAGCCCCCCCACCAGCGCCTTGGCGATGGGTTGGGGAACCGAGGTGGCGAACTGCAGCCACCAGGCGGAGAGCCGGGGGCTCAAAAAAGGTATCGGAATGATGGGGCAGCGTTTGCCGATATGGGTGGCGAACTTCTGGAGCTGCTGCTGGTAGCTGAGCAGCTCGGGGCCGGCCGCATTGAAGATCTGGCCATCCACCCCGTCGGCTTCCACCAGCCCGCCCAGATAGTGCAAGAGGTTGGAGAGGGCAATGGGGGGCGTGCGGGAGCGCACCCACTTGGGCGTCACCATCATGGGCAGGTTGTACACCAGATCCCGCATCACCTCGAACGCCGCCGAGCCGGGGCCTATGATGATGCCGGCACGCAGCTCTACCGTGGGCACCCCTGCGCTGCGAAACAGCTCGCCACAGTAGCGCCGGGAGTTGAGGTGGCGACTGTTGCAGGGCTCGGGCTGGATGGCGCCGAGATAGACGATGCGGCGCACCCCGGCGGCACGGGCGGCGGCGGCGAAATTCTTCACTCCCTGCTGCTCCAGCCGATGAAAACCGGCCCCCGCCCCCATGGCGTGTACCAGATAGAAGACGGTGTCGACCCCCGCCAGCGCAGGGGGCAGGGTGGCAGGCTTGAGGCTGTCGGCGAGGCGAAACGCCACCCCCTCCGGCAGACGGCAGGGACGACGGGCCCCGGCGATGACCCTGTACCCCAGACCCTGCAGATGAGGCACCAGGTAGGATCCTATGTACCCGGCAGCTCCCATCACCAGACATGTGCGCATCGGCTCTTCTCCCTTGGTTGAGCCAACACCATAGGGCAAAGCGGGGAATTACAGAATGGCGGCCAATAAAAAAGGCACCCGATGGGCGCCTTTTTCAGAATTCTTCAGAAGCAAGATTACTTCTTGGAGGTCAAGCCACCGAAACGCTTGTTGAACTTGTCTACGCGGCCGCCGCTAGAAACTTCTTTCTGCTTGCCGGTGTAGAACGGGTGGCACTCGGAGCACACGTCCAGGTTCAGATCTTTACCGATGGTAGAGAAGGTGTTGATGACGTTACCGCAAGAGCACTTGGCGGTGATGGCTACGTAGTCAGGATGGATACCAGCTTTCATGGACAACCTCAATTATCAGGCCGTGTCGCCATCCGATCTCTTGTCGGACACCACACGATTGTTGAACACAGTTTCAAAGGCTGCGAATAATATAGGAAACGCCTGAGATCAGGCAAGTGGCTTCGCAGAAAAAATAGGCAATCCCTGGTGAATTCTTCCCAAACGCTGGATCTGGTTCGTGTGGCTGTGCCGGTGCCGTTACGCCGTCATTTCGACTATCTCTCTCCCCTGCCCTTGCCTGCCCCCGGTTGCCGGGTCGAGATCCCGTTCGGCCCGCAGACCCTGGTCGGTCTGGTGGTGGATCACCCGACCGAGAGCCAGGTCCCCCGCAACAAATTAAAGCCCTTGAAGAGGGTGCTCGACAGCGCCCCCGTGCTGGGGCCCGACATCCTGGCGCTGATGGCCTGGAGCGCCGGTTACTACCAGCACCCGCTGGGGGAGGTACTGCCCCACGCCCTGCCGGTGCTGGTGCGCAAGGGGGAGCCCGCCGCCTATCGGGAGCTGGAGTTCTGGTTTGCCACCGAGGCCGGCATGGCCATCGACCTCAACGAGCTCAAGCGGGCGGCCAAGCAGCAGCAGGCCCTCGCCTTGCTGCGCAAGGGGCCGCAAACCCCCTCCGCCCTCAAACAGGAGGAGATCCAGAGCGCGGCCCTCACCGCGCTGGAGAAGAAGGGACTGCTGGAGAAGCGCTCGCTGGAGCCGAGCCATGATGGCGATTGGGCCACCCGCTTCGAGCCGGGTGAGGGGCTGCGCCTCAACGGCGAGCAGGCGCTGGCGGTGGCCGCCGTCACCAGCCAGAGCAACAAGTTCGGTGCCTTCCTGCTGGACGGCATCACGGGCTCCGGCAAGACCGAGGTTTACCTCAGCATCCTCGAGCCCCTGCTCAAGGCGGGCAAGCAGGCGCTGGTGATGGTGCCGGAAATCGGCCTCACCCCCCAGACCATCAACCGCTTCCGGCGCCGCTTCAACGTGCCCGTGGTGGCGATGAACTCCGCCATGAACGACAGGGAGCGGCTCGATGCCTGGCTGGCCTGCCGCGACGGTGGTGCCGCCATTCTGATCGGCACCCGATCCGCGGTGTTCACGCCGTTCAAGGACCTCGGCATCATCATCATCGACGAGGAGCACGACAGCTCCTTCAAGCAACAGGACGGCTTTCGCTACCACGCGCGGGATCTGGCGGTGATGCGGGCCCATCGCGCCGGCATTCCCATCCTGCTTGGATCTGCCACCCCGTCGCTGGAGACGCTGCACAACGCCCGCAGCGGCAAGTATCACCACCTCACGCTCACTCGCCGCGCTGGCAACGCCCAGACCGCTCGCCAGGTGATCCTGGATATCAAGAACGTGCGGCTGCAGGCGGGGCTCTCCCCCCAGCTGGAACAGCTGATGGCCGAGCACCTGGCGGCGGGCAACCAGGTGATGCTGTTTCTCAACCGTCGTGGCTATGCCCCGGCTCTTATCTGCCACCAGTGCGGCTGGAGTGCCGCCTGCGAGCGCTGTGACGCCTGGTACACCTGGCACCAGGCCGGGCGGCGGCTGCACTGCCACCACTGCGACAGCGTGCGCCCGCTGCCCCACCACTGTCCCGAGTGTGGCAGCAACGAGCTGATCGGCTCCGGGGTCGGCACCGAGCAGCTGGAGCAACTGCTTGGCACCGTGTTCCCGCAATATCCGGTGGTGCGCATCGACCGGGACAACACCCGCCGCAAGGGGGAGCTGGAGACCCATCTCGGCGACATCAAGGCGGGCAAGTACAAGATCCTGATCGGCACCCAGATGCTGGCCAAGGGCCACCACTTCCCGGATGTGACCCTGGTCGGACTGCTGGATGTGGATGGCGCCCTGTTCAGCGCCGATTTTCGCGCCGCCGAGAAGCTGGCCCAGCTCTACACCCAGGTGGCGGGCCGGGCTGGTCGTGCCAGCAAACCCGGGTTGGTGGTGCTGCAGAGCCACCATCCCGAGCACGCCCTGCTGCAGGATCTGACCCAGAACGGCTATGGCCACTTCGCCGACACGGCGCTGAAAGAGCGCCGCCTGCTGGGGCTGCCACCGTTCAGCCATCAGGGGCTGTTTCGGGCCGAGGCCAACGGCCGCGACGAGGTACAGCTGTTCCTCAGTCGCCTCGCCGATACCCTGCGCAGCGCCCGCTATCCCCAGGTGCAGGTGCTGGGGCCCATCAGCGGCTTCATGGAGCGCAAAGCGGGCAAGTTTCGCATGCAGCTGCTGGTGCAGGGGCCCAGCCGGGCACCGCTGGCCCAGTTGCTCGACTGGGCAGTGAAGGAGCTGGAGGGATGGCCCGAGACCAAGCGGGTGCGCTGGAGTCTGGATATCGACCCCACGGAACTGAACTAGCGCGGCTCTGCCAGCACGGCCCCCGCCAACACCCTGGCCTGTTCCAGAGCCAGGGGCTGCTGATAGCTGTGGGCCATCACCACGGCCCCTTCCAGCAGCAGGCATAACCCGGTGGCCTGCACCTCGGTGCATTCGAGGGCCTCCCTGACCCAGTTCAGCAACGCCCGCTTGTGGGCCACCACCAGCTTGCGCACCGGGTGGCGAGGATCGGAGAACTCGGCGCTCGCGTTGATGAAGTTGCAGCCGTAGAAGTCGCTGCGGCCAAACCAGTCGGCAAAGCCATCGAGCAGCGCCAGCAACCTGGCCTCCCGTCCCGACACCCCATCCATCCTGGCATCGAGCAGGGCAAAGAACTCCGCATCCCGCGCCATCAGCACGGCTTCGATCAACGCATCCTTGGTGGGGAAGTGGCGATAGAGGGTGCGTTTGGTACTGCCCGCCTCGGCCCAGATGCGATCGATGCCGGTGGCGTGAAAGCCGTGACGATTGAACAACCGATAGGCTGTCGTCATCAGCTGTTGCCGTTTGTCGCTCATGGTGAATTTCCTCTTGAAGTACACCGATCTGTCTACCTAATGTCGCAGGCTGGATCAAGTGATCCGGCACAGACAAGGAGACAGGAGATGGAAACAAGACGATGGCGAAGTGCCTGGCTGGCAGGGCTCGGTGCCTGCCTGGCCATAATGTTGCTCGGCTGGCTGGACATGAGCTGGCAGTCGACCCTGTTGATGGCACCGTTCGGGGCAAGCTGTGTGCTGCTCTTCTCCCTGCCGGACAGTCCGCTGGCCCGTCCGCAGAACGTGCTGGGAGGCCATCTGCTATCGGCCACCGTGGGGTTGGTGGTGCAATTGCTCCCGCTACCGATGGAGCTCAAGCTGGCGCTGGGTGTGGGCCTGTCCATTGCACTCATGCAGGGACTGGGGCTGATCCACCCACCCGCCGGAGCCAATCCACTGTTGATCCTGCTCACCACCCAGTCCTGGCCTTTCCTCTGGCAAACAGTGCTGCCCGGCGCCTTGCTGCTGATCATGGTGAGTCATTGCGCCAGGCGGCTGCAAACGTCACGACTCACACCCACATAAACAACGAGGGGGCCAAGGCCCCCTCGTTGTTTAATAGCAAGGCAAAGATGGCTTATTCGGCGACCTGGGAGACCCCGGTCAGGCGTACCTCGACCCGGCGATCCGGGGCCAGACAGGCGATCATCTGCGCCTTGGCGCCATCCGGGCAGCTGCCCCCGGTCACGGGCGAAGACTCTCCCCGCCCTTCGGCACGCACCTTGTCGGCAAACAATCCCTTGGCGATGAGATAATCCGCCACCGTGCGGGCACGCTGTTCGGAGAGGGACTGGTTGTAGCCCTCCGAGCCGATGCGGTCGGTATGACCGATCACCGTCGCCACCCCGTCTTTCGGATTGGCCGCCAGGATCTGGGCAAACAGGTTGTCGAGGGCCTGGCTGGCGGCTGGCTTCAGGGTCGCCTTGTTGAACTCGAACAGCACATCGGAATCCAGGCTGAACTGTTTCTCCACCAGCACGGGGGCCGGGGCGGGCGCAGGTTCGGGCGCAGGCGTTGGTGCCACCGGCTCGTCGCCGATCTGGCCGAAGCGATAGAGCATGCCGACCGACAGCAGGCCGTTGTCCATCTCGATGCCTGACTCGTCGAGGGAAGTCTTGCCAAGGGGTGTGGTGTACTGGTATTCGAGGCGGGCGGCCCAATCCTTGTCGATGGCGTATTCGACCCCCAGCGCCCCGACAAAGGCAGCACCATGATATTTGTTGCCCTCATGGGATTCGGAGAGGCTGCTGGTGCCATCGCTGGCCCTGACGTTGAGTGAGCTCTCGGTCCAGGCATAGGCCCCCCCGAGACGGCCGTAGATATCCAGTGCCGAGGTTGCAGGCAGGATGATCTTCATGGTGGCCTGCACCATCTGGGCCTTGGCCTCGCCATCGAGTGCGAAATCAACCCCGTTGCCCGAGTAGTGCTTGTCCACCTGATACTTGCCGAGCCAGTCATAGCCGAGCTCAACCGCCACGTTTCTGTTCACCTGATAACCGGCAAACAGCCCCAGACCGAGATCATCGCTGTTCTCGTTCACCTTGGTCGCATCGAACAGCTCTTCGACCTGAGCGTTGTAATCCACCCCGTAATAATTTGACCAGCCGGCCTTGCCGCCGACATACCAGGTGTTGTCCTGGGCGGCAGCCTGCACCGTCCCTGTTGCCATCAAAGCGCCGATCAGGACGGCGAGCATAGATCTGTTCATGGATGAGCCCCTGCAATGAATTGTTATGACGCGGCTGCGTCTCTCTTCCCTGACGGGGCCCTGAACCCAAGCCCCGCATTCAGATTATCCCATCTGCAACCAGCCTCAAACGACCAGGGACTCAGGAGTGTGATATTGGCGACATTATCAGCCACCGTGCCCCCAATCATGGGGGCCGACGCGTTGCCCATAAAAAAACGAAGAGCCGAGCTCTTCGTTTTTCATCTGGCAAGGGGATGGCTCCCCGCTCACTGACTGCCCTGGCTCGCCAAGAAGAGGCGGTAGGCGGGATCCTCGCTCACCTCTTTCCAGCCGTAGCCAATCTCGTGCAGGTAGTCGTGGAAGGCGGCCACGTCCTCGTCCGGCAGCTCGAAGGCGCAGAGCACCCGTCCATAGTCGGCGCCGTGGTTGCGGTAGTGGAACAGGCTGATGTTCCAGCGACAGCCCAGGGTCTCCAGGAAGCGCATCAGGGCCCCCGGCTGCTCCGGGAACTTGAAGCTGTAGAGGCGTTCACCGAGGGGCCGGGCCGGGCGGCCGCCAATCATGTAGCGCACGTGGTTCTTGGCCAGTTCGCTCTCGGTCATGTTGACCACCGGATAGCCGTTGCCGCCGAGCTGATCGATGATCTGGCCGAGCTCCTCGTCACCGCCGGTGAGGCGCACCGAGACGAACAGCGACGCCTGCTCCGCGTCCGCATAGCGATAGTTGAACTCGGTCACCATGCGGGGCCCGAGCTGACGGCAGAAGTCGAGGAAGGCCCCCTTGCGCTCGGGGATGGTCACCGCCAGCATGCCCTCGCGCTTCTCGCCAATCTCGCAGCGCTCGGAGACGTAGCGCAGGCTGTGGAAGTTGACGTTGGCGCCGGACAGAATGGCCGCCATCCGCCCTCCTTTCACCTGCTCTCGCTCGCTGTACGCTTTCAGACCCGCCAGCGACAAGGCCCCCGACGGCTCGGCGATGGCGCGGCAGTCATCGAAGATGTCTTTCAGGGCGGCGCAGATCTGGTCGTTGGAGACGGTCACCACCTCGTCCAGATACTGGTTGCACAGCCGGAAGGTCTCCTCACCGATGCGCTTGACCGCCACCCCGTCCGCAAACAGGGAGACCCGGTCCAGATTGACCGGCTCGCCGGCCGCCAGCGCCGCCTTGAGGCAGGCGGACCCCTCCGCCTCCACCCCGATCACCTTCACATCCGGCAGCAGCTGCTTGATGTAGACCGCCACCCCGGCGGCCAGGCCGCCGCCGCCCACCGGCACGAAGACGTGGGTGAGGTGGGTATCCTGCTCCAGCAGCTCCTTGCCGATGGTGCCCTGGCCCGCGATCACCTCGACGTCGTCGAACGGCGGGATCAGGGTGTAGCCCTCCAACTCGGCGAGTCGGCGGCTCTCGCCGTAGGCCTCATCAAAGCTGTTGCCAAACAGCATGACGTTGCCGCCCTGACGGCGCACCGCGTCGATTTTGATGTCCGGCGTGGTCTTGGGCATCACGATGATCGCCTTGATGCCGAGCTTGGCGGCCGACAGGGCGACCCCCTGGGCGTGGTTGCCGGCGGAGGCGGCGATGACGCCGCGCTCTTTCTGCTCCTGGGTCAGGGTGGCGATCTTGTGGTAGGCGCCGCGCAGCTTGAAGGAGTGAACCGGTTGCAAATCCTCCCGCTTCAGGCTGATGTGATTGCCGAGCCGCTCGGAGAGTTTCTTCAGGGTTTGCAAAGGGGTGACCCTCGCCGCCTCGTAGACGGGGGAGAGGAGTACCTTGCGTAGATAATCCGCCGCAGAGACCATGGTTTATACCCCCGTCTCGTGGCGAAGGGCGCGCAATGCGCCCATATCATAACTGTTCATTCTCTCACTCCCCCAGCAGGGTGCGGTCACGCACCGCGCCCTTGTCGGCGCTGGTGGCGAACATGGCGTAGGCGCGCAGGGCAAAGGAGACCTGACGCTGGCGATCGAGCGGCTTCCAGCCACGGGCTTCAACGGCAACGCGGCGGGCAGCCAGCACGCTGTCGGCCACCTCCAGCACCATGCTGCGGGCCGGGATGTCGATGTTGATGATGTCGCCATCCTCCACCAGACCGATAGTGCCACCAGAGGCCGCCTCCGGGGAGACATGGCCGATGGAGAGACCCGAGGTACCGCCGGAGAAGCGACCGTCGGTGATGAGGGCACACGCCTTGCCCAATCCCATGGATTTCAGATAGGTGGTGGGATAGAGCATCTCCTGCATGCCGGGGCCCCCTTTCGGGCCCTCGTAGCGGATCACCACCACTTCACCGGCTTTCACCGTGCCGTCCAGAATGCCGCTCACCGCGCTCTCCTGGCTCTCGAATACCCGGGCCGGGCCGCGGAAGGTGAGGTTCTCCTCGTCCACCCCGGCGGTCTTGACGATGGCCCCGTTGAGGGCGAGGTTGCCAGCGAGGACCGCCAGGCCACCTTCCTGGCTGTAGGCGTGATCGAAGGAGCGGATGCACCCCTCGGCGCGGTCCAGATCCAGCTCGGGCCAGCGGCAATCCTGACTGAACGCCTTGGTGGTACGGATGCCGGCAGGGCCTGCACGGTAGAAGTCGTGAACCCCCTTGTCATTGCTGCGGCTGACGTCATATTCGGCCAGCAGCTCCACCAAGGAGGTGCCCAGCACGTTGCGGGTATCCCCGTGCACCAGGCCCGCTTTTTCCAGCTGACCCAGGATGGCGACCACGCCGCCGGCGCGGTGCACGTCTTCCATGTGGTACTTCTGGGTGGAAGGCGCCACCTTGCACAGCTGGGGCACCTTGCGGGACATGCGGTCGATGTCGGCCATGGTGAAGTCGACACCCGCCTCCTGGGCTGCCGCCAGCAGGTGCAGCACGGTGTTGGTGGAGCCGCCCATGGCGATGTCGAGCGCCATGGCGTTCTCGAACGCCGCCTTGGTGGCGATGTTGCGCGGCAGTGCCGAGGCATCGTCCTGCTCATACCAGCGCTTGGCCAGAGTGACGATGCGCTGGCCCGCCAGCTTGAACAGCTGCTCGCGATCGGCGTGGGTTGCCAGCAGGGAGCCGTTGCCCGGCTGGGAGAGACCCAGTGCCTCGGTCAGGCAGTTCATGGAGTTGGCGGTGAACATGCCGGAGCAGGAGCCGCAGGTGGGGCAGGCACTGCGCTCGATCTGATCGCTCTGTGCATCGGAGACCTTGGGGTCGGCGCCCTGGATCATGGCGTCCACCAGATCCAGCTTGATGATCTGGTCGGAGAGCTTGGTCTTGCCCGCTTCCATGGGGCCGCCGGAGACGAAGATCACCGGGATGTTGATGCGCAGGGCAGCCATCAGCATCCCCGGGGTGATCTTGTCGCAGTTGGAGATGCAGACCATGGCGTCGGCACAGTGGGCGTTGACCATGTACTCCACCGAGTCGGCGATGAGTTCGCGGGACGGCAGGGAATAGAGCATGCCGCCGTGGCCCATGGCAATGCCGTCATCCACGGCGATGGTGTTGAACTCCTTCGCGACCCCGCCAGCCGCCTCGATTTCGCGGGCGACCAGCTGGCCCAGATCCTTGAGGTGGACGTGGCCCGGCACGAACTGGGTGAAAGAGTTGACCACGGCGATGATGGGCTTGCCGAAATCCTGATCGGTCATGCCGGTGGCACGCCAGAGGGCGCGGGCCCCGGCCATGTTACGTCCGTGGGTGGTGGTGGCGGATCTCAACTTCGGCATTGTCTCTACTCCCTGAATGCCCCTGGGGCGCATTGTCTTTCAACATGAATGTGTGATTCGCGGATCGGGAATCGATCCTGGTGAAGGCACCCCGGGGAGCCTTCACCGGAAGCGACTCGGGGAGGCGTAACGCCTCCCCGCTATCATCAGTCGTTGACCGGCGTCAGCCAGCCCCACTTGTCTTCGGTCTTGCCGTTGAACAGGCCGAAGAAGGCGTTCTGCAACTGCTCGGTCACCGGGCCACGGCAACCGGCGCCCACCTTCATCCGATCCACCGAGCGTACCGGGGTCACCTCGGCCGCCGTGCCGGTCATGAAGATTTCGTCTGCGACGTACAGCGCTTCACGGGGCAGCGCCTGCTCGCGTACCTCGTAACCCAAGTCGCGGGCCAGCGTCATGATGGTGTCGCGGGTGATGCCGGGCAGGATGGCGGCAGTGGCGGGCGGGGTGAACAGCACGCCGTTCTTCACCAGAAACAGGTTCTCCCCCGCCCCTTCGCTCAGATAGCCGTTCACATCCAGCGCCAGCCCCTCGGCGAAGCCGTTGCGCTTGGCCTCACGGCTGATGAGCTGGGAAGAGAGATAGTTGCCCCCCGCCTTGGCACCGGTCGGGATGGTGTTGGGAGCGAGCCGGTTCCAGGAGGTGACGCACACATCCACCCCGTTTTTCAGCCCCTCTTCTCCGAGGTAGGCGCCCCAGGGCAGGGCCGCGACCATGAGGTCGGCCTTGGCACCCAGCGGCGGATGCAGCCCCAGCCCCACGTTGCCGACAAAGGCCAGCGGGCGCAGGTAGCCGCTCTTCAGGCCGTTCTCGCGCACCACGGTGCGGCAGGCTTCATTCACTTCGGACTCGCTGTAGGGGACGTCCATCCAGTAGATCTTGGCGGAGTCGAACAGGCGGCGGGTGTGCTCCTGCAGGCGGAAGATGCAGGTCCCCTTGGGAGTGTCATAGGCCCGCACCCCCTCGAACACCGAGGATCCGTAGTGCAGGGCATGGCTCATGACATGCACCTGGGCATCCTGCCAGGGGACCAGCTTGCCGTTGAACCAGATGTATTGGGGGTGGGCGGCGGATTGGGAAGGCTGTGACATTGGCTTGGCTCCTTAAGCTCTGATCCGGGGTTGCTGTTCCAGTGCATCGACCCGGGAGACATCCACCAGCTTCACCAGCTGGCTCCACAACTGCTGGATGGGACGTACCGATTCGACAGTAACCGTGATCCGCAGCTGTTGGCAATCCTGCTCCATGTTGAGGGCGCAGAGATTGAAACCGCGGTGACGGACCACCCGCAGCACCCGTTCCATCACTTCGGGTCTGGGTTGGGCATGGATTTCCAGGGTGCTGGTATTGAGCTGGTTCATGGGCGTTGCTCCATCATCTTGTGGTTGGCGACTCCTGGCGGAACCAGGGGCCAGACATTTTCTTCCTCTGAAATAGCCACATGCAGCAGATAGGCACTCTCGCTCGCCAGCAGGCGATCCAGTGCCGGACCTATCTCTTCCTTGCATGTGATGGTCTCGCCGGGGATGCCGAAGGCGGCGGCCAGAGCGACGAAATCGGGGTTGTCGGACAGATTGGTCTCGCTGTAGCGACCGTCGAAGAACAGCTCCTGCCATTGGCGCACCATGCCGAGGCGCTGGTTGTCCAGCAGCACCATCTTCACCTTGAGCCGGGCACGGCGGATGGTGCCGAGCTCCTGCACGTTCATCATGAAGGAGCCGTCACCGCTCACCAGCACCACCTCGTCATCGGGGCGCGACATCTTGGCGCCGATGGCGGCGGGCAGGCCGAAGCCCATGGTACCGAGGCCGGCACTGGAGAGGTGGTTGCGCGGGCTGGTGAAACGCATGTGCTGGGCCACCCACATCTGGTGCTGACCCACGTCGCAAGCCACCACGCTGGTGTCAGGCAGCTGGCTTGAAAGCTCTTTGAGCAGGGCCGGGGCGTAGATGGCCTGACCCGGATGGTCGTAGCGGAAGGCGTATTCCCGAGCCATGGTGGCGCAGTGCTCGCGCCAGGGGTCGAGGGTCAGCGTCATCGCCAGGGCGGGCAGCACACGCTTGAGATCCGTGGTGATGCCCACATCGGCGGCGCGGCGCTTGCCGAACTCGGCGGCGTCCACATCCAGGTGGATCACCTTCGCCTCGGGGGCAAACTCTTCCAGCTTGCCGGTCACCCGATCATCGAAACGGGCGCCTACCACCACCAGCAGATCGCACTGCTGTACCGCCAGGTTGGCGGCCTTGGTACCGTGCATGCCGAGCATGCCCAGATAAACGGGGCTGTCAGGGTCGAGGGCACCTATCCCCTTGAGGGTGGTGACCGCCGGCATCCCCGTGGTGGCGGCAAAGTCGCGCAGCTGCTGCTCGGCATTGGCCATGCCCACCCCGCCGCCGACGTAGAGTACCGGACGCTCGGCACCGGCCAGCAGGGTACGGACGACCGTCAGTTCGGCCGGATTCATGGGGTCGGGTTCCTCCACTGCAAACAGCGGGCTTTGAGAGGGAACGGCGGCCAGTTGCACATCCTTGGGCAGGTCGATGAGCACGGGGCCCGGACGCCCTTCGGTGGCGATGGCGAAGGCTTCGGCAATGACCCGTCCCAGATCCGCCGGGTCCGTCACCATGAAGGAGTGCTTGGTGCAGGAGAGGGACATGCCGAGCACGTCCACTTCCTGAAAGGCATCGGTACCGACGGCGGCGCAGGGCACCTGGCCGCTGATGGCCACCAGCGGTACCGAATCGAGCAGTGCCTCCGCGAGGCCGGTGACCAGGTTGGTGGCGCCGGGGCCAGAGGTGGCGATGCAGACCCCCACCTGACCGGAAGCGCGGGCATAACCCACCGCAGCCATGGCGGCACCCTGCTCGTGGCGGCAGAGCTGATGGGCCAGGCCACCGTCATACAGGGCGTCATAGACCGGCATGATGGCCCCGCCCGGGTAACCAAACACCTGGGTCACACCCTGTTTCTTGAGAGCCTGTACCAAAAACTGCGCGCCGTTCATGTGGAAAATCCTGTCCTTTGGTCGAAAAAAAACCCCCGGGCCGTGAGGCTCGGGGGTCGCTTGTTTCGTTCTGTCCGGTGGTGGGTCTATCCCTTGTTCCGTGCAGCCAAACGAGCCCCGAGCGGTGAGATAATAATCACCACTAGGACCACAATAATGCTGACGAAACGGGAGGCCATGTTCATAGTTACAACCGGAAATCCTGTGAAATGGGAGCGGAGCTTGCCGCGAATGGCTATTAGAACTAGCACGGTGATTTTTATTGGGCAAGCACTTTTTACCTGACAAGACTCTGATTTTAACTGCTCTGAAACCTGACAACTGGAACAAAAAACTAATAAAAAACGGTTAACCAGCATATACATCAAACCAAGGACGGTATTTATGTCATTAGCTGTTGTTTATAGCCGTGCCAGCCTGGGGATAGCGGCGCCGCAAGTCACGGTGGAGGTGCACCTCTCCAACGGCCTGCCCGCCTTCAACATGGTGGGGTTGCCGGAAACCTCGGTGAAAGAGTCGCGGGATCGGGTGCGCAGCGCCCTGCTCAACGGCAATTTCGAATTTCCGGCCAAGCACATCACGGTCAACCTAGCCCCTGCGGATCTGCCCAAGGAGGGGGGCCGCTTCGACCTGGCCATCGCCATCGGCATTCTCGCCGCATCCAAGCAGATACCCGCAAAATACCTGCTAAATCACGAATTTTTAGGGGAATTGGCCCTGACGGGCGAGATCCGCCCCGTGCTTGGGGTGCTCCCCTCGGTGCTCGCCTGCCGCGACGCGGGGCGCACCCTACTGGTCCCACGGGAGAACGGTCCGGAGGCTTCCCTCATACAGGATGCCGAGGTGCGCACCGCCCACCAGCTGCTGGCGGTCACCGCCTGGCTGGCCGGCCAGTACGAACTACCGCTGCCGGAACCCCAGAGCGCGGAGACCCTGCCCGACGTGCCGGATCTACAGGACGTGATCGGTCAGTCCCAGGCGAAGCGGGCGCTGGAGATCGCCGCAGCCGGCAGCCACAACCTGCTGTTCATCGGCCCCCCCGGCACCGGCAAGAGCATGTTGGCCAGCCGTCTGCCCGGCATTCTGCCGCCGCTCAGCGAACAGGAGGCGCAGCAGACCGCCGCCATCCACTCCATCGGCGGCCTCACCCCCCGCGCCGGCCACTGGCACCACAGGCCGTATCGCACGCCCCATCATAGCGCCTCGGCGGTGGCGCTGGTGGGCGGGGGTACCCATCCCAGGCCTGGCGAAATTTCCCTCGCCCACAACGGGGTACTGTTTCTGGATGAACTGCCGGAGTTCGAGCGCAAGGTGCTCGACTCCCTTCGCGAGCCGCTGGAGACCGGGCACATCACCATCAGTCGTGCCGCCCGCCAGGTGGATTTTCCCGCCCGCTTCCAGCTGGTGGGTGCCATGAATCCCAGCCCCTGCGGCCATTATGGCGACGGCCAGACCCGCTCCAGCCCGGATCAGATCTTGCGCTATCTGGGCAAGCTCTCTGGCCCCTTTCTCGATCGGTTCGATCTGACGGTAGAGGTCCCGCTCTTGCCCAGGGGGAGCCTGACCGGCAAGGCGGAGCGGGGGGAATCGAGCCAGCAGATACGCGAACGGGTGCTGGGGGCGCGAGAGCGCATGCTGAGTCGCAGCGGAAAACTCAACAATCTGCTGGATAGTCGTGAAATCGAAGATGTTTGCAGATTATCGCCACAGGATGCCGAGTTTCTGGAGGGTGCTATCCAGAAGCTGGGGCTCAGCATCCGGGCCTGGCACCGCATCCTGCGGGTATCGCGCACCATCGCCGATCTGGCGGGACACGCCACCATCGAGAGAGCGCATCTGATCGAAGCCCTGGGCTATCGTGCCATGGACAGGCTGTTGTCACGGCTGCGCGGGGGCCAGTGAGCGGGGGAACGGCAGCAGCCACCTCCCGACTCGGAAAGGGCGCCACCATGGTCTAGTCGTGGGCCGGCTGATATTATGGCCACAGATCTGACCACTTGGTTGCCATCCACCGATACGAAGACGGATTCCACCATGCCCAACAAGCTGATAGAGCGACTGCGCGGCAGCCTCTCGACCCTGCTCTATTTCATCAACACCCTGTTCTGGTTTGTCCCCGTCCTGCTGCTTGGCCTCATCAAGCTGCTGCTGCCCTTCAAGGGGGGGCGACGTCTCTGCAACACGCTCCTGGACGGCTGCGCCACCCACTGGATAGGTTTTAACAATCTGATCCAGAAAACCATCATCAACACCCCTTTCGATGTGGTCGGAGTGGACAAAGGGCGCCGGAATGAGTGGTATATGGTGATTGCCAACCACCAATCCTGGGTCGACATACTGGTATTGCAGCGGATTTTTAATCAAAAAATCCCCTTCCTGAAGTTTTTCCTCAAGAAAGAACTGATTTGGGTACCTTTTCTCGGTCTGGCCTGGTGGGCGCTGGATTTCCCATTCATGCGGCGTTATTCCCGAAAATTTCTGGAAAAGCACCCGCATCTGAGGGGAAAAGACATAGAAACCACGCGCAAGGCGTGTGCCCATTTCCGCCATATGCCGGTGAGTGTGATGAACTTCGTGGAAGGGACCCGCTTCACCGTCGGCAAGCACGACAAGCAAGGGGCACCCTATCGTCATCTGCTGCACCCGAGAGCAGGGGGCATCGCCTTCACCCTGGCGGCCATGGGGGATCAACTGCACAAGCTGGTGGATGTGACCATCGCCTATCCCGGCGGCGTCCCCAGCTACTGGGACTTCATGTGCGGTCGGGTCAAGGAGATCAAGGTTCGGGTCCGCTTTCTGCCGATCGAACGCAATCTGGTGGGGGATTACTTCAATGACCCCGAGTTCCAACAAGAGTTTCAACAGTGGTTGAACGGGATCTGGCACGAGAAGGACCAGACCCTGGATAAGCTGCTGGCGGACAAGACGCAGTAAGACACTCATGCCAAACCTGCTCCCGGGCCCCCTGGTGCTGTTCATCAGCGCCGGTCTGACCATACTGTTTACCGCCCTATGTGCCAGCCTGATCCTGCTGGTTTCTCTGGCCAAACTGCTGCTGCCCGTGCCGGCCTTTGGTCGCGCCTGCAGCCGGCTCAACAATCGCTTCATGGGCCTGTGGCTCGGTTGCAACGCCCAGGTGATCCGCCTCACTACCCGCATCGACTGGCAGATTGAGGACAATACCCGGCTGCGCAAGGATGGCTGGTATCTCATCATCAGCAACCACATGAGCTGGACCGATATCGTGGTGCTCGGCCACCTGTTTCGCAATCGGCTGCCGGTGCCCAAGTTCTTCATGAAGCACGAGCTCATTTACATCCCGCTGCTGGGGCTCGCGTGCTGGGGGCTGGACATGCCCTTTATGCGCCGCTATTCGAGAGAGTTTCTGTTAAGAAATCCACATCTGCGGGGCAAGGATATCGAGACCACCCGCAACGCCTGCGAGAAGTTTCGCCACATTCCCACCACCGTCATCAACTTCGTGGAGGGGACCCGCTTCACCGATCAGAAGCGCGAGGCCGCCCGCTCCCGCTATCGCCATCTCATGCCCCCCAAGGCGGCAGGACTCGCCTTCACCCTGGCAGCCATGGGCGATCAGTTTGACAGCCTGATCAACGTCACCATCAGCTACCCGGACAACCCCGACACCCCCTTCAAGGATTTCCTGATGGGGAAGATGAAGCGCATCCGGGTGCGAATCGAGGAGCTGCCGGTGGACGAGCAACTGGTGGGGGATTACTTCAACGACAAGCAGTTTAAACGCGGTTTCCAGGAGTGGCTGAACGCACGCTGGAAGGAAAAAGACGACGTGCTGGCGCAGTGGCAGGCGGCCGATGCGGCGGCTCAGACCGATCCGCAGGCAGCCAAGGCGAGCGCCGAGGCCAGCTCGGGCAGCTGATCCTCGCTGAACACCGCGATGCCATGGCGGCGCAGCAAAGCCGTGGTCTTGCCCTCTCCCGCCAGTGAAACCCCTTCGAAGCTGCCATTGTAGATGCGACCGCTGCCGCAGGAGGGGCTCCCCTCCTTCAGAAGGGCGAAGCGAATGCCCTCCTGCTGACAGAGGGCCAGCGCAAGGGCGGCGCCCCGATCGAACTCCTCCGTCACATCCAGCCCGCTTTCGGTGACCACCCGCTCCCCCTGGCGCTCGGCAGGGGGGCGTGGCGTCGGAAGGCCACCCGCCACCTCGGGGCAGAAGGCCAGCGCCCGCCCCTCGGCTCCCAGCGCCTGCAGCCAGTCGCTGACAATCCCCTTGCTCTGGCCGTCGTAACGTACTGGCTGCCCCAGCAGACAGGCGCTCACCAGCACCTTGTGCATTCCCGTCTCTCCCATGCTTTCACTTCCTGTGTGAGGTGCCAGTGCACCAGACCCGCTATGGGGTGACAATCCGGCTTTCGCAGACATCGGCTTATGCTTCCGCACCGTGCATCACCTGATCGAACATGACGCAACAGGGGGTCTCCAGCCGATAGAGGATGGCGGGACGTTGCTTGCCGGTGCGCTTGCGCCCTGTGTCCACCAGGATGTCGGCACGGTGGAGCCGCTTGCGAAATGCGGCCGTGTTCATGGGGGTCTGCAGGACGATCTCGAACGCCCGCTGCACCTCGGAGAGGGTGAATTCTGCCCCCAGCAGATGCAGCGGCAGGGTGCTGTAACGGCTCTTGATGCGCAGCCGCTCCAGCCCCATGGCGACCAGCTTGCCGTGATCGAAGGCGAGTTGCAGGCCGGGCAGATCATCCAGAGGATGCCAGTGACCGCGCACCGCCCCCCCATCGGGATCCGCCAGACAGAGATAGACCAGGGTGGTGGACCAGCCGCGGGGATCCCGCTCCAGGTTGCCGAGGGTACAGACCTGCTCGCTGTAGCAGTGCTCCAGCCCCCACTCTGCCAGCAGGCGATGGCGAGCCGCGTCCAGATCCCGATCCCGGGTCTCGTCGATGCGCAGGGCCGGCAACTGCCAGCAGTGGGCAAAGGGGGGGCGATCCCGGGTCTCGAGAAGCAGTTCGAGCTGCTCCTCGCGCAACCGCAGCACCACCATATCCAGACTCATTCTCGGCATCCTGGTCGACCTGCTCGCCTTCTAATAATGTTTGGTAGATAATATCACAAGAATATTATGTGAAGGAGCCATCCATGGGAATCATCGCCAGCCTGGATATTGATGCGCAGAAGGGATTCACCCCCCTCTGCCCGAACGAGCTGCCCGTCGCTGGCGGGGATACCATAGTGGCGGCGCTCAATGCCCAGGCTGCCCTCGCCACCCTGCGAGTCGGCAGCAAGGATGCCCACCCTGCGAACGCCCCCTGGGTGGTGACCGAACCCGGCGCCATGTTGCAGCCCCTTGCACTGGCGAATGCCGATCTCACCTGGCCGGCCCACTGCGTGCCCGGCACACCTGGGTTCGAGCTGCTCGACGGCCTGCCCGCCCCCATCGACTACGATTTCTTCGTCTGGAAGGGGGTCGAGCCGGACCTGCATCCCTATGGCGCCTGCTATCACGACCTGGCGGAGCGGCGCAGCACCGGGCTTATCGAGTTTCTGCAAGCCCGCGGCGTCACTACCGTGCTGGTCGGCGGCCTCGCCACCGACTATTGCGTCAAGACCAGCGTGCTGCAACTGCGTCGCGCCGGTTTCCGGGTCATCGTCCACCTCGACGCCTGCCGCGGCATCGCCCCCGAGACAATCGACCAGGCCCGCACCCGGATGATCGAGGCCGGCGCCGAGCTGGCCCAGACCCTGGCCGACATTCAACGCCTGCTGGATGCCTGACATGCCTTCCATTTTCCACTGCCCACCCGACACCGGCGCCCACCCGTCACAGATGCAGCCAGAGTGCGTTGCCCGCGCAGCACTCATCACAGGAGCCTGATATGCCTCCCATCCTCCACAGCCTGCTCGACACCGATGCCTACAAGCTGCACATGCAGCAGGCGGTGTTCCATCGCTATCCGGATGCCGACGTCGTCGCCGAGTTCCACAGCCGCAACGAAGAAGATCTGCTGCCCATGATGGGCCAGATCGAGGAACAACTGCGCCTCGCCGGCTCCCTGCGCCTGACCCGGTCCGAACTCGACTTCCTGGCCGAACGCCCCTTCTTCACGCCCGACTACCTGGACCACCTGCGCCGCAAGCCGCTGGATGCCTCCCTGCTCAAGGTGTTCGAGCAGGATGGCCGCATCAATGTGCGGGTCGAAGGCCCCTGGCAGGACGTGATCCTGTGGGAGATCCCGGTGCTCGCCATCATCAGCGAGATGCGCAACCGCTTCCGCTATCCCCAGTTCGGCGTCAGCCAGGCACTGGAGCGGCTCGATCAGAAGATCGACAGGCTGGAACGGGAGCTGAGCCGGGAGGAGATGAGCGAGTTCAACCTCATCGACTTCGGCACCCGTCGCCGATTCTCCCTCGCGGTACAAGACGCCGTGGTGGGTCGCCTCAAGGAGCGGCTGCCGGCGTTTCGCGGCACCAGCAACTACCTGCTGGCCCAGAAGTACCGGTTGCCCGCGGTGGGCACCCAGGCCCACGAGTGGTTCCAGGCCCACCAGCAGCTCGGCTTCCCGCTGGAGCTCAGCCAGCGCGCCGCCCTCACCAGCTGGCTGGACGAATTCACCAACCACCTCGGTATCGCGCTCACCGACTGCATCACCATGGATGCCTTCCTGCGTGACTTCGACTTCGAGCTGGCGAGCCGCTACCAGGGGCTGCGCCACGACTCCGGTGATCCCGTGGTGTGGGGCGAGAAGGCCATCAGCCACTATCAGCGGCTCGGCATCGATCCTGCCGAGAAGACGCTGGTCTTCTCCGACGGCCTCAACCTCGACAAGGCCGTCGAGCTGCTGCGCCACTTCCGCGGCCGCATCAACACCAGCTTCGGCATCGGCACCAAGCTCACCTGCGATCTGCCCGGCGTCAGCCCGATGAACATCGTGTTCAAGCTGATGGAGTGCAACGGCGGCCCGGTCGCCAAGATCTCCGACAGCCCGGGCAAGACCCTCTGCCGGGATGCGGACTTCATTCGCAACCTCAAGCAGGCCTTCCACGTCGGTGTCTGAGTCAGGCCCGCGAGATGCCAAACAAAAAGCCCGCCGGTTTACACCGGCGGGCTTTTGTATCGACTCAGGAATGATCAGTCCTTCTTGGCCAGCAGGAATTTCACCAGCTGGTTGAACTGCTCCTGGGAAGTGATGGATTCAATCTTCACCATGTATTTGCCGTTGACCAGGAAGGCCGGCACACCGCGCACATTGTAGCTCTCGGTGTTGCGATCGAACTGGGAGACCATGCCGGAGACGGCGAAGCTGTCGACGGCACCGTCGAACTCCTCGGCCGGCACGCCATTGTCCACGAAGACCTGCTTCACGTCGGCGCGGCTCTGGGGGATCTGGCGCTGGGTGTGGATCTTGTCGAAGATGGCCGGGGTCAGCTTGCCTTCCACGTTCAGCAGATTGGCGACGGCGTAGGCACGCTGCATCTCGGGGCCCATTTCACGGCCCAGGAAGGCCACCGGGTTCTTCTTCATCGGCACGCCTTCCGGCAGGCTCTTCTTCAGATCCTCAGCAATCGGCTCGAACTTGGCGCAGTGCGGGCAGAAATAGGAGAAGAACTCCATCACTTCCGGCTGGGCGCTGCCGGTCTGGCTGACCACGTCATAGTTGACACCTTCCTTGAATTGCGGGGCGGCGTGAACCATGGGGATCATCAGCATGGCAGCGAGGAAAAATAGTACTTTTTTCATGACGTTTCCTGTTAAGGGATCACTGTGAGGCACGCCCGGCGAACCGAAGCAGTCCAAGCCTATTGCCTCACCCTCGTGCCGTCAATGGCAAAGGCAGACAGGCGGGACCGCCATCCCGCCTCCCACGGGCACCTTGCCGCTGTGGTAATGGTACGGGCAACACCACCAGCGGACGCCCCGTGGTGTGGCGATCTGCCGGGTTCACGCCCCTACCACTGCGGCATCAGGCTGAGCGGCGGGGCCTTCAATGCCTCGAGCTGATCATGCAGGGTCGCAATCTGCTGGCGCCAGTAGTGTTCGGTGTTGAACCAGGAGAAGTGGCGGGGGAAGGCGGGATCTTCCCAGCGTCTTGCCAGCCAGGCCATGTAGTGGACGATGCGCATGGCACGCAGCGGCTCGATGAGCGCCAGCTCCCGCGGGTCGAACTCCATGAACTCCTCATACCCCGCCAGCAGGGTATCGAGCTGGATCTGCTGCTCATGACGCTCCCCGTTCAGCATCATCCAGAGATCCTGGATGGCAGGGCCTGTGCGGCAATCGTCGAGATCGACAAACAGGGGGCCGTCACGCCACAGGATGTTGCCCGGGTGGCAGTCCCCATGCAGGGAGATGCGCGCCACATCCAGGGTCATGGCGTCGCATACGTACCGGATCAGCTCGTCCAGCACCCCGAAGAAGGACTTGGCCAGCCCGCTCGGCAACCACTCGCCTGCCGCCAGCAACTGACGCGGCTCGTGCAGCATGCTTTCCACATCCAGCGGAACCCGGTGATGAAAGGCATGGCTGGCACCGACGCTGTGGATGCGACCGAGGTAACGCCCCACCCACTCCAGCTGGTCCAGGTTGTCCACCTCGAACTGACGCCCCCCGACGCTCTGCCAGATGGCAAACGGGTAGCCCTGATGCTCCAGCAGGGTCTCGCCGGCAAAGGCAATGGGAGCGGCGACCGGGATCTCAGTTTCACAGAGGTGAGCGGCAAACGCGTGCTCTTCCAGGATCTGGGCCCGGCTCCAGCGACCGGGGCGGTAGAACTTCACCACGTAGCGACGGCGATCCTCATCCTGGAACTGATAGACGCGGTTCTCGTAACTGTTGAGCTCGATAAGGCCGGAGTCGATGCGCAAGCCGCTGAGATCGATGGCATCCATGATGAGATCGGGATTGAGGTCGGAATAGTTGAAACGCATGTCATCCACCATAGAAAAGGGGCGCTGTTGCACCCCATTCTATCACCACTGTCTGCCGTTGCCGTGCATGGCGGTGCGCCTTGCCGTCACAACCTGCTGATAAACTTGCTCGGTTGGCGCAAGGTCCCCTTGCTGTCGTCCGGCGCCGCGCCTTCCCGCTTGAGCACGAACTGGACGTCCAGAGTGGGGCGCTTCAGGTTGAAGGGATCCACCGCCAGACTCACCGGCAGGGTATAGATCTCGCCCGCCTTCAGGGTCACCTCGCGGGGTCCGAACCACTGGTACTCCGGCAGCCCTTCCACGTCCAGCCGGTAGGTCTGGGAGTTCAGGGTCTTGTTGAGGATCTTCAGGGTATAGGTGTTCTCGATGAGCCCCTCGCTGTTTTCCCGGAACAGCTGGTTGCGATCCCGCAGGATGTCGAGCCCCATGGGCATGATGGACATGGCGTTATAGACGAAGACCCCCAGCATGACGACCATCACCAGGCCATAGCCAATCAGCTTGGGCCGCGCCACCTGGGTTTCACTGTGGGCCAGCTTGTGCTCGGTGGTGTAACTGATGAGCCCTTTCGGATACCCCATCCGCTCCATAGTCTGATCGCAGGCGTCGACACAGGCGCCGCAGTTGATGCACTCGTACTGCAGACCGTCACGGATGTCGATACCGGTCGGGCAGACCTGCACGCAGAGGTCGCAGTCGATGCAGTCCCCTAGCCCCAGGGCCTTGGGATCGGCCTTGCGACCACGGGCGCCGCGGGTCTCGCCACGCTGGCTGTCATAGCCGACGATGTAGGTGTCCTTGTCGAACATGGCGGACTGGAAGCGGGCATAAGGGCACATGTGGATACACATGATGGCGCGCATCCAGCCAGCGTTGCCATAGGTGCAGGCGGCAAAGAACAGCACCCAGAAGATGACCCAGCCTCCCGCCTGCAGGGTGAAGAAATCGGGCACCAGGTGGAAGACATCCTGGAAGTAGGCGACGAAGGTCAGCCCCGTGCCCAGCGACAGCAGGATCCAGGCCAGGTGCTTGGCGCCCTTCCGGGCCAGCTTCTCGCCGCTCCAGGGCGCCGCATCCAGCTTGCGACGCTTGTTGGCGGCCCCTTCCAGCTTCTCCTCGAACCAGATGAACAGGAAGGTCCACACCGTCTGGGGACAGAGGTAGCCGCACCAGACCCGGCCCAGGAAGGTGGTCACAAAGAAGAGTGCGAAGGCCGCGATCATGAAGACCCAGGCAAGCAGGGTGAGATCCTGCGGCCAGATGGTGGCACCGAAGATATGGAACTGCTGGTGCTCCAGATCGAACAGCACCGCCTGACGGCCGTCATAACGCAGCCAGGGCAGGAGGACAAAGAGCGCGACGAAGAACCAGCCCATGGCCTTGCGCACCCGCTGCCAGTAGCCGGTCTGGGAGCGGACATAGATGCGGTTGCCGGGGTTGAACCTGTCATCTCCCGCCTTGAAGGTGTTGGGATTGAAAGTCCCGGTGACGTCACCGGTCACATCCTTGATGTCGATCTTGTCCTTGTCGGCCATTGCAACACATCGCTCCACTCATATTGTTATGAAAGCGATTATATCTTAAACAACCTGCTAATTGTGTGGGTTAAATGTATCTATAGTTCGAGTCCCGTCGCAATTTCAGGCAACAAAAAAGGCCCATAGCCAGTTGACTATGCGCCTTTTCACAGATTCTCTTGAAACCTTTCTCTGATGGCGATGTGACGCCCGGATTACTTGATGCCGCGGGCCTTGAGCAGGGCTTCCTTGAAGTCGGGCACGTGATCCTTGGCCAGCCCCGGGATCATCGCCTGCTTGTCGGATTCCCGCATCTTGAGGTGGTAGATCAGCATGTCGTCGGTCAGTGCGGACAGGGGACCGTCAAATCCCGCCTCCTCGGCCAGTTTGGCAACAAACTGCACCAGGCTGAGATCCTGCTCCTTGATCCAGGCAGGCTGCAGCAGTTCCAGCAGCTCTTCGATACGATGACATTGCATAGACGACCTCTTTAATCTGTCTTGTGAAACTCAGGCAACCTTACCCATCAAGGCTACTTCGATACGATCCCGGCCATTATGCTTGGCCTGATAGAGCGCCGCATCCGCTTTCTGGATAAGCTCGGCAATGGAGTGATGCTGATCCGGCACCAGGGTCGCCACCCCGAAGCTGCAACTGACCCGCCCCGAGACCCGGGATTTGTGGTGGGGAATGCCGAGGGCTCGCAACGAGGTACGCACCTGCTCGGCGATCTGCATGGCCCCCTGCAAGGTGGTGCAGGGCAGCAGCAGGGCGAACTCCTCTCCGCCGTAACGGGCAGCGAGATCGTCTTCCCGCCGCAGCACTTCGGCCAGCAGGCTCGCCACCTGTTGCAGGCACTGGTCCCCCACCTGATGACCATAGTGATCATTGAACTGCTTGAAGTAGTCCACATCCACCAGCACCAGAGAGAGAGGCGCCCTGGCACGGTGGCAGCGACGCCAGGCGCGCGCCAGGGAGTCGTCGAGATGGGCCCGGTTGGCGATGCCGGTCAGACCGTCGAGGCGGGACGTGAGCTTGAGGTGCTCGGAGACCGCCTTCAGCTCGGCCACCAGATCCGCATTGGAAAAACTGTGGTAGAGAGAGGCCACCTGATCCCGCCGCAGGCGCCGCAGCAGGGTCGGCAGAAAGACGAACAGATACCCCGCCAGCATGCAGGAGACGATACGCTCCTGGGTGTTGCCGCCACTGAGCTCGAACAACATGGCAAACCCGAGGGGCAGCACGGCCCCATAGAGGGTACGGCGGCTGCCGAACAGCATGATGGCGCTGCCGGTCAGGATCAGGCTGGAGAGCATCATCATGGCGGCACGATAGGTGTCGGGCAGCTTGTCCATATAGAGCAGCACGCCCAGTGCCCAGACGATGGAGGTGATGGTCACCCCGACAAAGAGCTCGCGCTCGAGCACCGGCAGCGGAAGCTCCGCCAGCCTGGGCTGGCGCCAGCGCAGATGCCACCAGCGCCCCAGCAACAGCAGCAGGACCAGACCGAGCCAGCCCAGCGACTCGCTGGCCGGCAGGTAATCGTGGAACAGCAGGCTCCAGCTGATCGCCAGCAGCCCCAGGCAAGGCAGGCTGAAGGAGGCATGGGTATAGAGCTGGACCATGATGGCCCGCCGCACCTGATATTTCACACTCTGTGTCAACTGGGTACTCCCTGTACAAGAGCCGCACAGTTTAACACTCCCCTTTCCTGCTCAACAATCAATCGACCGCTATTAAGCTGCCACTCAGCGCGTCCTCTCCCTCACAGGCCCTGGCAGACCCTTTTCTGCAGGGTCAAATGGCGCAGCCCTCCCTCACCCTTTCTCCAACTCGTCGAGGATGGGGCACTGGGGATTCGCATCTCCGTGACAGCAGCTCACCACCTCCTCGAGGGCGCTGAGCATGGCTTGCAAACCGGCGATGCGGGAGCGCAGATCGACGATTTTCTCCTGGGCCAGCTTCTTCACCTGGGCACTGGTTCTGTGCTCGTCCCGATAGAGCGCCAGCAGCTCCTGACACTCCTCCAGATTGAAGCCGGTCTCCCGCGCACGCTTGACGAAGCGCAGCTCCCGCAGGGAGGCATCCGTATAACTGCGATACCCGTTGTCGCTGCGCACTGGCGACGAGATGAGGCCGATGCTCTCGTAGTAGCGGATGGTCTTGGCGGTCAGGCCGGTGGCCTTGGCGACCTTGCTGATGTTCATGAATGACTCCTTTGGGATTCAGATGCACGCAGGCTGCCCGCCCGGGGCTGCCAGCGCTTCAATAACAGGGAATTGCTCAAGACGGTGATACTGCTCAAGGCCATGGCCGCCCCCGCCAGCTCGGGGCTGAGGTAACCCAGTGCCGCCAGCGGAATACCGATGATGTTGAACACGAAGGCCCAGAACAGATTCTGCTGGATGGTGCGCCAGGTGGCCGCCGAGATGTCGATGGCATCGGCCACCAGCCGCGGATCAGACCGCATGAGGGTGATGGAGGCGGTCTCCATCGCCACGTCGGAGCCGGAGCCCATGGCGATCCCCACATCCGCCGCCGCCAGCGCCGGGGCGTCGTTCACCCCGTCCCCCACCATGGCGACCAGCCCGCTGGTTTGCGCCCGCAGCGCTTCGACTTTTTCCACCTTGCCGGCCGGCAGCACGGAGTCGAAGGCCCCGTCCAGCCCCAGCTTGGCGGCGATATGGGCCACCGGCGCCGGCGCATCTCCGCTCACCAGCCAGCTGGCGATGCCGCGCTGGCGCAGGGTGGCGATGGCATCCGGGCTCTCGGGGCGCAGGGTATCGGCCAGCGCCGCAATGCCCGCTACCACGCCGTCGATGGCCACCCAGACCCGGGTCGCGCCGTCGGTAGGCTGCTTATCCTGCGCGGGCACCTCAATGCCGAGCTGGGCCAGCAAAGAGCCATTGCCGATGGCGACCCTATGACCGGCGACCTGACCGACAATACCGGCACCGACCCGCACCTCCACCGCCTCCGGCTGGGGCAGCACGGCCTCTTTGTCGACAGCCTCGCGCATGGCCAGCGCCAGCGGGTGTTCGCTCGCCTGCTGCAGGGCGGCGGCCAGACGCAGCTGCTCGTCGTTGCCGCTCCAGCTCGCCAGTACCGGCCGGCCCTGGGTCAGGGTGCCGGTCTTGTCGAAGATCAACGCCTTGATGGCGTGGGCCTTCTGTAGGGTATCGACATCCTTGATCAGAATGCCGTGGCGCGCCGCCACCCCGGTACCGGTGACGATGGCCGCCGGCGTTGCCAGCCCCAGCGCACAGGGACAGGCGATCACCAGCACGGCCACCGCCGCCAGCAGCGCCTGACCGAAGTCGTTGCTGATGGCGTACCACACCAGCAGGGTGAACAGGGCGATGGCCATCACCACCGGCACGAACACGGCGGAGACCTTGTCCACCAGCTGTTGCAGCGGCGCCTTGCCCATCTGGGCACTCTCCACCAGGGCGATGATCTTGCTGAGGCTGGAGTCCTCCCCCACCGTAGTGGCTTCAATTTCCAGCACGCCGGAGCGGTTGATGGCGCCGCCCAGCACCTTGTCGCCATCACCGCGCGGCACCGGCAGGCTCTCGCCGGTGAGGATCGACTCGTCCAGCTCACTCTCACCGCTCACGATTCTGCCATCCACCGGCACCCGCTCACCCACCAGCACCCGCAGCCTGTCGCCGCGCAGCACCTCGTCGATGGCGACGCTCTGCCAGCGCTCGCCGCGCCAGACGGTGGCGGTTTCCGGCCGCAGCGACATCAGTTCGCGAATGGCGGACTGGGTACTGCGTCTGGCTCGCGCTTCCAGCAGTTTTCCCAACGAAATCAGGGTAATGATGATGGCACTCGCCTCGAAGTAGAGCTGGCCACTGGCGGCCATCCCCAGGTTGAGCAGCAGATAGAGGCTGTAGAAGTAGGCCGCGCTGGTACCGGTCGCCACCAGCACATCCATATTGGCGGAGCGGTTCTTGATGGCGAGCCAGGCGCCGCGATAGAAGCGGGCCCCGATCCAGAACTGTACCGGGGTGGCGAGCAGCAGCTCCAGCCAGGCGGGCAGATGCCAGGGCAGCAGACCGGCCATTGAGAACATACCCACCAACAGCGGCAGGGTAAGCAAAGCCGAGACGATGACCCGGGTTTGCGCCTGACGGGCGCTGGCGGCCTCCTGCGCTTCCCGCTCCAGCAACTGCTGGCGGCGACCGCTGGCCGAGCCCTGCGCCAGTTGGGCGCCAAAGCCGAGGGCCTCGATCTGCTCGCGCAGGGCCGCGGGCGTCTGCATCCCGGGGACCAGCACGATACGAGCCTGCTCGATGGAGAAGTTGACGTCGGCGGAGATGACGCCGGGCAGCGCCGCCAGCATCTTGTTCAGGCGGGCCGAGCAACCGGCACAGGTCATGCCGGTGATTTGAAACAATATGGTCTCACTGCCGTAGTCATAACCCTGCGCCTTGATGCTCTCCAGTACCGCCGGCAGACGGTCGGGGCTGGTCAGCTCGATGGCCGCCTGCTCCAGCGCGAAGTTGACGGTGGCCGATACCCCGTCGAGCTTGTTGAGGGCGGTCGTGATGCGGCCGGCGCAGTTGGCGCAGCTCATACCGCTGAGCGGCAACTGCAGATGAATGGGTGATTGAAGATGAGTGGTCATGTTGTTCCTCCCAGGAACCCGTCGGCACCACAAAACGCCGACTGGCAAACCCTAACCTTTACTGTAAGGGTAAGCTCAAGCCACATGATCCACTTTTTGCAGATGAAAAAACGGCGCCCGTTTGCTGCCAGAGAACAAACGGGCGCCGCCTTCAACTATTGCGCGGTATACGCGGCGACTCAGATACCGTACTGGGCGCGATAGGCCTTCATGGCCGCCAGCTGCTCGGCCAGCTCCGGCTGTTCGGCCTGCTTCTCTTCCAGATACTGGATCAAGTCGCTCATCTGGATGATCGCGATGATGTGAGCGCCGTAGTCACACTCCACCTCCTGAATGGCGGAGAGCTCGCCCTTGCCCTTCTCCTGACGGTCCAGCGCGATCAGCACGCCCGCCAGCGAGGCGCCGTTGGCCTGGATCAGATCCATGGATTCGCGGATGGCGGTGCCGGCAGTGATGACATCGTCCACCAGCATGATGCGCCCCTTGAGCGGGCTGCCCACCAGATTGCCACCCTCGCCATGATCCTTGGCCTCCTTGCGGTTGAAGCACCAGGGCACGTCCACGTCGTGCTGCTCCACCAGCTGCACGGCGGTGGCGGAGGCGATGGGGATCCCCTTGTAGGCCGGGCCAAACAGCACGTCGAACTCGATGCCGGCATCCATCAGGGCGGCGGCATAGAAGCGGCCGAGACGGGCCAGATCGCGGCCGCTGTTGAACAGGCCGGCGTTGAAGAAGTAGGGGCTTTTACGACCGGATTTCAGGGTAAATTCACCGAATTTGAGGACCTGTTTCTCTAGGGCGAACTCGATAAATTGACGCTGGTAGGCTTTCATTCTGGCTCCTTGCTTGGCTTGTCGTTTACTGGTGTGGGGGTATAAAAAAACGCGGTCAATGCCGCGTTTTTAAAATCATGCAAGTGACTGCTTCTGCAGCGCAATAATGTCGGCAATACCGCCCTTGGCGAGGGCCAGCATGGCCAGCAGCTCCTCGTGGGTGAAGGGTTCGGCCTCCGCGGTGCCCTGCACCTCGATGATGCGACCATCTTCGGTCATCACCACGTTCATGTCAGTCTCGGCGGCGGAGTCTTCGATGTACTCCAGATCGCAGATGGCCTCCCCTTCGAACATACCGACGGAGACGGCCGCGATCATCTGCTTGAGCGGGCTCTGTTTGAGCATGCCTTTCTCGACCATCCAGTTCAGCGCATCGACCAGCGCCACACAGGCACCGGTAATGGCGGCGGTGCGGGTGCCACCGTCGGCCTGCAGTACGTCGCAGTCAACGGTAATGGAGTGCTCGCCCAGGGCACTCAAGTCTACCGCCGCGCGCAGGGAGCGGGCGATCAGACGGGAGATCTCCAAGGTGCGGCCGCTCTGCTTGCCGGCAGCCGCCTCGCGGTTCATCCGGGAGTGGGTGGAGCGCGGCAGCATGCCGTACTCGGCAGTGACCCAGCCCTGCCCCTTGCCTTTGAGGAAGCGCGGCACGCTGGTGTCGACGCTGGCGGTGCAGAGCACGCGGGTGTGGCCGAATTCCACCAGCACGGACCCTTCAGCATGCTTGGTGAAGTGGCGGGTGATGGTTACCGGACGCACCTGGGCTGCGCTGCGATCGCTGGGACGGGACATGGGACTGACCTCTGGGCTGGCTGAATTGGCGCAGGAGTATAAGCGATCGCTACTCAAATATCAGCCGCTAAAACCACCTCGTCGGCTGACGGAGCAGGCCTGGCTGAGTATACTGGCCGCACACTTCATCAAGCCCGGAACAATCAATGATTCACAGCATGACCGCCTACGCCCGCAAGGAACTCAAGGGCGACTGGGGCACAGCCGTTTGGGAAATTCGTTCGGTCAACCAGCGCTATCTGGAGACCTACATTCGCCTGCCGGAACAACTGCGCAGCCTGGAGCCGGTTCTGCGTGAGCGCTTCCGGGCCAAGCTGCAGCGCGGCAAGGTGGAGTGCAACCTGCGCTTCGAGGCCGCCCAGGCCGCCGCCAGCCAGCTGCACATC
Source organism: Aeromonas sp. R7-5 (assembly GCF_040908015.1). NCBI lineage: Bacteria > Pseudomonadati > Pseudomonadota > Gammaproteobacteria > Aeromonadales > Aeromonadaceae > Aeromonas > Aeromonas sp. R7-5. The sequence goes on along the minus strand of NZ_JBFOCZ010000028.1, from coordinate 23,205 downwards.
AATGAAGAGCTGGCCAAACTCATCATCGAGAGCGCCAACTGGGTGATGAAAGAGGCGGGCCAAGGTCAGCTCAATCCGGTGGACGTGCTGCGCTGGCCGGGGGTCATGGCTGCCGCCGAGCAGGACATGGACGTGGTCGCTACCGAGCTGATGGCAGGCTTCGACCTGACCATGGAAGACTTCCTCGCCTCCCGCGCCAGCGAAGGGGCCAACCTCAAGGCGCTGATCGAACAGCGTCTAGCCGGCATCCAGGTGGAAGTGAAGAAGGTGCGCGAGCACCTGCCGCAGATCATCGAGTGGCAGCGCCAGAAGCTCACCGACCGGCTGGCCGAGGCCAAGGTGGAGCTGGATCCGGCCCGCATCGAGCAGGAGATCGTGCTGCTGGCCCAGAAGATCGACGTGGCCGAAGAGCTGGATCGCCTGGAGATGCACATCAGCGAAACCAACAAGATCATGAAGAAGGGTGGCGCCTGCGGCCGTCGTCTCGACTTCATGATGCAAGAGTTCAACCGCGAGTCGAACACGCTGGGCTCCAAGTCGATCAACGCCGAGGTGACCCAGTCCGCCGTCGAGCTGAAGGTCCTCATCGAGCAGATGCGCGAGCAGATCCAGAACATCGAGTGATCTCCCTCATCGATGCACCAGCCCCCGCCACCCGGGGGCTTTTTTATGCTCGTTTCCCGCAGCGCTCAGCCACCTGACTGATGGTAACCCCTAGCAAAGGGAGCCCGACATGTGCCATCACGCAAATCGAGTGATCTCCCTCATCGATGCACCAGCCCCCGCCACCCGGGGGCTTTTTTATGCTCGTTTCCCGCAGCGCTCAGCCGCCTGACTGATGGCAACCCCTAGCAAAGGGAGCCCGACATGTGCCATCACGCAAAGAGGGTCTGCCATGCAGACCCTCTCCTTCTTTTCGATCCATCCCCCGCCCGTGCAGGCTAGACCGGTGACTTCAGCCTTCGGCTGCGCAGCAGCAGGGGGAGCTGGTAGAGCACCAGGGCGCCCAGCACCAGGCCGCCGCCGGCCAGCTTGGCGGGGCCCAGCGGCTCGTCATAGAAGAAGGTGCTTAAGATCAGGGTCCAGACCGGCTCGAGCAGCATCAGCAGGGCGGCGTGGGCCGTGGTCATCCGGCTCAGGGCGTGGGTGAGCAGCCAGTAGCGCAATGTGGTGGCGATCAGGACGCTGGCCGCAAACCAGCCCCAGATGCCAGTACCGATGCTGGCAGGCCACTGCTCGGTCAGCAGGGAGAGCAGGGTGCCGAGCAGTCCGGTCACCGCCAACTGGATGCAGGTGAGCCAGGTGGGGGGGATGGACTGGGCGAAGTGGCGGTGCACCGCGAGCTGGACCCCCAGGGTGGCGGCCGCCGCCAGAAACCAGAACAGGGAGAGCGACACACCCCAGTGGGTGCTGCTGGAGAGCAGCAGCAGGCCAGCCACGGCGACGGGCAGGGTGAGCCAGTAGTGGCGGCCGGGTCTGGCCTTGAAGGCGGCCCAGGCGGCGAGCGGCGCCATCAGGGTGGCCACGCTCATGATGAAGGCGCCGCTGCCGAGGGCATCGCTCTGGCTGATGGCGGTAACCCAGAACAGCAGGCTGGCCCCGAGCAAGGTGCCGCACCCGGCGGCGCGCAGCAGCTGTGAGCCACTGGGGGGCGGCTCGCGCAACCAGGCGAGCGGCAACAGCAGCAGGGCGGCCAGCAGGAAGCGGCTGCCGATAAAGGCGGCGGTGGGCAGTTCGCGAATCGCCTCTTTCGAGAAGAGCCAGCCAGCGGCGGCCAGCAGGGTGACCAGTATCATCAACAGCAGGGGAGCGCGGTTCATCGGAGCATCACAGGGTCAGGGGCAAAGGGCAGAGCATAAAGGAAAGAGGCGCGGATTGTCTCCCGGGGTTTGGCAGACATGCTGGCGGGGCGGCCACCACGCCGCCCCGCCTCAGTCGTCACTTTCCAGGCTGGCGAGGCAATGGGAGAGGGTGCGCGCCAGCGCCCCCTGATTGCGCAGCACCACGGCGCGGGCCTGCTCCCCCATCTCGCGGCGGGCAGGGGCATCGCCGAGCAGGGTGCTCACCCGGTGGCCGAGCGCCTCGGCATCCGTCACCACGGCGGCGCCCCCCTGGGCCACCAGCTGGCGGGTGATGTCGCTGAAGTTGAAATAGACGGGGCCGGTCAGGCAGGGTTTGCCAAGCGCCGCCGGTTCCAGCAGGTTGTGACCGCCCACGGGCACCAGGCTGCCACCGACAAAGGCGAGATCCGCCGCCGCCAGCATCAGTGGCAGCTCGCCCATGGTGTCACCCAGGTAAACCTTGTCGCTCTCGCCGACCGCACTGCCCGCCGTACGCCGCACGCAACCGTAGGGGGCGCACAGCTCGGCCACCCGATCGAAACGCTCGGGATGGCGCGGCACCAGGATCAGCAGGGCGGAGGGGTGGGCCTTGAGCACCCGATCGAAGGCGGCCAGCACCTGCTCGTCTTCCCCCTGGTGGGTACTGGCGGCGATCCAGACAGGTCGTGCCTCCCCCAGTTGCTGGCGCAGGGCACGGCCCCTGGCCTGTACCTCGTCGCCAAACTGGATGTCGAACTTGATGGAGCCGGTCACCGCCAGCCGGTTGCGCGCTATGCCCAGCCGATGGAAGCGATCCGCATCGTCCTGATGCTGGCACAGCAGGTGGGTCAGCGGGCGGCTCAGGGCATCGAAGGCACCCTGGAAGCGACCATAGCGCTGACAGGATCGCTCCGAGAGGCGGGCATTAAGGATGGTCACTGGCAGGTGCCGTACCTCGCAGGCCGCCAGCCAGTTCGGCCACAGCTCTGTCTCCATCACCCAGAGGGCGCGGGGCTTGACGGTGCTCAGAAACGCCGAGACGGCCCAGGGATAGTCGAGAGGCGCATAGCGGTGCACCACCAGCTCCCCGAGCTTGGCCGCCTGTTCGGCGCCGGTGCGGGTGGTGGTGGTGAGCAGGATGGGCAGCTCGGGGCGCTCGGCCTTCAGGGCGCGGATGAAGGGGGTGATGGCCAGGGTCTCCCCCACGCTCACCGCATGGATCCAGAGGGGAGCCTCCTGCCCGGTCGGCGGCAATCGTCCCAGATGCTCGGCCCAGCGCGCCCCGAAGCCGGGCTTGCCTTTTTTGGGCTTGTAGAGCGCCAGCAGCGCCAGGGGCAACCCCAGGTGGATCAGCAGGTTGTAGAGCAACCGGTAGATCATGCTAGCTATTACCTGGTTCAGCAGCAGAGGATTCCACCGGCTGCCGCACTATGGTCAGATCTGCCGTTTCCCCACGCTCCAGCCGATTTCCCGCCTCGATGACCTGTTCCGGCATCAGTTCGATCAGGCACTTGAGGTGGCCGAACTTGCAGGTGCGCTTGAAGCAGGGGCGGCACTCGATGTCGGTGTGGACGATCTCGACCCTGTCCGCCAGCGGTGGGGTATAGAGGGGCGAGGTGGAGCCGTAGACGCCGATCAGCGGCCGGTTGAGGGCGGCCGCCACGTGCATCAGGCCCGAGTCGTTGGCGATGACCCGACCGGCCAGCGCCATCAGATCGAGCGCCTCGTGCAGGCTGGTCTTGCCCGCCAGCACGTGGCAGTTGGGGCGCGACAGGGGGTTGATCCGATCGCGGATGGTGTTGGCCACGTCCACGTCCTTGCCCGAACCGAAGATCCACACCTGCCATCCCTCGTCGAGGTGCTTTTGCGCCACCACCGCGTAGTGCCCTTCCGGCCAACGTTTGGCCGGGCCGAACTCGGCCCCCGGACAGAGTACCAGCACAGGGCGGGCACGATTCAGGCCGAGCCGCTCCAGCGCCTTGCCCTGGTTGATGAGATCCACGTGCAGGGAGGGATGGGGAATAGCGGGAATGTCGTCCCGACTCTTCATCTGCCCCTTGGGGTAGGCCAGAGCCACATAGCCTTCCACCATCAGCGGGAAGGCCTGCTTGTTGCTGCGCATGTCGTTGAGCAGACCGAAGCGGTGCTCCCCCTTCCAGCCGGTGCGCACCGGGATCCTGGCAAACCAGGGGATGAGGGCCGACTTCATGGAGTTGGGCTGGATGATGGCCTGATCGTACTGCTCGGCGGCCAACTGCTTGCCAAGGCGGCGGCGTGCCCCCAGCTTGAAGTCACCGTGGCCAAGCGGCATGGGGATGGCCTTGTCCACCTCGGGCATGCGCTCCAGCAGCGCCACGCACCAGGCCGGCGCCATCACATGGAGCTCGCTGCCCGGGTGGTTGCTCTTGAGCGCCTTGTAGAGGCTCTGGGACATCACCATGTCGCCGACCCAGGAGGGGCCGATCACCAATATCTTCATCGCGCGTCTTCTCTCGGGACTGGCCCGGCTGTTGATCATTACTGGGCGAGATTATGCCCCAAGAAAGGCCGAAGAAATAACAGAAGATACCCGTCTGCTCCCGCAAAACGCCTACCTGGCAGGATCTGCTCCCCCGCGCATCCCTCCTGAGGCCCTCTTCGACCCGGACACGGCGTGCCCTGGGCCACCGACTGCCGGGTAGCAGAGATCCCCCTTCCCCCGCATTCAAAAGCAGGCCCACCGGGCCCTCGGGTCATGCCCCGCGCGGGGTTTTAGGCTAGAATGGGCGCCAATCCGAGCATGACCCGCCCGCCGGGCACCAACAAGAGTCCCTTGCCTGTGAAAAAACCGACCCTGGCGGCCGTCCTGATCGTCAAGAACGAAGCCGACAACCTCCGTGCCTGCCTCGCCTCCCTCGAAGGCCTGGCGGATGAAATCGTCATCCTGGACTCCGGCAGTCAGGATGACACCCCGGCCATCGCCGCCGAATTTGGCGCCCGCTTCTTCGTCAACACCACCTGGCCCGGTTTCGGCCGTCAGCGCCGCCTCGCCCAGTCCCATGTCCAGTCGGAGTGGGTGCTGTGGCTGGACGCGGACGAGCGGCTCACCCCCGAACTCAGGGAAGCCATCCAGGGGGTCATGGCCAACCCGGCCAGCGACACCATCTACTCCATCCCGCGCCTCTCCTGGGTGTTCGGTCGCTTCATCCGCCACAGCGGCTGGTACCCGGATCGGGTGCTGCGCCTCTACCCCAAGGCGCTGACCGGCTACAACGAGGCGCTGGTACACGAGAAGGTGGAGGTGCGCGCCAACATGAAGATCGTCAATCTGCAGGGCGACCTCCTTCACTACACCTACCGGGATCTGGAACACTACCTGGTCAAATCCGCCGGCTACGCCCGCGCCTGGGCCGATCAGCGCACCGCCCGCGGCAAGAAGGGATCCCTCGGCCAGGGGCTGGTCCACGCCGTCGGCTGCTTCCTCAAGATGTACCTGCTCAAGGCCGGTTTCCTCGACGGCAAGCAGGGCCTGCTGCTGGCCATCCTCTCCGCCCACTCCACCTTCGTCAAATACGCCGATCTCTGGGTTCGACAGCAGCCCCAGCAGCCGAAATAGGGCATCGTGCCTCAAACATCGCATTAATCACTCACCCCTTGTTCCAGCGGAACAAGGGGCAAACCCCATTGCCATGGAGCGGGCGCAGCCCTCGCGGGGCCGCTCACGGCGCAAACCTGGGCGCCACGGACGAAAACTGGCCGCTATAAGCCGAATGCATGAATATTGGCAACATGACCCGACTCCGGCTTATACCGACAGGATTCCCCTGCCCGGAGCCTGGGCAGGCCCATCAAGGGGCTGTCGGGAGCCACGCCCGGTAGGCCGGTCTGCCAGCAGGGCTCATCCCCATACAAGACAGGGCCCCGCGGGGCCCTGTCTGTATGTTCTGTGTGCGCTCTCAGCGCTCGGCGCGCCAGAAGGGCGGCGCCCAGCGGGCGATCTCTGCCGCCATGGCCTTGGGATCGAGCTGGCTCATGTCCTCCGGGTGGTCGCTGTCTTCCGGCGGGCTGAAGGGCAGATGGCGCCCCTCGCCGTTGAGCGGCCGCCAGCGCAGCGGCGTCGCCGAACGGTGTGCCGGGAAGAAGCCGACGGTCGGCACGTCCATGGCCGCGGCGATGTGCAGGGGCCCCGTGCTGCCCGCCACGAACAGGGCGGCGTTGGCCATCACCTGGCAGAACTTCGGCAGCCCCTCGTCGGAGCGATAGATCCAGCCGTTGCCCCCATGGGCCAGCAGTTCGGCCGCCAACTGCTCCGCCTTCCCCTCCTCCCCCGGCCCTGCCGTCAGCACGCACTGCAACTCGGGACAGGCCTGGTTGAGCTTGATGATGAGGCGCGAGTACTGCTCGATGGAGAGGTTGTTGGCCGAGCCACCGCTGCCCGCATGCACCATCAGCCAGGGGCGGCTGGCGTCGAGCCTGAGACGGGCGGCGACCTGCTCGCGCACCTGCAGCAGGCTCTCGGGGTCGAAGCCGAGGTAGGGGCCCTGTGGCTCCACCACGGTCTGATGCTGATCGGCGAGGAAGCGGCGCACCAGATCCAGGTTGTATTCGTACTCCGGCTTCTGGGAGCGGGAGCGGCGCTGCACCAGGCGCTGGTTGTAGAGCACCTGGGCCAGCTTGGTGGCCGGGGCCAGCCGGTAGGGAATATGCGCCTTCCACACCAGCTTGGCATTGCGGGTGTTGGAGAAGAGGCAGATGGAGGCATCGAAGGCGGCCGCCTTGATACGCGCCAGCAGGGCGCGTTGCTGCTCCTTGTCGGCCCGGGCACCCGGATCCAGGATGATCTCGTCGATCCAGGGGCAGAGGCGGGCCAAGGGCGCCGTGTAGGCGGGAACCAGGGCAGTCACATGACACTCCATGGAGCGCTTGAGCATGGCAAAGCTCGGCCACGCCAGCATGAAGTCACCAATCTTGTCATTGCGGACTACCAGAATACGTTTCATAAAAAATCCCTATGCTCCCTGTCACCAGCGAAGGAGGCTTGATGCGCGATGCGGGTATTCTTGCCTGATGCAGGGCGATTCTCAAGCGAAGACGCCACGGGGCCCCGATTTGTGCGACCCCGGCCGCCGATCAGCGCCAGAAATCCGCACCATCCCGGTCGCGACAAACCGGCAACAGCCCCTATAATGCGACCAGTTTTCCGGTTTCAGGAATCAGCAGCATGACCAACAAGGTAATCTATCCCGGCACCTTCGATCCCATCACCAACGGCCATACCGATCTCATTGGCCGCGCCGCCAGACTGTTCGACAAGGTGGTGGTCGGGGTGGCCAACAGCCCGAGCAAACGGCCGCTGTTCGATCTCGAGGAGCGCGTTCAGCTAGCCCGACAGGTGACGGCTCACCTGCCCAACGTCAAGGTGGTGGGCTTCTCCGGCCTGCTGGTGGATTTTGCCAGGGAGCAGCAGGCCAACGTGCTGATCCGCGGCCTGCGCGCCGTCTCCGACTTCGAATACGAGTTCCAGCTCGCCAACATGAACCGTCGCCTGATGCCCACCCTGGAGAGCGTCTTCCTCACCCCGGCGGAGGAGAACTCCTTCATCTCCTCCACCCTGGTGAAGGAGGTGGCGCTGCACGGAGGTGACATCCACCAGTTCGTCGACCCCCTGGTGGCTCAGGCCATTGCCGCCAGGCAGCAGCGCTAATCCCCTCCCCTGATGGGCAGAAACGAACAAGGGCTACCCGCGGGTAGCCCTTGTTGCATCAACGCACTGCACGCCTAGCTGCGGGCAAACTGCTGGCGGATCGCCCGCTCCAGCCCGTCCAGCCACTCGTAGCGACGCCGGTACATGGCCCGCTTCTTGGCGGCCACCTCCTCCAGCGGCTTGCGCACCACGGGCTGCAGCCGCACGAAGTTGGCGTCCTGATCGAGGGCGCCAAACTCCTGCCACAGCTCGTCGTAGTCCGCCTGCAGGCAGGCTTTCTTCTTCTTGCTGTACCGTCTTGCCTGGAAGATGTGGGCCTTCATGCGCACCGCACAGACCCGGTGGGCCCCCATGGCCCCGGCCAGCGCCATCACCAGCATCACCACCAGCGACTTGGGTCTCAGACCCTGACCCGCCCGGGTCAATGCCCGTACCTGCTCCTGGGGCTGTTCGACACAGGGCTCCGGCCCCTGCACCGACCCGATCACCAGGGCCAGCTCCTGTTCGTTGCCCGCCAGGGAGAAAGCACAGCTGTAGAGTCGCTCCCCCCGCGCGTTGACGATGGAGAGCGCCAGCTCCGCCTCCCTGCGGAAGGTGCCGTCGTGACGCAGCACGATGCGCCAGCCGCCATCGGGATAATGGCCCAGCACTATCCCCTCCCCCAGATAGAGCGGGTCGATGAGCTCGGGGTACAGGCACAGCAGCAGGCGGTAGTGATCCTCCACCATCTTGACCCGCTGGTTCACCGTCGAGCAGGCGAAGCGATAGGGGCGCATCGGCTTGTCGAGCAGCTCGGGGTGGCGGGCGGGAAGCGCCCGCAGGGGGGCGCTCTGGAACAGCTCGAATACCCGGTTCAACTGCGCACGGTAGAGCAGACTGCGCAGCAAAAACTTGCCGCGATTGAAGGTCTTGCGGGCGCTGTCTTCGGGATAGAGGAAGCGGGCCATATCGTGGGCACAATAGTGCCCCTGCCGGGATAAATGTTCCCAGTCTATTGATTTAGCTGTCATTTTATTACCTCGCAGCCTGAACTGGCGAGATAGTAGTCATGGGCTGACGCCGCTTCAACAGACCGGAAATACTCTCTTACAACTTGGCCGGTTCCGGCTCAAAAACCCCTCTTTCAGCGTTGGCAGTGGGAGCAGAACACCGTGGTTCGCTGGCCCATCTTCACCTCGGTGAGCAGGGTGTGGCAGTGGAAACAGGGCTGGCCGCCACGGCCGTAAACCTGCAGCTGCTGCACGAAATAGCCTGGCTTGCCGTCGGCGCTGGTGAAATCCTTGAGGGTGGTGCCCCCCTGGCGAATGGCTTCGGCCAGCACCCGCTTGATCTCGCTCACCAGGGTGCCCAGCCGCTCGGCGCTGATGTTGCCCGCCGCCCGCCTGGGATGAATGCCGGCGGCATAGAGCGCCTCGTTGGCGTAGATGTTGCCCACCCCGACCACCACGTGGTTGTCCATCAGGAACTGCTTGATGGCGGTGCTGCGCCCCTTCGCCCGCTCCCGCAGGTAATCGGCATGGAAGGCATCGGTGAGGGGTTCCGGCCCCAGCTTGGCGAGCAGGGCATGGGCCTCGGCCGGTTCGCGGGTCCACAGCAGGGCGCCAAAACGGCGCGGATCGTTGAGCCGCAGCAGCTTGCCGTTGGCCAGCTCGATATCCACGTGATCGTGCTTCTCGGCCGGGGTGCCGATGTCCAGCACCCGCAGGCTGCCGGACATCCCGAGATGCAGGATGGCGGTGCCGAAGTCGGTCTCCAGCAACAGGTATTTGGCGCGGCGGCTGACGCGGTGGATGACGAGATCCACCAGCTCCTGGATATCGCCGGGCACGGGCCAGCGCAGGCGGCCGTCCCGCACCACCACGCGGGTCACCTTGATGCCGGTAAGCCAGGGGGAGATGCCCTGGCGGCTGACTTCGACTTCCGGTAATTCAGGCATGGGCGATCTCTCGTTCAGGGAATGGGACGCATCAGGTCACGGTATTGCGCCTGACTCAAGCTGAGCCAGGTCGAGGAGGGCAGCAGGGCGGCAAACTTGCCGTCGTCCTGATAGAGCCCGACTTCCACCGGATCGCTCTGTCCGGCGATCCAGATCTTGAGGGTCACCGGGGTGCCGCGCACGGGCTCGCCGGGGGGCAGCAGCCAGCCTTGCCACGCCTCGATGCGGGCCGCCAGCTGGGCGCTGCCAAGCCCCAGATCCGGCACGCTGCGCCAGCCCTGGCCGATACGCTCTATCTGCCAGCTCGGCCCCTGCCAGGTCAGTACCACGGCACTCTCCGGCAACAGCGGACGCGCGCGTTTGGCACTGTTCTCCTGCTGGGCCTGCTCCAGCCGGTGCAACAGGGTAATGACGATCAACACGACCACGATGATCACGTTGTTCCAGCCTTTGCGGCTCAATTTGAACATGGCTAGCCTCCCTTCGAATCGGCAGTGTACTGAATTCCAGCCATAAAAAAACCCGGCACGAGGCCGGGTTTTTGCAGCGAAACCAAGTAATTACTTGATTTTGCCTTCTTTGTAGATCACATGCTGACGAATCACGGGATCAAATTTCTTGATCTCCATTTTTTCGGGCATGGTGCGCTTGTTCTTGGTAGTGGTATAGAAGTGACCAGTACCGGCGCTGGAGTTCAGGCGAATCTTATCGCGAATACCTTTAGCCATGATCTAATTCCTTATACCTTAACGCCGCTGGCACGCAGTTCAGCCAGAACCACTTCAACGCCGCGCTTGTCGATGATACGCATGCCTTTTGCGGATACGCGCAGGCTCACGAAGCGTTTTTCACTCTCAACCCAGAAACGGTGAGTGTGCAGGTTCGGCAGGAAACGACGCTTGGTAGCGTTGTTAGCGTGCGAACGGTTGTTACCAACTGCCGGGCGCTTGCCGGTTACTTGGCATACTCTAGACATGTCAGTCTCTCCAAATCTTACTTCATTGCTCGAGCAAATATCTGCCCCGCTGGCCTTCGATTGCGGGGCAAACAGAAGGCGGCATTTTATACAGCATCCGTGATCAAAGATCAACTAATACAGTGCCAGAGCCCAGTCACAACCAACCACGCTCTGCGAAAGAAACCGTGATGCCATCACCGATCACCAGGTGATCAAGCACTCTGATATCGACCAGGGCCAGGGCGGCCAAGATCCGATCCGTGATCTGGCGGTCCGCCCGACTGGGCTCGGCCACGCCGGACGGGTGATTATGCGCCAGAATCACGGCGGCTGCATTATGTTTGAGCGCGATCTGCACGATTTCTCTGGGCCAGACGCTCGCCGAGTCGAGGGTGCCGTAAAAAAGTTCGACAAACCGGATGACCCTGTGCTGGTTGTCGAGCAGCAGCAGGGCGAACACCTCCCGCCCCCGATCCCGCAACTGGGCTTGCAGAAAGTCACGGGTGAGCCCTGGCGAGGTGAGCGCCTCTCCCCGTTGCAACTGTTCGGCCAGATGGCGCCGCCCCATCTCCAGCACCGCCTGCAACTGGGCATACTTGGCAGGTCCCAGCCCGTGAGCGCCACAAAAATCCTGCTGCTCGGCTCCCAGCAGTGCCCGCAGGGAACCAAACTGCTGCAACAACTGGCGGGAGAGGTCCACCGCACTCAACCCGCTGACCCCGGTGCGCAGGAAGATGGCCAGCAGTTCGGCATCGGAGAGCGTCGCCGCTCCTCGGCGCAGCAGCTTTTCCCTCGGGCGCTCCTCTTCCGGCCACTCCTTGATGCTCATTTGTCTCTCCCCACATGGCTATTGAGAGAAAACATAGCAAAGAATCCCGCGAGCCCGACCACAACTCCCCCATGTCAGCCTCTGTCGCCACCCATTGCCTGTGCTATCTTAGCCGACCAGTCAGAGTGAGCCGGAAGAGAAGCAGCAGATGAGATTGGCCGATAAACGCATCCTGTTGGGTGTCAGTGGCGGGATCGCCGCCTACAAGAGTGCCGAACTGGTACGTCGCCTGAAAGATCAGGGGGCCGAGGTGCGAGTGGTGATGACCCGCTCCGCCAAGGAGTTCATCACCCCGCTGACCCTGCAAGCCGTCTCCGGCCACCCGGTGGCCGACAGTCTGCTGGACCCGGCTGCCGAGGCGGGCATGGGCCACATCGAACTGGCCAAGTGGGCCGATCTGGTGCTGATCGCCCCCGCCAGCGCCAACCTGATGGCCCGCATGGCCGCCGGCATGGCGGACGAGTTGCTCACCACCCTCTGCCTTGCCACCCCGGCGACTATCGCCCTGGCGCCAGCCATGAACCAGCAGATGTACCGCAACGCCGCCACCCAGGCCAACCTCCAGACCCTCACCGAACGCGGCATTCAGCTGTGGGGGCCAGATTCCGGCAGCCAGGCCTGCGGCGATGTGGGCCCGGGCCGGATGCTGGATCCCCTGGAACTGGTGGAACGCTGCTGCCAGCAGCTCGCCGCCGAGCCACTCTTGGCAGGCGTCAGGCTGCTGCTCACAGCCGGGCCGACCCGCGAGGCGCTGGATCCGGTGCGCTATATCAGCAACCACAGCTCCGGCAAGATGGGCTACGCCATTGCCCGCGCCGCGCGCGAAGCGGGCGCGGAGGTGACCCTGGTGAGCGGCCCGGTGGCACTGGCCACCCCGGCCGGCGTTACCCGCATCGATGTGGAGAGTGCCCTGCAGATGCACGAAGCGGTGATGAGCCGGGTCGGTGAGTGCGACCTCTTTATCGGCTGCGCTGCCGTCGCCGACTACCGTCCCGCCCAGGTGGCCGAGCAAAAGATCAAGAAGACCGGCGACAACGACCAAATGCAGCTGACCCTGGTCAAAAACCCCGACATCATCGCCGATGTGGGGGCGTTGTCAGACAAACCCTTCACCGTCGGATTTGCCGCCGAAACCGTGGATGTGGAACAATACGCCCTCGACAAACTTCGACGTAAGCGGCTGGACATGATCGCAGCCAACGATGTGTCCCGTGCAGGCCAGGGTTTCAATGCCGATGACAACGCCCTGACCGTCTTCTGGCAAGGGGGTCAAGCCGCCCTGCCCCTGGCCGATAAGCTGACGCTCGCCCGTCATCTTGTCGCCCTGATTGCACGCCATTATCGACCCTGAGCCCATTGAACATGCCGGGAGCCCCAGGCTCCTGCAGTACCACCCGATCGCCAGGCGATCCAATTGAAAAAGATTCATGACGACACAAATTGAACTGAAAATCCTGGATGCCCGCATCGGCACCGACTTCCCGCTGCCCGCCTACGCCACACCGGGCTCCGCTGGCATGGACTTGCGCGCCCTGCTGGATGCCCCGCTGACCCTGGCCCCGGGCGACACCACGCTGGTGCCGACCGGGCTGGCCATTCACATCCAGGATCCGGGTCTGTGCGCCACCATCCTGCCCCGCTCCGGCCTCGGCCATAAGCACGGCATCGTGCTGGGCAACCTGGTCGGCCTCATCGACTCCGACTACCAGGGTCAGTTGATGGTCTCGGTCTGGAACCGTGGCAACGACAGCTTCACCATGCAGCCTGGCGAGCGCATCGCCCAGCTGGTGATCCTGCCGGTGGTACAGGCCAGCTTCCAGTTGGTCGACGAATTCAATCAGAGTGAACGGGGTGAAGGCGGGTTTGGTTCTTCTGGTCGCCAATAACAAGACCACACGACCCCCTGGGGCACGTGCCAAATAATAGAATCAAGCCATTGTTTTTTTAGGGGAATCCATGGCAAGCAGTAACCAGAAACAGAGTCGGCGCGATCAGATCCTGCAGGCACTCGCCCACATGCTGGAAACCAGCCCGGGCCAGCGCATCACCACGGCACGCCTCGCGGCCGAGGTGGGCGTGTCCGAGGCGGCCCTCTACCGGCATTTTCCCAGCAAGGCGAGGATGTTCGAGGGGCTGATCGACTTTATCGAGGATTCCCTGCTGTCACGGGTCAACCTGATCATGGCCGAAGAGAAGGACACCATGGCCCGCTGCCATCACATACTGCAGCTGCTGCTGGTATTCGCCGAGCGCAACCCCGGCATCACCCGCATTCTCAATGGCGATGCCCTGCTGGGCGAACACGATCGGCTGCGGGATCGCATCAGCATCCTGTTCGACAAGCTGGAGACCCAGATCAAGCAGGTACTGCGCGAGAAACGGCTGCGGGAAGGCCAGGGCTTCCAGCTCGACGAGACCATGCTGGCCAACCTGCTGCTGGCCTATACCGAGGGCCGCATCAGCCAGTTCGTCCGCTCGGAGTTCAAAATCAAGCCCACTGCCGGCTTTGAAGATCAGTGGCAATTTATCCGCAGCCAGCTGCTGCAAAGCTGAGCCAGCAGACCGCATCAACCAATGCACGTCCGCTCCGAGCTCACAATCAAACCCACCGCCGGGTTTGAAGATCAGTGGCAGTTTATCCGCAGCCAGCAGCTGCAAAGCTGAGTGCGCACATGCCCAGCGTCCCTGCGCCAACAGGGTTGTGACAAAACGGGAGGCCTTGGCCTCCCTTGCTTTTTGTGGCACAAAAGAAGAGACAAGCACCAGATGCGACCCAGCTTGTCGCGCTCAAATGTTAGATTCATCTGCCATAAATCTTCACACCAACAGGACATCCTATGGAACCCGAGATCATTACCGAAGCACAGACCTGGCTGACCAACAACCAGGGACTGATCATCGAGTATGCGGTCAACATCGCCGCCGCCCTGATCACCCTGCTGGTCGGTTACATTGCCGCCAACCTTCTCAGCGGTGGGGTGGTCAAGGTGATGCAGACCCGCAAGCTGGACACCACCGTCACCCACTTCGTCGGCAGCATCCTCAAATACACCATCCTGGTGTTCGTGGTGATCGCCGCCCTGGGTCGGGTCGGGGTGCAGACCGCCTCCTTCGTGGCCATCATAGGTGCCGCCGGTCTGGCCATCGGTCTGGCGCTGCAGGGCTCTCTCTCCAACTTTGCCGCCGGTTTCCTGCTCATCATCTTCCGCCCCATCAAGGCAGGGGAATTTATCGAGGTGGCAGGCACCAATGGCGTTGTGCAATCGGTGCAGCTCTTCACCACCACCCTCACCTCCGGTGACAACAAGATGGTAGTAGTGCCGAACTCCGCCATCCTCAACGGCACCATCGTCAACTACTCGCGCATGGATACCCGCCGCGTCGACATGACCTTCGGCATCGGCTACGGCTCGGATCTCCGCAAGGCCAAACAGATCCTGGAGCGGCTGGTGAGCGAAGAGCCCCGCATCCTGAAGGAGCCGGCAGCCACCATTGCCGTTGCCGCGCTGGCCGACTCCTCGGTCAATATCGTGGTGCGCCCCTGGGTCAAGACCGGCGACTACTGGGGTGTCTGGTTCGACTTCCACGAGAAGGTGAAGCTCACCTTCGACGCCGAGGGCATCGAGATCCCCTTCCCCCAGCGTGTGGTCCACATGCAAAAGACGGCGGATTGATCCTCGGTGTGCGTTCTCCAGTGCCAGCCTTCGGGCTGGCACTGTCGTTTCTGCCTTCTGTGACATGAAAAAAACCGGCCACAGGCCGGTCTTGCGCACCGTGTTCTCACCCCAGCCGGCGTGCAACCCGGTTGAGCAGGGGCTGCATCAGCACATAGCCCCCCAGCACGGCTCCGATCACCGCCAGCACGCGGATCTCCAGCGTCGGCGCCGCATTGGCCAGCGTCAGGGTCAGCAAACCGATGAGGCCGGTGGCGATCAGGCTCAGGGCAAACAGGGATAACAGGGCTTTCATCTCGATCTCCTCATTCCACACCATTGATTCCATACCTTGGCCATCCCTGGGAGATCTCGTCCATTCGGCTCATATGGTAGCCAGCGTCTGTTGCCCGCCATTTGCGCCTGCTCAAAAAACCGTCCGATGAGCGTCTGTTGAATACCCTTTTATCTGTCACGCCAGCTTTCCAGCGCCACGGCCGTGCTCCCCTTGAAATGAAAGCCTTTTCAACCCGAACAAGCATGCGCGAACGCAAGATCCCGGGGTACTGGGTGACTCATAATCGCACTGTTTTGGTTGTACACTCCCTCGTTGCAGACAATTGGTAATGCTCTGTTACACGGGGCGCACGGAGTGCCCGGTATAATGCTCGCATAATAAGGTTTGGCGGGAGCCTTGCCTGCAAGGTTCAAACACAACTTGGAAGACTGATAATCCTATGAAAAATATCAATCCAACCCGGACCCAGGCCTGGCAGGCACTGGAAGCCCATTTTGCAGCCAACAAGGAGATGCGTCTCAAGGATCTGTTCGCACAGGATCCCAAGCGTTTTGACAAGTTCTCCCTCACCTTCGGTGGCGACATCCTGGTCGACTACTCCAAGAACCTGATCACCGAAGAGACCCTCAAGCTGCTGGTGAACCTGGCTGGCGAGACCGATCTGCGCAGCGCCATCGACGCCATGTTCAACGGCGACAAGATCAACATGACCGAAGGGCGCGCCGTACTGCACACCGCCCTGCGCAACCGCTCCGACCGTCCCATCGAGGTTGACGGCAAGGACGTGATGCCGGAAGTGAACGCCGTACTGGCCAAGATGAAGGGCTTCTGCGAGAAGGTCATCGGTGGCGAGTGGAAGGGCTATACTGGCAAGGCCATCCAGCACGTGGTCAACATCGGCATTGGTGGCTCCGATCTGGGCCCCGTCATGATCACCGAGGCCCTGCGCCCCTACAAGAATCACCTGGAGATGCACTTCGTCTCCAACGTTGACGGCACCCACATCGCCGAGGCGCTCAAGAAGATCGATCCGGAAACCACCCTGTTCCTGGTGGCCTCAAAGACCTTCACCACCCAAGAGACCATGACCAACGCCCTGACCGCCCGCGACTGGTTCCTCGGTCATGCCGGTGACAAGGCCCACGTTGCCAAGCACTTCGCCGCCCTCTCGACCAACGGCAAGGCCGTGGCCGAGTTCGGCATCGACACCGACAACATGTTCGAGTTCTGGGACTGGGTCGGCGGCCGCTACTCCTCCTGGTCCGCCATCGGCATGCCCATCGCCCTCTCCCTCGGCTTCGAGCACTTCGAGGCCCTGCTGCAAGGCGCCTTCGAGATGGACATGCACTTCGCCACTGCCGCCTATGAACAGAACGTGCCCGTACTGCTGGCCCTGATCGGCCTGTGGTACAACAACTTCCATGGTGCCGAGTCCGAAGCTATCCTGCCGTACGATCAGTACATGCATCGCTTCCCTGCCTACTTCCAGCAAGGCAACATGGAGTCCAACGGCAAGTACGTGGACCGCGACGGTAATCCGGTGGACTACCAGACCGGCCCCATCATCTGGGGTGAGCCGGGTACCAACGGCCAGCACGCCTTCTACCAGCTGATCCATCAGGGCACCAAGCTGATCCCCTGCGACTTCCTGGCGCCGGCCATCAGCCATAACCCCATCGGTGACCACCATCCGAAGCTCCTGGCCAACTTCTTCGCCCAGACCGAGGCCCTGGCCTTCGGCAAGAGCAAGGAAGCGGTGGAGGCCGAGTTCCTGGCCGCCGGCAAGACCCTGGAGCAGGTCAAGGATCTGGTGCCATTCAAGGTGTTCGAAGGCAACCGCCCGACCAACTCCATCCTGTTCAAGCAGCTGACCCCGAAAACCCTCGGCTCCCTGATCGCCATGTACGAGCACAAGATCTTCGTACAGGGCGCAATCTGGAACATCTTCTCCTTCGACCAGTGGGGTGTGGAGCTGGGCAAACAGCTGGCCAACAAGATCCTGCCGGAGCTGGGCACCGATGAGGCCGTCACCAGCCACGACGGCTCCACCAACGGCCTGATCAACACCTGGAAAGCCTGGAAGGCCTGATTGCTCCCGCCCTCCAGAATGCAAAAGCCCCGCTCGATGAGCGGGGCTTTTTTATTGCTATCAATCGGTCTGTTTGCATCATCCGGACGACAGGCCAGGTGTCTAAGCCAGCCAGTAACGGGGATCGTCATCCCCGCCCCTTCCGATGCCGCTCAGCGAAGGCTTAACCGCCGACGGCAATACGCTTCATGTCCTTCATGTAACCACGCAGGGTCTGGCCGATCTTCTCGCACCAAGCATGGTTGCGGGTCATGCCAGATTAACCGCCAACAGCGATGCGCTTCATGTCCTTCATGTAACCACGCAGGGTCTGGCCGATCTTCTCGATCGGGTGGTTGCGGGTCGCTTCGTTGGCAGCCAGCAAGGCCAGGTTGTCCACCGCCTTGCTCTCGGCACGGGCACTGCCCAGGTCCCCTGCTTGCAGAGTCGGCATGAAGTGCTCGCGCAGCAGCGGCATGGCGGCGTTGGCGAACAGGTAGTTGCCGTACTCCGCGGTATCGGAGATGACCACGTTCATTTCGTACAGACGCTTGCGGGCGACGGTGTTGGCGATCAGCGGCAGCTCGTGCAGAGACTCGTAGTAGGCGGACTCTTCATAGATGCCGGAGGCCACCATGGTTTCGAACGCCAGCTCGACACCCGCCTTGACCATGGCCACCATGACCACGCCATTGTCGAAGTACTCCTGCTCGGCGATCTTGCCGGCATAGGCAGGGGCATTCTCGAAGGCGGACTTGCCGGTCTCTTCGCGCCAGCCGAACAGCTTGGCATCGTCTTCGGCCCAGTCAGCCATCATGCCGCGGGAGAACTCGCCGGCGATGATGTCATCCATGTGCTTCTCGAACAGCGGACGCATCAGGGTGCGCAGTTGCTCGGAGAGCTCGAAGGCACGCAGCTTGGCCGGGTTGGAGAGACGGTCCATCATCAGGCTGATGCCACCCTGCTTCAGGGCCTCGGTGATGGTCTCCCAGCCGAACTGGATCAGCTTGCCGGCATAGGCCGGGTCGGTGCCCTCGGCAACCAGCTTGTCGTAGCAGAGCAGGGAACCGGCCTGCAGCATGCCGCACAGAATGGTCTGCTCGCCCATCAGGTCAGATTTCACTTCCGCGACGAAGGAAGATTCCAGCACGCCGGCACGATCGCCACCGGTAGCAGAGGCCCACGCCTTGGCGATGGCCATGCCCTCACCCTGGGGATCGTTCTCCGGGTGGACGGCGATCAGGGTTGGTACGCCGAAGCCGCGCTTGTACTCTTCACGCACTTCGGTGCCCGGGCATTTGGGTGCAACCATCACGACGGTGATGTCGGAACGGATCTGCTGACCCTCTTCCACCACGTTGAAGCCGTGGGAGTAGCCCAGAGCGGCGCCCTGCTTCATCAGCGGCATCACGGTTTTGACGACGTCGGAGTGCTGCTTGTCCGGAGTCAGGTTCAGCACCAGATCGGCGGTCGGGATCAGATCTTCATAGGTGCCGACCACGAAGCCGTTGTCGGTGGCCTTCTGCCAGGAGGCGCGCTTCTCGGTGATGGCGGCCTTGCGCAGGGCGTAGGAGATGTCCAACCCGGAGTCGCGCATGTTCAGACCCTGGTTCAGGCCCTGGGCGCCACAGCCCACAATCACCACCTTCTTGCCCTTCAGCACGTTGCAGCCGTCCGCGAACTCTTCGCGCTGCATGAAACGACACTTGCCCAGCTGGGCCAACTGCTGACGCAGGTTCAAGGTGTTGAAATAGTTAGCCATGGTGATTGCTCCGTTCGATTGATTCCATGCCGGATAGCGGCGTTGTCGAAACCACTATAGCGCGGGACACTTATTGCCTGAACTGATATATTCGAAACAGTACGTTGCAGGAATTGAAATGTGATTTCCCGTAATCTCCCGCCGCCGAGCCATCGTGCTACAGGGCGCCTGACAACGCCGCAGGAATAAAAAGATGGACCTTCGCAATCTCGAACTGTTTCTCCACCTCGCCGACTCCCTCCACTTCGGCAAAAGCGCCGATGCCATGGCGGTCAGCCCCTCCACCCTGAGCCGCGCCATCCAGCGACTGGAACAGGAGACCGGCTGCGTGCTGTTCGAGCGGGACAACCGCTCGGTGCGGCTCACCCCTGCTGGTGACAAGCTGCGGGAGTTTGGCGGTGCCTTGCTGCAGGAGTGGCGCCAACTCAAACAGGAGCTCAAGCGCAGCGACGAGCCGCTGCAAGGGCGGCTGCGGGTGTTCTGTTCGGTTACCGCCAGCTACTTTCTGCTACCCGAGGTACTGGAACGCTTTCGTCGCCGTTATCCCCAACTGGAGATCAAGCTGGAGACCGGCGACCCTGCACTGGCAGTGGACAAGATCCTGGCTGACGAAGCCGATCTCGCCATCGCAGCGAGGCCGGATGCGCTCTCGTCCAAGCTGGAATTCGCCAGCCTGCAACAAGTCCCTCTGGTGTTCATCGCCCCCCGCAATGCCCCCCAGCAGGGTCAGTGGTTCCCCCAGGGCGAACCTGACTGGGAGCGCCTGCCGCTGATCCTCTCCGAACAGGGGCTGGCCCGAAAGCGCTGTGATCAATGGTTTCGCAACAAGGGGATAGCTCCCAACATCTATGCAGAAGTGGCGGGCAACGAGGGCATCGTCGCCATGGTGGCCCTCGGCTTCGGTGTGGGTGTCGTGCCTGCCGCCGTCATCGATCACAGCCCCATGGGAGACAAGGTGCGTGTGGTCGAGCCCAAACCGGCGCTCAAGGCGTTCGACGTCGGCATCGCCGTGCTCAAGAAGCGGCTGGAAGAGCCGCTGATCCGCGCCTTCTGGGACACCGCACGCGGCCAGGGAGGCCTTCGCTGATCCGGCAGGCGTCAGAGCCACGGTGAGTGTCAAATGTATCAGTATGAAAGTGGGGGAGAAGAGGGGACACTGGCCGGCACCATCCAGCCACCATCAAGGAATAGAGCGTGAGCCAGCATCTTGTCGAAATCCGCAGTGCCATCCTGTTCGCAGAATATCTGCAAAGCCTCGGGGTCCAGCGCCATGAACTCGATCGGGAGCAGGAGATCTATCTCCAGGACAAGCACCTCGCCACGGTGCAATGCATTCAGGGGGAGCTGCGCTTTTATCTGCGCGCCAGCGCACTGGCCAGATCGTGATCCGCAATCGGTCACAGAACCCGCACGCAAAGCGTATTAGACTGGCACCATCCGTCCCCCTCGCCCCGGGGGCCACCACGAGGAGTGCCCATGAAACAAAGCGGCCTGGATCGGCTCTTCAAACCTCACTCGATCGCCGTCATCGGCGCCTCCAGTGATCCGCAGAAGGCAGGCCATGTGGTCATCCGGCACCTGCTGGCGGGTCAGTTCCAGGGCCCTATACTACCCGTAGCCCCCCGCAGCCAGGCCATCGCTGGCGTGCTCGCCTATCCGGACATAGAGAGCCTTCCCCTCTCCCCCGATCTCGCCATCGTCTGTACCCGGCGCGAACGGGTACTGCCGCTCATCGAGGAGCTCGGCAAGAAAGGAACCGGAGCCGCCATCATACTGGCCGCCCAGTTCTCCACTGACGAGCGCCTGCGGCTCAAGCATCTGTGCCAGCAATACGGCATCCGGCTGCTCGGCCCCAACAGCATGGGCATGCTGCTCCCCGGGCAGGGTATCAACGCCAGCTTTTCCCCCATTGCAGCGACTCCGGGACAGGTGGCGTTTCTCTCCCAGTCGGCAGCGGTCAGCACCACCATCCTGGATTGGGCCAAGCAGCGCGAAATCGGCTTCTCGGCCTTCATCTCCCTGGGCGATCATTGCGACATCGACTTTGGCCAACTGCTGGATCAGCTCTCCCGGGACGGGACGACCCGCGCCATCCTGATCTACATGGACAAGCTGCACGATGCCAGGCACTTTCTCTCCGCCGCCCGTGCCGCCTCGCGTAACAAACCCATCCTGATCCTCAAGAGCGGTCGGCACGACCCAGCCAGCGGTCTCGACAATGTCTATGATGCCGCCATCCGCCGGGCTGGCATGCTGCGCGTCCGGGATACCCACGAACTGTTTGCCACTGTCGAGACCCTGAGCCACTCCCTGACCCTCAAGGGGGAGCGGCTCGCCATACTCTCCAACGGGCGCGGCCTCGCCAACATGGCCGCAGACGTACTGCTGTCTCGGGGAGGCAAGCTGGCGATGCCACCCCTCGACATCGGCAGCGATGCAGATATCGAGGCCTACAAGAGTGCACTCGAGACGCTGCTCCAAGGGGACAGTGCCGATGCCATCCTGCTGATCCATGCACCGTCCCTCACCGCCCGAGGTGTCACCCTCGCCAGCAACCTGATCGACTTCATCAAGCAGCATCCCAGGGCCAGACGATTCAACATACTGACCAACTGGGCAGGCGAATACTCCGCCCAAGAGGGGAGACGCCTGTTCAACGAGGCGGGCATCCCGACCTATCGCACCCCGGAAAGCGCCGTCACGGCCTTCATGCACATGGTGGAATATCGCCGCAACCAGAAACAGTTGATGGAAACACCGGCCTCCCTGCAGGGCGACAGGCTCGATGTCGAGCGCTGCCAGCAGCTCCTTGGGCAAGCGCTGGACCGCCAGCAGCGGGTGCTGGACACCCACCTGGCCCATCCCATCTTGCAGGCAGCCGGGCTATCCACCCTCGCGACCTGGATCGTTTCCGATGCCATCGAGGCCGCACTGACTGCAGAACAGATTGGCTACCCCGTAGCGGTGAAGCTGCGATCTCCCGACATCGCCCACAAATCCGATGTACACGGTGTCATGCTGAACCTGCGCACCTCGGCGGAAGTCGCCCAGGCGGCGGATGCCATTCTGGACAGGGTACGTCAGCATGATCCTGGCGCCCGCATAGAAGGGCTGCTGGTACAACGCATGGCACGCCGCAGCGGGGGTCTGGAGCTACGGATCCGCTTGCAGCAGGATCCGGTCTTCGGCCCCGTCATCCTGCTCGGGGAATCCGGCGCCGAGCCCCGCGAGATGGTCGCGGCCCTTCCTCCCCTCAACCAGGCACTGGCTCGCTACCAGATCATTGGTGCCCTCAAGGATGGCAAGATCCGCGAGCAGGCCAGTCCGGTACGGCTCGATATCGACGCCCTCGGCCAGGTGCTGTGCCAGCTCTCCGAGCTGCTGCTGGCCTTCCCCGAGATACAAGAACTGGATCTGCACCCGCTGCAGGCCTGTGGCGAAGAGATGGTGATCCTGGATGCCCGGCTCGTCTTGGCAGAGCGAGGCCAACAAGTGCTGCCACTGGCCATTCGCCCCTATCCCACCGAGCTGGAAGAGGGTGCCTGGCTGAAAGATCAGAGTCATGTGCTGCTGCGCCCCATCCGCCCCGAAGACGAGCCGGCCCACAAGCAGT
Organism: Aeromonas sp. R7-5; assembly: GCF_040908015.1. Taxonomy (NCBI): domain Bacteria; kingdom Pseudomonadati; phylum Pseudomonadota; class Gammaproteobacteria; order Aeromonadales; family Aeromonadaceae; genus Aeromonas; species Aeromonas sp. R7-5. The sequence continues at coordinate 585 of NZ_JBFOCZ010000028.1, read as the reverse complement.
TCGTGCGGCAGGTGTCTGATGAAGACAGGTACAAACGCTTCTTCGCCGACGTGGGGGAGCTGGGGCATGAGGAGCTGGCCCGCATGACCCAGATCGATTACGACCGGGAAATGGCCTTCGTCGCCGTGGGTCAGGACGGCCCTTTCAGCCAGCAGATCCTGGGAGTGGTGCGAGCCATTGCCAGCCCGGATCAATCGGATGCGGAGTTTGCCATCCTGGTCCGCTCAGACTTGAAAGGGCTCGGACTCGGCAAGTTGATGATGGAAAAGATCGTGCGCTATGCCAGAGAGCGTGGCATAGGCCAGCTCTCTGGCATGACCATGCCCAGCAATCGCGGCATGATCAATCTGGCCAAACGGCTCGGTTTCAAGATCGATATTCAGCTGGAAGATGGGATAGTCAACATGGAGCTGCCCTGTGCTGATCAGGTTGTATAACGATACAATCGTGTGTGGTAAATCAAGCAGATATGGATGGATAACGTGAATTTCAGGCAATAAAAAACCCCGCTCGAGTGAGCGGGGTTTCTTGTATTGGGTGCCTGGCAGTGTCCTACTCTCGCATGGCGAATGCCACACTACCATC